>NZ_CP025228.1:0-664758 GCF_004102025.1 Actinomyces qiguomingii | reverse complement strand
CGGGAGGTGTTCAACTCCAGAAGCGAGTCCTCGCCCAGCAGCACCGCGAGCAACTCGGCGGCCTTCTTTTGGCGCGCCTGGTCGCCGGTGAGCGGCACGGTCCACAACTCACCGCCCAGTGGGGACACCGCGGTGTCCCCGGCCTTGGGGACCGGGATCTCGGCCACACCCCAGTTGATACCGGAATCATTGAAGGTGTTGGTCATCCACGGGCCGTTGACGATCATGGCCGCCTTGCCGGAGGTGAACTGCTCACCCAGATCGCCCTGCCCCCAGTTGAGCACCGATTGGGAGGCGGAGCCCTCACCGACCAGGTCCACCAGCAGCTGGAGGGCCGCGGCGGCCTCGGCGGTGGCGATGTCGGTCTCGTCGGCGCCGGCCGACCAGAAGAAGGGCAGGAACTGCCAGGATCCCTCATAGGAGGCCTTGGCGCAGAAAGCGAAGCCGTACACCCCGTCCTTGGTCAGCGCCTTCGCAGTCGCCTTGAGCTCATCCCAGGTGGTGGGCACCGCCACGCCGGCGGCGTCCAGCAGGTCTTGGTTGTAGTACAGGCCCAGGGTGTTGGCGCACGGGCCCATGCCGTACAGCTCGCCGTCGTAGGTGCCCGCGCCGATGAAGCCCTCAATGAAGCCGTCGGCGGTGATGCCGAAGTCGTTCAAGGGCGCCAGTGCTCCGGTGGCGGCAATCTGCTGCAGGTCGGGATTGTCCAGCATGAGCAGGTCGGGCAAGGTGCGCGAGGAACTCATCTGCAGGACCTTCTGGATCAGGCCCGTGCCGCTGACACTCTCCCGTTCGATGGTGACCCCGACCTGCTCGGCGGCAGCCTCGAGCGCCTGCTGGAAGATCTGGTTGTCCGGCTCATCGGCGTAGTAGTCCAGCACCTTCAGGGAGGTGACCTCTCCTGCGGCCTTGCCCCCGCCACGGCCGGCGCAGGCAGCCAGCGGGAGGACGGCGGCCGCCAGGGCGGCACCTTGAAGGGCGCGACGGCGGTTGATGGCCGGCCTCCGGGCGGGGCGTGTTCCCGCGGATGTACGGGCGTTGATGAACATGTCGACTCCGTTCCCAGGGCGGCGGCGAACTCATCGATACGTATGCGCAAACGTATGCGCACCTGTTAGATTTGCTCATGTCGCCCTACGATGTTGTGAGAAAGACCTGACGAAGCGTCTTCGCTCCGCCTCGGGCGAGAAATGTATCATCATGAATCGAATCTGGCAAGTCGTGCGCGAGCGCGGGGTGCCAGTCCATCCCCCGAGCGAGAGTGTCCGCCATGCAGTCCTCACCCACCAGCCGCGACGTCGCGGAGGCAGCCGGAGTCTCCCAGTCCACGGTCTCCTACGTGCTCAGCGGCAAGCGCTTCGTCGCGCCCGATACGCGTGCGCGCGTACGCGCGGCGATGGCCGAACTGGGGTACCGGCCGCATGCGAGCGCACGGGCGCTGAAGAGTTCGGAGTCCAGGATCATAGGTCTGCTGGTGCCCTATCACGAGCGCATCGACGCCCCGGGTCAGTACCGCTACATCGTCTCCCTCGCCGCCGCATGCAGACGTCGCGGCTACGACCTGCTGGTCATCAGCGGCGAGGAGGGCGTGGAGGGTATGCGGCGCCTGACCGAGTCCGCGCTTTGTGACGGCATACTGGTAATGGACGTGCTCGATGACGATGCCCGCGTGGCGGCCGCGCACGATCTGCGCATCCCCTCGGTGTTCATCGGTCTCAGCCACGACGCCGAATCGGTGATCGCCACGGATACCGACTTCGAGTCCATCGGCGCGGGCTGCGCCCAGAAAGTACACGACGCCGGGCACGGCAGAGCACTCGTAGTCAGGTCATCGTCCGAGCACATCAGCCCCATGGGCTTCATTCAACGCTTCGACCGCACGCTGACGGAGAGGGCCTCAGCACTGGGCCTATCGCTCGACTCATTGGCCATCGCACGCGGCTTCGGCCCAACAAGGGCGGCCGTGCACGAATATCTCACCCGCCCCGATCGCGCCAACGCCTTCATCGCCTCGCCGGCCACTTCAATCGACGACGTAATCAATGTGCTCCTGGCGGAGGGGCTCACGCCCGGTGTGGACGTGTCGGTCATCGGCGCCGGAGGGTCGGGCGACTCTCCTCACACACCGGTGGACTACACCTACTACGACTCGGACGTGCCCAAGGTGACCGCCACCGCCGTCGATCTACTGGTCGACCAGCTCGAGGGAGCACCGCCTCTGGACGGCAGGGAACCGGAGCTGATCGATCCCGTCTTCCACGAGGGGGCCTCCATGCTGCGGGCACCGAGCTGACAAGCGGGGATCTGATAATCGGCTCTTCCGGTATGAACCGTATTCGCCGAGTTCGGTAGAAATAACCATCGAGTTCGGTCGATATGACCATCGAGTTCGGTTGGTGGCGCTGGCGGGCCGGGGGAGGTGTCCGGATTCGGCACAAACGACGTTCCTCCGCCCGGCGTCGCCCACCCGATCTGCATGATTACAACGAATCTGAGGGCGCCTAGCCTCCGACCGGGCCCCCTGGTCCGATCGGCTGGGACTGGACTGCCTGGCTGCGGATGCACCACCTGAAACGCACTCTCAGACGGTCCAAGCGCAGAAGCCCGGTCCAAGCACCAGGCCGGCAGCAGACCGGGCCAACACCCACCCGTTGCGCCCTTAAACCGGAAGAGACCAAATAATAAGCCCGACCCGAAACCCGATGCGAATATAACGAGCTTGACAAGCCGAAGGCACAGACGTAGTTTGATCGCTGCCATCGGGCTCCAAGGAATCGCCCGGACGCACCTAGTGTCCTGGGTTGTTGATTCCTGGACGGTTGGCTTTGGTGAGGATCTGTTCGGCGGTTTTGGTCCAGGTGAATGGGTGGGCGCGTTTGTTCCAGCCGGTGATGTAGGCGCGGAGCTTGTTGTTCAGGTCCTGCACGGACTTGAAGACGCCGCGGCGTATGGCCTGGCGCTCGATCAGGGAGAACCAGACCTCCACGAGGTTCATCCAGGAGGCGTGGGTGGGGGTGAAGTGGACATGTATGTGGGGGCGGCCCTCCAGCCAGGCGCGCACGTCCTTGTGCTTGTGGGTGGCGTAGTTGTCCATGACCAGGTGCAGCTGGACGCGTTCTCCGGTGCCGGGGTCGACGGCGTCCTTGTAGGCCCTGTCCACCTGCCGCAGGAAGGCAAGGAACTCCTCGTGGCGGTGGCGGGGCCTGGTGACGGCGGTGACCTTGCCGGTGGCGATCTCCAGCGCCGCGAACAGGGTGGTGGCGTGGTGCCGGACGTAGTCGCTGCTGCGGCGCTCGATCAGCCCGGGCTGCATGGGCAGGACCGGCATGGTGCGGTCCAGTGCCTGGATCTGGGACTTCTCGTCCACACACAGCACGATCGCGTTATCTGGCACGTCGGGGTTGGTGCCCAGGTACAGGCCGCAGATGTCAGTGACCTTGCCGACCAGCTCGGGGTCGGTGGAAAACCGGAACGACTGCTCCCGCCACGGCTTGATCCCGTAAGCCCTCCAGGCCCTGGCCACTGTCGCCGCCGACACGCCCAGCCGGGCAGCCAGCAGCCGGGTGGACCAGTGCGTGACCCCCAACGACTTCGGCGGCGGGGTCAGCGTAGCGGACACGATCGCGGCGTGATCGACCTTGCGGGGCCGGCCCGGACGATCAGCGTCCTCCAGGCCGTCCATGCCCAGGCGCTGGTAGCGGCCGCGCCACGCGATCACGGTGGTACGCGAGGCGCCCACCCTGCGTGCGATCTCGGTATTGGACAGCCCATCGGCGGCAAGAAGCACGATCCGCGCCCGCCGCACCAGTCCCGCCCGCGCACTGCGCGAACGCACCAATGCCTCCAACTCGCCACGATCACCCTCACGCAACAACACACCAGGAGCAGGACGATTAACCATGCCCCATGATCCCACCCAACCAACCGTTCAAGAACTAACGACACGCGACACTAGGAACCGCACGAGACTCAGACCGCAGGAGGTACATGAACCATGTCATACGGTTTCATCCATATCGTTGCGGGTGACCTGGAGATGCTGGCAGCCCGGCTCAGTTCGCTGGACGGCGGCGTGCGAGACGTGGATGCTGACGACGCGCTTAGCAGCGTCGTGGCTGCGATGCCAGGCTCGCTCACTTCCGGAGCGATAGATGCGGCCACCACCTCACTCAAGGACTTTACCGATGCCCTGGGGAGCCAGTACGCGGACGTCGGCTCGGGCACCGCCGAGTTGGCATCCGCTCACCGCGCCAACGATGCGACCATGGCCGAGCTGACCCCCAGGGCCACCTCCGGTTCAGGTTTGCAGTGGGCGATTGAGAAGGGGCTGGCCTGAGCGATGGCTACATGGGCAGACATCCGCACCTGGAGTCCCGACGGCGTGGCCGAAGCCTCGGACTCACTCAGGACTGTGGGCACGCGCCTGTCATCTCTGCATGAAGACGCTGAATTGGCACTGAGTCAGGTGGCCTCGCGGTCTTCGGGCGTCAACGCAATGCGCGCGGCGCTGCGCTCGAGCATCACTGAACACAGCGAGCTCATCGCACGGATCGGCTCGCTCCAGACAGCCACCGCCGCTGCCTGCGACGGGCTGATCGCGGTTCGTCGCCAGGTCTTGGCGTGCCAGGACTATGTCGACGCTAATCCCTATTTGTCCTTGGCCGATGACGGAACTGTCACCGCGATGCTCCCCACGACGAGCAACATGACCGCCACTACGGCAGCAACCACGACCGGTGACTCCGCCGGTGGGACGACGCCCGATGCGAAACTCATCCAGTCCCAGGCCGATGAACTGGCCGGGATGGTGGCTGCCGCTGTCACCCTGGCCAACCAGGTCGACGCCGAATATGCCCAGGCACTCAACACCACATCGCAGGCTATAGCTGACTCCGGTTCACATTCGTTTAACCGGACCAAGGACTCCGATACTGATAAGTCACGCACAGGGCGCGTGTTTCCCTGGGGTGGCAGACAAAGCAATAGCGGCGACGGAACGGGACACGCCACTAACAAGACCGGGTTAGGGAATCCAGTTCCTGGCGAACACGCAGATATGCCGGGCGTGGACCCTTGGCAGTACCCCGGTGATTCTGAAAATGAAGGATCAGGTAAGTATGCGCAGCGCATAGCCACACCCCACGATCATGTCGTACACGAACTCGCAACCCTAGCAGCGGGCGCGTGCGAGTCAATGTGGCCGGACGCTTCGAAGAATCTTTACCACTATCTACAAAACACCGGAGAACCACAGGACATCAACGTAGACAATATGCTGACCGACCTGCCCGATCTTCCAGTTGACGCACAAGCCGACGCCGAATGGATGGCGAGCCAGGCGGTTGCCGATGCTCAAACGTCGGGCACATCATAACCAGTAACCTACCCTTTCAACACCGAATGGGCGCCCGAGTACGCTGAGCAATACGAGGACCAAAACTGGTTTTTGGCAACGGGCGGATATCACTACTGCACCGACGGCACCGTCACCGTATATCCGCCCACCGACTCCAACGCCGAGTGGACATACTCCTACGACTACCGAGTGCATGTGGCCGATCGGTACAACTGGGATGGCAACAAGTCCACCACTATCAATGGCATCACCGTTACCGACAAAGAGCTGCAAGAGCTTCACAGAGCCGGTTTAGCCAAGGAGTACGACCTCGTCGGTGAATCGTCCATTCAACACGGGACCGGGCCATGACCAATCTCAGAGAACTCGTGCTGCCGCCGATTGCGGCGGGAGTTCTGGTCGCCGCGCTGATGCTGTCGGCATGCGGCGGGTCCGCGGCCACCCGCGGAAGCGCACCTACCCAAACCGGCTCTTCGTGTTTGAGGGTGTGGTGGTGGGGTAGTCGTGGGTGCGCGTGTCGCAGGGGCGGGTAGGGGTCGAGGTCCCCGATGATTGGTGGTTGCTGAACACCACCGATCACGGAGACCTCGACATGGCCGAGACTACCTTTGCTGCCCCTGATTTTGCTAGTTTCCTGGGCCTGGACGCGCTGGGACTGACTGTCACCGGCATGCGCATAGATGGCGGCGGTGCACTGGTGGAGTGTCGGCTGCAGGTCTGCGAGGAGGATGCGTTCTGCCGGGTCTGCGGGGCCCAGGGCGCCCCGGTGGGGACCGTCGCGAGGCGGCTGGCGCATGTTCCGGTGGGCTGGCGCCCAACCCACTTGCTGGTGCGGCTGCGCCGGTGGCGCTGCCAGGGCTGTGGGCGTGTGTGGAGGCAGGACGCGTCTCGTGCGGCCGCCAAGCGGGCGAGGCTGACCTTGGCGGCCAAGGAGTGGGCGATCCGGGCCGTGGGGGTGGAGTTCATGTCCATCTCGCGTGTGGCGGCAGCTCTGGGGGTGTCCTGGCACACCGCCAATGAGGCCGTCCTTGAGCGGGCCAAGGACCGCTTGATCAATGATCCTGGACGTCTGAAGGGTGTGGAGGTCATCGGGGTGGATGAGCATGTTTGGCGGCACACCCGCAAGGGCGACAAGTACGTCACCGTCATCATCGACCTTACACCCGTGCGCGACCGTACCGGCCCCTCCCGCCTGCTGGACATGATCGAAGGCCGCTCCAAGCAGGCCTTCAAGCAATGGCTCCAGGAACGCGACGAGGACTGGCGCAGCCGGATCGAGGTGGTCTCGATGGATGGGTTCGCGGGCTTCAAGACCGCCGCCGCCGAGGCCCTACCCGGCGCGACGGAGGTCATGGACCCCTTCCACGTGGTCGCGCTGGCCGGGGACAAGCTGGATGAGTGCCGCCGCCGCACCCAGCGCGAGACCACCGGGCGGCGGGGCCGTAAGGACGACCCCCTGTACAAGGCCCGCAGGCTGCTGCGCACCGGGGCGGGCCTGGTGAGCGACAAGGGCTGGGAGCGTCTCGAACAACTGTTCGCCGACCCCCACAACACTCCGGTAGAGATCATGTGGGGCGTGTATCAGAAGATCATGGCCGCCTACCGCGCCAAGGCCCCCGCCCAGGGCAAGACCCTGATGGAGAAAGTGATGCAGACCCTCACCACCGGCGTGCCTGACGCCCTCGAAGAGCTGAAGTCGCTGGGCAAGACCCTGGCCCAGCGGCGCGAAGACATACTCGCCTACTTCGACCACCGCGGCACATCCAACGGACCCACTGAAGCAGTCAACGGCCGCCTGGAGCACCTACGCGGCATCGCCCTGGGCTTCAGGAATCTGACCAACTACACCATCCGCAGCCTCATCCACGCCGGAGGCTTCAGACAACAGCTACTACACCCCTAAACGCGAAGAGCCCCCAAACCACCCTGGCTCAGGAGGCCACCATGACATCCGCTCAGCAGGAGGGCGCCCCCTACCCGGCCGACATGGCCCACCTGGACGACATCCTCGCCATCGGCCAAGGACACAAGCTACCCGACAACGCCGAAGTACTCTCGGTCTCCCCCGCCGTAAACTTCGCCGCCAACTACCCCGGAGGCTGGGGCTACATCATCGCCTTCACCGCCCAAGACCAAGACATCCGCAACTACGTCACCAACAACACCAGTTATCCCGGAGAATATGTCGAGAGCTATCCTGAGGCGAAGCAATCCGGCGGCGGCTTAGAGGATATAGACATCAGCACCATCAGCGAGCCGTGGCGTACCGGATTCGCGGGCGACGCGGTGCTACTACTTGAGCGACCGCTCGGGCGTGGGTGGCTGATCATTCGTGGCGCGCCACGCTGATGCTCATGCGGTCGCCCATGCTGCCAACCTCCATCTTGAGAGGAACCCGCACGTTGCACGCAGGATTACGGCTAGCCGCCGTCCCGTCCGCCGCCATCCTGCTCGCCGGAGCACTGACACTATCGGCCTGTGGCGCAACGCCGAGTTCACGTAACACCTCACCCACCCAGTCAACCGCCACCCAGGAAGCCACCATGACATCCATCCAGCAGGAGGGCGCCCCCTACCCGGCCGACATGGCCCACCTGGACGACATCCTCGCCATCGGCCAAGGACACAAGCTACCCGACAACGCCGAAGTACGCTCTGTCTCCCCCGCCGTAAACTTCGCCGCCAACTACCCCGGAGGCTGGGGCTACATCATCGCCTTCACCGCCCAAGACCAAGACATCCGCAACTACGTTTCAAACCAGACAGGCCATCCCGGCGAATACATATCTGGCCCAAACGCGAATCAAAATAGGGACGGTTTAGAGGATGTCGATCTGAGCGCAATTTCAGATCCCTGGGATTTAGGCTTCGGCGGCGATGCCATGCTGCTGCTCGAACGTCCCCTGGGGCGTGGGTGGCTGATCATTCGTGGCGCGCCGCGCTGATGCTCATGCAATTGCCCTTGCCGCCAACCTCCATCTTGAGAGGAACCCGCACGTTGCACCCAGGATTACGGCTAGCCGCCGTCCCGTTCGCCGCCATCCTGCTTGCCGGAGCACTGGCACTATCGGCCTGTGGCACGACGCCGAGTTCACGTAACACCTCACCCACACCGTCAACCGCCACCCAGGAAGCCGCCACCCAGGAGGCCACCGTGACATCCACCCAGCAGGAGGGCGCCCCCTACCCGGCGGACGTGGAGCACCTGGATGACATCCTCGCCATCGGCCAAGGACACGAACTACCCGACAACGCCGAAGTACGCTCTGTCTCCCCAGCCACCAACTTCGCAGCCAGCTACCCCGGAGGCTGGGGCTACATCATCACCTTCACCGCCCAAGACCAAGACATCCGCAACTACGTCACCAACAACACCAGCCTCTCGGGCGACAACATTGAAAACCACCCCGAAGCGAATCAAGCCGCAGGAGGGCTGGAAGACCTCGATCTCAGTACCGTGAGCACTCCGTGGACAACCGGTTTTGCCGGTGACGCGGTATTGCTGCCCGAACGCCCGCTAGGACGTGGCTGGCTCATTATCCGCGGCGCGCCGCGCTGATGCTCATGCAATTGCCCTTGCCGCCAACCTCCATCTTGAGAGGAACCCGCACGTTGCACGCAGGATTACGGCTAGCCGCCGTCCCGTCCGCCGCCATCCTGCTCGCCGCAGCACTGGCACTATCGGCCTGTGGCGCAACGCCAAGCTCACGCAACACCTCACCCACCCAGTCAACCGCCACCCAGGAAGCCACCATGACATCCACCCAGCAGGAGGGCGCCCCCTACCCGGCCGACATGGCCCACCTGGACGACATCCTCGCCATCGGCCAAGGACACGAACTACCCGACAACGCCGAAGTACGCTCTGTCTCCCCAGCCACCAACTTCGCAGCCAGCTACCCCGGAGGCTGGGGCTACATCATCACCTTCACCGCCCAAGACCAAGACATCCGCGACTACGTTTCAAACCAGACGAGCTACTCTGGCAAGCACATAGACGTTGGCGCAAATGCTAGACAGAATGCAGACGGTTTAGAGGACGTCGATCTGAGTTCAATTTCAGACCCTTGGAATTGGGGTTTTGCTGGTGACGCGGTATTGCTGCTCGAACGCCCGCTAGGACGTGGCTGGCTCATTATCCGCGGCGCGGCGCGCTGACCCCTCCGAAGCCGTGCTTCCTGGGAGCTTCAGCGTCACCACCGAATCGCCGTCGGCTCGGGTGCTGCGCCCATCCGCCTCCAGCTGCCAGGGCCCGCGAGCGCCGTCGGCGCGCGCCGTGATCACGCCGCCGCGGCAGGCGACTCGGAAGGAGACCGCCGCATGCCCGTCGTGCGCGGGCACCACTACCTCACGCACCTCGCCGTCGACCAGGCCGAAGCAGCGCAGGGTGAGGTCGGCGGCCCAGTCGTCCTCCGGCCGTTCCACCCGTCCCGTCACGGGCAGTACGCTCCCCTGCCGCACGTACAGCGGCAGGGTGTCCAGGCCGTGGCGCTCGCGCACCCAGCGCGGCCCGGTCACGGTGTGCCCGTCCCACCAGGAGGTCCAGGTGCCCTCGGGCAGGTAGACCTCCGCCTCGCCGTCGGCGTCCATGACGGGCGCCACCAGTAGGGCCTCCCCGAGCAGGTACTGGGTGTCGACGTCCCGGGCCCCGGGGTCGTCGGGGAACTCCAGGAACATGGGCCGCATCATCGGCACCCCCGTGGCGTGCGCCTGTGCCGCCAGCCGGTACAAATACGGCATAAGCGATAGCCGCAGGCGGATGAACCGGCGGGCGATGTCCACCGCCTCCTCGTCGAAGGCCCAGGGCACGCGCACCGAGTTCGAGCCGTGCAGCCGGGCGTGGGAGGACAACAGTCCGAAGGCGAGCCAGCGCTTGAATACGCCCGGGTCCGGGGTGCCCTCGAAGCCGCCGATGTCATGACTCCAGTAGGCGAAGCCGGAGGAGCACAGCGACAAGCCGCCGCGCAGAGTCTCCCCCATGGAGGCGTAGGTGGACTCGTTGTCACCGCCCCAGTGCACGGGGAACTGTTGTCCACCCGCCGTGGCCGAGCGGGCGAAGAGGACCGCCTCCCCCTCGCCGCGCTGCTCGCGCAGCAGCTCGAAGACGGTGCGGTTGTACAGCTGCGTGTAGTAGTTGTGCATCTTCTCCGGGTCGGAGCCGTCATGCCAGGTGATGCCCCGTACCGGTATCCGCTCTCCGAAGTCGGTCTTGAAGCAGTCCACGCCCATGTCCAGCAGCACCTGGAGTTTCTCCCGGTACCAGGCGACGGCGTCGGGGTTGGTGAAGTCCACCAGGGCCATGCCCGCCTGCCACAGATCGGTCTGCCACACGTCGCCGTCGGTGGTGCGCACCAGGTAGCCGCGCGCGGCCCCCTCATCGAACAGGGCCGAACGTTGGGCGATATAGGGGTTGATCCACACGCATACACGCAGGCCGCGGGCCCTGATGCGCTCCAGCATGCCGGCCGGGTCGGGGAATGTGGCCGGGTCCCACACGAAGTCGCACCAGTGGAAGCCGCGCATCCAGAAGGTGTCGAAGTGGAACACGCTCAGCGGCAGGGCACGCTGCTCCATGCCGTCTATGAACGACATGACGGTGCGCTCGTCGTAGTCGGTGGTGAAGGAGGTGGTCAGCCACAGTCCGAAGGACCAGGTGGGCAGCATCGGCGCGCGGCCGGTCAGCGCCGTGTAACGGCGCAGCACGTCCTTGGGGGTGGGGCCGTCGATCACGTAGTAGGTCAGGCGCTCGCCCTCAACCGAGAACTGGACCCGGGTGGTCACCTCGCTGCCGACTTCGAAGGACACCCCGCCGGTCTCGGCGACGAACACGCCGTAGCCGGCGCTGGTGAGGTAGAAGGGGATGTTCTTGTAGGCCTGCTCGGAGGCGGTGCCGCCGTCCTCGTTCCAGATGTCCACGCTCTGGCCGTTCTTGGTGAAGGCGCCGAAGCGCTCCCCCAGCCCGTAAACCCGCTCCCCCGGCCGCAGGGAGAGCTGCTCGCGCATGTAGGCGATCCCGTCCGGCCCGACGACGTGGGCGACGGCGCGGGGCAGACTCGCCGTCAGCCGGCGGTCGGCTGAGCTGAAGGCGGCCGTCCACTCCTCCCCCTCCCGCAGGGTCACGGCCAGTGTGCCCGCCCGCAGGACGACGGCGCCCGGAGCCTGCTCGACCTGGCCCCGGTAGTCCTGCGGCGTGGACACCTCGAAGTGCGGCCCGCGGTCGCGCACCCCACGGTGGTTGACCAGCTCCACCTTGATGACGCCGTCGGCGACGGCGGTGAAAGTGGCCGAGAGCAGGCCCACGTTGAGCGTATCGCCGCGGCCCGACACCTGCCGGACAGGTGCGTAGGCGCGGATGACGCCGGCGACGCCGCCCGTGCCGTCGGCGCTACCGGCGTCCACGGACAGGTCCAGCAGACCGCGCGCCTTTTCCACGGTGTAACCGGGGCGGTCGAGCCAGTAGCCGTTGGAGAACTTCATGGGGGGTCCTTTGCTGATTAATCGGCTTGCACTATTTGACCGCGCCGGCGGTGACGCCGCGGGTCAGGGTGCGCTGGAAGAACAGGAAGAACAGGAAGGTCGGGATCAGTGAAACAAGCGCGCCGGCGTTGAGGGTGGGCACGTCGAGCATGCGGTCGCCCTGCAGGCTGGACAGGGCGATCGGCACCGTCTGATTGTCATTGCTGGTGAGCATCACCAGGGGAATGAAGAACTCGTTCCAGGTCCAGATGAAGAAGAAGATCGCCAGCACCGCCATGGTGGGGCGGACGATCGGGTAGACCACCCGCCACAGAATCTGCCAGCGGCCGGCGCCGTCGAGTTCGGCCGCCTCCAGCAGGGCGCGCGGGAAGGTGCCCAGCACGGAGGAGAGCAGATAGGTGCCGAAGGCCGACTGGATGACGGTGAAGATAATGACGATCGACCACGGGTTGTCCGTGAGCCCGGTCTTCTGCGCCATGGTGAACAGCGGGTAGATCAGACCCTCCTGTGGCAGCATGTTGGCGATCATGAACACGGCCACGATCCAGGCGCGCCCGCGCACCCGGCCCACGCCAATGGCGTAGGCGTTCAGCAGCGACAGCAGCGTGCCGGCCACCGCCACCAGGGCCGAAGTCCAGATGGAGTTCCACAGTTTTACGGGGAAGTTGACCCGCTGCCAGAAGTAGGCCAGGCCGTCGGTGTAGATCTGCTTCGGCAGGGACAGCGGACTGCCGCCGGAGTATTCGGCCGGGGACTTGAAGGCGTTGATGACCATCAGCAGGAACGGGGCGACCATGGCCAGCGCGAACAGGCCGACTATCGCCAGCACGATCCAGCGTCCGGCGCCGCGGTGGAAGCGGTCCTTCCTGCGGGGGGCCGCTCCGTTTTGCGGCGCCGGGGCGCGCCCGACGGCGGCTGCTGCGGACGCGGCCGCAGGGGCTGGGGCGAGGGTGGTGTTAGACATGTCAGCGTCCCTCCTCCTCACGCCGGGCGCTGCGGTTCTGGAAGACCTGGATGACCCCGGCGATGACTATGATGACGAGTGTGAGCACGGTGGAGATGGCGGCGCCGTAGCCGACCTTGGACTTGTCGAAGAAGTTCAGGTAGGAGTAGTAGCTCGGCACCAGGGTGGAGCTCTCCGGGCCGCCGCGGGTGAGCACGTAAATGGGGGCGAATACCTTCAGTGCCGCAATCGTGCAGGTCAGTACGATCACGAAGGTCTCCGGTCGGATCTGTGGGACGGTGATGGCGCGGAAGCGCGCCAGCCAGCCTGCGCCGTCGAGTTCGGCGGCCTCGTACAGCTCCGGGTCCACGCGCTGCAGGGCGGACATGAAGATGACGGTCGGGTAGCCGATCTGAATCCAGATCAGCACCAACATGACCGATCCCAAGGCCGTGGAGGTGGATCCCAGCCAGTTGGGCGGGCTGGCGACACCCAAGCCGCGCAGAATCGTGTTGACCGCACCTGTCTGGGAGTTGAGGATCCAGTTCCACACGATGCCGGCCACGGAGATCGGCAGGATCTGCGGCAGGTAGTACATGGCACGCAGGGCCGCGGCGGTGCGGGAGGAGAAGTGCTTGCCCACATAATCGAACAGCACCGCCGCCAGCACCAGCCCGATCAGGGTCGGGATGATGACCATGGCCACGATCATTGACAGGGAGTTGCTGAAGGAGGCCCAGAACTTCTCATCGCGCGCCAGCTCGGCGTAATTGTCCAAGCCGATGAACCGCATGGGCGACATGCCGCCCTTCCACCGGTGCAGCGAGTACCAGAGGTTGAGAGCCAGCGGCACCAGAATGATGACCGTGAAGGCGACCATTCCGGGCAGTAGATAGGGCAGGTAGGCCAGGCCGCGCGCCCGGGGGTGAGCCGGCCGATTCGTTTGCACCACCACCGTCAGTCCTCAATGTCCATATCGGCCTTGCCCTCCTCATAGGCGGCCTGAAGCTCGGCGAGCACCGCCTCGCCGCTCTTGGTGCCGTTGATGAGGGACTGCATGGCGGAGGTGATCTGGTCGTAGAAGCCGGGAACCGGCCAGTCGGGGTAGAAGGCGAGTCCGTCCGCCTCGTTGATCTGTGCGAAGTTCTCCGTCATGGTGCGGGTCTTATCATCCGCAATGGTGGAGGGGTCTGCGGCGACGGGCAGCCCGCCCTTCTCGCCCAGGATGGCCTGGACCTCGTCGGAAAGGGTGATGTCGATGAAGTCGTAGGCGAGCTCCTTGTTCTTGGCGTTGGTCGGCACCACCCACAGGTTCCCGGAGGAACCCGGGAACAGCTCCGTGCCGGGGAAGAGGAACTGGTCCCAGTTGGCCTGCGTCATATCGGCGACGATCCTCCCGAACCACCAGGAGCCGGAGACAAACATGGGGTAGGAGCCGTTGATGAAGGCGGTGCCGGCGTCCTCGGCCGTGAGGCCAGCGGAGTCGGCGGCCACATAGCCCTTGCTGATCCAGTCCACGAGCTTTTCGGTTCCGGCCTTGATCGGATCGGCGCTCCAGTCGACGTCGTCTTCGAAAAGCTGGTAGGCGTTGACGAAGGATCGGTCGGCGTGGGCGAGGACGAGCTGGTACCACAGCTGCCCCATGGGGTACTCCGAGCCGGCCTCAGCCAGGGGGATCTGCCCGGCGGCGACGAAGGCGTCGCATACGGCCTCGAACTCCTTCAAGGTGGTGGGGACGGTCAGTCCCTGGGCGTCGAACAGGTCCTGGTTGTAGTAGACGAACACGTATTCGCCGTAGTTGGGGACCCCGTACCAGTCGCCGTCGCCCATGAGCCCGTCTTCGGTGTAGCGGGCCGTGGTCTGCAGCGAGGCCGCTAGTTTGGTGTCCCAGCCTCGCTCGGTGGCCTGCTCGGTCAGTGGCTCAAGCAGCCCCTGAGAGGCCAGCTGCCCGGAGGTGGAGTTGCCCTTGTTGTACTCCATGATGTCCGGGACGTCGTCCCCGGTCAGGACGATCTTGGCATTCTTCTGCAGCTGCTCAAAGGTCTGCTCCTCGATTCTGACGGTGACCTCGGGGTGCTGCTCCTTGAAGATCTCGATGGCCCGGGCCCAGGCCTGCCCCATGGCGGAGTCGTCGGACTCGTAGTCCCAGATGGTGAAGGTGTCCGCTCCGGCTCCTGACGAGCCGGAGGAGCCGCAGCCCGCCAGGGATGGGCCGAGCAGGCCGGTGGCGGCAGCGGCGGCCAGGAGGGCGTTGAAGTTCCTGCGCTTCATGATTGTGTTTCCTCTTCTTTGAGTGTGGGGAAATGGGCGTGGTGGTGGAACCCGACGCCGGTTGGAGCCGGGAGTCATGGGGGCGACCGTTACAGCCTGGCGTTCTAGCCGGTGGACGGCCGGCCTGTTCGGGGCGGCTGCGGCACGCGTCCAAGGCTCTTGCCCGCAACGACCTCACAGGTGACCAGTTGATGGCAGTCTGCGGGATTGAGTCGCTCGTCGAGTATGGCCAGCAGCGCGCGCGTGGCGAAGGCTCCCATGCGCTCGCCGGGAGCATGCGTGGTGGTAAGGGCGGGCGTGGTCATGGCACCGAGCGTCGGCGAGGAGACCGCGCCAACCACCGAGACGTCCCGGGGCACCCGCAGTCCCATGGTTTGCAGTCCTGTCAGCAGTCCGAGTGCGGCCAGATCGTTCATGACGACGATCCCGGTGGGCCGCCATTCCTGCCCCATCAGGGTGCGGGCCATGGCCTGTCCGGCCTGTGGGCTGGCGTCGCAGTCGTAGGCGACGGGCTTCAGGCCCCGCCCCGTGGTAGCCCGCTCGTATCCCTGCCGCCCCCGGACCGCGGGGCCGTAACCTGCATCGGCCTGCTTCGCGGGCCTGCCTACGAAGGCGATGTGACGGTGACCGTGGCGAAACAACTCGGCGACGGCGTCATCAACGGTTCGTTCAAAGTCGATGTCCACGTAGGCCAGCCCGTCGGGGTCGGCGGTACGCCCGATCATGACCAGCGGCAGCCGGGCGCGTTTGAGGGCGGCAACCCGTGGGTCCTCCATGCCGACCTCGACCAGGAGCACGCCGTCGGCCTTCCCCTGCCGCACCAGGTTGACGAGCTCGGCACCGGCCTCGGCCTCCTCAAGCGGCCAGACGGCCAGGTTGTAGCCGTGGCGGGCGGCCTCGCGCTGGGCGCCGCGGACGATCTCGAAGACGGTCTCCCCCATGGCGGTGTCGAAGCTCGGGAAGGTCATGGCGAGGGTGTGGGAGCGTCGGCTGGCCAGGCCGCGAGCCATGGCGTTGGGCTGGTAGTTCAGTTCCTCCATGGCGGCGCGGATGCGGCGGGCGGTCTCGGGCGCCACCGGGCGGGCGCCGGACAGGGTGTAGGAGACGGTCGAAACGGCGACGTTCGCCCGTCGGGCCACGTCCTGCATGGTCGCCATGGCCGTCTCCTTCCTGTGGTGGGGTGTGAGTATCCGAGTCTTCGTTGAACCACCGGTTCTCGAAGCGCTTCGACCGAGCGCTTCGATTAGTGTGCGCCGCCACGAATACGACGGTCAACGAAAGCAACGAAAGATCGAAATTTCGACCGATGAGCCCTCCGACCGGCCCTTCACCGAGACCGGCACTTTCACACACCGAGACCGGCGGATCCGACGCGTGAACGGCCCATAGGATTGCCCCGTGGGCGAGGACAGCACGCGGGGCGACGTCGAGCTGCTGCTGCGGGTGGCGCGCATGTACTACGAGCAGCACCTCACCCAGGCCGACATCGCCCGGGAGATCGGCTACTCCCGCCCCAGTGTCTCCCGTCTGCTCGCCCGGGCCCGGGAACAGGGAATCGTGCACATCACCATCGCCCACCCCCTGGAGCACATCCTGTCGGTGGAGAAGCGCCTGCGCGAGAGGCTGCCGCTCAAGGCCGTCCGTGTTGTCGAAGCCAACGGGACCGACGTGATCGGCGCCGTCGGGCAGGCCGCCGCCGAGCTGCTGATCGATTCGGTCGCCAACGGGCAGGTGGTAGCCGTCGGCAATGGACGCTCCATCCAGGCCGCCGCCCAACGCATCCCGCAAATACCGCGAGTGGATTGCACCATCGTCCAACTACTCGGCTCGATCCCCGGCGGCCTGCCCTCCTGGGGCCGTGATGCGCCGACCATATGCACCCGCATCGCCAGCCAGCTGGGAGCGAAGGTCTCCCGCATGCCGGTGCCGCTCATAGTCGACAACCCCTCACTGCTGCGGCCGCTCATGCGCGAGGAGAAGGTGGCCACCACCCTGGCGCTGGCGGCCCGGGCGGATGTGGCGCTGGTAGGCGTGGCCGGGGTGGAGGCAAAGGGAGCGGGCAATATCCTGGCCGAATACCTCACCCCGGACGTGCGTGAGGCCATTCGTGCGGGCGGAGCGGTGGGGCACATCCTTGATCACCATTACGACGCCGCCGGCAATCCCGTGCCCACGCCGCTGACGCCGCGCACGCTGGCGCTGCCGCTGGAGGAGTTGCGGCGCATCCCGCTGGTTATCGGAGCGGCCGGGGGTGAGGACAAGGTGGAGGCGATTGTCGGGGCAGTGCGCGGCGGCATCCTGAGCGCGTTGGCAACCGACTACCAGACCGCCCTGTCGATCCTCGACGTGCTCTGAACCTGAGGTCATCCTCGCACCAGAGCCGGGGGATCAGAGCAAGCAAAAGGCCCAGATCTGGCGGACGGCCATTGAAACTGTTCCGCCGATGATCTGGGCCCTTGCGGCTCTGCTCAGCGTCCTGCTAGGCCGCTGAGATCAACATCCCGGATGTCTCCGGGGAGTCGGGCGGTTACCGCCGCTCGGCTCCCCACAATGGTCTCACATCGAAAGCCATCGGCGCCAGCCTTCTTCACCGGCCGCCGCCCCCGCTAATCCGTTTCCGCCTGCGGAACCGCGGCACGCTTGCGGTGGTAGAGCAGATAGGCGCCCACGCGGGCCCGCAGGCTCGGGCGCACCTCGTGCGGCCAGCGGCGGGCGACGTAGGAGACGGCGTCGTCCACTTCAAGCCGCTGCGTGGAATTGCCGACCCGTACCCACAGTTCGGTACCGCCACTGCCCTTGGGACCCTTGAGGTACACGGGCACGGGCGAGGGCGGCACCGTCACCCGGCATACCTCACCGGCCCCGTCGGTGGCCGGAGCGAAGTCCAGGCGCGGTAGCGCGGCGGCGTTCGTCCCCAACCGCACCCGCCACAGGCTGCGCAGGAAGAGCTCGAAGCGGTCGGCGTCGGGCTGACGCAAAGTGGCGTAGTCCGGGTCCAGGCCGATCAGCCGCCCGTCGTCGTCAACGCCCAGCAACAGGGTGCCTCCCCGAGAGTTGAGGAAGGCGGCCACGGTCTTGGCCACAACCGTTTCCATAGCGTCGTCGCGCTTGCCGGTGTGCATGTTGACTCGTGCAGAGGACTTCAGCTCCAGACGCTCCGACTCTCCCCGCCGGGCCACCTCGGCGATCGGGTCCAGCGGCGGCTCGTGCTGGATGCGGGTGATGACCAGCGCGGTCAGCCCCACCACGATCACGGCAACGACGACGGCGGAGGCCAGTATCCGCGGCGCCCACAAGTAGTCCTCGTGGAACAGCCAGGCACCCCCGGCGAAGCCGGCCCACAGGCCGATCAGGGCCGTGAGGGTGGCGGTGGACGTAGAGATATGTGCCCGCCGCCGTACCAGATGGGAGGCGAAACGGCCGGCCAGGTAGGCCACGAGCAGCGCCGCCGGCTGAATGAGGACGGCGAACAGTAGCACCGGGCTGCGCGGTGCCGGCGGGAGGGCGGTGGCGTTGAGCGGCAGGCTGCTAAGCAGGCCTGCGAACGAGACGGGCATAGTGCCCCAGCGTAGGGCAGGGCAGCCCGTTCAGCCGCGATCCCGCAGGTGCCGCGCAAGCAGCGTCAGGTCGGCGGGACTCAACCGGTCCGCGGCGTTCAGGTGGTGCCAGAACGGGTAGGGCAAACCGGTTGCGCTGACCTGCTCCAGCCGCTCCATCTCCTCAGCAGTGAGCACCAACTCTGCCGCACCGAGGTTCTGCTGCAGCTGCTGCTCATTGCGCGCCCCGACGATCACCGAGGTGACCGCCGGCTTGGCCAGGACGTAGGCCAGGGCCACCTGACTGGGTGCGACGCCGTGCCCGTCGGCGATCGCCACGAGCTCCTCGACGATGTCGTAGAGGACCTCGACGTCATACACCGGCGGCTCATCCCAGCCCTCCACGTGGCGACTGCCGGCGGGCGCGTCGAGGCCGCGACGGTACTTGCCGGTCAGCAGGCCGCCGGCCAGCGGGCTCCACACCAGGATGCCGATGCCCTGGTCCACCGCGGCGGGTACGATCTCATGCTCGATGTCCCGGGTCTGCACGGAGTAGTGCACCTGGTTGCTGACGAACGGGGTCAGGCCGTGGCGGTCGGCGGTCCACAGGGACTTCATCATGTGCCAGGCCGCATAGTTGGAGCAGCCGATGTAGCGCACCTTGCCCGCGTGCACCAGATCGTCCAGGGCGGTAAGCGTCTCCTCCAGGGGCGTGACCCCGTCCCACTCGTGCACCTGGTAGAGGTCGATGTGGTCGGTTCCCAGGCGGCGCAGGCTCGCCTCCACGCTGCGCATGATGTGGTGCCGGGACAGGCCGGCGTCATTGGGGCCCTCCCCCATGGGCATCCGCACCTTGGTGGCGATCAGGACGTCCTCGCGGTCCGCGCCCAGCGCCTTGCCGAGGATCTCCTCGGACAGTCCGGCGGAGTACATGTCAGCGGTGTCGAATAGGTTCACTCCGGCGTCGCGCGCGATGTCGATTTGCCGACGCGCTCCGTCCACGTCGATCTGACCCACGGTGCGCGCGAACCCGGTGCCGCCGAAACCCATGGTGCCCAGGGTGATGGTCGAGACCCGTAGGCCGCTTTTACCAAGCTGTCTGTATTCCATGACACATACGGTACGACCCGATCTGCGAGGACGGAAGGGCTTTCGGCGCCTCCCGCCCCCGCAGATCCGCGGCCCTCAGACCGCCCAGGCGGCCAGCCCCTCGAAGATCAGGCGGCCGACGACGGAGCCGCCGTCGAGCACCCCAATGCTGCGGGAGGCCGAATAGGCGGCCCGCCCGTGCACGGCCTCCATCTCCCGGGTGGACTCCGATCCCTGAGCGGCCGCCTCGGCGGCACGCCGCAGCAACTCGCTCAACGCGGTCCCGCCCCCGGCGACGGCGGCGGCGCCCTCCACGAGAACCGTCGCCCCGGGCATGAGCGCGTCCAGGATGGTCTTCTCCCCCGGCTTGGACTCGGCCTTGTCCATGATGGCCTCCACGCCCGCCTGCAGGGCCTGCGCGACGGACACGACGTCGGCCTCGGTCTTGCCGCGCAGCGTCCGCGCCATGCCCATCATCCCGAAACTGAGGATGGTTCCCAGTGACGACGGCGCCGCACCGTTGAAGGCCTTGGCCGCCCCACGCAGGAGCTGCCCGAGGTCGGTCTGCTCCTGGGCGGCCAGGTACTCGGCCAGCGCCCGGAAGCCGTCGTCCATGGAGATACCCAGGTCGCCGTCCCCACTGACCTGATCCAGGGACACCAGGTAGTCCCGGTTGGTGGCCATCAGGACGCTGATTTCACCGGCGATTGCCGCAAGTGACTCACGGTTCAGCATGTGGGCCTCACTTGTTCGCATTGGTGTAGAAGGGCGTGGTGGCCGGGGCGCGCAGCAGTTCCTTCAGCTCGGCGTCGAGCTTGAAAACGCTGACCGACAGCCCGGCCATCTCCATGGAGGTGGCGAACTCGCCCACATGGGGCATGACTACCGTGACTCCGCGCTCGGCCAGCAGGGCGTGCACGGAGCGGTACACGATGAGCTGCTCCTCCAGCGGGGTGCCGCCCAGGCCGTTGATCATCACCGAGACCTCGTCCCCGGCGGCCAGCGGCAGATCCGCCTCGATGGTCTCCAGGATGAGGCGGGCGATCTCCTCGGCGGTCATCATGGGGCGCACCTCGATGCCGGCCTCCCCGTGGATGCCCATGCCGATCTCGATCTGCCCCTCCTGGATGGTGAAGGTCGGCTCACCGACCTTGGGAACAATGCACGGTGATAGTGCCACCCCCATGGTGCGGGTGTTGTCCAGGGCGCGGGCGGTGACGGCGGTGACCTCGTCGAGTGTCATCATCTTCTCGGCGGCGGCCCCGGCGATCTTGAACGCGTAGACCAGCCCGGCCACGCCGCGCCGCTTGTCGGCGCGCTCCTTCGGGGAGCTGGCGACGTCGTCGCGGCCGAGCAGCTGCCGGGTCTGCACGCCGTCGAACTCGACGTCCTCGCAGGCCATGCGGAAGTTGAAGACGTCGCCGTTGTAGTTGCCGTACAGGCACAGGACGCCGGCGCCGCGGTCGCAGGCTCGGATCATGTCGGCCATCTTCTCGGCGGCCGGTGAGGCGAAGACCTCCCCGACGGCGCATCCGTCCAGCATGCCCTGCCCGACGTAGCCGAGGAACAGGGGCAGGTGCCCGCTGCCGCCGGCGGTGACGACGCCGACCTTGCCCTCCGGCGCCGGGTAGCGCGAGACGAGTACCCGGAGGTCGCCGTCGAGCAGGGCAACACGGTCGCCGTAGGCCGCTGCGATGCCCTCCATGGTGTCGCGGACGAAGCTGTCCGCGCTGTTGAGTATCTTCTTCATGCTTGCCTCCCAGAGTTCTACGTGTTGTTTCAGTGCTGGTTGGGGAAGGTGATCTCCGCCGGATACGCCCACTTCTGGAGCTCCTCGGTGGCGAAGGACTCGGGCTCGACGCCGCCGTTGGCCGTGAGCGCCTGGTGGTAGAGCTGGGCGAGCTCCTCGATGTAAGCGGCCTTGAGGTAGGCCTCGTACAGGTTGCGGGAGTCGACGGCGACGGCGCCGTGCTTCTCCAGCAGCACGCAGTCGGCCTCGCGCACGGCCTGACGCACCGAGGCGGCCAGTTCGGGGGTGCCGGGGCGGCCGTACGGGGCCACGGGAATGCGCGCCCGGCTCAGCCCCAGGTTGGCCACCTCGTAGACGATTGCGGGGATCGGCTTGTTCAGCAGCGCGAAGGAGGTGGCGTAGGCCGAATGGGTGTGCACGATGGCGACAGCCTCGGGACGCTCCTTGTAGATCTCCAGGTGCATGAGCACCTCACTGGTGGGCCGCAGGCCGGATTCATTCTCGACGACGTGGGCGTCTAAGTTCATGACCACCACGTCGCGTGGGGTCAAAAGGTCACGGTCCAGGGAAGTGGGCGAGACGACCAGAAAACCGGTTTCGGCGTCGCGGATGGAGAAGTTGCCGGACTTGTGCTTGCACAGCCCGTCGTGCTGCGCCCGCTTGGCGATCTCGCACAGTTCTTTCTTCAGCGATTCAAGCATGGGTGTGTCTACTTTCTGGTTTCGATGGATTCTCGGGTGTTGATCAGGGCTGCGACGGCGGTGGCGGGACCACCGCCGTCGCGTGGAGTCAGACACCTCAGACGCTGACTCCGGCGGTCTCTACCGCGACCGCACGCGCCTCGTTGCGCTCCTTGATCAGGCTGCGCGAGTAGGCCACGAAGCAGATCAGCCAGACCACGAAGATGAGCAGCGGGATGAAGTTCCCGTCGAGGAACTGCATGAGATGGGACAGCGCGTAGGTGAAGATGGGTGCGTCGATGGAGGAGTTGGAGATCATCTGCCCGGCGGACAGCTCCACCGCCTTGGTGGAGTTGGCCAACTCGGTCATGAACGGGGCGAAGGCGGTGCCCACCCACAGGAACACGGGCGCGAATATCGTGCACTGGATGAGCATCCGGATGATGTTGCCCTTGCTGGCGAAGTAGGCCGCGACCGCGATGCAGATGTTGATGATGCCGGCGAAGGGGAGGATGTCGTTGCCGGGCAGGAAGAAGGCGTATGCCAGGGTCACCGGGATGGTCCAGATCACGGCGATCCAGATTTCGTTGGCGCCGCCGAGGAAGGGCCAGTCGAGTCCGACGAACAGCTGCCGGTCGTTGAAGCGCTTGCGCATGTACTCGGAGATGGCGTTCGAGATCGGCTCGAGCGCCTGCATGAAGTACTTGGAGATGACCGGGAACAGGGTCAGCGCCGTCGCCGCCTGAATGCCGAGCGTCAAAATGGCGGCGACGTCAAACCGGGCGAGCACGCCGAACAGAATGCCGAGGATGAAGCCCAGCACGTGGTTCTCGGCGAAGATGCCGAGCTTATCGCGCAGGTCGGCGGCGTTGAACGAGCGGTCGAGCCCGGGGATCTTGCGCAGCAGCCAGTCGATCGGGTACATGGGGGCGGCCAGGAACACCATGCGGTGGGTGATTGTCACGCCCGGGATGCCGGTCATTGTTTCCACCCGGTGCTGGTGGAAGTCCGCGGTCTTCAGCTCGAAGACCACCTGAATGGCCGCGATGACGAATGCCAGCCACACCATTCCGGTTATGTAGTACACGGCGACGGCGGTGAAGATCTTGCCCCACACGTTCCACAGGTCCGCGTTGAAGGTCTCGGTCTGCTTGACCAGGATCAGCACGATGTTGATGCCGATCACCAGCGGGAACATCAGGAAGGCGTAGGGCCACGACCAGGAGATCGTGGACATCGTCGTCCACCCGCCGTCGGTGATGGGCAGGTCCACCCCGATAGTGTCCGACATGGCCTGAGCGGCCGGCGTGATCGCCTCGGTCATGTAGCTGATGAGCATGGTCATGCCGGAGAAGGCCACGCCCAGGGTGATGCCCGCGGAGATGGCGTCCTTCACCTTCATCCGGACGATCAGACCGGCGATGATGATGATTATGGGGACGAAGATGGCGGCCCCGAGCGAGAGCAGGAAGTTGACGGAGTCCTGAAGGATTTGCATGTCAGTTGCTCCCAGAGGACTTAATGGCCTCGATCAGCTTGGTCAGCTCCTGGTCCTGCCCCATGCCGGTCAGGAACGCGATCCCGTTAATGACGGGGACGGAGCGGGGCTTGTTCTCCCGCACAATGGTGATGTAGGCGGCGGCGTCGGCCAGGTGGCGGTCGACGGACTTCAGATCGACGGCCTGGACGTCGGCGTCAACCTTAGCCTCCTTCAGTAGGCGGCTGACCTTGCTGGCCACCGTCTGGGAGGTGGCGACGCCGCTGCCGCAGGCGACTACTACTTTTGCGGTCATGGTGGGTTCTCCTTGTGAATGGGTGGGTGTGGGGGTGTGGGTGTTCCGGGGTCAGGCGGCCTGGACGCCGGACATGCCGGAAAGCACCCGGTAGTACTCGTCCGGGGTCTGCGCCGCGCTCAGACGTTCCATGAAGGCCGGGTCCTGGAAGGCCTGCAGCATGATTTGCAGTACCTCCACGTGGCGGTCCTCCTGCACGAAGCCGAGGACGAAGATGAAGCGGACCGGGTGGACGACGTCGTCGTTGCCCATCTCCCGCCAGTTGATCGGCCTGGCCAGCCGCACCGGGGCGATGAAGGGCTTGACGATGTGTTCGACGTCGGAGTGAGGGATGGCGACCGCCTCCGGCATGGTTGGGAGCGCCGTCGGGTACTTGCGCTCCCGCTCTGCCAGTGCGCCGCAGAAGGTGTCCTTGATGTATCCCGCGGGCAGGAGCTCCGCTGCGATCCGTTCGAAGAACTCCTCCTGGTCATCTACCTCCCAGTCCAGGCGAATCAGTTCATGTTTGAGCAGATCCAGCTGCATCGCCGCCATCTCCTTGCGTCTCGTCTTCGAGTACCAGGGTCCGGATGTGGTCCGGACACCTCAGGAAACTAGCGCGACGATCCGCCGACGAACAGAGCGTAGATGAACCGTTGTTCATCAAAAGCGCCACTGGTGAGCACAGCAAAAACTCCCTATACCGCGGTATTTAGCCGATAATCGGACTCAAACCGCACATGCACATGCCGCGATGATGTACATTCGTTCACGACAGCCCAACAGCTCGGCAAGCGCGACCGGGTTGCACCCAAGCCCGACCCCACAGCACCGCCCTACAACACCGCCAAACGCCATTGACCGGCGGTTCGTCTCCTCCACATACAGCGAGGCGCGCCTCCCGAGCCGGCAACCAGCATCTCGAGCGGACTAGGTTCCCGCCACCTTCCCCTCATTCAGATCAGTCCCCAGCTCCCGGGCGCGGTGCGACCACAAGCGCACCCGGGGCAAGCGCAGCCGGGGCGAGCGCAGCCGCCGACCCTCAACACTCTCATCCACCACTTGGCAAAGCCCAGAGGGCAACCCCCGGCTCGGCGCGATGCGCGGCCCTCACTAGCAGTGCCGGAGGGGGCGCCGAGCCCCTTCACGGGAGTCCTACACGAGTTTTCATCGCCCCTTGACATCCGCCGACAAGTTGTTATGATATTAGCGAAACTTGTTATGACATCACGCCGCATGTACCACCAAGACAGCGAGGAGTCGTCCAGATGACAGCACTGCTGGGGCAGCAACCGGCAGAGCAGCGCCGGCGCGGGAAGTGGCTGCGCGTCCGCGACGCCATCATTGAGGAGTTCACCCAAGCGGAACCCGACTCGCCGCTACCATCTGAGATGCAGCTCTGCGAACGTTACGGGGTCTCTCGAATTACCGTGCGCCGCGCTCTGGACGAACTGGAGCGAGCCGACATCATCTACCGCAAACAGGGGAAGGGCACCTTCATCAAAGGGGCCCCCACTCCGGCGCGCCCACTAGATCGCTACGACCTGTCCGGATTCTTCACTCAGAGAACCTCCGAAGGTAGACGCGTTTCCTCGCTCGTACTGCGACAGGAGATAATCAGCGCTCCGCGCGTGGTGACCCTAAACCTGATGGTGGCACCGGGCAAAGAGGTAATCCGCATCGACCGCCTGCGCAGCGTAGACGGCACGATCGATCACCTGACGCGGGCGTGGCTGCTCGCAAGCCGCTTCGAAGGCCTGACGGAGGCTGATCTGACCAACCGCTCCCTATACGAGCTCATCGCAGCGAAATACGGCGTCTCCCTTCGCGAGGACCACGTAGAGGTGACACTGTCACGTCCGTCCGCGGACGATGCACAACATCTGGGATGCGCTACGGGCGAACTCCGCCTTCACACTACGTCCGTCGCCTTCGACGACGCTCACCGCCCGACCATCTACGCCGAAACGACCTTCGCGTCCACCGACGCGGTCATCGGCTTCACCACACGCGCGGAATCTCGGTAAGCCCACAGAACGGAGACACTCATGCTCAAGGAAGAGCTCAAAGCCGGGCGCATCGCCTTCTCCTCGACCACGGATTGGGAGACCGCCATGCGCACCGCGGCGCGCCCCCTCTTGGAAGACGGCTGCATCGAACCGTGCTACGCCGACAGCATCATCCACAACGTCCGTGCCCCCGGCGGGACCTACATGGACCTCGGTTTCGGCATCACACTCGCCCACGCCCGTCCGGAGGCCGGTGCCCTCAGTACCGCGATTTCCATCCTGGTACTCGACCCAGGTGTCAACCTCAACGACGATCCAGACCACCCGACTCGCGTCATCGTCATGTTGGCCGCACGGGATGCCGATCAGCACCGGCAGACCATGGCAGAACTTGCAGCAGTCCTCATAGACGAGGAACGGCGCAATCGTCTGCTAGCGGCACACTCGCCCACAGACGTGCTGGAAGTGTTCTCTACAGAACACGCATGAGCATTTGCCCATCCAAACCAGATCTCACCACAGGAGACACACTCATGAAGTTCATGGCAATGTGCAGTTCAGGCCTCGGCTCTTCGTTCATGGTTCAGATGAACATCGAGAAGGCCTTGAAGACCATCGGCGCCGAAGGAGTAGAGGTGGACCACGCGGACCTCGGATCGGTTTCCCCCGCCGAAGCCGACATGTTCTTCGTCGGCCGCGACCTGGAGAACTCCGTCAGCGCCTTCAACAACGTCAAGATTCTGAACTCGATCATCGACCAGGACGAACTCGTCGACAAGGTGCGGGAAGCTTGCGACGAACTCGGAATCGACCACTCCGCCTGAGTCTCCACAATAGATATCACTGACAAAGGAGTTAGTAATGTCAGGATTCCTAGATATACTCGTCCAGCTGTTCAGGCAGCCTTCCATCCTCGTTGCCCTGATCGCACTGGTTGGCCTATCCCTTCAGAAGAAGGGGCCGTCCGACATGATGAAGGGTACCATTAAAACCTTCGTCGGCTTCCTAGTACTGTCTGCCGGAGCGAGTGTTGTCACGGATTCACTCACACCGTTCGGAACAATGTTCACCGACGTATTTCACGTCCAGGGCGTGGTGCCGAACAATGAAGCAATCGTCGGCCCCGTCCTACTGGAATATGGCACCACCTCCGCCCTGATCTTCTTCTTCGGCATGGTGCTAAATGTCGTCTTCGCGCGACTGACTCGATTCAAGTACATCTACCTCTCCGGACACGTTGCCCTGTACCAGTCTGCGATGATCGCAGTAATCCTCATGGTTGCCGGGATGTCACAGTGGGAGGCCATTTTTTGGGGCGCCCTTGCGGAGGCCCTAATAACTACGGTCTCTCCTGCTGTCGTACAGCCGTTCATGCGAAAAGTAACCGGCAACGACGATGTCGCCTTGGGTCACACAGGTGGATTCGGCATCGCACTATCCGGGTGGGTGGCGCGGGCCTCGCGCGGCAATCCGGAACACTCAACGGAACATATCAACGTGCCGAAGTCCCTCGGATTCGTGCGCGATTCAACGATTGTCGTCATGCTGTCGATGGGACTGATCTTCCTCGTCGTCGCTCTTATAGCTGGCCCGACCTACGTCACGGAAAACATCTCTGACGGCCAGAACTACGTAATCTGGGCGCTGATGTCAGCCGGGCAGTTCGCAGCCGGGGTATTCATAATCCTCGCTGGTGTGCGAGTGATTCTCGCCGAGATCGTTCCTGCCTTCAAGGGTATCTCCGAGCGGCTGGTCCCCAATGCCAAGCCGGCGCTAGATGTTCCGATCACCTTCACCTTCGCCCCGAACGCGGTGATGATCGGTTTTCTGTCCTCACTGGTAGCCGGACTCGTCGGCATGGCGATTATGGGCGTGGCACGGACAACTATCATAATCCCGGGAATCGTCGCGCACTTTATGACCGGAGGCGCCTCCGGCGTTATCGGCAACGCGCAGGGCGGTCGTCGCGGAGCTATCTTGGGCGCCTTCGCAAACGGGCTATTCATCACTATCGTTCCGCTGCTACTCCTCGGGGTACTCGGGGACATCGGAACCGCCAACGCAACCTTCGGAGACTCCGACTACGGCGTCATTGGATTGTACCTGGGATACCTCGGACAATTCGGCGGTAAGTGGCTGATTGCGGCGGGCATCGCAGTAGCTACTGTGGCGCTATTCGTCATCAGCATCCTCATGGACCGCCGTTCGGCGACTTCACGCTCAGTTGCGAACGTCGAATCCGCTGGCGTTTCCGCAGGCTCCTGAGCCGAACGACACGGACTCGCGAAAGGAATCAACCGACTCTTCCGGTTTGAGGCGCATCTGCCGAGTTCGGTCGATATAACCATCGAGTTCGGTCGATATGACGATCGAGTTCGGTCGATATGACGATCGAGTTCGGTTGGTGGGACTAGCCGGGTGGGGGAAGTGTCCGAATTCGGCACAAACGAGGATCCCCCGCCCGGCACCGCCCCCTAGATCTGCATGGTTCCAACGAATCTGAGAGCGTGTGCTGGACCGGGCGGGGTGTTTGCGCCGATTCTGGACACTTTGGCTCCCAGCTACGGGCCAACCGCCCTGGTGTGGTGGGCAGGGTAGGGCGTCTGGTTGCCAGCTGGGCCTCCCTTGTCCGCTCGGCTGGGACTGGACCCCCTGGCTGCGGATAGACCGTCTGAAACGCACTCTTAGACGGTCCAACCGCAGTAGTTCGGTCGATAGCAAGGTGCGGGCCGGATTGTGGCTCACCCGGGTTCGGCCCACGGGTGAGCCGAACTGGCGGTGCTGGTTCGGGCGAGGCGGGAGATGGCCAGGAGCGGACAGTGCGTTTTGGACCTGGTCGTCTGAAACCTCAGGCGGCCCGCCAGGCCGCGCTTGCGGCAGTCGGCGGACAGCGCTCGGCCGTCCTGTGGGACGTGCTGTGTGGGCCACAGGAGTCGCTGCGGCTGGGGGGAGGTCAATGGTGTGGGAGGAGTGTCAAGCCCTGGGTTTTGTGGAGGGTGTTTTATCTGGCGCCGGTGGTTGCCGGCTGGGGTTGGTTGATGGTGGTCTGCTCGCCGACGTCCATGACCTTTGCCTCGGCCTCTGCCTCGGGCTCGGGCTCGGTGATGGTGTCGGTGTCGTCTGGTGGGGTGTAGGCCTGCTCGTGCTCGATCGGAGCGTGCATGTCGATGGCGGAGTGAGGCCGGGTGTTGCCCGACCAGTTGCGCCCACTGGGCGGTAGCGAACACGGGCATCGTCGATGCCCTGCCAGGGCCCGTGGTCGTCGAGGTAGTGCCGGTTACGGATGAGCTCGGCCTTATAGAGTGAGTTGAGGGCCTCGGCCAGAGCGTTGTCGTATGAGTCTCCCTCGGGTGCCCACCGAGGCCACCGCATCACAGTCGGATAGGGCCTGCCCGTAACGGATCGCCCGGTACTGGACCCCGCGGTCGGAGTGGCGGGGTCAGGCCCTTCAGATCCGCGCCCTCGCGCTGGCGCTGCCAGATACCCATCTTCAAGGCGCCCCTGGGCCAGGTCGGTGTACAAGCTCGTTGACGTCTGCCAGCCGACGATCCGACGCGAGTACACGTCAGTGACAAAGGCCACATACACCCAGCCGGACAGGGTGCGTACGTAGGTTATGTCCACACGCCCACAACTCGTTGGGCCTGAACGCGCTGAAGTGCCTCTTGACCAGATCCGCCGGGCACTGCTCCTTAGGAGCGCTGCGCGTGGTACGCGGTGATTTGGCGCGGCGTATGCCGTGCAACCCCATGGCCCGCATCAGACGCTCCACGGTGCAGCGGGCCGCATGCCCCAGCCCATGCCGCTCACAGGACTCAGGCCGATTCAGCATCGCATGCATCTTGCGGGCCCCAAGCACGCAGTAGTTGTCCTCATGAACCCGCCCGATCTCAGCCTTCAGAGCCTCATCGCGTCTACTCCTTGCCGATGGGGGACGACTCCTGGCTGCGTAGTAGGTGCTCGGGGCGATCTTGACACCGGCGCTGGTCAGCGCCTGACAGAACCGGCACAGGCCCCGAACCCCTCCCTGCGGGAGTCGATGTACTCACAGATCAGCGGGACGGGCGGCCTGGTGTCGGCCGCGAAAAAAGCCGACGCGCTCCTCAAGATCGCGTTCGCCCGCCGCAGCTCACGGTTCTCGGCCTCCAGCTGCCTGATCCGCTCAGCATCCTGACTGGTGGTCCCCGGCCGGGCGCCCGCGTCGACCTCGGCCCCTCTATCACCCAGGTACGCAACGCCTCCGGATGGACGCCCAGCTCCTCGGCGATCCTCCAAGTCCGCCCCCTTAGACCTCTCGGGGTCCCTACGGGCCTCCACACCCCATCCTGGTAGCCCGCTCCCGCAACTCCTCGGGATACTTCCTCTGAGCACTCATGACAGTGATCCTTCCGTGTATTCACTGCCTCCATCAAACCCGGGACGATTCAGAGGGATGTAGACGGATGGTGCTGTCCTGGCTGATCTAACCCATCAGCGAGGAGCAGGTACTTGCAGTGTCAAGCCCGCACTACATGAGCCTGCAGGCCTCCGCCCATTGATACGCCAGCAGGTCGAACAGTTTCCCGCTGTCGCTACCAGGAACCGGGCCCTCAAACTGGCTCTTCCGGTCTGAGGGTGTAGCGGGTGGGTGTGGGACCGGCCGGCTGCCGGCCGCGTACTTGGACCGCGTTACTGCGCTTGGACCGGGCTTTTGCGGTTGGACCGTCTGAGAGTGCGTTTCAGGGGATCCAACGGCAGCCAGGGGGTCCTTCCGCAGCCAGGGGGTCCGGGTGTGGGGGTGCTGGCTCGGGCCGGTGGGGTTGCCTTGGACGCCGGCGCACCCAAGGTCAACGGTCAAGATGCCCTAGCTCTAGGCCGCGGACGTCGCTCGCATGGCCGGCAGCCAGGCCCGGCATGGCAACGGGCCGGGCTGGACTGTGGGCCGGGCCGGGCCGCGCGTCCGGCTGGACTGTGGGCCCGGTTCGTCGTCAAAGATGTCCCAGCCGATCGGACAAGGGGGCCGGGTCGGCAACCAGAGGCCCTGGCCTGCTTACCGCATCAGGACGGTACGCCGGCGCCTGGGAGCCAAAGTGTCCAGAATCGGCACGAACACCGCGCCCCTCCCAGCACACGCCCTCAGACTCGTTGGAACCATGCTGACCTGGTGCACGGCGTCGGGCAAGGGAACATCGTTCGTGCCGAATCTGGACACTTCCCCCGGGCCCTCCGACCCCACCAACCGAACTCGATCGTCATATCGACCGAACTCGACGGTTATATCTACCGAACTCGATGGTCATATCTACCGAACTCGATGGTTATTTCGACCGAACTCGGCGAACACGCCCTTAAACCGGAAGAACCCTCAACCGATACGCTCCTTTCGAGGTTCGTCTATGCCAATGCCGACAGACCTCCAAAGGAGCACAGCGTCAGGCGCTCATCGAACGCACGGCGTCCTCACGCTCACGGAAATAGCTCACCGTGTCATGCACGAGCCGGTCGAGTGCCGGGACATCGGGCAAACCATTGCGGGCGGGATACGGGCCCGCACCAGGGCCGAGCGGCTCAGGCGTCATGAAACGGCCATCCGAGTTCGCCCCGACCAGGTATGCGGCCATGATTACCCCGTCCAGATCGAGCGAACCGTCGCCCAGTGCGCGCCGGTTCGAATCGGCCAGGTGCAAGTTGACGAGTCTGTCCCCCGCCTCCAGTATCGCGTTCGGGATGTACTGCTCCTCCACCTGCATGTGGTACACGTCTCCATTGATGGACTGGACGCCCGGCGAATCGACCGCGTCGATATATGCCTTCGCCTCCGCCACCGTATGGACGATCGAGGTCTCGGCCGACCTGATGGGCTCAATCGCCGCCTTGATCCCCCGCTCGGCGAAGACGTGAGCGACACGCTTGAGGGCCAGGACCGAACGCTCGAACTCGTAGGCGTCATAAGGGTCCGGACGCCCCACGGACGCGGGGACCACCAGCAAATAGTGGCCTCCCATGGCGTGCGCGAACTCAATCTCCCGCTCGATGTAGTCGAGCGCAGCCTGCTGACAAACCGGCCGGTTCGAAGACAAGTCATTGTCATCCGAGAACATGCCGCAAACCCCGGAGGTCCGCAGGCCATACCGTTCGAGAATGGCATGGGTCTTCTCGACCTCATAACCCAGTGACGGGCCGTAATGGTTGCCGTGGAGCTCGATGTATGTAACACCATTGTTCGCCAGTCTTTCGGCGGACCTTTCCAGTTCCTCCAGTCCGAATCCCCAGTTGGACCAGGACAAATTCAGCCTCCGGGCGAAGCGTTCCGGGTCCGCCCGCTTGGCGCCGAGGTACCGGTCCACCAACTCACGCTTCCAACGATCAACATTCTGCTCTGACATCATCTGCACGACTCCTGATTCGCTTATATGAATACATTCCATGGCAACGCGCGCCAACCATGCAGATCGCCGCGCGACTCACTTGCTCACTCTGCAGCGGACCTACGAACGCTCCACAACTCCTCTCCGCACCATTAACTACGTAACCGGTACCGACGCGCCGCATAACTGTTGATCAGGATCGAGCAGATCAGTACGGCGCCCAGGGCGAGCAACTGAGAACGTGATCCGGCGGAGCCTTCCATCGATATCAGCAGCCCGGCATTGAGCCAGGTGATCAGCACCGCCGCCATAACCACACCGCTCACTCTTCCATATCCCCCCTGGATCAGCACACCGCCAAGTGCGGCTATCGTGATGGCTGTCAGTGCCATGCCGTTTCCGGCTGTGCCCGCGTCCGGTCTGGCAGAGGCGTACTGGGCAACGTTCACGACCGCGGCCAGGCCGCACAGCAGGCCCGAGACCAGGTAAGAGGACCCCCGAATCGCGCGAACGTTCTGAGCCGCGTATCTTGCCGCTGTGGCGTTCGTTCCGACTGCCAGGAGAGATCGCCCCCAGGTCAGGCGATCCAGCAGCAGCCACGAAATTACCACGCTCGGAACCAGTATCGTAAGGACCTGCGTCGGAAACATCAATCCGAATACTTCTACGCGGCCGGTGAGCGTGGCGTTCGCGGCGGTGATCTTGTCACCCGATATCGGCGCCGAGCCGGAAACCACCATGGCGATCGAGGCATATGCGTACTGCGTCGCCAAAGTGGCGATAAGCGGTGGAAACCGGAGATATCCCACGAGCACGCCGTTGACGGCCCCCAGCATTCCCCCAACGATTACAGTGCACAGCACGGCCGCGACAAGCGGGACCCCAGCACCCTGAACCAGATAGCCGAATAGCATTCCGGTCAATGACACGATTGCGCCGACCGAAAGATCTATACCCGAGTATCCGGAGATTATGACGAACATTTCCGCCAGCGCCAGCAGCGCAACCGGAACCAGAGACTGGAGAGAGGACACCATGTACGGGGCATCGAATTCCGCGAACAGGTGCCCGGCCCGGCCCAATGCCGAGAACACGACCACTAACAGCACTGTCAGCACCGCCAGAGCCGCAGTCCGGTCCGTCAGCAGCACGCGCTGGACCCGTGCGGGCACGGACTCACGCCGCTCATCCGGTGCACCTCGCGTCGCAGGCGCCGTCATGACTCGGCCCTCCTGGACTGACGCAGCAGATCAACGCCAACCGCGATCAGTATGATCACTCCGACGAACAACTGGGTGATCTCCGTCGGCAGGTGAAGGTGAATGACCGCGGCCTGCACACTTCCCACCAGTACGGCGCCGAGCAGCGTTCCGAACACTGTGCCGCGACCACCTACCACGGAGGTTCCCCCGATTACGCATGCCGCAATCACGGACATCTCCATCCCAATGCCCACGTTCTGCTGGATCAGACCTCCGCCACCCACAGAAACCACCGCCGCCAACCCCACCATGGACCCGCAAAACACGTACAGCGTGAAGATGCGACGCCTGACCTTCACGCCGGCCAGTCTGGCGGCGTCGGCATCATTGCCGATGGCGTACACGTGCCTTCCGGCCGCCCAGTGTCTCATGTACACCCATACGATCGCCGTCAGCACGATTGCAAGCCACATCGCATTCGGCAATCCCAAAAGCCGTGCCCGCGAGATGCTACCGCCCAGGAAGGCGAGGGTTCCCGGCACGCCCGCGACCTGGGTCTCGCCAAAAACCTGCAGCGCGAGGTAGCGGAACACGTTGAGCGTGCCGAACGTGCACACCATCGCGGGAACCCTTCCGAAAGCGATCAGAGTCGCATTGACGGCACCCAACGCACTGCCAACCAAGATCGCCACGACAATAGCGACCACGGCATTCGCGTCGAAGTCGCGGATAAGCTTAGATACTACAACCATGACCACCGCCAGGCCCGACCCGACCGAGACGTCGATTCCGGCGGCACACATAATCGGCGTCATCGCCACACCTATGAGCGCAATCGGCGCCACCGTGTAGAAGATCGCGAATATGCTGGACGGCTCGACGAAGGTCGGGGTCGTCACCCCCATTACCACCCACAGCAGGGCGATCACGATCACCAGCACCATTTCCTGGCCCTCGATGACGCGTCGTCGCCCCCGGCGGTCATGCCGACGGGCCGCGCCAGCGCGACGACGGGTTGCCGAGGAAGTCATTTCGCTCATTTCGCCTCCTCACCATCAAGCTCACCGGACGCGGCACTCAAAAGCGTGACTGCAGAGACATCCCCACTCAATTCGGCGGAAATGCCGCCGTGCCGCATCACCAGTACGCGGTCCGCCAGGAAGCGGATCTCGTCCAAGTCGGTTGAGAACACCATCGCGGAACGCCCCTCGGCAGCATGATCAAGGATCAACTGGTGAATCTCTGATTTCGCGCCCACATCCACTCCCTGGGTGGGTTCCTCAGCGAGCAGGATATCGGGCACTTCCACGAGCTGGCGCCCCATAACCACCTTCTGCTGGTTTCCGCCAGATAGTGCGCCCACCGGAGTCGAGGGCCCCGGCGCCTTGATGCCGAGTCTACGAATCAGGTCGGAGGTGAATCGTCGTTCCCGCCGGTCATTGAACAGGCCCAGACGGGAGAAGAAGGGCAGATGACCGGCCGAGATGTTGAAGGCTAAGCTCTTGGGCTGGAACACGCCCTGCAGTTTCCGGTTACCCGGGAGCATCGCCATTCCGAGCCGTATCGCATTGCGCGGCGAACGCATCCGCACACGTTCACCGTTGACCCGTATTTCACCGCCGTCGGCAGCCGCTACACCAAAGAGCACGCGCACCAGCTCGGTAGTGCCCGAGCCTACGAGCCCATACACACCGATTATCTCGCCGCGATGGAGTTGGAAACTGACATTATCTAGGCGCTTTCCCTGCGACAGGGATGAGACTTCGAGGACTACCTCTCGGGTCACGGCACTTGACCTGGCCGAACGGTCGGCGACTTCAAACTTCTCACCCACCATGGCTTGCGCGATTCTGCCGGGAGACATTTCTCGAGTGGCGTAGGTTCCGATGACGGCACCGTCACGCATTACCGTTACTCTGTCGGTGATGCGCCCTAACTCATCCAGCCTGTGCGATATGTATATAACGCCAATGCCCTCGTCACGCAGGCCCCTGATTATCTTAAACAGACGGTCGATCTCCGCGTTGGTGAGTATCGCCGACGGTTCATCCAGAATAAGAAGCCTTACGTCTACGGCGAATGCCTTCGCGATGGACACCAACTGTTGCTCCCCGACAGGAAGATCACCCACCCGACGGTGCATGATCCCCGGGTCCAGCTTGAGGCGTTCGAGCAGCGCTTCGACCTTCGTATGCTGACGGGCCCAGTCGACCCTTCCCATGCGGGTGTCTTCCCGGCCCAGGAATATGTTCTCCGCCACGGATAGGTCGGCGAACAGCTCGGGCTCCTGGTACACCGGTGACACCCCCGCAGCGAGTGCGGACTGCGTGTCTCCCGGAACGATTGGTTGCCCGTTGACGAGAACGGTTCCTTGGTCAGGGGTCTCGGCGCCGCTGATCATCTTGATCAGGGTCGACTTCCCTGCGCCGTTCTCGCCCACCAGGCCGTGCACCTCGCCGGCACGAACCGACCAGTCGACACTTCTAAGCGCATGAACACCGCCGTAACGCTTGTCAACGCCCCGCACCTCCAGGATGTCTCTCCCGAAGGGCACGCCTACACTTCCAGCATTCGCCATCTCCGCCGTCCTCCGCATGCTCTGGCGGCGCGCGTGGCAACAGACTCCGCACACCGCAGCGCACCAAGCGGGTCAGTATTCCTCTCCAACTCCTCAGCAAGTCCTCAGTAAGTACTAGCAAGTCCCGGCAAGTCTCAGTAGTCGTAGCCCCCGGCATTGTCCTTGGTGAGGATGAGCGGTTCTCCCATGACCAGCGTCTTGGTGTCCTCGTCGTATGTCACTGCGGTAATTCTGCCCACATCCTGGGTCGGTTCGAATGACTCGCCCTGCGCCAGCTTCCAGCCCGCCCAGGCCGTCAGATATCCCAGGTCTTCCACGTCCCACAGCACCGAAGTGCTCGCCGAGCCGTCCTCCAAGTAGGGCAGCATCGCCTGCGGTGTGCCGACGCCGACTGTGGCGATCTCCCCCGTCTTGCCGGACTCCTGCACCGCCTGCGCGACTCCGGGCGCCGACGTGGTACAGACCCCTACCAGCCCCTTGAGGTCCGGGTGTGCATTGATGAGGTTCTTCGCCATGGTGACGGCCTTGGCCTGGTCCTCATCGGCATAGACGGTGTCCACGATTTCCATGTCGGGATAGTCGGTAGCGGCCTTATTCTCGAAGACTTCAATCCAAGCGTTCAGGTTGGCGGCGGTCTGGCCGCAAGAAACGATCGCGATCTGGCCCTTCCCGCCGATGGGTTCCACCATCTGCTCCAGCAGCGCAGTTCCGATCGCCTCATTGGTTGCCTGGGTCACGAATACTTCCCGGGAGGACGACGCCGCATCCGTGTCCGCGGTGCCGACGCTTATCCCTTGGTCCTGGGCCTCGGAGATCAGCGGTGCCATGGAATCCGGATCATTGGGGGCGATCAGCAGGGCGTCCACCTTCTGCTGCATCAGCGATCGCACAACCTCACTCTGCGCTGCGGGATCGGCCGTGTTCGGGCCCGAGTAAACCCAGCTGAAGCCGAATTCATCGGCAGCATCGGCACCGCCGGTGTTCATGGCCTCAAAGAACGGTATCCCCTGGATCTTCGGTACGAATGCAACCGAAACCGAATCGCCGTCCGCCGCGCCCTCGCCACCTGATGAGCGTCCTCCACCGCCGCCGGCACAACTCCCTACCGCCAGCGCCAGGCACGTCAGACCCGCCGCCGCCGCCATTCCTAGACGATGTTTCATGTGAGCCCTCCATCACCACGTCCCAGCCGAACTCCCCTATGAGTGCGCATACCAACTGCACCAGTCCTTCTTTGGACCGATTCAAAACGTGGTGCGACCCAGTTTGCATCAAGCGGAACGAAGGTGTCAACAGCGAGGCCGCACCCGCACCACCTTCCACGGTTTGTCCGATCGTGATACATTTATGTCTTGCCGGTTCATCCCGCGCCTACGCGCCGACCAGTCTTGCCCGGAGGATCGCTGGCGTAGATGATGCATCCAGGCACCGCCGTGGGCGCATTCACCGACCGGGGGCACGCTGGCAGCTGCGCCCTCAGCATGCACGCAACCATTGACATGACATCCAAAGGAGCCACCACATGACCACCGAGCCCCTCGAGCTCACCGACCTGGACCTCAAGGCAATTAACGTCGCCAAGGCGCTGGCCGCCGACGCCGTGGAGGCGGCGGGCTCCGGCCACCCCGGCACGCCAATCTCGCTGGCACCAGTGGCCCACCTGCTCTACCAGTACGAGTTGCGCCACGACCCCGCCGACCCGAACTGGCTGGGCCGTGACCGCTTCGTCCTGTCCGCCGGGCACGCCTCCCTGCTGCAGTACTGCCAGCTGTTCCTGACCGGCTACGGCATCCCGATGGAGGGCTTCACCCACTTCCGCTCCCCCGCCGGCCTGCCCGGGCACCCCGAATTCGGATACACTCCCGGGATTGAGACCACCACCGGCCCGCTGGGCGCGGGCTTGTCCAACGCCGTCGGCCTGGCCATCGCGGCCCGCCGCGAGCACGGCCTGTTCGAGCCGGACGCCGCCGACGGCGCCTCCCTGTTCGACCACTTCGTGTACACGATCATGGGCGACGGCTGCATGCAGGAAGGCGTCGCCTCCGAGGCCGCCTCTCTGGCCGGCACCCTGCAGCTGGGCAACCTGATCGCCATCTATGACGACAACGACATCTCCATCGAGGGCGACACCGACATCTCCTTCACCGAGGACCCCTCCAAGCGCTTCGAGGCCTACGGCTGGCAGGTGCTCGACGTCGACTGGAAGGCCGGCGGCGCCTACCGCGAAGACCTGCAGGCCCTGCACGAGGCGCTGGTGACGGCGCGTGCGGAGACCAAGCGCCCCACCATGATCCGCCTGCACACGATCATTGCCTGGCCCTCCCCCACCAAGCAGGGCTCGGAGGACTCTCACGGCGCCAAGCTCGGCTCCGAGGAGCTGGCCGGGCTGAAGACCGCCCTGGGCCTGGACCCGCAGGCAACCTTCCAGCTGCCCGACGACGTCATCGCCTTCACCCGCTCGCACGCCGCCGAGCGCGCCGCGGCCGAGCGCGCCGACTGGGACGCGCGCTTCGCCGCCTGGCAGCAGGCCGCCCCCGAGCGGGCCGCCCTGCTGGAGCGGCTGCAGGCAGGCAAGTTGGATGCGGGCCTGGACGCCGCACTGCCGGTGTGGGAGGTGGGCGACGCCCTGGCCACGCGTGCGGCCTCCGGCAAGACGCTCACGGCCCTGGCGCCGGTGGCCCCGGAGCTGTGGGGCGGGTCCGCGGACCTGGCCGGCTCCAACAACACCACCATGGCCGGGGAGCCCTCCTTCCTGCCCGCCGACCTGGCTCGTTCCGACGGCGACGGCCCCTACGGCCGCACCCTGCACTTCGGCATTCGTGAGCACGCCATGGGCGGGATCCTCAACGGCATCGCCCTGGATGGGCTGACCCGCCCCTACGGGGGTACCTTCATGGTGTTCTCCGACTACATGCGCCCGGCCGTGCGCCTGGCGGCGCTGATGGGGCTGGGCTCCATCTTCGTGTGGACGCACGACTCCATCGGCGTGGGCGAGGACGGCCCCACCCACCAGCCGATTGAGCACTTGGCTGCGCTGCGCGCCATCCCGGGCCTGGCGGTGGTCCGCCCCGCCGACGCCAATGAGACGGCGGCCGCCTGGGCGGAGATCCTGCGCCGCCCGCAGGGCCCGGCCGGAATCGTGCTGTCCCGGCAGAACCTGACCGTCCACGCCGATGCCGAGACCGCCCGCGCCGGTGTGCACCGCGGCGCCTACGTGCTGGCCGAGGCGACCGACGCCACTGGCGCCGAGGTCGCCCCCGCGGCGATCCTGGTCGCCACCGGCTCCGAGGTGGGTGTGGCCATGGATGCCCGCGAGCTGCTGCAGGCCGAGGGCACGCCCACCCGCGTGGTCTCCGCCCCCTGCCTGGAGTGGTTCACCCAGCAGGACGAGGCCTACCGGGCCTCGGTGCTGCCCGAGGCGGGAGTGCGGGTGTCCATCGAGGCCGGCTCGGCCATGGGCTGGCGCGAGATTGTTGGCGACGACGGTCTGATCGTCTCCCTGGACCGCTTCGGCGCCTCCGCGCCCGGCGCGCAGCTGTTCAAAGAGTACGGCTTCACCGGCGAGGCGGTGGCGGCGCGGGTGCGCGATGCCCTCGCCCGCGCCTGACGGACCACGCGCTCACTTCACTGAGGCGCGGGCGGACCACCTTTGCCGGCGGTTCGCCCGCGCCTTTCTTGTGGGCCTACACCGCCTGACTCGACCAGCTGCACACCTGACCTGTACGCGTAGCCGTCCGCATCCGCCGCCGCCCCGGACCGCACATGTCGATTTACGACCCTGGGGTGCGTTTTCCGACTACCCCGGGGTCGTAAAACGCACCCCAAGGTCGTGAAATGCCGCCCCGATCTGCGGGCACGCGCCGGACGCTGCGGCCTGGTGGGCCCAGGGGCTCGGCGTGAGCACGCGCCGCACGCTCATTCGCGGCGCGTTTTTAGCGATTTGGCGTAATTACGCGGAAAACGCATCAACCGGCGAACGGTACAGTCGGCTCCCATGTGCGGCGACCCTCGCGGCGCACATGGGAGCCGACCAACCTCCGCCGACCTGAAACCAAAAACGTTGAAATACCAGGCAAAAGCCGTAGGTCGGTTGGATCGGCGGGGTGGTTGAGCGTGCGCCGTGCCCGGGATGACTCACCCGGCATGCCCCTAACTACCCGCCGACCATCCACCGACCAGCGCCATCACCCACCCACACACGCACACCCGAGTTCACCCACCACACCCCCAAACCGGAAGAGCCCGATTACCTGAAGATAACCTGTGTCCAAGCCGACACGGCGCCCCGCGGCACCTCAGTAGCAGGCGAGCGGCCCCGCCGGGCCCTCGATCACCTGGATGGGGGTGCCGAAGACGGCGGTGAGCACGTCGTCGCGCATGATCTCCGCCGGCGGCCCGAAGCGGAATACGCCCCCGTCCTTCAGGGCACAGATGCGGTCGGCGTAGCGGGCCGCGAAGTTGATGTCGTGCAGGACGATCAGGACGGTGCGGCCGAACTCCCGGGCGGCGCGCTCCAGGTGGTTCATCATCTCCACGCTGTGGGCAATGTCCAGGTTGTTCAGGGGCTCGTCCAGCAGCACGTAGTCGGTCTCCTGGCACAGCACCATGGCCACGTAGGCGCGCTGCCGCTGCCCGCCGGACAGCTCGTCCAGGTGGCGCCCCTCCAGATCGCCCAGGCCGAAGAAGTCGATGTAGCGGGAGATGATGCGCTCGTCGTCGGCCGTGAGTCGCCCGCGGGAGTAGGGGAAGCGGCCGAAGCCCACCAGCTGGCGCACGGTCAGCCGGGTGATGAAGTGATTCTCCTGCCGCAAGACGGACAGCACCCGGGCCAGGTCCGCCGACTTGGTGGAGGAAACGTCCAACCCGGCCACGCGCACCGCGCCCTCGTCGATCCCCAGCAGGCGCCCCACCATGGTCAGTAGCGTGGACTTGCCCGCCCCATTGGGGCCGATGAAGGCGGTGATGCCGCCCGCGGGCAGCTCCAGGCTAACCGGGCCGATGGCGACCTCGGAGTTGTAGACCTTGCGCACTTCGTCCAGCTCGATCACAGGCGCCCCCTTCTGAGCACGACGATGACGAACACCGAGCCACCCACCAGCTCGATGATGATGGAGACGACGCCCTGGGCGTAGAACACGTGGCGCATGATGAAGTAGGCGCCAGTGAGCACGAGCAGTCCCAGGCTGGCGGCCATGGGGAACAGGTAGCGGTGGTCGTAGGTGCCCGACAGCTGGTAGGACAGGGTCGCCACCAGGAAGCCGAGGAAGGTCATGGGGCCGACCAGCGCCGTCGAGGTGGCCATGAGCACCGAGACCAGCACCAGCACGCCGATGGTGGCGCGGGTGTGGTTCAGCCCCAGGCCGGTGGCGGTGTCCCGCCCCAGCGCGAGCACGTTGAGGAGACGCGAGTAGAGCAGCAAGGCGGCACTCGCCGCCAGCGCCAGGGGGATGGCAATCGGGTAGTAGTCGGGGTCGGCGTTGGCGATGGAGCCGAACAGCCGGGCCGAGAGCAGGTCGAACTCGCTGGGGGTGAGCAGGCGCTGCATGAAGGTGGTCAGGCTGCCCAGCGCGGAGCCGATGACGATGCCGATCAGCAGCATCGAGTACAGGTTGCGCGCGCCGCCGGTCAGCAGCCAGGAGTACAGCAGCAGGGACAGCCCCACCATGAGCGCCAGCCGCAGGGCGAAGGCGGGCACGGTGCGGGTGGCGGTCAGGCCGGTGGCCCCGAAGAAGAAAATGGTGGCGGTCTGGATGGCCCGATACAGAGACTCAAAGCCCATGATCGACGGCGTGATGATGCGGTTGCCGGTCGCGGTCTGGAAGGCAACGGTGGCCATGGCCTGGCACACGGCCACCACGATCATGGCGACGACGGCGTCCAGGCGCCGCTGGGCGATGAGCCAGAAGCCGCGGCTGCCGGGTTCCATCGGGTTTTTCCACACCAGTATGCCGACGGCGAAGCAGACGGCCAGGCCGGTCACCCCCAGGTAGGTCAGCCACCAGCGACGGCGGGCGGCGGGCGTGGCGAAGGCGCCCGAGCGGCGGGCAGCGGGACTGCTCGTGGCCGCGCCGGGATCGGTGGTGGCGCCCGGCGTCGCGCCGCCCGCTGGGTGGCCAGTGACCGGAGCGCCAGTGACCGACGTCGTCGGCGCCGCGGAGGCTTCGGGGCTCATGCTCCTCCCCTCCCGGTCTGGCGGATGATCAAGGCGATAAACACCGCGGCCCCCACCAGGCCCAGCACCACGGCTACCGGGATCTCGAAGGGGGCGATGATGGTGCGGGCCAGCAGGTCGCAGGCGGTGATGAGGCCGATGCCCACCAGGCACACCCAGGGCAGGTTGGAGCGTAGGTCGTCCCCGCGGCGCATGGACACCAGGTTGGGGACGATCAGCCCCAGAAAGGGCAGCGAGCCGACCACCACGGTGACGGTGCCGGTGGCCACGGCCACCAGAGCGGTGCCTATCAGCACGGTGCGCCGGTAGTCGACGCCGATGTTGGTGGCCACGTCCTGCCCCAGGCCGACGGCGGTGAGATGGTCGGCGTAGTGGAAGATCGCGGCCACCACCCCAACCACGATCCACAGCACCTCGTACTGGCCCCGGTACACCGAGGTGAAGCTGCCCTGGAACCACACCCCCAGGGACTGCAGCATGTCGGTCTGCAGGGCGAAGAAGGTAGACACCGCGCTGACCACCGCCCCCAGCATCATGCCGATGATCGGCACCAGCAGGGAGGAACGCAGGGAGACCCGCCGCAGCAGCAGGAAGAACACCGTGGTGCCCAGGAACGCGGCCATCACGGCGCCCGCCATGCGCCCCAGTACGCTGGCGCGGGGAAAGACCACCATCACCGCCAGCAGGCCCAGGCCGGCCCACTCGGTGGTGCCGGTGGTGGTCGGCTCCACGAAACGGTTCTGGGTGATCAGCTGCATCACCAGGCCGGACATGCTCATAGCAGCCCCGGCCAAAACGAGCGCGAGCGTGCGGGGGACGCGGACGTTGCGGAACATCTCCCAGCCGTCCGCGTGGGACAGGATCGAGTACTGGCCAGTGGCCAGGCTCAGGCCCAGCAGGGCCAATACCGCCAGCAGCCCAACCGCGAGCCCCCGGCTGACCAGGGGCTCGCGGGTGCGGGCGGCGTCATCGACCGCGCGGCGCGGAGTTGCGCTGCGCGCCTGAAGCCTTCGGGCGTTCAGTTCTGGGCACCTTCGAAGGCATCGGCGATCGAGTTGAGGATCTCGGTGTAGGTGATGATCGACTCGTTGGTGTAGGTGTCATCCGGGGCGTAGACGATCTGCCCGGAGGTCACCGCCGTGACGTTCTGCAAAGCGGCGTTGCCCGCGATCACATCCGCGGCGGGCGTGTAACTGGGATCGTTAGCAGAAATGGCGGCGTCGCGGTCCATGACGAAGATCCAGTCCGGGTTGGACTCGGCGATCTGCTCCACGGAGACGTCGTCGCCCTGGTGATCGTCGGTGGAGCCCTGGACCTCAAGAGCCGGCTGCAGACCGAGCAGATCGAAAAGCGGTCCCCAGGTGCGTCCGGTGGTGGGGCCGGAGTAGCCGATCTCCCCGCCGGAGACGATCACCGCCATGACCTTCGAGGAGCCGTCATAGGCGTTCTTGGCGCGCTCCAGGGCGGTGTCGAAATCGGAGATCAGCTCCTCGGCCTCGGCCTCCTTGCCGAACACCTGCCCCAGGGCAGTCACCTGGCGCTTGAGCTCGGCGTCGAAGGGCTCGCCGTCGCGCGGATCGAGGTCGAGCAGCGCGGCGTCCGGGGTGAGCCCGGCAATGGAGTCGTACTGGTCGGCAAAGCGCTGGCCGACGATCACCAGATCGGGTTCGGCCGCCACCAGCGCCTCCAGGTCGGGCTCGCGATGGTTGCCCATGTCGGCGACGTCGTCGCCGTCGTAGGCGGTGATTGATGAGGGGATGAGCTGCTTGGGAGCGGCTACCAGCGGCACGCCCCATTCGGCCAGCACTTCGAAGGTGCGATTGTCGGTGGAGGCGGCCCGTTGCACGGGCAGGGCGATCTCGACGCTGCCGTGATTGTCATTGATGGTCACCGCCGTCGGCTGGGCAGAGGTCTGGGAGGTGGCGGCCGTTGCGGGGCCGTCGGCGGAGGCGGCGGAGCTGGAGGTGGAGGCGGTATCCGTGGACCCGGAGCAGCCGGCCAGCGCGAGGCTGACGGCTGCGGACAGGGCCAGGAGCGCAGGGAGCTTGCGAGACATGTCTTCCTTCGGGATGGTAGGGCTCGCGGGGACCGAACCACGCGAGTTATATAGGCCACCCTTCCGTTACTAAGGTCAGGTTCGCCTACATATGGCTAACCTATATTGATCGTGACGCTCGCGGCAAGTGCCGTCTCGTCCCAGCCACTCATCCCCCAGTCACTCATCCCCATCACCAGGTCGGTCGAAGTGACCGCCGAGGTCGGTCCATATGGCGGCGGCCCGGTTCACGACGCCGTGGCGCCAGCGCCCGGACTCGAGGTAGGGCTTGCGGTGGCGCTTGCCGTTGCCCTGCCCGCCTCAATGGCGGAGACGACGTCGGGCACATGGTTCTCACAGCACCATGGCAGTGACAGCGGGGAGGCCGCCGCCAGACTCATGGCTGCGACCGCGTCAGTGATAAACAGAGCGGTTCCGTCCGCGACCGCCGGTATTGCCGCCAACCGCGATTGCGCCTCAACGGCCTCAACGGAGGTCGGGTCCTCCACCTCAGCCCACAGCAGATCGGCAGTCAGTTGTGCGGCGTCGGCGAGCGGAAAGTCCACAGCTACCTCCTCGGCGTCCGCCACCAGCTTCGCGACGGCGGGGGCCGGGATCAGACCCAACTGTCCCAGCACCTGCGAACGCGTGTTCGACGCCGTGTACAGGGTGATGGATGGTTTGGAGGCGTTGAGCGCCACAGCCGCATAGGTCGCTCCCCGCAGGAACGGGTTCGCGGTGATGGTGGAGGCCAGTACGTCCGTGGTGGTGTTCACCAGCGCCTCGGCGGCTGCGGAACGCCCCAACGCTCGCCCCACTGCAACCGTCACCGCCTCCCAGGAGGCTCCGTAGGCGACGGCGTCGGCCGGATACGCCAAGGTTGGGGCGACGCCGGACAGCCGGCTGTACTCCTCCCGGCTCATGCCCGAGTGCACCCCGAGGATCAGGTCCGGCTGGAGCGCCGCGATCGCATCGACGTCACGGTCATCCACCTGGGCGTACAGTTTGGGTGCGGCCTGCGAGCCCAAACTGGCGCCCAAGGCCTCAAGACCTTCGGCGGTCCACGGGTAGGCATCTCCTTCGGCGGCAACAGCGGGCATGCCGATCGGCACTACTCCCAAAGAGACCACGACGTCGGCATCCACGGTGGAGATGGCCACAATACGAGTGGGCTCGGCTTCGATCGTAGTGGATCCGTAGGTGTGTTCAATGGTGATGGGGAACGACTCGGTGGCACTCTGCGAGGCGTTGTCGGCGGCGGCGGAGGAGCCCGCGGAGGAGCGGCCACCGGGTGAGCAGGCAGCCAGCATCGTGGCAGCACCGGCGGCGGCGCCGGCCAAGACCGCACGGCGGCTCAGGCGATGGGTTGACAGGGCGCGGCTGGCAGCGGAGTCGGTCAAGAACATCCCCCTTCGGTCGCGGACCCGGCGCCGGGCTGCCGGGGCTCGGTCACCAGCATTTTCCTATGCCTGACCTCCGCCCGGCAAGGTGCCCCCGCGGCCATAAGGCGCCTTTGCCCGGAGCCCGATACGCCACCACCGCACCGGATTGTAACGAATCACCCACTTCTGACACGCTTCCCCGACGACTGCACACCGCGTGTAGACGGCGGCACTGCCGCTACGGCGTAGATGGGTACTACTCCCCGCTTAACACCGTTGCCGCACCGTGAGATCACGATCAATACTGGCGCGGTACTGACCACCAACGTTGCAGGAGCCCACCTATGGCAGCCGACCATCCCAAGCGAATCACTCCCCGCTCGAAGTACTTCGGGATCATGTTTTCCCTCGCATGCGTCTTAGGGATTGCGGCAGCATTCGGCATATACGCATGGATCTCCAGCCAGGTGACTGAAACCACCCACATACGGGTGATGATCCTGATGATCCCCTTCATCATCATGGTCTATGCCGTGAAGTATATCGACGGGTGGATCCTCGCCAAGTACCCTCACCTGGTCGCCGCGAAGCACCGCCAAGTGCTGGCCGAGGAGCTCGGCTACGACCCGATCACTGGCACTGTTCTGGGTGCCGGGTACGGCACGCCCGGTGCGACCACCCTCGCACAGCCACAGCCCAGCACATCCGGTTCATACGGAAGCAGCCTGTACGGCACTGGCTCAACGACGCACTAACCGTTAACGGCCCGAGTTCATGTCGGCGGCCCCCGGTAGCCTGCCGCCATGTCCACCACGACGAAGACTGCCAAGGCACGCACCTCATACGTGTGTACCGACTGCGGCTGGAACAGCCCCAAGTGGCTCGGCCAGTGCCGGGAGTGCCGCGCCTGGGGCACGCTGGAGGAGTTCACCGAATCAACCTCGGGCGGAATAGGCGGCCCCGGTCGCATCCCGGCCACGGCGACGGCGATTCGCCCCACCGTGGCCGCGCGCCCAATCGCCCAGGTGAGTGCGGAAGAGGCTCGCGCCCGACCCACCGGAGTAGGCGAGTTGGACCGGGTACTCGGGGGCGGCGTCGTCCCCGGGGCAGTTGTGCTGCTGGCGGGCGAGCCCGGCGTGGGCAAGTCGACGCTGCTGCTGGATGTTGCCGCCAAGGCCGCTGCGGCATCCCGTGCGCGCGGGCTGGGGCCGGTGCTGTACGTGACCGGGGAGGAGTCGGCCAGCCAGGTGCGGCTGCGGGCCGAGCGCATTGGCGCCATCGACCCGGCGCTGCTGCTCGCCGCCGAGACCGAACTCGGCGCGCTCCTCGGGCATGTCCAAGACGCCACCCCGTCTTTACTGGTAGTCGACTCGATCCAAACCGTCGCTTCCGCCCAGGTGGAGGGAGGGGCCGGTGGGGTCACCCAGGTACGGGCGGTGGCGAGCTCACTCATCCAGGTGGCCAAGGAGCGGGCCATTCCGGTGCTGCTGGTCGGGCATGTGACTAAGGACGGCGGCATTGCGGGACCGCGAGTGCTGGAACACCTGGTGGACGTGGTCTGCCAGTTCGAGGGAGACCGGCACGCGCGCCTGCGGCTACTGCGGGCGGTGAAAAACCGTTACGGCCCCACGGACGAGGTCGGCTGCTTTGACCTGGGTGAACGCGGCATCATCGGCCTGGCCGACCCCTCGGGCCTGTTCCTGTCTGCGGCGCGCAGCGAGGTTCCGGGCACATGTGCCACAGTCACACTGGAGGGGCGCCGCCCGATGCCGGTGGAGATTCAGGCGCTGGTGGCCGGGACCGCCGCCGGCTCTCCTCGCCGCACCACCTCCGGCGTGGACCACTCCCGGGTGGCCATGGCACTGGCCGTTCTGGCAGCCCGGCTACGCGTGGACACCTCCACCACCGATGTATACGTCTCCACCGTGGGCGGGGCGCGCGCGGTTGAGCCGGCAACGGACCTGGCGGTGGCGATCGCCGTCGTCTCCGCCGCACAGAACCTGCCCACCTCCCCGGGGCTGGTGGCATTCGGGGAGGTCGGCCTGACCGGGGAGGTGCGGGCGACTGTCGGCGTGCAGCGGAGGCTGGCGGAGGCGGCGCGTCTCGGCTTCGATCGCGCTATTGTCCCGTTGGCGGGGTCTGAGGAGCTGCGGGAGCTCCAAGGCCTTCAGATCCTGCCGGTTGCACACCTGGGCGAGGCCGTCGGGGCGGCCCTGCCACGCGGGTGATTCCCGGCACCGTGCTGGCGCGGTCACCCCGGCGGGCGCGTGTCGCGCCAGCCATCGACGCGACACGTTTCACGGCGCTGCAACGCTCCGGGCGATTAGCATAATGCGGCACCGGTCCGACAGTCAGCACCGTCAGGCGTGTTCGGACTATTCTCAGGAGAGACCCATGACCGATACCCACAACCTGCTGCGCGAGACCCTCGCCCTCATCGCCCCCGGCACCGTACTGCGTGACGGCCTGGAGCGCATTCTGCGCGGGCGCACCGGGGCGATCATCGTCCTCGGCTTCGACGAGACGGTGGAGGCGATCTCCTCGGGCGGCTTCCGGCTGGACGTGGAACTCACCGCCGCCCAGCTGCGGGAGCTGGCCAAAATGGACGGGGCCGTGATCGTGGACCGGGCGAACAACCGCATCCGCCGTGCGAATGTGCAGTTGCTGCCCAACGCCTCCATTGAGACCGCCGAGGCCGGTATGCGCCACCGCACGGCCGAGCGCGTCGCCCGCCAGACCGGGCACCCGGTGATCTCGGTGAGCCAGTCGATGCGCATTATCTCCCTGTACGTTGACGGTCGTCGGCATGTGATCGAGCCCAGCGAGGCGATCCTGGCGCGCGCCAACCAGGCGCTGGCCACCCTGGAGCGCTATAAGGCGCGCCTGGACAAGATCTCCGGAGGTCTGGACGCCCTGGAGATCGAGGATCTGGTCACGGTCCGTGATGTGACCGGCGTACTTCAGCTGCTGGAGATGGTCAGCCGTATTGCCTCCGATATCGACGGATACGTGGTGGAGTTGGGAACCGACGGGCGACTGCTGGCTTTGCAGGTGGAGGAGCTGACTCGCGGGCTGATGGCGGAGCGCGACTTCCTGCTGACCGACTACCTGCCGCAGGGACTGGACATCGCCACCGTGGATGTACGACTGAAGTGGGTGGGCTCCCCCGCCCTGCTGGACCTGGCTATGGTATCGCGCGCAATCGGCCTCGGTGGCGCCGACGGCCAGGACCTGGACGCCTCCGTTTCACCGCGCGGATTGCGAATTCTCGCCAAGATTCCGCGACTGCCGCTGGTGACGGCGCGTGCGGTGGTGGACAACTGGGGCTCCTTGCAGGCGGTACTGGGGGCGACGGTCGAGGAGCTGGAGGCGGTCGACGGCGTCGGCCCGCGCCAGGCCCGCACCCTGCGCGACGGCCTGTCGCGCCTGGCCGAGGTGTCCATCGCCGACCGTTACGCGTGAGCACCGGTCGCTGCGCCCGATGCTAAACTGAGATTGTTTGTTCCGGCTGGTCGCGGGCCTGCGTCGGCTGCATGCCCGCGGGGCGGGCGGACCACCGCTATAGGAGGTGCTGGAAGTGGTACTTCGGGTTATACCGGGGGAACTTGCCACCGCTCGTACACACTTGGATGACGGCCGCCATTCGCTGTCGCAGTTCCACTTGGACTCCGGCAGTGAGGGTGTGTTCGGTTCTGCCGTGCTCGCATCGGCTGCGGCACAGTACGCCAGTCGCCATGAGCAGCAGGCGGAGCGCTTGGCGGCGCGGGCGAATGCGGACGCAGACGGGTTGCTGGCCGCGCAGCAGGGGTACGCGAGCACCGACCAAGAGGCCGCCGACGGCGCGCACCGGCTCGCAGCATCGGCCAGTGGGTTGCATAATCTTGGCGGCTCGGCTGCGGGCGGTGCCGTCGCCGGCGCCAAGGCGAAGACCGTCAGTTACCACGGCCTGACCAGCTAGGCACCGCGGGCACCTTCACGCGGAGACCTCGTCTCTCATTGCCTGGCGGGAGGCTGCATACGATGAGGCTCTTGCGGCGGCGTTATTCCGGCGGCGCGTGCTGCGAATACCGGCGGGCTGCCTCGTGGCGGCACTATTGGCGGCAGCAGGTGTCGGCGGCTGGCCGCAGTGGATCAGGCCACCGACAAGGGATGTGCCGGAATGCGGCGGATGAGAACGGATGGAACCGAGAAGATCATCGAGCTGCGCCTGGGGGAAACCTCGCACATTGACGCCTGGGCACGGTGACGCTGCTAACCCTCAGCCCCTCCCCCCTAATCCCCAACGACAAAACCGGCGGATGTACATACAAGGTGTACATCATCTTCGGCCCCGGAGCTAAGGAGATGGTCCGATACAACCGAGAATGCGCGGGTGTCGGTGTTGGTGATCGCATCCGAGGCCGGGCTCCCGTCACTGAAGTCACCGCCTGCCGTGCCCGCGACGACCGGCAGACCAGCCTGCATGGCCCGCTCGATCCTGGCCCGCTCCTCATCGGTGAGCCGGTGTCACCGCATGCGTATGCGAGCGCAGGTCATCAGGGGAGGCCTTTAGCTGCTTCGCCTAGACATCGAGGCTCCTCTGCAAAGCAGACTGTCATACGACATCACGTCCGCGTAGGATCGTCACCATCGGGTTACCCGTGATTGACGAGGAGCGTGTTGGCAGTGGCATCAGCAACCGGCGGCAACGGTGAGTACTCCTATGCTCGGTCCGAAATGGCCCCCACTGGACCGAGGGGCAAAGGCGAACCCGCTGGGCGTTGCGTCGTGAGCCCGGCGGATGTTGCGTCGTGAGCCCGGCGGATGGAACCGGCCCGGTGGCCCCGCCGGGGCGACGGATCATGCGGCGCGTCCTGATGGGCTGCCTCGTAGTCACACTACTGGCTGCGGGAAGCATTGGCGGCTGGCTGTGGTGGACCAGACCGTTAACTCGGGAGGTGCCGCTGCCCGACGGCGTAGAGGCCGGGCATGTCTGGCAGATCGGCACAAGCGTTTGGCCGGCAAGTACCGAAGCGGGCATGCTGAGAGAAGGCCCCCTGCGCTCGGAGAACCATGAGTGGATCGGGTCGTTGGAGTGGGCCCGCAGTGACAGAATTGTGGAGACTATCGAGTTGCGGCTGGGCGAAACCGTCCACATTGATGGGCTGGGCACAGTCACCTTGCTGGCTGTTAACCCAGAACCACTCCTCCCCGACTACCGGGTAGGACGTTGGGCCTACAAGGTGAATGTCGCGCTCGACCCCGGAGTAGAGCGAATAAGGTGAACGTCCGCACGATACGACTCTGGTTATGGTATTTCTCCACCGATGTCGGTGCGGGCGAAGTATTTCTCGTAGTCCTCGCGGATGATGCGAATATTGCCGTCATCTTCGGTCATCCCCGCGACGACCGACAGACCACCCTTGACCGCCCGCTCAATCTAGATCGACCCCTGTTCGGTGTACTCATGGTCCTCACGCGCCGCGCCCACCAGGACGCTGAAGGAACACCTACACCGATGCCAATACATGCCAAGTCCCGGACAGAGCGCACTGTCACCGGCCCGCAAGCCGGCGTAGGATCGCCATCGTCGGCTACCCGTGATTGATGAGGAGCGTGTTGGCAGTGACATCGGCGACCGGCGGCAACGGTGAGTACTTCGATGCGCGGCCCGAAGTGGATAGTGCCGGCGCAGGCAGTGCGGGGCAGACCGAGCCTGTCGTATCTACCGCGCCCACAGTGGCGGTCGACTCAACGTCTGACGATGAGGCTTTGGCGGTGGCGTTGTTCCGGCGGCGCGTGTTGCGGACGCTGGCGGGCTGCTTGGTAGTGGCGCTGTTGGCGGCGGTTGGTGTTGGTGGCTGGCTGTGGTGGACCAGACCGTTAACTCGGGAGGTGCCGCTGCCCGACGGCATCGCCGCAGAAGACGGAGTCTACGTCCAGGTTGGCGGCAGTGTTCCACCAATCAACACAGAGAGTGGCAGGTTGCAGAGCAGCCGGATGCGCTCCGAGAGTTATGAGTGGATCGGTGCACTGCGGTGGATACGCACTGATGGAAGTGAAGAGGTCGTTGAGCTTCGCCTGGGAGAGACCGCGCATATTGATGGCCTTGGAAATGTTACGCTCTTGGCGGTTAATCCCAGGCCCCTGATCCCCAATGACAAGACCGGAGGATGGACCTACAAGGTGTACATCGTACTCGACCCCGGGGTAGAGATAATGTGGTGATAATTCGCGCATATACGACTCTGCTCATGGTATTTCTCCACCGATGTCGGTGCGGCCGAAGTACTTCTCGTAGTCCTCGCGGCTAATTCGGATAATGCCGTCGTCCCCGCTGGCAGAGCCGTCGGCCGTGTCGTTGTGTGCCCAGGGGTTTCGCAGGGTTACGTACTCATCGTCAATTGCAATCACCGTATACGCATGTCCTTGAGACTCGCCGTCGCCGAAATAGTCTCCGCCGACGATGCGGTAGTCGCCGGTTCTGTCTTTATTGTTGATCGCGGTGTCCGGGTGCTGCTTGTCGGCGGCGCGGGTGTGAGTGTTGGCGGTCGCATCCACCGTGTCCCCGTCGCCGAAGTCGCCGTTGTTGGTGACTGCTACCACGGGCTGGCCGTTGTTTACGGCCTGTTCGATCTGAGACCACTCCTGTTCGGTGTATTTGTGATCGTTGTACAGGTAGTGGTTCCACGCAGGCAGCGGACTGGCCGGCAGGCCCGTGGTGTGCACGCTCTGGGCGTCCTGCCCGGAGATGGTCTGCATCGCGTCATACGGACGACCGTTCGGGAGGTTGTGGTCGCCCAGGTATTGGCCGTAGGCGCGCTCGTACACGCTCATCAGGTTCGGCCCCCGCCGCCCACCACCCAGGTCATCACCCTGGTTACCGTCGGTGTAGTAGTCGGTGACCTTCTCGTACACGGGTTTGCCGTCGCCGTCGTACAGGGTGACGATGAACGCCTGATCCTCCTCACTCCACCGCACATGATCCCGCAGAAACTGCTCCCCGTCCTCCGACAGGGAATACGCATCCAAAGTAGCCAGAAAATAGCAGTCGGCAATACTCGCCTGATGCACGGGGTCCCAGCCCGCGGAGCCGTCCGCCTGCTGCCGCAACCGCCGAATATCCTCATCACTGAAAGCCGTCTTGCTCCCAGTGCCGTCATCGTCCTTGCCCTTACCCGCACCGACACCGCCACGCCCATGCGCGCCCACACCAGCAGCCCCCGAACCAACTCGCGAGTTAGCACCTACACCAACGGCGTTCAGGGCGGCGGCGGTTTGCATGGCGGCGATACTCACCCGGGCACGGATACCCACCGCCGCACCCGCGGCCGCATACCGCACCCCTGCCACCAGCACCGCTGGCGCCGCAGCATCCACCGCCTCCAACAGCGCCGCACCGACCATGGCGCGCAGCCGCTCCAGCGCCTCCTTCGCCTCATCGAGCACCTGGGCGTAGGCCTCCAAATGATGCGCCCCGTCCAGCAGGTTCATGATCGAGGCGTCCAGGTCCGCCTCCAGGTGGCGAGAGGAGGATCGGAAGGCCTCCGCACTTACCCCCTGCCAGGACGGCACCGCCAGGCGTGAGGACACCACACTGCTGGCCGCCTCATCCAGCACCCGCGCCCCGGCCCTCCAGGAGTCCGCCACCGCCAGCACCCCACCGGGCGAACCCGGAATCTCACCAACCACGGCGCCCGCAACCGCATCCAGACTCAAACCCATACCCACACCAGCCCCCTCACACGCCGGCACCCGGGCAGCAGGCAGGCACGGCACCCACCCACAGCAGCATCACTCACAAACACCGACTGTAACCCCACCGACACCAAAACACCACCAGCAACCACAACACGGACACCAGGCATTAGTCGATGTGCGGCGCAGGCCCAGCTTGGAAAACGACGCCGCTCCGCTACTCGATCACGAAGACGCGATCCTCGGTCAGGTCGGCGCCGTCCAGCTGGATGCGCACGCGGTAGGTGCCGGCGGCGGCGACATCCCCGGAGGCGATGGCGGCGTCAGTCCCGTTGGGCGCCGCATCCTGCTCTGCGGTTAAGGCCTCCGCATCGTTAGCACCCTCGGTCCCCTCGGACTGACCGGAAGCGGAGCCGTCGGTGCCCTCGGCACTCGCCCCGTCGGCGGCCTCAGCCGCCTCGGTTGCGGTGGGCGACGCCGTCGCGGTAGCGGCCGGAGTGGTTACGGGAGTGCACTGCGCCGAGGCGACGTTGCCGTCCCAGATGATGGTGGCGTCGGCCGCGGTGCCGGGAGCCACAAGCAGGCGGCGGCTGGTGGGGGTGAAGGGGCAGACCGTCGACTCCCAGATCGTCTGACTACCGGAGGTGATCAGGGCGCCAATGTGCTCCCCGCCCAGATCCAGCAGGCAGGCCTCGGCGCCGGTGTTGTCGACCGTCACGTTAAGCGTGAGACCAGCGCCGGCGGGTACCGAGTCAGGCGAGGTGAAGGTTACGGCCAGGTCCTGGGGCGTGCAGTCCACGGGGTTGGGGTAGGTGGTGGCTACATGCGCAGCGGCGGCGTCGTCCTGAGCACGGATCGTGTCGCGCGCCCAGACCGCGGCCGACAGGATCGCGGTGGAGACCCCGGCGAGCACGGCGATGCCAGCGACCAGCACCATGAGTCGGCGCAGCCAGTAGCGGGGCCGGCGCGACGTCGTTGGCCGGTGGGCCTTGGGACGCCGGTTCTGCACGCGTCGCTTGCCGGCACCTGAACGAGCCGCCGAGCGGGCGGTCTGACCGCGGCCCGTGCGCGCCGTGCGGGTTGGCCGGCGTCCTGGACGACCGTCCTGGGTGGTCACGGTTCGCCGTGCACGGGCCTGACCTCGGGGCGCCTGCCGTGATGCGGATGCCCGGGAGGCGCCGCTGCGCGCCGACGACGCCGAGCGGGTGGCACCGCTGTGGCCTGGCGCACCGGAGCGCGCAGCACCTGCGCGCGCAGAGGCCGCGCGGCCGCCGCCCGAACGTGCGGAACCGCCACCGGCGGCGGGCTTCGAGCTTCTTCCCGACGACGGCGGGCGCCCGGAGCCGCCGGAGCGCGCGGACGAAGTTCGGCCCCCCGTGTTGCGGCCGCGGCCGCCGCCGCGGGGGCCGTCGCCCGTATTCCGTGCCTGCGCCATGAGGTCGACTGTACCGGCGCTGCGCCGTAGTCCCGGTCAGCGCCCCACCCAGGACTTCCGTACTGGGAGCCGGGTCACCGCAGGGCGAGCGTCCCACGCCGTCGAGAGCGACCACGGCGGCCTCACGCCGTCGGCGGAAGCCAGGCCAGCTGAATCGACTCGGTGGCGTCGCGGGTGATCAGGCTGGCGCGCCCCGCAGGCCCGGGCTTGGGGCGCTCACGGCCCAGCAGCGGCCCCTCATCCGGGTTGCCCGGCAGCATGATGCCGGGGGTTGACAGGTCGATGAGCGTCTGCATCAAGGGCTCGAACAGGGCGCGACTGGCCCCGCCGGTACGGCGGGTCAGAACCAGGTGCAAGCCCACGTCCAGCCCCTGCGGCAACAGGGGCTGGAGCGGCAGCAACGGGTTCATCTGGCCTGTGGTAAGCAGGTCGTAGTCATCCACAAGGATGTACACCTCCGGGCCGTGCCACCAGCTGCGCGTGCGCAGCTGCTCCGGCGTCACTTCCGGCCCAGGAAGGCGCTGTTTCAGGAACTCCACCAGGTCCGTCGCCTCCTTGGCCGCCTGATCGCGCAAGGTCACATACGTGAGCATGAATTCCTGCGGAATGTCGCCGAGCAGAGAGCGGCGCGGATCAATGGGCAGGATACGCAAGTCATCGGGAGTGCGACCGCGGGTCAGCTCGGCCATGAGCGCGCGCAGGAATGAGGACTTGCCCTTCTTGGCATCTCCCAGCACGATCAGATGCGGCTCGTGCCGCATGTTCAGGCTGACAGGCTCCAGCCGGGATTCGTTGATCCCAATCACGGGCCCGTCAGCCGCGGGCACTTGCGCCTGCAACTCGGTCAGGTCTATACGGGTGGGCAACAACCGCAGCTTCGGACCGGGAACACCCTTATAGGACTCCGCAATGCGACGGCAGGCGTTACCAACGCCTTCGGACAGGGTGGCGGGATCATGCTCGCCGTCCAGGCGCGGCAGGGCCAGAAGCATATGCCGACCAGCGGGGTCCAATCCCCGTCCCGGGCGCCCAGCAGGTACGGACTTTGCGGCCGCACGGTTGATCTCAGAGTCCGTGGGCTCACCCAGACGCAACTCGATCCGGGTGCCCAGGGCATCCTTGATAGCGGCGCGCATCTCCATCCACCGCCCCGAGGAAATGACCAGGTGCACACCGAAAGCGAGCGCCCGTGTCATCATCGCCTGGACACGCTCGGCAATACTGTCGAAGTCCGTCTTCAGTACGGACCATCCGTCGATCACCAGGAAGACGTCTCCGTAACCGTCGTCGGCCTGCCCGGCCGCACGACTACGCCGGTAGGTCTGAATGGAGTCGATCCGGTGGGCCTTGAAGTAGCGTTCACGATCTGCCAGCATCGCCTCGATCTCAGCGATGATGCGGGCGATGATGTCGGGATCATCCCGGGTGCCCACGCCCGCCATATGGGGCAGATCCATCATGGTGGAGAAGGTTCCGCCTCCAAGGTCGATCACGTAGAACTGGACCTCAGTGGGTGTGTGTGTCAGTGCCAAGCCCATCAGCAGGGAGCGCAGAGCAGTGGACTTGCCTGACAGCGGACCGCCGACGACGCCGACATGGCCTCCCGCTGCAGACAGGTCCACGCTGTACTGATCGCGCCGCTGCTCCATAGGCACGTCGGTGATGCCCAGCGGCACCACCAGGTCTCCACGGGCACGCCAGGTCGGCGAGATGAGACCGAGCTCGGGGTCAACTACCAGGTCATCAATCAGCGAGTCGAAGGTCTCGGGGACGTCCAGTGGCGGCAGCCAAATACGGTGCGCCGGATTGCCGTGTCCGGTCATGCGCTCCACGGCGATGTCCATGGTGGACATATCAGCATAGGCGGCGTCCCGGGCGGTGATCTCAGGTGCCTGCTCCTCCGGCTCCTGCGGCGCCGTCTCCGGCTCTACCTCCGGCTGCGGCGGCAACGGGATCTCCGCCGCAGTGAAGGGCAGCACCACCGAAGCGGCGGTGCGCGCTGACGCAGCCGCCTCCTGCACCGGGGCCTGCCGTGCCGGCGCGATGCTCCGCGCCGGCGGCACCCCGGCCACGTAGGAGGCCCGGAAACGGGTCATGGTGCGGGTGTCGCTCTTGAGATAACCCACCCCGGGGTAGGGCGGCAGGTCGTAGGCATCGGTGACGCCCAGAACGGTGCGTGACTCCGAAGCCGAGAAGGTGCGCAGCCCAATCCGGTAGGACAGGTGCGACTCCAATCCATGCAGGCGCCCCTCCTCCAAACGCTGGGAGGACAGCAGCAGATGGATCTGCATGGAGCGCCCCAGACGCCCGATGGCGACGAAGATCTCGATGAAGTCGGGCTTGGCGGCCAGCAGCTCGGAGAACTCGTCAAGAATGACGAATAGCGCGGGCAGGGGGTCTCCGTTGTGCTTACCCGCTCGGCGCGCGGCCTCATAGTCCGAGACGTTGGCATAGTTGCCCGTCCTGAGGAGGATCTCCTGCCGACGGTTCATCTCCCCGCGTAGGGCCTCCTCCATGCGGTCCACCAGCCCAAGTTCATTCTCCAGGTTAGAGATCATGGCCGACACGTGCGGCAGCTCGGACATGCCTGCGAAGGTGGCGCCGCCTTTGAAATCCACCAGCACGAAGTTCAGCTGATCGGGCGAATGCGTGAGCGCCAGCGCCAGTACCAGGGTGCGCAACACCTCCGATTTACCCGATCCGGTCGCACCCACCAGCAGACCATGCGGACCCATGCCTCCCTGCGCCGACTCCTTGATATCCAGGATCACGGGCGTCCCCTCCGGGGTCACGCCGAAGGGGACGCGCAGGCGGTCGTCACCCAGACGCGGCGTCCAGCTGCGCTCCGGTTCAACGTCGCGCACATCCCCCAGTCCCAGTAGGTCGAGCAGGTCGGCTGAGCGCTTGGCGTCGGAGATGCCCACGGGTACGGCCACCGAGTCCTCCCCGACCTCGGTGAATCTGGCCGCCAGACGACGAGTCACGGCCTCAGCGGCGGCCACGTCCAGTGTATCGGCCACCATCGGGGTGGGATCCTGGCCGACCACAACCATCTCCATGGGCACCTCCTCGCCTTCACCGGAGCCGCGGCGCCGGGGAGGATAGAGCATGAGGCGCAGCGTCGTCGTGGAGGTGAGTCGACCCCACTGTGTCGGCAGGTCCACGACGGTGACACCACTGACTCCGGCCGTAGCACCCAGCGGTGAGGTGTCCGGCAACCGCCCGCCGTCGACGACGATTATGACCTGTGGAGTGGGCGCCTGGCCCGCACCGGAGGAAACGGGGCCACGGTGTTCGATGCCCTCGGGAAGCTTGTCGATCAGCTGATCCAAGTCGGTGGCTATCAGGCGGGCAGGGCCGACGGCGTCGCCCACCGAATCGGACCAGGCATGCGGGGCCCATTTGAGCCACTCCCACTCCGACAGGTTCTCCTCGCCAGCTAGCACCGCCACTTTCAGTCGGCTTGGCGGGGTCATGACCAGCAGGTGAGTGAGCAGCGCCCGGGTGTGGGCGCGGGCCATGGCGGACTCCCCCACCACCTCCAACCGAGACAGCGGCGCTATCGATATCGCCATGGGCAGACCATCAACTTCCCCATGGGTAGCGACGAACCGGGTCATGGCTGATAGACACACTGGGTCAGGCTTGGCCAGCGCGTCGAGCTTCTCGGCCTTGAGTTCAGCTGCCAGCTCCACCGTTCCCAACCCCACACGCGTCATCAACGGATCGCCGAGCCCATCGCCACGTTCCCATACGCGCTGACCATGCTGAACGAAGTAGGGCAGAGCACCGGGTGCGGGAAACTGGTCCACAGCCTGGCGACGCTGCTGGTCGGCAGAAGCACGTACCCTCTGCCGCAGTTCGGACAGGTAGGCGAGGTACTCGCGTCTCTGATCGGTGACATTGCTCCGATGCTGCCGAATCTGCCGGTAGATGTTCGCGGCCACCATCGACAGCATCGCCACCACCATGCCGCCGCCCATGAGCAGCATCCGCGTATTGGAACTGTTCGAGATGGCCATGAACACCATCACACCCATTGATCCTGTCAGCGGCAGCACGGAGGCCAGCACACTGGTGGCGTCCTGAGGCGTTACAGCGTCCGGCGGGGCCTTGACTTCTATGATCCCGTCGGAAAGCTCGGGGGCCTGGCTATTGGCGTTCATGGGGCAGGCGGGCACCTTCCAGTCGTGTTCCGGCCGCCCTGACGGTTGAACCGTTGGAGCCAGCCGGTACCGCTTGGCGGACCTCGTCGGAGGATCCGCACCATCGCGTCGTTATGCTATCTGCATCTAGAGTAGTCCCGTTATCCAACGTGCAGTCGGGCGGTACAGGAATGCCGCCCCGTATCAGGAGCAGCGAGGCGTATGAGCGCAACGGCCGTCCACGTCACCCTCATCTACGAGGGCGGCGCCATTGACGTTGCTGCGCCGCCGGGGATGCGCATTGACGAGTTGCTCGCCTCCCAGGAGCACCTTCCGATCTCCGGCGCAGCCGCGGTGTCCACAGCGTCCGGCACACCCATCACAACGCGCGACCTGCTCGGCACAGATGTGCGTGAGGGTGCGGTGCTGGTTGTCGCCGACAACGTAGCCGCAGCCGACCAGAGCCCGGGACACCCACACCTCCCGTTGCGTTCCTTTGTGCGCACCCCGTTCTGGATGGCGGAGGCACTGGCGATTGTGCTCGCGATGTCGGTTCTCCTCCTGATTCTGGTTCCACCCCTGTTACCCGAAGTGGCCGCACCTGCGTGGCCGACCGCCGTCCGTCTGACCACCGCCGGTCTACTGCTAGCACTTCTGTTTACGCTTGCCCTTCCCCGAACCGCCCCCAGGGGACCTGTTCCGGCGGCATTGCGAGCGCTGTCACTGCCGCTGCTGGGTGCCGCCGCATCCGTAACGTTGGTTCCTACCAAGGCTCAGGATTGGGCCCTATTGACAGGGCTCGTCACGCTGTGGGGCGGGGCCGGCACAGCCATGGGGTTGTGGCTGCGTCACCGCGCCGCGGCTGAGTCCGTGAGTGCGGCGTCCTGGGCCGCAGCCGCCGCGGTGACGACGGCGAGCATCGCACTGGGACTTTGGGGACCCCTAGTCGCGCTGCTCGGGATGGCACTCGCTGTCCTAGCGGGACTGGTCATTCCGAACGCCGCATTGGTGTCGGTGCCGGACCGGCAGCTTTTGGACATGACCGGACAGCGAGCGGCGGGCCAGTCGGTAAGGACCCCCATCACATCCCCCGGTGTACGAGTCACCCGGATGCGGACCCGGCGCACCGTGGACGAGGCCGAGGCCATCTCTGTGGCGCTCGAGATCGCCCTGGGCGCGCTGGTAGTGGTTTGCGCTCCCGTTGTGTTTCAGGTGGCCTCCGGCCGGGGAGTGGAGTCCTGGGGGGCGCGGGCGGAGATCGTATTCGCACTGGCGTTGCTTCTGCTTCGGCCGCGCACAGCTCGCTCACACTCCACTCGCATCATTCCGCGCGTATCGGCGGGAGCCGCCTTCTGCGTAAGCGTTCTGGCTGCGTTGGACCGGTCATGGCCGCTCGTGGGCGTAGTCCTCGCAGCGGCCGTCGTCTCCATGACCGTAGGTGCGTTCACTACTATGAGGCGCTCAGCCTGGTGGGGGCGCCTGGGTGACGTGTTCGAACGGGCTTCCGCGTTCCTAGTGCTTCCCGCCGCAGTGGTTGCCGCCGGGTTGATCGAAGTTATGAGGCAGATGTGAGTCAATTCGCTTTAGTAGAGTCACCGCATATGCGCCAGCAGCGGCAGAACCCGCCGCAACCACTTGATACGTCCACCGCCGGCCCCCGTCAACTCAGCTCTGCGGAGACCATAGTGGTGGCGCTCGTCGACGTCATTGCGATGACGGCACCGCCGATCCTCACCCATGTCCTGCTGGAGTGGACGGTGTTGGCGTGCATCATCGCTGCACAGACCGTGGTCCTGCTCGCCCTGTTCATGGCCACGTTCGGCCGCACTCCTGGCCTCAAGCTCGTTTCCGCCGTCGTCATGGCGGTGCCGACGGGCACACCAAATATCGGACAGTCATTGGTACGTGTTGTCCTGACCCCACTATTGCCTATAAGAAGGCGGATGACCTCCGCCGCAGGCGCCCCTAGCAATACGCCGACCACAGCGAACATGGACACCGCCACTGGCGAGAACAAAACCATGCTGCTTGATGCGTTGACCCACACCAGCACCACGACCAGCCGTCCGGCCAAGCCTTCAGCGGCGAAGGCATTCGCTTCCCAGAACTCCACGACCCCTTCCGGACCCCCCAGGCTCGGCATCCCGGCAACAGTGACGACCGGACCGGTCCTCCACACGCGGGATTACGCCTCTGGGGGCGCTTTAGCCACAACTCCCCATGCGCCGCCGACCGGCTCCGCCTACGGCACCCAAGGCCGCCCCTCCTTCGTTGTGCCCGCCCCCGCGCCGCCTCAGCCCGAACTGCCTCAGTCCTTCCCGCCCGTGAGTTCGGGAGGCTTGGGCACACTCGCAAGCGTGTACGAACCCGCCGCTGCTCCGCCCCTCGCTCCTGCACCCGGCGCCCCCGCCACGGCTCCACTGCCTACCGCTGTTAAGGCGCCGATTGGCGGTAACGCCGCCCCGTTGCAGTCCGCTGCTCCGCCGCTGTACCGCATCGTCATCAATGCGAGCCGACGACTGCCGTTGGAAGGGCAATGCATCCTCGGACGTGAGCCACGTGCACTGTCGCCTGAGGATGTGCAGCTCGTCACTGTTGACACCTCAACTGCTGTTTCACGCTCGCACCTGCGGATCGGGGTGGCAGGTGCCGGCCCATGGGCGGAGGATCTCGGATCCGCCAATGGCAGCGCACTGCTTCGGTCCGACGGGACCCAGACACAGTTGGTGCCAGGGGTGAGGACTCCACTGGGACCAGGCGGAGCCGTGCTACTAGCCGATGGCGTTCAAGTAGCTATTGAGGCGAGTCGCCGGGCGCGCCGAGCGCAGCACAGCTCCTGATTGCGCGCAAACGCTTCACCCAGCCGTATCCGAGCAGGAGAGCATTGATCGCCTGCACATCGAACGACAAACCGGCAGAGACGACAGGCTCTCCCAGGACCCGAAGTTCCTGGGAGAGCACGCGTCGGATGGGCGGTCAGGATCAGCCGCCGAAGCTGCGCATCTCCCGGATGTCGGTGGCGCTGTAGTTCTCCGAGGAGGAGGTCACGTGGGCGCCCAGCTGGGTGAGCAGCGTGTTCATGTCCGCGAGCGACTGGCTCCACTCCGCCTTGGCGGCGGTGTACTGCGCCTGCGCCTCACCGCTCCAGTCGGACTGGGTGGGGCGCAGCTCCGCGTCCATGTCCTCCAAGTCGGAGCTCATGGCCGCGGAGGCCCGGGCAAGCGCCTCGGCTGCCGCAGACATGGATCCGTAATTCACCAGCATGTCAGTCATCTTGTCTGTCCTATCAGTGCGTCGTGTCGATCGATTGTGGTCCGCGTCTGCGTTGCCGTCAGACCATCATCCCGCGATATCCCTGGGAGTTCGCGCCGAGGTTCTGCACGCTCGAGGCGGTCTCCTCCTCGATGTTCTGGTAGGCGGCGTCCGTGCTGCGCAGACCGGACTCGAAGTTGGACAGCACCTGCACGATACTGCGGGCATCCTGCAGCCACTGGTTGGTGACCGCGGTGAACGCCGAACCACCGGTCCCCTTCCAACCGGGACTGAGCTCTTGCACGGCGCTCTCCACGTTTCGCAGGATGCTCTCCTGCTGGCTGCGGTGCGCCGCCACGACTCTCGCAGCATTGGCTAGGGTGCCGCTCCCGGCGGCGAGGTTGGTACTCATAGTCCGCTACCTTTCTCAGGATGTTCTAGTGATGTGTGCGTTCTCTTGTGTGGCGCCCGGGGCAGGACCACGAGCACCGTCCCAGACCTCGTCGGGCGTTTCGCCGTCGACGAGGTTCGGTAACGATTCAAGACTATCCTCCCGATACCACCCGGCGTCCACCACTTTGACGAATCTCGCATGCAGCCCCAATCGGATCGCGTGGGTAGCCGAACCCATCGACAATAAATACAGGCCGTTCCGTCACCGTGACACTCGCGGCCGGATGTGCCACCATGGTCGGGTCTTCGCCGCGGCAGGCCGGGGCATCCCGCGCTCGGTGCGCCCCTCGGGGCGCCGTCAGAGCGTGGCTCTCCCGTCTGCGCGCGGTTAGTTCCCGTTGCAGGAGAGTGTCTTTGAGTCCGTCGAGTAGCACCGTACGCGAGACGGGCGTACTGCCCGTTACTGTCGTGCACCGCAATGTTCCGGCGGATGTCGCCCTACCGGCGAGTCTGCCACTGTCCGAGGTCCTGCCCGCCCTGGCACAGCGCCTAGAAGCACTTGAAGCCGACGGGGCCGTCTACGGAATGCGCCTGGTGACGCAGGCCGGGGTCGAGTTGGAGGACTCCCGTTCACTGGCGGATCAGCGCGTAGCCGTCGGCAGCGTACTGAAACTGGAGGTGCGCACCACTGACTCCGAGACCCGCTATGACGATCTCGTGGAGGCGGTGGCCACCGCCGTAGAACAGCAGGAGGTCGCTTGGAGACCCGCAGACTCGACAATCCTGTCAATCATGTCCACCTGCGTGTTGTTTCTGGTGGCGGGCATGTTGCTGGTGTTGAAGGGCGACGGCACCGCGATCGCCCCCGCAGTTGCGGCGACAGCCGCACTGGTGCTGATACTTGCCGCGTACGCCCTCAGGCGCCTGGGCGGGAACCAAGGCTGGGCACTGGTGTTCACCGCTGGTGCGCTGGCCGGAGTCGCCGCGTACACAGGTCTGCTGGCAAGCGCCGCACCGATGGGCTTGCGGCTCGCTGCTGCGGGCGCGGCGCTGGCCGTCACAGTGCTTTCTTGCATGCCTGTGCTCGGGGCACAGGAGCGTCAACTCGTCGCCGGGCCGGTGCTCATAGCTATCGCATTGGCAGGTGTGGGAGTCGGCCTGGAGCCGGCACATCAGCCCATGCAGCATCTGTTGGCGATCGTTGCTGCCTGCTCCGCCGTTATTTCGCTGTTGGCGCCCTGGCTCGCCCTGGCGTCGGTACCGATCGAGGTCAGCCTGCCGGACCGCACCGACGCGATCAGCATCGAGCCGGGAACGGAGGTGACTCCCTCCCTTACCTCTCGCGTGATGAGCGCGCGCGGGCTGGTGCTGTCCTCCCGTATCGCCTGTTCTCTGATCGTGTTCGTCTCGGTCCCCGGCCTGATGTCGCAGGGATGGGCCGGCCCAGCCCTGGCCGGCGCCATCGCGGTCGCCTCGCTGCTCGGCACGCGCGCGGTGCGCTCACGTGCTGACGTGGTGGCAGGGATCGTCGGCGGCATGCTGATTCTGGCCGCTCTGGTGGTGACCGTGGCGATCAGCCGCACCGATTTGGTCATGCCGGTGGTGGCGCTTATGGGGGTGACTGGGGTCGCAGTACTGCTGCTCAACGTGCTCGGCCCCAGTTACCGTCCACGTTTGACGCGGATCGCCGACGCCTTGGAGATCCTGGTGCTGCTGACGATTCTGCCGCTGGCGGCACTAGCCTGCGAGGTGCTGTAGTGGCCTCGAATAAGGACATTCTCGACGCACAGCGCTTCAATCGCCGCCGCCTGGTCACCGTGTTCGTGACCGGCGCGCCGGGCGGCCGGGAGCTGGAGCCACGCAGCATGATGCGCCCGCTTATCGGCGGCATCGCGGTTTCACTGGTCATCCTGCTGGTCTCGTGGGTTTCTGGCCTGTTCGTCAGTTCTCTGCCGGACAACTGGGAGAACAACACGCTGGTGGTGGTCAATGACGAGGGCTCCCGCTACCTGACGATCAATGGCAGGCTGCGTCCGGTCACGAATCTGGCCAGTGCGATGCTGCTGTCGGAGGCCGGATCTTTCCAGCAGGTCTCAGTGGACGCCTCGGTTCTGGACGGCATTGAGCGCGGCAGCAAGGTGGGAGTCGACGACGCCCCGGAGCACCTTCCCGAGGCCAGCCGCTTGGTAGCGCAGGATTGGTCCGCCTGCTCGGCACAGGACGGAAGCACCATGACCTACTTGGGGGCTGCGCCTACCGGCTTGAGCGACGTGCAGCATGCCCTGGTCTCCATAGGTGAAACCACCTATCTGGTCGCTGATGGTGTCAGTCATGAGATCCCGGCGGAGCGGCTGGGCACCACGCTGTTGGCTTTGGGTCTGGAGTCGGAACCCGTAGTCGCCGTCGACGCCGCGTGGCTCAATCTGTTCACGCGCGGCAGCAGATTGGAACCTTTCTCGGTGCCGGGGGCGGGTACCCCGGTCGACGGTCTGTCATCGGCGATTCTCGATCCTGTGGCGGGCATGCTGCTGTCTGTCAACGACGCTTCCGGATCCGAGCGGTACTACGTGGTGCAACAAGACGGCAGCCTGAGCCGTCTCAGTGAGGTGGCGGTGACCATGTACCAGCTCGGCGAGGGGGCGGGCGGTTCCATCCAGGAGGTCGGAGTCTCGGATCTGACGCACGTGTCCACCAGCGGTGGCGCACCCGCGGATTGGCCCGAATCCCTGTCCACGGGCGTTTCCGGAGAGAATACCGTCTGCGCCGTTCTCAATGCGGCCTCGGCTGCTGGTCCCTCGCAGTCGACTGCCCTTGCCTCGGCGGAGACGATAGCCTCCGGTGGTGTCAGCGTGACCGGTGGCGCCGGCGCACTGGTGCGTGCGGTCTCCGGCGGCACTATAGGACCGGTATTCCTCATCACCGATGCAGGTCGATCCTGGGGTTTGGGCGGCACACTCAGTGACACGGTACAGAGGTTGGGGTATACCGAGGACCAGATCGCCTCGGTGCCCTCACCGTGGTTGGCCCTGTTTCCCACCGGCGCGGAACTCTCCCCGGAGACGGTCTGGGAGGGGGTGACCGAACAATGAGCGGTTGCAGAACTCTTAGCGATGTGGGCGGGCCGGGGCTTTGGCGTATACGCCGTCGCCGTGCCGCTGCCCTGACCGTACTTGCCGCTGCCATGGTCGTATTTGCAACGAGTCTCCCGGTGGCCGGCACTGCGTCTGCGGATGAGACCCCCACCTCCAACAGTCCCGACGGCTTCATCGCACGCACCACAGCGCCTGACAATCAGACAACTCAACCACGGCCTGCCCCGGAGCCCACCTCGCAGGCACCAGCGGATGAGCCGGCCGCCCCGGACCCAACTGAGCCCGAGCCGGATCCCATTGAAACTGTGGAGCCGACGCCGGAACCAATTCCCACTACGCCGCCCGAGCCGAGCACTGCCACCGAGCTGGCGGATTGCGAACCGGGTCAGGCGGCATTGGTGCCAGCGGCGCCGATGGTGATCACTCAAATCGGAATCGAACAGGCCTGGACGGTATCGACCGGGCAGGGAATCGTGGTCGCAGTCGTCGATTCCGGCGTGGAAGCCACCAACCCTCACCTCACGCATGCACTCGTAGATGGTGTGGACCTGACCGGAACCGGCGAGCCAACCACGGACGTGGACGGCTTGGGCACCGCCGTCGCCGGAGTGATCAGTGGGCGAACCGTCCCCGGATCGGGTTTGAAAGGGCTTTCACACGACGCCGGGATCATGCCGGTTAAGGTGCTGACCGATACCTCGGACTGGGCGGTTGAGGCGGGCACGGGCCCGCGCGTCGACCGGACTGCGGAGGGTATCGTCTGGGCGGCGGATCACGGGGCGAATATCATCGTGGTGCCGCGCGCTCTGACCGAAGGCTCTACGGAACTGGCAGCCTCCGTGGAGCACGCGACCGCATCCGGAGCGTTGGTGGTTGCCTCCACCGGCGACTGGCCGCTTCAGGAGCCCGCCGGTTCCACGGCGTCCGCGCAGTCCACCGCCGATGCCATTGGCGCCGCCGGCACCAATGATGCCCAGCCACAACAGGCCGCTGCACGCTATCCCGCCGCCTACGAGGGCGTCCTAGGCGTGACTGCGCTGGATTCCACAGGGGCGGTCTCCGACGCCGTTCTGCACGGAGACGATGTCGACATCGCCGTGCCCGCCCAGTCAGTACTGACCGCGTTCTTAGGCGATGGTGACTGTGTGGTCTCCCAGCAGGCGGCTTCATCCGCATTGGCCACGGGATACGGCGGGGCCGCGGCGGCACTGGTGGCAGCCGCACATAGGACAGAGTCCCCGGCAGATTGGGAGTATCGACTCACTGTCACCGCTCTGCGCACTTCCCCGGCTGAGCGTAACCCGGCCACCGGCTGGGGGCTGGTGGCGCCCTACGCGGCTATTGAGTTCATCAACGATGGCACCGCGCTTGGCCCGGCCAATCCGCGCGGTTTTCAAACAAGGCCGATCCCGGCAGCGGTACTGGCCACACCCCCGTCAACTGACCCGGCACCCGCGCGCCGGCGGCAGCTAGCGGCAGGTATCGGCGCCGTCGGTACGACGGCGTTGCTGGTCGCGATGGTCGCTTCGAAGGGGCGAGATCGCGCACGTCGGCCCGGGCGTATTAGTGACGAAGCACCTAGGCGTTTGCCTGGCCGATGGTGATGCACATCTGGTATGTTCCGGTTTGGTTAAGCCGGGTGAGGAGCGTGGTTGCTGATGACTGATGAGATTGATGACGCGGCGGCGCGGGCGCATGCGGATATTGATGGCTGGGTACGTCACGCGCAGGAGCGGGCGGAGGCCTCGCGCAGGCTGGCGGACCAGGTTGAGGCGCTGCGTGAGACGGAGGTTACTCGTGACCGGGCGATCAGTGTGACGGTTGACGCGGCTGGCAGGCTGGTGGATTTGCAACTGCGCGGTCCAGCTATGGACTTCACGCCGGCCGACTTGGCGGCGGCGATTATGCGGGCGGTTAAGAAGGCCTCTGGGCGTGCAGGTGAGAAGACGGCCCGGATGGCTGCTGGGGTGTGGGGTGAGGACTCGCAGGTCACTGAACGTATCCGGCGGGCCTATGCCCCGGGGCAAGACGCTGGCGGCGGGCAGGCACGGCCGGAACGCAGGCCTGGGGCTGCGCCGCGACGTGGGGGTCTGATTGATCCGACCGGCTCGTTGGGCTCGTTCGGACAGGACGGGGGCAGGCGCGATGGGCGCGGAAGTGAAGGTGGTTGGTGATGGCTGATTTGGAGGTCTCTCCGGAGGTGTGGCGTACTCACGCCGGGCATGTGGCTGACGTCGCAGACGAGTTGGGTACCATCGACCAGGCGTCGGACGCGGCGCTGAGTGGGTTGCCGTTCGGGGTGATTTGTACACCGCTGTTCGCTCCTGCTTACGCGGTCGCCAAGTTGGCTTTTGACTCGGGTACCTCCGCGCTCGGTGGGCAGCTGGAGGACGACGCGCAGACGCTGAAGGTTGTGGCCACTGATTTTGAGGAGACCGACTCCCAGGCGGCTACCGACGCCAACAGCACCTACACCGTGTAAAGCTCCGAGAGTGCACTCGCACATTTGACTTGTTTCAGCTCACCTTTGGAGGCCTGTCGTGACTGTCGCTAACCCGCTGGTTGCCGCGCAACAGGAGTCGGAGTCGTCGTTTTGGGCGGGCACCGGTGTTGGCGAGGACATCTCCGATTTGAGTCAGGCCATCGGCGAGGGTTCGTGGGTGCAGGGGAGCCTGGCGGGTGTGGGTCTGGCCGGGGATATGCTCTTTACCGTCACCAACCCGATTGCCGCTGGTGTCAGTATCATCATCGGTTGGATTATTGAGCATGTCTACCCGTTGGATGAGATGTTGGAGCAGCTCACCGGTGATGCGGACGCGGTGACGGCCGGGTCGCAGACCTGGGCGAATATCGCTGGCGCTTACACCCAGCAGGCCACGGACCTGCGGGACTATCTGGCCGCGGACATGGCTGATCAGGTCGGGCAGGCCGCGGATGCTTGGAGAACCCGTGCGGGTAAGTTGGCCGGCGGTATGGATGCCATGTCGGCTGCGGCGGCGAACATCGCCAAGGGGTTGGAGATCGCTGCGGCGATCGTGCAGTTCGTGCATGACATGGTGCGTGACGCCATCTCCGAGGCGATCGGCATGTTCTTCCAGGCGGCCGCGGAGGAGATCTTCTCCTTCGGGCTGGCCACCCCGGTGGTGGTGGGCCAGATCAGTACCTGGGTGGCGGACAAGGTGACCATGCTGGCTTCCAAGGCCAAGGAACTGGTCAATTCCTTTGCTGCACTTTCCGGGCTGTTGAAGAAGATCGAGCCAGGCGTCAGCAAGCTCATGAAGGACCTGAACAGGCTCGACCTGTCCGACTGGGCCGCTAACAAGGGCACCCAGGTGGGCCGCAACATCAAGAACCATATGAGCGGCTCCACACCCAAGCACCACACCCCAACCCTGACCGCCACCCACGCCACAGCCCGCACCACCAGCAACACCAGTGGCCACTCCACCACCAGTTCCGCCAGCGGCGGCCACGGCACCGCCAATAGCTCCAGCAGCTCCGGCGGCGCGGCAGGCGGTGGTTCTGGGCCGGGAGCCTCCTCCAGCGGCGGGACTCCAACCGCCGCTGGGATCCCGGGTTCCACCTATCATGGTCTTGACCCGATCCACGGAGACACAAGCAAGCCACCGACCTCAAGCCACGGTGGTGCGGGCTCACCGGCAGGATCTTCCTCCCACCAGTCCTCTCACGCCAGCACCGGTCCGAACAGTAATGCGGCAGCGTCGAGCGATTCTAGCTATCACGGTCTTGACCCGATCCACGGTGACACCACCAACGCGCCCTCTTCGCTCCGCAACGGCACCACGCACACAGATGCAGGTACTGCGCGCGCCGATGCCGGTAGTGGCGCTGAGTCCCCACGTGCAGCTCGCAGTGGCTCGGAGGGTGCTCACGCCAGCAGCCCTGACGCGGGCACCGGCCGGGCCGAGGCCGGCGGTGCCCACACCGGTGACGGCGCCGGCACGCATTCCTCGCGCACCCACTCCCCGGACGGCGACACCCCGGATACCAGCAGCCCGCGCCCCGAGCGCGCCCCCGAAGGCGAGCAGCCCGCCGCCCGACGTACCAACGACACCGGCAACGGCAAGACCGGCGCCGACACCGACCCCGGGCACACCAACCCAAACGACACCGACGCTCATGGCCGGCCCGATTCTGACGCCGACCCGGGCAACAACCGGCCTGCCGACCCCAACCCACAGAGGCATCACCCCGATGAGCACGGCAAACAGGCTCCCGACCAACACCCCCGGGATCCGGAGTCGCCGGATTCTGAGCACCCCAAGGGTCAGGAGCCCGAATCCGTATCTGCCCGCAGGGCCCCGGAAGACAACAGCTCCCGCTCGAACTCCGCAGCAGCCGAGACCACAACCCCACACACCAAAACCGACGACACGCCCAACCCGACCACCAACCACAACAACGAACCAGACACCGACACCACCCACAAGAGCAACACCGACACCGACAATGACCACGCAAAAGACAACACCGCCGATCAAGACAGCCAGCACGACACCAGTCACCACCACGACGCCAACGATCACGCCGACGCAGACGGGGCAGACGGTCCTGCCAGCGACGTTGATGACAGGTATCAGAAGAGTGTTCCTGAACTGTTCGAGGACCGAGAACGCTATATAAACGCGCGCGATGAGTTGCTGGACCACTTGGACGACTCAATGCCCGACGGCCTGGAACGAAGCGCCTTCAACGTCGAGAACCGAAAGCAGACCATACGTAATCTCTTAGATGACGGGTACGACCCAGAAAAGCTTGACGAGCTCGAGCAAACTGCAATCGACTTGAGTGCGGCCAGGCAGGATGTCTCTGAGACTTCCGCGGCGATCGGCGAGGTTGGCGGGCAACACTATTCGGACACGCATGGCGCTCCGGTGCTGGAGGCGTGGCGCAACGAGAATAATGGCCACACACCTCCGGGAGGCTACTCCGACGGCGCCGCCTTGAGCGGCGACCACAAGACCTTCTACGAACTAGAGTACAAGGGCGTCACCGCCAAGCTGAGCAAAACGCCTGTGCACACCACCTTCGAAGGAAACTTCCCTCAGGGCAGACCAGCGTATGCGCGCGATCACCTTATCACCGACCCGCGCTACGCCCAGTACTTCCATGACCATAAGGATGTGTGGGAGGCGATCAAGAGCGGGGAGACCAAACTATGCTTCCGAACCATTTCCACTCGTACAGCACACGGGGAGCCGCACGTGCAGGACATCCCCTTCGACCTGGTCGGAGACGGGCCAAACGGCCACAAGGTTCGCGACACCCTCCAGGAGATGATCGACGCGCTGGACTGAATGACAACCCGAACTACGAGCATTACATTATGTTCGCTTGATGATCCAGACAGTAGACATTGCAACCCGCATGGCCTAAACTACTTGGTAGCCTGGAAGGCAATGGTTCTTCTGGTTGGGCGGTAGGAGTGATTCAGGGAGGAAACAGGCATGAGCACTAGTAGCAATGAACAGGCTGACTCAGGCGTACCCGCCCCGGGGACTGGCAGCACGACCGGGGCGGTTCCGGGGTTTGAGCTGTCTTTGCCCGGTGGTGGGGTGTTTCGAGTGGTTCCACCGGAGGTGGGCGTGCCGGTGATCCGACTGTGGTTGGAGCACGAGTGGCCCATGAGCATCCAGCAGGGCCTGGAGCTGCGCGACCGTCTCGGCTGGCAATCATCACCGACCAGGGAGACCATGTTTACCACCGGCCACGACCTGGGCGGCAAGGACGCCTCTTTCTTCACGCTCAAAGGCCAGATTGGGGCCTTCCGTATGGGGCTGGCTTCGCGTATTCCTAAGGCCAGTGCGCCGCCGGAAGCCTCTGTGCTGGTGCGCCAGGCATACGACCAGTACATCCGGGTGCTGACCGACTTGTACGGCACCGGCACCACGAAACACTTCCAGGGGCGCAACGGCCCCCAGGAATCCACCACCTGGACCCTACCGACCGGAGCATCACTGACAGTCGGCGTCCTGGGAAGGATTATTGACGCTACCGTGGACTCGCCCGCCGCCAACCGTGCCGCCGAAGCCGAACGCCGCTACCTCGCGGAGGAAGCCGAGTTCCCCACCGAACCCCCACCACGAACCCGCACCAACAAGTAACCCAAGACAGTCACCGCGACACCGACACCCCTCCAGATCCTCCCGCCGGACGAGCATGGCTATCATGCGGATGGCAATGCATGACTACGACACTCACACGCTCCAGGAACGACCATGTTTGACCTGATTGGTGACGACGGAGTGCGTCGTCCGTTCACCGGCGACATCCGCGATCTCCGCCCAGGCATCATTCAAGACCGTTTGCGCATTGACCAGGACGAGGCAACGCGCCTGGGACTGGGACAGATCCCCGATGATCTTGAGGACCAGTACTGGGACCGACGCTGGTACCCCACCCGCCCTGAAGACGGCACCATCGACTACGACTGCATAACCAAAGACGAGTTCTTTGAGCGCGACGCGGAGAACCTCCGCCGCAACCGGCTGCGCCACGCACAGTTGCATTACACGGTCACCGAGGACGCACGCGGCAGGACCCGTGTACGCCAAGTCCCGCCGAAAAGGCCCCGCTGGGCGGATGACCCGACGGGACTGAAGATGCTCCCGCCCACCTGCCGGTTCAGGTTGCGACGGGGCTTTCTGACCAGCATCCGCCTCAACACCGACCAGCCTGAGCCCGACATCAATCAGTGGTTTGACAGGCTTAACCGTCAGGAACAGGACGCCTGGATCGTGGGGCTGTTCCGCACTGACGGTTCTGAAGGCCAGACCACATTCGTGCTGGAGTACTGCGGGCAGGCGTGGGCCGCCTCGCGCACCGACGCGGAGCCCTGGCCCACCGACCTGAACGCCACCGAACTAAGCATTCAGACACTGTGGTTGCCCGTGACCCTGACACCGCTACCAGCCGTCCCAACCGACTCGGGCAGCCCGATAACTGTCCCCCCATCCGCCGAGCCCGTACCGGCCGCGGTCGCCACCGACCACGCCTTGCTCGGCCCTTGGTGGAGTGATGGTGATCCGATCCTGCCGTACCGGCCCCAACCATGGGTGAAACCAGCCCCAAACCGTGAACACTTCCGACAAGCACAGGGCTACAAAGCCAAACTGGCCTACCGGAAGGCCCAGGAACGCAAGCAAGACGAGTCCCATAAACAGGAGGACACCATCCGATGACCACGCCCAGCCAGTCGGTTCCCGATCAGCCCACGCCCGAGGAACGCTTCAAGCGCGCCGTCGCCGGCCTGCGCGAGCTCCCACCCACCGGGGCCGTCACCTTCCGCGGTATCACCAGCCCGACCGGCACCCAGCCAGGAGTGGTGGTACCCCAGGGCATCACCGCCACCAGTCGCGACCTAGTCATAGCCACCGCAGGAATGACCAGCCCCGGTATCGCCGTCGTGGTAGTGCACACAGGAAGGGACGTGGCACCGGTATCTGCCGTACCCCAGGCCCAGGAGGTGGCCCTTCTGCCCGGAACCGTCCTGTACACCGGCCGCTTCCTCCAGGTCGCCGGACACACCGTCGAACTGATCGAGCAGCTCATGCCCACCGATGACCAGCAGTGGGCCAGCCAGCTCACCAACGACGCCGTCGCCCAACTCATGCGCGCCGTCGCCACCACCATCACTAACGCCCAGGGCCAAACACCCCCGGTAGACCCCGCCTACTGCGCCCGCTTCGCCACCCCAATCGCATGAGCAACAGCCCGGCACATACTGCTGTGCCGGGCCGACGGGTTGGTCAACTGACTGACAAGCTGAACCAGCACCCGGCACCCGAGTCATAGCAGCCCAGCCGATCACCGCAACCCATAGCGCCGCTCCTGGCTCTCACGCACCGGCAGTCCCATTGCCGAGGCGCCGGATGCCAGCAGCCCGCGCCCCGAGCGCGCCCCCGGGATCCGGAGTCGCCGGATTCTGAGCACCCCAAGGGTCAGGAGCCCGAATCCGTATCTGCCCGCAGGGACCCGGAAGACAACAGCCCCCGCTCGAACTCCGCAGCAGCCGAGACCACAACCCCACACACCAAAACCGACGACACACCCAACCCGACCACCAACCACAACAACGAACCAGACACCGACACCGACACCGACAACGACCACGCAAAAGACAACACCGCAGATCAAGACGGCCAGCACGACACCAGTCACGACCACGACGCCAGCGATCACGCCGACGCAGACGGGGCAGACGGTCCTGCCAGCGACGTTGATGACAGGTATCAGAACAGTGAGCCTTTCTCATCAGGAGCCCCGGGTCCACCGGGATCTGCGTAATGACAGAGAAGATTCGGTACAACGCGGGGGCACTGCGGCCCCCCGTGGACGCGACCCTCGCTCTCTACCGACAATTACCGGCTCTTCGCGCCGTTCTCCTGCTCCGATCCGCCAGTTCTGGCGAGAAAAGGCTCATTGCCACCCGCATGACCTAAAGTACTTGGTAGCGCAGAGGGCCACAGCTTCGCTGAGGGAGGAAGCAGGTATGAGCAGTGCCAGCGGCGGACAGGCCGGGGCGGTTCCGGGGTTTGAGCTGTCTTTGCCCGGTGGTGGGGTGTTTCGAGTGGTTCCACCAGAGGTGGGCGTGCCGGTGATCCGACTGTGGTTGGAGCACGAGTGGCCCATGAGCATCCAGCAGGGCCTGGAGCTGCGCGACCGTCTCGGCTGGCAATCATCACCAACAGACGAGATGATGTTTACCACCGGCCACAACCTGGGCGGCAAAGACGCCTCATTCATTATCGGTGAAGGTCAGATGGATTCCTTCCGTATGGGGCTGGCCTCGCGTATTCCTAAGGCCAGTGCGCCGCCGGAGGCGCCTGCGCTGGTGCGCCGGGCATACGACCAGTACGTCCGGGTGCTGACCGACTTGTACGGCACCGGCACCACGAAACGCTTCCAGGGGCGCAACGGCCCCCAGGAATCCACCACCTGGACCCTACCGAGCGCAGCATCACTGCGCCTGGGCACCGTCGGGCGAGTCCTCAGCGCCACCGTAAACTCGCCCGCCGCCAACCGTGCCGCCGAAGCCGAACGCCGCTACCTCGCGGAGGAAGCCGAGTTCCCCACCGAACCCCCACCACGACCCCGCACCAACAAGTAACCCAAGACAGTCACCGCGACACCGACACCCCTCCAGGACAGAGGCTCAGCATAGTCGTTGGCTGGGTTGGGGGTTGTTAGAGGTACTCACCGCAACCCATAGCGCCGCTCCTGACTCTCACGCACCACCTGCTGCGCTTGCCAGGTGACACCCGACAGTGGAATGTACTCATGCGTCTCCTGCGTGTAGCCACGGGCCACCGCCCAGTCCCAAATCCGAGAGCACTGGGCTACGGCCTTCGCCTCCAACGACGGCGGCCACGTCCCCATCCAGGACAGCCCCATCAACTCCACCGCCTGCCCATCCGGCATCACCATGCACGCATCCGCGCTCTTAATCACCTTCCCCAGCGTCACCCGGGCGAACAGACTGGTGCGCGACGTCGGCCAAGGGAAGTCACGCGTTTGTCCAAACACATGCAGGTGGATTCCAGTCGCGTCCAGCACGGTATGACTGCGCTGCACAAAGACAACCAGAGCCAGCGACGCCAGGCCCGCAAACAGCGCCACCAGTATGTAGCCAATCCTGTCCGGCTCATTCACCAGGTACCAGCCGGCGCCGTACAGACAGGCTACACCGAAGCCCGCCGTCAACCAGAAGGCAAAACCACCTGATGCCGTGATATTGGACTTGAGCACGAGCCGTTCCTCGGACAGTGGAATGGGAGCCTCCTCGACATTGAGCAGCTTCTCCTGATCCGTCGCCCCTGACGACTCGAAGCCGACCGGCGGTTGCCCGCTCGGCAGCGGCACCCCCTGACCTGCAGAAACGCCCGGCTGCCCGTAGCCGTAACCGAACTGGTCTCCGTAGCCGCGCTGCGCGGGGCCGTACCCGTATTGTCCGGCGGTGGGAGCCTGCCCGTGTCCAGCCGAGCCGTTCTCCTGCCCGTACTGGCCATATCCTTGGAAGTCCTGGGCGCCCGGAACGTGGCCGTAGCCCTGCCCATGCTCTTCAGGATCCTGCCCCCACCCGGGGTACGGACTCGGCTGGGTCATCTCATCCTCCTTGTCACAGGATGGTCATGGTAACGGTCTGAGCAGGCGTCCACAAGCACGACGTCCGAGAGTCATGCCGCCGGATGTTGCCCCTTCCACAGCCGTACCCGGTGGCAAACCGGGGATCGCGAGCGTAGTGTGTTCGTGACATGGTGTCGGTCAGAACACCCCTCCAGGGCCACCCAGTTAGCGCCTGCGGTCCACCCGGGGAGTTCACTCCGAAGCCATGTCCCCATCCACATCCACGATACGCACCGGCTACGGCCGGTCGTGTAACAACAGTACGCCGCCACCCACCGATTACTTTTGCGAACAGTTGGAGACGCAATGTCCGACACCTTCTCGGTCAACTACGATGCCGCGACGAGCAACTCCTCAAAGATGGCTACCGCCTCGGATGACTACGCCTCGCCCGCCGCATCGAGCGTAGGCTCGGTCACCGCGAATCAGTCGGCCACCACTTGGTCCACTCACATCGAGGCCTACAGTTGCATGCGCGCCTACTCGGATGTGCTTAGGCAACTACAGGCCTGCATAGCCTCCACCCGCAAGGACCTGGACACCCTCAAGACGAACTATGACGCCGCCATCACCGCCTTTGCCGAGCAGGATGAGCAGAGCAAGAACGAAGCCCGGCAGAAGCTCAAGAACTGGAGCGCCAACCGATCCGAGATCCCAAACACGTCGGCGCCAACTGACACAATAACGGTAGGTGTCGGCCCCGGCCAGGTAAAGGGCACCCTCTACTGAACTCACCCGGAAGACATGCTCTGCTGGGTTGGACGCTCGCTCCCGCCAAGCACAGACGGCATGAAGAAGACTGACACGCATCGAAGGACCGACAAGGACTGACGCAGCATGGGAACTAACGTCGAGGAGCTGAAGAAGATCCACGATCTCGACCTGGACGACTACGGGGACGACGCCACCATCGCCCGGATTCGGGCCGACCTGGTCTCCTGCGATGACACCATCCGCTCCATCGCTGCCAACCCCGCATTCGAGGGAGAGACTCAGCATGCGGTTACCGGGGCACTCGCCCAACTGCAGACCGAGGTGCGCAAATGGTATACCGCTGTGGGTGCCATCAAGACAGTGCGCACCACGGCACGCGACTCCATGCGTACTGCGAAACCCAAGTACGAGGAATTGCCATCAGCCCTGACCCATGAGGAAGAGACCCCTCTGGGCACCGTGACCGTGCCGAACACCACGTCACAGGAAATGGATCAGAGCGCACTGAAGCGCGAGCAGCAGGCCGCCGAGGCCCTCTCCCCCATGGACACCACCCTGACCGCTTCTGCGCAGGCGCTGCGGGAAATCGACCTGTCCCGGCCGGCCTTCGACCCGAACCGTCAGGTGGACCAGACGCCGCTCGAAGAGTCTCCCGGTTACAACCCCGCAAACCATGGCGGTGGCACCGGGATGCACAACGGCGGTACCGGCTCGGCTACCACCTCATACAGCGGTGGCGGTGTTTCCGGCGGCGTGGGCATGACCGGCTACGGCACTGGTGCCGCGGTCCCCGGAGCCACCTACGGTTCCGCCACCGGAGCTTTCGGAGCGGCCGCAGCGGTCAGCAGTGGCAGGATTCTCAGCACTGCACACACCAGTCATCCCATTGCGGGACGAACCGCCTGGCAGACCACGCAGGTCGACCGCTTCACCAGCAATACCGACGCCAACGCTGTAGGCACAACGCAGCGGGCAGCCGCCCATGCCTCCGGCCGCTACACCGTTAAAAACGGCCGCCTCGTGCCCCTGACGTTCTCCGAGCACACCCCTGGCACCGGTGCCTCGAATAAGGCCGGTGTAATCGCCGGAACGGCAGGAGCTGCCGCGGCGGCGGCGGCAGCCGTTGCCGCCGCACGGGGACTAAGCAGCGGCTCCTCCACCGTGTTCACGCCCGGTTTGAACGCCGCCACCGCCTCCGGATCGGCGGCAGCATTGGGGGTGAGCGGAAACACCGGTATGGCGGGTACCGCTTCCGGTGGAGCCGCAGCACAGGGAAGCGGTGGAACAGGAACGCAGGGAGCAGCCGGGCGCCCAGTCATGGGAGCCCCCGCCGCAGCGGCGCGCGGCGCTACTCAGTCCCGCAAACGCCGTCGTCCTGACGGAATCTATGACATCCCGCTGCTAGAGGAATCTGTTGAGCATGAGCACAGCGGCGATCCCGGAGTGGCCGGACAGGCCGGCTCACTGGAAACCATGACGACGCCAGAATGGACTCGGGAGTCCGATACCTGGTGACTCCGGCCATCCGGCCGACCTCACCCGTCCAGTTCTAGCAGCATACGCGTATTACCCAGGGTGTTGGGCTTGGCGCGGGCCAGATCCAGGAACTCGGCAACGCCGTCGTCGTGGCTGCGCAACATCTCCACGAATATGTCGATTCCCACGGGCGTGCCCTGGATCTCCCGGAAACCGTGTGCAGCGAAGAAGTCGACCTCGAAGGTCAGGCAGAACACCCGCCGCAACCCCAGGGCGCGAGCCCGATCCAGCAGATCGTTCAAGATGGCATGGCCGACACCGCGATGCAGGTAATCGCGGCGCACCGCCAATGTTCGCACCTCAGCGATGTCGTCCCACATCACGTGCAGGGCACCGCAGCCGATCAGCCCGGACTCCTGCGCGCCGTCGATCCGCCCGGCACCCTCCGCAACGGTGAACTCCTGAATGTCCTCGAAGTAGTTGATCAGATCCTTGCCAATCAGAATGCGCCGTTCCGAGTAGGGGCGCACAAGTTCGGCGATCGCGCGGGCGTCGGCGGGCCGGGCCGGACGCAGCACGGTGCGCCAGCCGGCGTCCTGAAAGCGGTCGGGCATACTGGCCGCACCCGAACCGTCCGGAACCGGCACCGACTCCGACGCCGTAGCCGTAGCCGACGGCGTCAGGTCCACATCCGTCGCACCCGCATCGCCCGTATCCACTGCCGAGGCATGCCGGTCAGCGCTGCCGGTGCTGCCCGTTCTGCCCGTGGAGCCCATGATCGCGCTTCTCCTTCCGTGCGGCCAGTGCCAGCACTGCGCGGGCCGTCGCGTCGTCAACCACCAGGTCCGTCGCCACGCGCGCCCGCAGTGCCGCCAGCAGGGCACGCGCCTTGCCTACACCCGCCACTATGCACAGTCTGCGAGGAATCCGCGACAGTTGCGCCGGTGTTGGACCGGTGGCGCGCCCGTTGAGGGCGACATCACGCCACGTACCGTCCTGGCGCAGCATCACGGTGCACACATCGCCGACGACGCCGTCGTGCCGCAGCAACTCCAAGTCGCCATCGGTCAGGTGCCCGCCACTGTATACCTGGCTGGGCAGTGCCGCCGTGGGATCCGGCGAGCCAACACCGAATACGGCAACGGACGCCCGATCCGCCAAGGCCAGGATCCGCCTGATTGACCTTTCAGACCACATGGCCTGCCTGGTGGCGGCATGGTCGAAGAACGCTGGCACGGGGAAACCCACCGCCCGTGCCCCCAGCCGTTCGGCGAAGTCACCCAACACCTCACCCACATTTGGGCCATCCCCCTCGGGGGCGGTGGCGCCGTTGAGCTGCACCACCGTCAACCCGGGCACCCGCCTGCGCGGCAGGGCGGCGGACACCTCCGACATGGTGGTGCCCCAGGCGGTTCCCAGCACCCCGTTGTGCGGCGCGAGCGCCACCAATTCCTCAGCCGCCACGGCCGCGACCTGCTCCAGCCGGTGGATCTCGGTGGTTCCCTCACGCACCGGCACGATCCGCGCCGCCACATTGAAGGTGTCTCGCAGTGCCGCCTCCAGAGTGCCGGCGCCCCCCGGGGCGGTCAGGGTGATGCGCACAATGCCGTCAGCGCGTGCTCGGGCCAACATGCGAGAGACCGTGGACCGCGATACGCCCAGGTGGCGGGCGATCACATCCATCGTCTCCCCCTGCACGTAGTACATCGAGGCCGCCTCATAGCAACGCACAAGCGGTGCCGGGCCGGCAGTCCCAGACGTCATACTCGCCCCCTCCCCAAAGATGTGCACGTTCGTGCAATCTGTTTGCGCATTATCGCATACTGCGGTGATGCTGGGCACGCCGCCCTGCCCGCGGCGACCGCCGACGGGCCAGGCCGCTCGTACACACCCATAAGGAGAGCCCGATGCACGACACCGCCTTGACCACCACACAGCGCCAGGCCGCCCTGGAGGCCATGTCCGGCGGGGAGGGACTCGACATCCTCGTCGTAGGCGGGGGCGTCACGGGCGCGGGCATCGCCCTGGACGCCGCCGCCCGCGGTCTGCGCACCGGCATCGTCGAAATGGGCGATTGGGCCTCGGGCACCTCCTCCTGGTCCTCCAAACTCGTGCACGGCGGCCTGCGCTACCTGTACCAGTTGGACTTCGCACTGGTGCATGAGGCCCTGACCGAGCGCGGCCGACTACTCACCACCACCGCACCGCACCTGGTCAAGGCCCAGCCCTTCCTGTGGCCGCTTAAGCACCACTACGAGCGCTCCTACTCCGCCGTCGGCGTGGGCATGTATGACGCCCTGGCCATTGCCGGCGCCCGCGGACACCAGACCGTCCCGGTGCAAAAGCACCTAGGCCGCAAAGGCACCCGCGCCCTGGCCCCTGCGCTCAACCCGGAAAAGTTGGTCGGCGCGATCCGCTTCTACGACGCCCGCGTGGACGACTCCCGCCTGGTCATCGACCTGGTGCGCACCGCCGTCGGCCTGGGTGCCTACGCAGCCAACCGTGCCAAGGTGACCGGCTTCCTCAAGGACGCCCACGGCGCTGTCACCGGTGCGGCGGTCACCGACCTGGCCACCGGCCAGACCCATCAGATCCGAGCCGCCCACACCATCAACGCCACCGGCGTGTGGACCGAGGCCACCCAGGATCTGGCCACCGACGCGGGCGGGCTGAAGGTGCTCGCCTCCAAGGGGATTCACATCGTGGTCCCCAAGGAGTCCATCGACGCCGAAACCGGGATCTTCCTGCGCACCGAAAAGTCCGTGCTGTTCATCATCCCCTGGGCGCGCTACTGGGTGATCGGCACCACCGACACCCCGTGGGACCAGGACGTGGCCAAGCCTGTGGCCACGTCCGCCGACGTGGACTACGTGCTCGACCACGCCAACGAGGTCCTGTCCCGGCCCATCACGCGCGCGGACATCATCGGCGTCTATGCCGGGCTGCGCCCGCTCCTCCAGCCGCAGCTGCGTCCCGGCGCCGAGGCGGCCAGCACCAAGGTCTCCCGCGAGCACACCGTCACCCGGGTGGCACCGGGCCTGACCGCAATTGCCGGAGGCAAACTGACCACCTACCGGGTGATGGCGGCCGACGCCGTCGATCACGCACTTGGTGAGGCACTCGCCCACGCCCACCCCTGCGCCACCGCACAGCTACCGCTGGTCGGCGCCGCGGGCTACCACGAACTGGCCGAACGCGCCGGGGAAATCGCCCGCGAGCGCGGCTGGACGCTGGCGCGGGTCACCCATCTGCTGGACCGCTACGGCGACGAACTGCCGACAATGCTAGAGGCCATTGACATCCACGATGCCGAGGCGGCCGGGGAACCGACGTGGGGAGAACCGCTCGCGGGCGCGCCCGCCTTCCTGCGGGCCGAAGTCGCCTGGGCCGTCACCCATGAGGGCGCCGCCCACCTCGACGACGTACTGCTGCGCCGGGTGCGCCTGGACCTGGAGCGCCGCGACCGGGGCCTGGGTGTGGCCGACGAGGTGCTCGCCGTTATGGCCCCGCTGCTGGGCTGGGAGGAGGAAGAGGTCGCGGCGGAGAAGGCCGCCTACGCCGAGCGGGTGGAACAGCTCGCCGCCGCGGAGGCGGAGACCACCGACGCGGCCGCCGTCGCTCACGTCAGCCGCGCCGTCTGAGCCATTCACCCCCACCGAGTTCGGTAGAAATAACCACCGAGTTCGGTAGAAATAACCACCGAGTTCGGTAGAAATAACCATCGAGTTCGGTAGAAATAACCATCGAGTTCGGTAGATATGACGATCGAGTTCGGTCGTTATTACCATCGAGTTCGGTTGGTAGGGCCGGCTGGCCCGGGGGAAATGTCCAGATTCGGCACCAGCGATGTTCCCGCATCCGGTGGGCCCGGGGGAAGTGTCCAGATTCGGCGCAAACGATGCTCCCCCGCCCGACGCGTCCCGCCAGATCCGTATGATTCCAACGAATCTGAGAGTGTGCGCTGGGAGGGGCGGGGTGTTTGTGCCGATTCTGGACACTTTGGCTCCCAGGCGCCGGCCTACCGCCCTGGTGTGGTGGGCAGGCCCGGGCGTCTGATTGCCGACCGGGCCCTCCCCTGTCCGATCCGCTGGGACGCCTTTGGCTGTGAGCCGGGCTTGCGCCCCGGCCGGGCCCATAGCTCAGCCGGGCGCGGGGCTCGGCCGGGCCCGCAGATCAGCCATGCGCGCGATCCGGCCAGGCGCGCGGCTCGGCCGGGCCAGCTGCTTACCCCGTTCACGGCCTGTGGCATCTTGATCGTTGACCGCGGGTACGCCAGCGTCCAAGGCAACCGCACCCGCCCGAGCCAACACCCCCGCACCCGGACCACCCAGCTGCGGATGGACCACCTGCCTGCGGATGGACCGTCTGCCTGTCGTTGGACCACCTGAAACGCACTCTCAGACGGTCCAACCGCAGAAACGCGGTCCAAGTACGAGGCCTGCAGCCAACCGGACCCACACCCACCAACGCCAACACCCTCAAACCGGAAGAGCCCAATGACCACCGAGACCGGTCGATATGAACGGCTCCGGTGGCGGCGGTGTTGATGATGGCTGATGTGTCGAGTGCCGCTTGCCTCAGGGTCTCGACAGTGCCCCGGGTAGGGCTTGGCCTCTTGGCGGGGACCTGCAGTAAGGCTCCGCACTCACCCACCTAACCGCACCACCTCAACGTTCCCGCGCCTCCGACCTCGCCCGTACGAGAAAATCGCAACTAACCGTCGGAATCGATCTCAGCCCGTCACTTCAACCGAACTCGATAGTCACTTCAACCGAACTCGATAGTCACTTCAACCGAACTCGATAGCCACTTCAACCGAACTCGATGGTTATATCAACCGAACTCGGCATCAGGGTTGAGGCTCGATGCCGGCCAGACGGGACAGGCCGTAAGCGGCGTGCAGCACCCAGATCGGGTGCACCGTCTTGACACCACTGGACTGTTCGATCTGCCAACGGCAAGTCTCGGTGTCGCACACGGCCAGGTTCGGGTTGACCTCACGAACGATGTCGAACAGAGGCCCGCCGACAGCCTGGGCGACCTCATACTTCTCCTTCTTCAGCCCGTAGGTACCGGCAATGCCGCAGCACGCCCGGCCGGACTCCACCACGTTGAAGCCCGGCACCAGTTCCATCAGCTCGATGGCGGGCATCCCCATGTTCTGCCCCTTGAGTTGACAGGGGGCGTGGTAGGCGACCGTGGCGTCGATGCGACGGAAGCGGTGCGGAAGCTCGCCGGCATCGTCCAGGTCGCGCAGGAACTCCGACAACTCCATGGTGCGCGGGGACACATCGGCTAGAGCCTGCGCCTCCACCCCCATGATCTCGTGGGCCTCATGCTTGAGCATCCCGGCGCAGGAGCCGGAGGAGGATACGATCGTCAGATCCTTGCCGGCTGCCGTCAACTGTTCGCATAGCCGTACCAGGCTCGCGGAGGCCTGCCCGTACAGGCCGTTGGACTGGGCGGCCAGACCGCAGCATCCCTGCTTGGGGATGATGACCTCATACCCGATGTGCTCAAGCACTTCAATGGCGCGCTTGGAGGTCTCTACCTCGAAGTAGCCGCCGGCACAGCCGTGGAAGAACACGATCGGTCCGCGCGAGCCGGCGGGCACGAGCGTATCGGTTCGCTTGGTGCGCCGTCGCAGCCAGCCGGCCAGGGATTGGGGCTGGGCGTGCGGCATGGGCGCGTCGCGATGCACCCCGACCGTCTTCTCCATGAGCACCCGAATAGGCCGATTGGCCAGGGCAGCATTGGCTAGGGGCGCAATCGGGGTCATCACCTTGCCCATGAGGGTGGTCTGGGTGATCAGCCGGTCGCGCACCGGCACGGCCTTGTTTTGGGCGCGCATGACGGCGCGGGCCTGGTTGTTCAGCTCGGCGATCTTCACGCCCTGCGGGCACACTCGCGTGCAGGTCCCGCAGGAGGAACAGTAGTCGATGGAGTGGTCCACGCTCTGCCCGTTGCGGTAGCGCTCGGCCTGCGGTCCAACGAATTTCGGGCCCGGGAACAGGTCGGTTACGGCCATGACCGGACAGGCGGTCTCGCAAATGGTGCATTTGACGCAGCAGTCCAGGCTGGCGCGCGCCAGCGAATGGGCGGCGGTCTCAACGGCGGCGGCGCCGGAAACCACCCGCTGCCCACCCTTTCCGGGCAGCGGCAGATCCCAGCGCTGGGCCAGGGTGTCGACGTCGAACATCAGTCCTGCTCCTCAAGGTTGTCTTCGCTTTCTGGCGTCTTAGCGGCACCGGCATCCGGGTCGTGACCGCCGGTGTCGGCCCGGGCCGCCTGCACACCCCCGGCGCGCTCCGGGGAGTCGGCGCCGCCGAGTTCGGTCAGGACGGCGTCGCAGGCGGCCTCGGCCGAGCCCAGCGCAATGCCCTCCCCGGACTTCTCGCTCCAGCGCACCGCACCGGCCAGCACCCCGCCGACGGCGTGGACTCCCGCCAGAGCCGCAGTCCCATCGGGGCCCAGCGGCCGCATACATTCATCCACCGCCACTCCGACGCGGAACAGTCCCTGGGGCGCGCCCCAGTAGTCGCGGTGGATCAGCCGGCGCAGGTTCTCCTCACCGTCGGCGCTCACGCCGGCCAGCGGCAGGCCGAGGACGGTGTCGGTGACGGTGCCGTAGGAGTCAATGGCCAGCGCGCCGGACTCGAAACCGCCTGCGGCCAGTATGAAGGCGCCGGCGCGGTGCCGCAGGGGGCGGCCGGCGGCGGCGCTGGTCACCGACACCAGGCGCCCGCGCTCCACCTGCCGGTCCACTACACGCCCGCCCATGACCACACGCACCCGCTCGGCCATGGCGAGCCGGTCCAGCCGGTGCTCCAGGCGCAGTCCGGGCACCGACGGCGGCACCAGGGGGATCTCACCCACGGGCGCCCCCAGGCGCTCGGCCAGTTCCCGGAAGACACCCGGGCGGTCCAGGCCCAGCACGGCCGGCAGCAGCACGGTCTCGCCGTCGCGCACCTTGCCGTCCAGCAGCCGCGCCAGGTGGTCGATCCCGGAAGGGTCGTCCAGGGCGCGGGCGTGGCCGACGGCGTTGGTGTCGCTCTCACCCGCGCGGGCCTCGAAGTCGACTGTCAGGGCGCGCGCCTGCACGCGGCCTCCGCCCGGTAGTTCGCCGCGGTTCAAGTTCCCGGCGACCAGCTCCGCGGTGAAGTCCTTGAGTCGAGCCAGGCCGACCACCAGGTAGCGGCCGCCGTCGCGCAGGACGGAGGCGGCCATGGAGGGCTGAACCAGCAGGGTGGGGCGCACGGCCCCCAGTGCGGTGGGCAGCCACAGGTTGGCGGGCCCCTCACCGGCGTTCACGGTGGAGCCGCCTTCGCCCGCTCCGGTACCGCCCGCGGCACAGTCAGGCCTGGCGGTGAGCAGGTCGGGGCCTACCAGCGCGGCGAAGCGGTCCACGCCGGCCTCGGTGGCGCGCCGACCGATGGCACGGTAGGGGTGTCCCTGCGGCAGCAGGTCGGAGGCGTCGATGGCCGCATAGGGGTGGGTGATGGCGCGGCGGGCGGAGCGTTCATCGGCGCCGGCGCCCGCACCCGGTCCCGCGGGTCCGGCCGCCCCGCCGAGCCGGCCGAGCACATCGACGGTTCCCGGGGATAGGGCCAGCCCACCCATGCCCTTGGTGACCAGGGTGACCGTGGCGCCGGCATGCCGCAGCCGCAGGGCCGCTGCGTAGCCGGAGATCCCGGCCCCGATGACGACGACGTCGCTGCTCATGCGCCCGCCTCCTGCCTGGGCTCGGTGAGGGTCAGTTTTCCGCCCGCGGCGGCGAGGGCCGGGCCCGGCGGCGCGGCCAGTGCGGCCATGGCCGCCGCGAATTCCGCGGGGTCCTGCTCGCCGTCCTCGGCGTCCGCGATCGGGGTGGCCGCCGCGGCTGGGGGTGCAGCGGTGGGCAGGTCCTCGACGTCGAGGGTGCCCTGCAGCATCCAAAAGTCCAGTGCCGCCTCGCGCACCTGCTCGCCGTGCAGGATCGACCACAAACCGATCCAGCGGTGCCGCAGGAAGGTGCGCAGCAGCTCGGTGGCCTCCGCGGCGTCGGCGCGGCCGTGGCAGGCGTGCACGCCGGCCACGCGGGCGGCGCAGAACCCGCCCTGGCACGGCCCCATGCCGATGCGCAACTGACGGCGCAGGTCGTCGAAGGAGGCGTCGGGTTGCTCATCCATCAGGTCGGTGAGCATCTTGCGGGTGACCAACTCGCATTCGCAGACGGTCTGATTCTCTAGTCGGTCCTGCTCACGGGCGGCCAGCCGGTGGGTCACGTGGTAGCTGCGGCCGTGCTCAGAGCCGGGGACGGCCTCGGTGTCGGTGGTGCAGGGCCGTTCGACGCCCAGCTCGGCGCAGACGGCGTCGACGGTGTTCTTGGCCATCAGCCGGTAGGTGGTGAGCTTGCCACCGGCCACCGTGATCAGCCCGCCCAGGCCCTCGGCCTGGCTGTGGCGCAGCACGGTCATGGAGCGGCTCATGTGGCGAGTGTCGGTACCGGCGACCCGCTTGTCGCGTACCAGCGGGCGGGCGCCCGCCCAGGCGTGCACCAGCCGCGCCTGCCGGAAGCCCGGTATGAGCGCCTCACCGGCGTCGAGCATCTGGGCGACCTCTTGGCGGGGAATCGGGATGTGGTCGGGGTCGGGGATCCGGCTGTCGGTGGTGCCGATGATGGAGACCGTGTGGTCGGGGACGAGGATGTCGCCGTCGGCGGGGTAGACGCAGCGGTTGATAACGTGGTTGACCACGCGGTGGTTGACGGCAATCATGATGCCGGCACCGGCGACAATCTCGATGGCCTGTGAGCCGGCCATGGCGGTCAGGCGTCCGCCCCAGGGGCCGGCGGCGTTTACCACCATGGCGCAGGAGATGCTCAAGTCCTCGCCGGTTTTGAGCCCGCGGGCGCGCACGGCGACGACGCGGCGCTCCTGCCCCTCCCCCTCCACCACCAGGTCGGTGACCTCGTGGTAGGTCAGGACGGTGGCGCCGTGCTCCCGGGCGGAGCGGGCAGCGCCCCACACCATCTGCCAGCCGTCCACGGCAGCGTCGTTGACGGCGAAGGCGCGCTTAATACCGGGATTAAGCCGGGGCTCCAGGCGCAGTGCTTCCGTCGGGCTCAATTCCTCGCAGGCGACCCCGGTCTGCTCGGCGGCCGTCACGAAGCGCTCGGAGTAGTCCAGGTCATCCTCGGGGGTGACCACGAACATGCCGCCGGTGCGTTCGACGGCGTCGGCGTGGATGCGGGAGACGATCGCATTCTCCTCGGCGCATTCGCGAGCAGAGCCGGGATCGGACACGACGTAGCGGGCACCGGAGTGCAGCAGCCCGTGGAAGCGCCCCGAGGTCCCCTGGGCGAGGTCGGCCCGCTCCAGCAGCACCACGCGCAGGCCCCGCATGGCCGCGTCGCGGGCGACGCCGACTCCGGTAGCACCGCCACCGATGACGACGACGTCGGCACTCATGGCTCTCACTTGAAGGACCTCCTCGTCCGCCTCGGCGGGGCGGGTTTCACCCCGACGGCGTCCCGGTCGGGTCGAGGCGCCGCATGGCTACGCTTTCGCATCCATGACTACACTCCGCGGAGAGCTCGTGCACGCCCGATGCTCAAACGTTCACCCCCTATAGGGAAAACTCGCACCTATTTCCCACCACGGTCCTGCCGAGCGGCACTTTCCCCGATGAAGACGCCAAATCGGCGATTTAGCACAGCCTCAACTACGCATATGGGTGTTGGTGGTGTACCACTCCCCTCCACGACCTCGAGTACTTTCAGACCTGTTCGGGCGCAGCCATGCTTCACCCGGGCATTGGTGTGACGCGAACGGCCGTTGGCCGCTCGCCCTACGCATTGAGCACGTAGTCGTGCAGAAAGTGAGCAGGCCATGACTCTTGCCCAGATCTTCCTCTCGGAGTTCTTGGGGACCTTGATTCTCATCCTATTCGGCGCCGGTGTCTGCGCCGCCGTCAATCTCCCCAAGTCCAAGGCCCAAGGCTCCGGCTGGATCGTCATCGCCTTCGGATGGGGTATGGCGGTGTTCATGGGCGTCTACGCCGCCTACGCCACCGGCGGCCACCTGAACCCGGCAGTCACCATCGGTCTGGCCGTGGCGGGCAACGACCTGGCCACCGATGTGCCGGCAACGACCACCAACATCTGCGTCTACATCCTGGCTCAGATGCTGGGTGCCATCGCCGGTGCCGTTTGCGCCTGGCTCGCCTACAAGAAGCACTTCGATGAGAAGGCGCCCGCCGACGCCAAGCTCGGCTGCTTCTCCACCGGCCCCGGCATCCGCTCCTACGGCTGGAATGTGGTCACCGAGGCCATTGCGACCTTCACCCTGGTGGCCTGGGTGCTCTACAACGGCAAGTCGCCCTCCGAACTGGGTCCGCTGGCCGTGGCCTTCGTGATCGTCGCCATCGGCCTGTCGCTCGGTGGCCCCACCGGCTACGCCATCAACCCGGCCCGCGATCTGGGCCCGCGCATCGCCTACGCCATCCTGCCGATCCCCGGCAAGGGCTCGGCTGACTGGGCCTACTCCTGGGTGCCGGTGGTGGGCCCGCTCATCGGTGCCGTGGCCGCGGCACTGCTCATTCCGAACCTGGCCGGCCTGTTCTGATCCCGGCCCCAACCACAATGAAGTGAAAGGAACTCGCCCATGACCGAAGCAACCGAGACCGAGAAGTACGTTCTGGCGATCGACCAGGGCACCACCTCCTCCCGCGCAATCGTCTTCAACCACTCTGGCGAAGTCGTATCCATCGGCCAGCAGGAGTTCACCCAGATCTTCCCCAACCCCGGCTGGGTCGAGCACGACCCGGTGGAGATCTGGGAGTCGGTGCGCGCCGTGGTCGCCCAGGCACTGCAGAAGGCTGAGATCAACCGCCACTCCCTGGCCGCCGTCGGCATCACCAACCAGCGTGAGACCACCATCGTGTGGGACAAGAACACCGGGGAGCCGGTCTACAACGCCATCGTCTGGCAGGACACCCGCACCGCCGCGATCGCCCGTGAGATCGCCGCCGGCGACCCGCTGGGCACCGAGCGCTACCGCCAGATCACCGGTGAGAACATCTCCACCTACCCCTCGGCCACCAAGGTGAAGTGGATCCTGGACAATGTGCCCGGGGCCCGTGAGAAGGCAGAGGCCGGGGACCTGCTGTTCGGCACGCCGGACACTTGGGTGGTGTGGAATCTGACCGGCGGCGTCAACGGCGGCGTGCACGTCACCGACGTCACCAACGCCTCCCGCACGCTGCTGATGGATGTGCGCACCCTGCAGTGGCGCGAGGACATCTGCGCGGACTTCGGCATTCCGATGTCGATGCTCCCCCAGATCAAGTCCTCCTCCGAGGTCTACGGCTACGGCCGCAAGAACGGCCTGCTGATCGACACCCCGATCTCCGGCATTCTCGGCGACCAGCAGGCGGCCACCTTCGGCCAGGCCTGCTTCGAGGTCGGCACCGCGAAGAACACCTACGGCACCGGCTGTTTCATGCTGATGAACACCGGTGAGGAGCCCGTCTTCTCGAAGAACGGCCTGCTGACCACGGTGCTGTACCAGCTCGGTGACGCCAAGCCGGTATACGCGCTGGAGGGTTCCATCGCGGTGGCGGGCTCCCTGGTGCAGTGGCTGCGCGACAACCTCGGCATGATCGAAAAGTCCAGCGACATCCAGGCGCTGGCGCGCACGGTGGAGGACAACGGCGGGGTGTACTTCGTGCCGGCCTTCTCCGGCCTGTTCGCCCCCTACTGGCGCGACGACGCCCGCGGCGCGATCGTGGGTCTGACCCGCTACGCCACCAAGGGGCACATTGCCCGCGCCGTGGAGGAGTCCACCGCCTTCCAGTCCGCCGAGTTGCTCGACGCGATCAACGCCGACGCCGGAGTTCCGCTCAAGGAGCTCAAGGTCGACGGCGGCATGACTAACGACGACCTGGTCATGCAGTTCCAGGCCGACCTGTGCGGCGTCGACGTGATCCAGCCCGTGGTGGCCGAGACCACCGCGCTGGGGGCCGCCTACGCCGCCGGCATTGCGGTGGGCTTCTGGAATGGCACCGAGGACGTCGTGGCCAACTGGCAGGAGGGCAAGCGCTGGACGCCGTCGATGGACGCCGCCGAGCGCGACCGCACCTACCGGCTGTGGAAGAAGGCCGTCACCCGCACCCTCGACTGGGTTGACGACGACGTGAAGTGAGCCTGGGCGGCGGCTGCACCCGCCGTGAGTGCTAGCCGTCCATGAGATTCGGCCCCGCAGCCATAGCTGCGGGGCCGATTTCCTGCTCTTCCGGTTTGAGGACGCGCCCGCGCTCGCCCCTGGATGTCCGAAGCGCACCCGCGTGGAAGAAGCACCGGGTGACTATGCCGTGCCGGAGTCAGTACAAGCCAAGGAGTCAGTACAAGCCAAGAAGCTTCCACTAGGGCAGGCCGGACGCGAACAAGTAGCGGCTCGCTATGACCACGAGTATGAGGCCGAGCAGGGTCAGAAGCCACGGCAGCGGAGTCACCCCCAGCCCCTCTGCGATGACCTGTACGGTGAGCGGGAGGAAGGCGATCGCAGTTAAGAAGATCGTCGAGGTGGCGAAGCTGGCGTAATAGGTGGTCATTGTCAGGTATCGGCCGATTCGCCCGCCTTTGGGGCCGGGATCGGAATCGAGCACAGAAGCCACGCTACGCATGATCGGATAGGTGATCCCACCAGTGCGGGCGGCGTTGGAGAAACGTCACCGGCGCCGGGACCGGCCGCAACATGAATGCGGCCATCACGCCGAGGCAGAGAGCGAAAACCCTCCAGCCGATGGGGGGCAGCCCCCGCCGGAGCGGGCAGGAGAAGCGCAATGACGACAAGCGCCATGCACGCTCCCAGCTTGATCATTTGAGATTTCATTGCATTACCGTTCTACGTCGTTGGGGAACAAGCGGCCCGCCACCCGGCCGATCGGGTCCGGTGCGGCCGTTCCCATCGAGAACACGGACTTGACCGCACAATCGGCTGGCAAGGCTCCGAGCACCTTCACACCGCACGCCCCCATGAACTCGCTTCTCTGCTGGAATCCGAGGGACACCGCTCCGGAGGCGATCAGTTCGGCCACGGGCACCCCTGCGGGCGCCCGCACCAACCTGTCGTCCAGTGCGGGCCTCAGTCCCCACCCGTCGATCATGGACTCCAGCGCCCGACCGGAGGGGCCGGTGGAATAGCCGATTGAAGGCGCCTCCAACAGGGCGCTGCGAAGAGCATCGGCGTCGGCAAAGGCCGTGCTGTCCGGCCGGGGCGAGGCGCCGTGGATCTGTCGATCTCCGTGTCGGTGCTGCCCACCGAGTACCTTTGGCGCACCCCCGTACTGCCCGTCACCTACGTGGCCGTCACCTCGCTCCATCACCCCCTGCCGCATACCAGCACCATGATGTTCGCCGACCGGCGCTTCGTCAGGGTTGCGGCGCACGGAGGACACATTTACCCCAACCAGGCCCTCGACCGCCGTGGCTTGCTCGACTCCGTCACCATGTGGGTGGACAGTTATGCGGCGGTTCCGCTGATCGTGGAGTCCTCCGATCTCGTAGCCCTTCTGCCGCGCCACGTGGGCGAGGTCTACGCCCAGCGCCACGAACTAGCGCTTCATGAGCTCCCCTGGCCGATCGACAGCCCTCCCGTATCGGTTTACACCAGGACCAGCGAAAGGCTCAGTCCCGCCGAGCGCTGGCTGCGTCGGCTGGTGTTGGAGAGCATTGAAACCCGGACTGAGTGCGCGAGCACCCGGCCCAAGCCTTGACGCCCGCGCGTCCGAGGCCATGGCCGTCTACCCGCCGCCGGCACACTCACCCCACCTGTAGGCAAATCCTTCGACGCTCACGCATCGGCGGCGAAAAGATGAGATGATGCACATGTCGCGACCGCGACGATCACCGCCGCGGCCCCGACCTCCAAGCCGATGCCCCCGACCAGCCCGGAACCCACCATGATGCTTACAGCCCCACTGCTCGCCACGGCCTTCACGCCCTCGACGACCGCCGTCGGCGGCAATGTCTTCATCACCGCGATCATCGGCCTGCTGCCGCTGATCGCGTTCTTCATACTCATGGGGGCCTTCAAGGTCGCCACGCACTGGTGCGCGCTCATCGCCCTGGCGATGTCGGCCGTGATCGCCGTCGTCGCCTTCCACATGCCGGTGGCGATGACGGCACTGTCGGCCACCCAGGGCCTGGCCATGGGATTTGTGCCGATCATCTACATCATCATTGCCGCCGTCTGGCTTTACAACCTTACCGAGACCTCCGGCCGCAGCCAGGACCTCAAGGCCGTGTTCAACACAATCGGCAAGGGTGATCAGCGCGCCCAGGCCCTGATCGTGGCCTTCTGCTTCTGCGGCCTGCTGGAGGGGCTGGCTGGATTCGGCGCACCGGTGGCCATCACCGCCGCCATGCTGGTGACCCTGGGCGTGAACAAGCTTAAGGCCGCGATCGCCACCATCGTGGGCAATGGCATCTACGTGGGCTTCGGCGCCATGTCCATCCCGGTGACCACGGCCGCTAACCTGGGCGGTGAGGACCCGGTGTCCGTGGCCCAGAACATGGGCCACATAACCTCCCTCATCTGTGTACTGGTGCCCTTCCTGCTGCTGTTCATCCTCGACGGCGCCCGCGGTGTGCGGCAGCTGTGGCCGCTGGCCCTGGTGGCCGGAATCGCAGCAGGTGCCGGCCACTTCGTTACCTCCGGCGTCTCCTACGAGCTGACCTCCGTGGTGGGGGCACTGCTGGCCTTCGCCGCCTGCTACCTGTTCTTGCTGGCATGGACGCCGAGCACGCCGGAGGAGTACCACTCCGAGGTCGCCGCCGCGGACAAGCCCGACCGCGAGCGCGTCGTCCTGTCGTTGCTGCCCTACGTACTGGTGGTGGTCATCATCGCCATCACTAAGCTGTGGAAACTGGGCGTGGATCTGTCCGCCGTCCTGTCCGGCACCGACATCAAGATCCCGTGGCCGGGGGTGTACGGGAACCTGCTCACCGCCGATGGCGAGGCCTCAACCTCCGCGGTCTACAACCTGCAGACCCTGTCCAACCCGGGCACCTGGATCCTGCTCACGGCGGTGATCGTATGCGTCGTCTACGGCACTCGCTCCTCAGGGGGCCGCTTCCAAACCTCCGTCGGCGCCATGTTCGCGGTGTTGCCGCGCACCATCTACACGCTGCGCATGTCCATCCTGACCATCGCCTCCGTCATGGCACTGGCCTACGTCATGAACTTCTCCGGCCAGACCACGGCCGTGGGCGCCGCGCTGGCCACCACCGGCGCCGCCTTCGCCTTCCTCTCCCCAGTACTGGGTTGGATCGGCACTGCGGTGGCCGGTTCGGCCACCAGCGCCGGGGCACTGTTCGCCAACCTGCAGGCCACCGCCGCTGCGCAGGCGCACCTGGACCCGCGCATCCTGCTAGCAGCCAACACCATCGGTGGCGGACTGGGCAAGATCGTCTCCCCGCAGAACCTGGCCGTAGTCACCACTGCGGTGGACGCCCCCGGCACGGACGCGGAGATCCTCAAGAAGGCCGCCCCCTACTCCATCGGCCTGCTGCTGATCCTTTGCTGCCTGGTGCTGGCCGCCTCCCAGGGCTGGCTGGGCACCTACATGCCGGTACAGTAGCAACCAGATTAACAACCTGCATATTAAGCACCCTAAGTCGGTTAGCTATGTCTCTAACGACGACGCCGCCCGACTCAGCTAGCACGCCCGGGTTAGGCTACGCACGTGCTATACGACCTCATCGTCCGCTTCGATGTACTGTCAGCCATCGCCTCGCGCTTGGATGGAGAACAAGCTAGCCTTTCCACGTCTCCGACCGACTGGTCAGTGCCCCCACAGGACGCCACTGCGGGATTCCCCGAAGCCTTCAATGCCACCCTCAAGGAGCTGGCGATTACTCAAAACACCCTGAGTCAACAAATTAAAACCGCAGCAGATGGCGTAAGGAAGACTTCCAGCGCCTTCGCAACCACGGAAGAAGAAATAGCAGCCTCCGCAAGACGCCTTATGCGTACACGGGGAATGAAGCCGTGACGATCACACTGACAGCAGCCAAATCCTTCACGCCGGAACCGTACTTCCAGGCAGCTCGCGGTCTGGCCTCTCAAGCGCGCACGGTAAAGGATGTTGCCGACGGAATCACCAGCGTTCAATCCCTAGCCGCCGAGGACTGGCGGGGTGGGTGGGACAACGGCGGTGGCCGTTACCCCCGCCACGAGCCTGGCGGCGACGACAAGGTCAACCGTTACCCCGACGGTCGAGAGTACTGAGGAGAACAAGTAGATGGCAACCGGCCGGCTTCGAACCGACACCGTCTCTCTGCAGCCGCCGATTGCAGCACTTGCAGGGCGGACGATTTATGTGCGCCGTTTCATCACCCGGTAACCAGACAACAAATGAGGACAGAGACATGAGGAAGCCCATGCCCCACAAGTTGATCGCCGCAGCAACCGCCTGCATAGCACTGGTTCTTGCCGGATGCTCCGTGCTCCCCTTCCGTGGACAGGATGGCCAGGAAGACGAACGCTTCGCCGAGTTCACGCAGTACGTTCCCAAACAACTGGACATCCGAACTTCGCTGGACTCGGTCACCAGCCGTATGCCGGCCATGGGTGCCACAGGCGTGCACTTGGTCATGCAAGAGAGGGTCAATAAGAACGAGTCCCGACTGCCGGAGCCAGACCGGCCCTACTGGTTCCACGCCGTCATCGAAGTCGATCAGGCCACCAGTGAGGCGCTGGACGAGGCCGCCACCAATCCCCCGGCCCTCTTGCCACCGGTCCACCCCGACCTGCACCAGTACGTCCCCCAGGAATGCAGCTTCATCACCGTCCCAGAAGAGGACGCCAACCGGATTCTCGACACCGAGAACGCCGACCTCGTGGGAGGCTCGGAGCGATTCACCGTGGATGAGTTGGCGCTGTCCACCGACTGCGAGCTCGTGGTCCTGGTCGGCACGGGGCACTACTCCTGACGCCGTAGCACCTCTCGACCGACCCCGATCACGCGGGGCGCCTAAGTTTGACGACTCACAAGGCGGCAACTGACCCCGGCACCCATGTCCTAATGTCCGGCCGCCTCGGGTCCAACGGCCCTGCCTGGGGGCCAGGCGGTGGTTGCGGCGCAGAAGTTCTGGGCGAGCCGCCAACGGCCCTGCCTGGGGGCCAGCGAGTAAAACCGAAGCCTAGGCTTGCGCAATGTGACCCGCGACGCGCCCGCTCCGCCGCTCGAACAGACCTCACGCCCCTGCGCGACGAAGCGAGTTTTTCGCATGATTTCAGTGTTCTCCCAGCGGGGTTGTAGGCGGGGGCAGCAGGCGGTGGAGACGGCAGTGTCACTGCCCTAACCTGTTTACGGAAGCGCCAAAGCCGCCGTGGAGGAAGGACCAAGCCCCTTGCGCATCGCACTATTCGCCACGTGTCTGGCCGACACGATGTTCCCTCAGGCCGCACAGGCCACCGTCACTATTCTTGAGCGGCTCGGTCACGAGGTCGTCTTCCCCCAGGGGCAGGCGTGCTGCGGCCAGATGCACGCCAACACCGGCTACTTCAAACAGGCCGCCGCCATCGTGGAGAACCATGTCAAAACCTTCGAGCCGGTCCTGGATGGGGAGTGGGATGCCGTGGTGGTCCCCTCCGGATCCTGCGCCGGCGCCGCCCGCCACGAGCAGCGGCTCGTGGCCGAGCACGTGGGTGACTCCGCCCTGGTCAAGCGGGTGGATGCTCTGAGCCCCTACACCTACGACATCTCCGAATTCCTCATTGACGTACTCGGACTTGAGGATGTGGGCGCCTACTTCCCGCACACCGTCACCTACCACCCCACCTGTCACTCCATGCGGGTGGCACGCGTCGGAGATCGCCCCTACCGGCTGTTGCGGGCAGTCGAGGGACTAACCCTCATTGATCTGCCCGATGAGAACGTCTGCTGCGGATTCGGCGGCACCTTCTCCATCAAGAACTCCGACACTTCCACTGCCATGGTTGCGGACAAGGCCGCCAACGTCATGTCCACCGGCGCCGAGGTGCTGTGCACCGGCGACTACTCCTGCCTGATGAACATCGGCGGGGCCCTGTCACGCGTCAACTCCGGCGTGCGCGTCATGCACCTGGCGGAGATCCTCGCCTCCACCAAGGAGGCCCCCTTCGAAGGCCATGTCTCCTTCCAGCCCAGCAACGACCAGGTGAGGTTGTGACGACTCAAATGACCCAGACATCCCAGACATTTCTCGGTATGCCCGCCGCATCCCCAGAAGAACAGCCCCACACCGGCGGCTGGCGCACCAACGTTGAAGTTCCGCAGGACACTCTGCGCTGGGGTCACACCTTCCCCGAGGGCGCCCACAAGACCCTCGCCAACACCCAGATGCGCCGCAACCTGGGCCACGCCACCCGCACCATCCGCAACAAGCGGCAGCTGCGCGTGGACGAGATGCCGGACTGGGAGGACCTACGGGAGGCCGCTGAGGCCGTCAAATTCGAGGTCGCCTCCCGCCTGCCCGAACTCCTGGAACAGTTCGAGGCCAATGTGACCGCCCACGGCGGCATCGTCCACTGGGCCCGTGACGCCGCCGAGGCCAACCGCATCGTCGCCGACATCATCAAGTCCAAGGGCATCGACGACGTCGTCAAGGTCAAGTCCATGGCCACCCAGGAGACCAATCTCAACGAGTACCTGGCCGATGAGGGCATCACCGCCCACGAGACCGACCTGGCGGAGATGATCGTCCAACTCGCCGACGACATGCCCTCTCACATTGTGGTCCCGGCGATCCACCGCAACCGCTCCGAGGTGCGCGGCATCTTCCTGGACCGCATGGGAGACGCCCCCGAGGACCTTTCGGACAAGCCGGAGGAACTGGCCGGAGCCGCGCGCGCACACCTGCGCAGGAAGTTCCTGCACGCTTCCGTGGCGATCTCCGGCACCAACATGGGTATCGCCGAAACCGGCACCGTCTCCATCTTTGAATCCGAGGGCAACGGCCGCATGTGCCTGACACTGCCGGACACGCTGATCACGCTGATGGGCATTGAGAAGCTGGTCCCCCGCTACCAGGACGCCGAGATCTTCGCCCAGCTGCTGCCCCGCTCCGCCACCGGCGAGCGCATGAACCCCTACACCTCCATGTGGACGGGTGTCACCCCCGGCGACGGCCCCCAGGAGTTCCACCTAATCTTGATGGACAACGGCCGCACCAAGGTGCTCACCGACCCGATCGGCCGGCAGGCGCTGGCCTGCATCCGCTGCGGCTCGTGCATGAACATCTGCCCCGTCTACCAGCACACCGGCGGGCACGCCTACGGCTCGGTCTACCCCGGCCCGATCGGCTCGATTCTCACCCCCCAGCTCACCCAGGGGCTGGCCGACGACGATCCGGTCCACACCCTGCCCTTCGCCTCCTCCCTGTGCGGGGCCTGCGCGGAGGTATGCCCGGTCAAGATCGACATCCCCACCATCCTCATTCACCTGCGCGCCCGCAGCGTGGACGTCAAACGGCGCCTGGTGCCGGACATGTGGGACGTGGCCATGAACGCCGCCACCCCGGTGATGTCCAACGGCAAGGCCTGGCTGGCCGCCACCGAAGGGGTCAAAGCCACCCGCCTGATAGGACGCGACGGCCGGATCGGCGCACTGCCGTTCCCCGCCTCCCTGTGGACGCGCTCACGTGACCTGCCCGTCGCCCCGAAGGAATCACTGCGACAATGGTGGAAGCGCACCCACCCCGAGGGCATCACCCCGGCCCGGTCGGGCCTAGGCGCCGCCCAGTCCACCGCCACCAAGGAGAACCGCTGATGGACGCCAAGACCGCAATCCTCGCCCGCGCCCGCGAGGCCATCTCCCGCTCCCAGCAGGGTCGGCCGGTGCGGGATATTCCCCGCAACTACCTTCGGGTCGGCACCGACGCCCCCGGCTCGCAGCCCGTGGTCGCCGACATGGTCGAAAAACTCGAGGACTACTCCGCCAAGGTGGTGCGCGCACCCAAGGACGCCGCCATCCTGGACGGCATCGACGAGTTGCTCGGCGATGCGCGCAGCGTCGTCGTCCCCGCGGGGCTGCCGCAGGCCTACAAGGAAGCTGCGGCCCGTCGCGGGCGCACGGTGCGGGAGGACTCCCGGCAGGAGCCGATCCCAACCCTCGAACTGGACCAGATCGACGCCGTCGTCACCTGCTCGCGGGTGGGCATCTCCATGTCCGGAACGATCTGCCTAGACGGTGAACCCGATCAGGGCAGGCGCGCCATCACACTCGTGCCGGACAAGCACGTGGTAGTTCTGGAGCGGGAGATGATCATGCCCACGGTGCCGCAGGCCGTGGACGTGCTCGGCCAGAACCCCACGCGCCCCACCACCTGGATCGCCGGCGGCTCGGCCACCTCAGACATCGAGTTGGTGCGCGTCAATGGCGTGCACGGCCCGCGCAACCTGGGCGTGGTAATCGCCCACTGAAGTCCCGGCGGTGGTGCCGCACGTGGAGCTTCAAGGTGAGGCGGCAACAGCAATGACGGGCTCCGAGTCCGCGGCGTCGCCAGCGGCGTACACCGACACCCGGTCGCGCCGGGAGGCGCTCATTGCGCAACTGCGAGAGCGCGGTGAGATGGATGTCTCGGCGCTGCCGGAGCTCTTCGGGGTCTCCGTGGAAACCATCCGGCGTGATCTGCGCCAGCTGGAGTCCAGCGGGCGCATCATCCGCTCCTACGGGCGGGTGACCGCTGCGGAGTCCTCCACCTATGAGACCAGTCAGGCATTCCGTTCCTCCCACCACGTCGATGAGAAGGATCGCATCGCCAGGGCGGCCGCCGACTGCCTGGGGCATGCGGAAACGGTCTTCCTGGACGAGGGCAACCAGCCGCTGCTGGTGGGGCGTGCCCTGCCGGCGGACCGCCCCCTCACCGTGGTGACCACCTCCCTGCCCACGGCAATGGAACTCGCCGAACGGCCCCGTTACACCGTGATCTCCGTCGGCGGCCGAGTACGACCGAAGACTCTAGGTGCAGTGGATCGCTGGGCCACCGCCATGCTGGAGCGGATGGAGCCGGACCTGGTGTTCATAGGTGCCAACGGGGTCACCGACGACGGTTGGCTGACCACCCCGGACCCGGCGGTGGCGGCCGTCAAGGAAATGGCCCTGACCGTGGCCCGTCACGCAATACTCGTCGGCAATCACTCCAAGTTCGGGCATTCCACCTTCGTGCGCTTCGGACACGTGCGCTCCCTGGAGCGCATCATCACCGGCAAAGAGCTGCGCGGGGCCACTGCAAGGCGGCTGGAGGCCCTGGGCCCGCTGGTCGACCGGGTCTGAGTTGGGGACACGGCCAGGCGCCGACGGCGCCCGCGACCACCCACCACCACGCCCTTAAACCGAAAGAGCCCCGAAACGGTCACCGACGTACCCGACTTCGGTAACCGCCGTCCCCTTTCGGTCATCCTGAACCGCGCCGTCTGGGAGTTCTCGGCGCCAGAAACCGGCAACCGTCAGACCCCCAATCGGTCACCGGGGCGGTCAGTGCCCGGCCGCAAACTGGTCCCACCGGCGAAGGACGCCGGCCCTGAGTAACGACAAGGTGATCGAGCAACGATGCCATCCTCCAACCGGCTCATAGCAGCCATACAGAAGACCGGATTCCCCACCAACCTCGCCACCGGGTTCCTGGCAGTCATCATCTTCGTGATCGGTGACGGTATTGAGGCGGTGTGGATCACCAACTACCTGTCCAGCGACGCCATCGGCTTCTCCGTCTCCCACGCCTCAATGATCGTCACCTCCTACGGCGTGGTGGTGGCCATCGCGGCATTCCTATCTGGCGCCCTGTGCGACGCGATCGGCTGCCGCCGGGTGATGCTGATCGGACTGGTCTCCTTCCTGATCTTCGACGCCCTGTTCATCGCAGTGGGCCTGCCCAGTCACAACCTGCCGCTGCTGCTGTTGTTCTACGGTATGCGCGGCTTCGGCTACCCCATGTTCGCCTACGGGTTCCTGACCTGGACCATGATGGTGACCCCGCCGGCCCGGCAGTCCTCGGTCTCCGGCTGGTTCTGGTTCGCCTTCAGCTTCGGCATGCAGCTGCTCGGCTCCTACTTCTCCAGCCTGCTGCTGCCGCACATCGGTCACATCGCCACCCTGTGGCTCGGCTGGATTCTGGCAGCCATCGGCGGCACCATCGGCATGCTGTTCCTGCGGCTGCACCCCTCTTCAGCACAGACCCGCGGCAAGTCGGTGGCCCAGTCCGTCGGCTCGGCCGTCTCCGTGCTGTGGCGCTACCCGAAGGTCTCCATAGGCGGCATCGTGAAGGTCATCAACCTCTCCGGCCAGTACGGCATGCAGGCCTACTACGTGGTCTACCTGCACAAGGTCTACGGCATGCCGGAGTCCCAGGCGATCCTGGAGTTCTCCATCTTCGGTTTCGTGGCCATTATCGGCGATGTGTTCTGGGGTGTGGTCGGGGACAAGCTGGGCTGGCGCAACACCCTGCAGTGGTTCGCCACCCCCATCACGGCGGCAGCACTGGCCTACATCTACCTGATCCCGATCATTGCGGGCCCGAACTTCTTCCTGATCGCCCTGGGTACCTCCGCGGTCGGTATCGGGCTCAGCGCCCACGTGCCCACCACGCCGCTGATCACGGCCCACGCCCACGGCGAGACCGGCAACGCGCTGGCGATCCTGAACCTCGGTGCTGGCCTGGGCGCCTTCGTTGGTCCCGCCATCGTCACCCTGCTGATGGGGGACGAGACCACCGCCTCCGGCTACCTGTGGGTGGCCATGGCACTGGCGGGGATCTACGTGGTCTCCTTCTTCCTGTGCTTCGCCTTGAAGCTGCCCGGCAACGCCCGCATCCTGGAAAGCTATGACGACCTAGACAACGCCGACAACTCCAAGGAGGCGGTCACCGCCTGATCATTTCACGCGAGCATGGACCGATGGCGGGGCGGGGCACCGCAGCGCCCCGGCCCGCCCCCGGCCGACGCCGACCGCACAAGCCAGCCGATTTCCGCACTGCCACAACCGATTCAAGACAAGGATGTCCATTATGACCACCACACTCGCCGCCTCCCCCCTCGCCCCCACCTACGACCGTTCCGCCATCACCATCGGCATCGTCCACATGGGTGTGGGCGGCTTCCACCGCGCCCACCAGGCCATGTACCTCGACCGCCTGATGCGAGATGGCAAGGCCTTGGACTGGGGCATCTGCGGGGTGGGCCTGCTGCCCCAGGACGCCCGCATGCGTGACGCCCTGACCGGGCAGGACTTCCTGTACAGCCTGACCCTCAAGCACCCCGACGGTCACCACGAGCCGGCGATCATCGGCTCCATCTGCGACTACCGCTTCGCACCCGAGGACCGCGCCGGTGTGCTGGAGGTGATGACCGCGCCCACCACTCGGATCGTCTCCCTAACCGTCACCGAGGGCGGATACAACATCGACGACGCCACCGGCGCCTTCCTTCCCGACACCCCCGGAGCCGCCCACGACGCCGCCAACCCCCACGAGCCGGAGACCTCCTTCGGCTACATCGTGGAGGCCCTGCGACTGCGCCGCGAGGCCGGGGTCGCTCCCTTCACCGTGATGAGCTGCGACAATCTGCCCGGAAACGGCAAGATCGCCCGCACCGCCGTCGTGGCCCAGGCACGCCTGTGTGACCCGGAGCTGGCCGACTGGATCGACGCCAATGTCGCCTTCCCCAACTGCATGGTCGACCGCATCACCCCACAGACCACCCCCGCCGACGTCGAGGAGGTGCGCGCCGAGCTGAACGTTGAGGACGCCTGGCCGGTGGTGGCCGAGCCCTTCACCCAGTGGGTGCTGGAGGATGAGTTCCCCGCCGGGCGCCCGCCGTACGAGGAGGTCGGGGTGCAGATGGTCGACGACGTCGTCCCCTACGAACTGATGAAGCTGCGGCTGCTGAACGCCTCCCACCAGGGACTGGCGCACTGGGGGCGGCTGCTGGGTATGGAGTACGCGCACACGGCCGCCGCCGACGGCGACATCGCCGCCTGGGTGCGCGCCTACCTGGAGCGCGAGGCGCGGCCGCGGCTGCTGCCGGTGCCGGACATCGACCTGGATGAGTACATTGACACGCTCTTCGAGCGCTTCACCAATGAGGCTATCGCGGACACGCTGCTGCGGCTGGCGCAGTTCGGCCCCTCCGGCATGCCGAAGTTCGTGCTGCCGACCGTGCGCGACAACCTGACGGTCGACGGCCCGGTACGCCTGGGTGCGGCCATGTGCGCCGCCTGGTCGCTGGGGGTGCTCGGCACCGACGAGAACGGGGAGGCGATCCCGGTGGCCGACGACCTGCGGCCCTTCGCAGAGAAGCAGGAGGCGGGCGATGAGCTCGGCTTCATCGGCAACCGGGAGATCTTCGGTGACCTGGTCGATGACAAGCGCTTCCGCACCGCCTACACCGAGGAGCTGGCGGCGCTAAAGCGCGAGGGCGCCCGCGCCCGCATGCGCGCCCTGCTCGGCTCGCCCGAGTGATCACCTGCCCCCCTTTCACCGAGTTCGGTCGAAATAACCACCGAGTTCGGTCGAAATAACCACCGAGTTCGGTCGAAATAACCACCGAGTTCGGTCGAAATAACCACCGAGTTCGGTCGAAATAACCACCGAGTTCGGTCGAAATGACGGGGCCCGGCGACTACGTTCGCCGGGCCCCGTCGGATACGTCGAATTCGGGCTGCTGCGCTCAGTCAGCTGGCCGTAGCCGCCGCCTTGTTCGCTTCCTGCAGTGCCGCCCGCTCGGAGGCGGGCAGCCAACCGTTGTTCACCAGCCGCACCTGGTACCACCAGGCGGCCGCGAACAAGATCGCGCCGAATCCCAGTGCGGTCAGCGAGCCGCCCGCGGCGCCCAGACGGCTAAGCAGCCCCACAATCGAACCGAACCAGCCGAAGTCGGCGTCACCGAAGGTGGAATTGGCCAGACCGAGTGACCCCATAACGGTCAGCAGCGCGGCGGGTAGGAAGGTGATGAGCATGCCGTTGACGAAGCCTCCCAGGATCGCGCCGCGGCGACCGCCGGTGGCATTGCCGAACACGCCTGCCCCACCGCCGTCGAAGAAGTGCGGGACCATACCGGGCAGAATCAGCGCCATCCCCCAGGCGGGACCGAACCAGACGGCGATCAGCGCCAGCGCCGCCAACCCGCCCACGAAGGAGGCGATGAAGCCGATCAGGGAGGCGTTGGGCCCGAAGGGGAAGACGATCGGAATGTCGAGCGCGGGCTTGGCGCCGGGCACCACGCGGTTGGCGATCCCCTGGAATGCGGGGACCAGTTCACCCAGGATTATGCGCACCCCGTACAGGATGATGCTGACACCGATTCCGAACTGCAGCGCCTGGGCGAAGGCCGCCATGATGTAGGAGCCGTAGGTGTCTGAGGTTTGCGCCCCCTCGAAGACCCCCATCAGCTCCTCCTTGGGCACGGCGATCATGCCCCAGACGGCGAACACCAGGTACAGGACCAGCATGAGCAGCGTGGTTGAGACCATGGAGTCGCGCAGAAAGCGCAGCCCCTGCGGGAACTTCATGTCCTCGGTGGAGCGCGAGCGCTTGCCGACGGCGCTGCCGAGCGCGCCCGCCAACACGTAGCCGACGGTGTTGAAGTGGCCCACGGCCAACTTGTCATCCCCGGTCACCCGGTTCATGTACGGCTGGGCGAAGGCCGGCATCACCACCATGATGATGCCCATCAGCACCGAGCCGACCGCAACCACAAGGGCGGAATGCCCGGGGCCGAAACCCACCGAAAGGACCACGGCCAGCAGCGTCGCCATGAACACCATGTGGTGCCCGGTCAGGAACACGTACTTCAGCGGGGTGAACCTGGCCAGCAGCAGCATGATCAGGAAGCTGAGCACAATCAAATAGGCGGAGGTGGTGCCGTACTCGCTTGCGGCCTGTGCGGTGATGACCTCATTGGTAGGAACCACGCCGTGGGCCCCGGTAACCCGGAAGATGAGATCGCCGAAGGGGGCTAGCGAAGCCGTCACCACGGTGGCGCCCGCACCGAGAATGAGGTAGCCCATTGCGGCTTTCAGTCCCCCGCCGATGACCTGCCCGGCGGACTTGCGCAGGGCGATCAGACCGACGGCGGCAACTATGCCGATCAGGTAAGCGGGAACGTTCAGGATCTCCTGGCTGATGAAGTCGAGTACCGCGACCAGCGCGTTCACTGCGTCTTCTCCTTCAGAGCGGCCTCGATTTCAGAGACGTCGGTGAAGTTGTGGACGACGGCGATCGGCGTAGACAGGCCCGTGAGCTCCTCAGCCAACTCGGCAGAGGTGATAATCAGGTCGGCGCTCTGGGCGGCGCCCTTGGCGGTGCCGATATCGGCGGTGCTGACCTCCGCATCCAAGCCGAGGGAGGACGCAGCCTGCTCAACGTTCATCTTCAGCAGCATCGAGGTTCCGATGCCCATGCCACAGACGCAGGTGATGTTCATTCTTCTTCCAATCCGGTAGAGGTTTCGGTAGTGGTGTTGGTGGAGTCGGGGTCGAGCAGCGCACGCAACGCCGCGGGGGTGGGAACACGGTCCAGTTCGGATCGTGAGACGGGATCGGATAGGGCGCGGGCGAGCGCTGCCATGACATCCAGGTGCTCCTGCTCGCCCTTGGCCGCTAGGCCGATAATGTGTCGCACCGGATCATTAGGGCTGCCGAAGTCCACCGGATGCACCAGCCGCACCCAGCTCATACCCGTGCGCAGCACCGCCGGCGAGGGGCGTGAGTGAGCCAGGGCGAGCCCCGGCGCGATCACGATGTAGGGGCCGTGTTCCTCCACGGCCGCGATCATCTCCTCGGTGTACGTAGGCGTCGCCACACCGGAGGCGATCAGTCCCTCCCCCGCGAGCCGCAGCGCATCGCGCCAGTCGGCCGCCTCGACGTCGAGCCGGAAGGAAGTGTCCGGTAAAGCGGTGGACAGAGTGAGAACAGCCATCGTCGCCTCTTCTCGCATAGGGGCCGTTGAGTTCCGGTGCCCACGACAATACCGCCCACAGACCCGTTATGTAAAGAGTTTTACAAAACCGCCGTCGCTGTTCTCCGACGACACCCTCGACATCAACCGATCCAGGTGCGCCGGGTCGGTGAGCAGATCCTGCACCAGCAGGGCCGCCCCGACCACGCCGACGTCAGCCCCCAGTTGCGCGGGCACGACGACGAGCGGCCGAGTCACCTCCTGCGGCCCAATCGCCTCAAGCACCGAACGCAACGGATCCAGGTACCCCGCTCCGCCGTCGGCTAGCGCACCGGCGACCACCACTGCGCAGGGGTTCAGGACCGCAACCACCGGGGCCAACGCGCGGCCCACGAGCCACGCCGAACGCTCCAGCAGTTCGATGCTCAGCGAATCCCCGCGCAGGGCGAGCCCGGCCAGTTCCTCACTGCTGTCCACGGTCCAGCCGGCCTCGCTCAGACGCTCCCGCAGGGACCAGCCGCCGGCAACCGACTCCAGGCAGCCGAATCTCCCGCAGCGGCACTGCCGGCCCTCCGGAATCTGCACGTGCCCGATCTCCCCGGCCGCTCCGGTGGCGCCCGTACGCACGACGCCGTTGATCACGGCGGCCGCGGCGATCCCCTCCCCCGCTTTGACCAGCACGATGTCGTCGGAGTTGGACCAGTGCATCCGGTATTCGCCGAGTGCGGCCACCTGCACATCGCTGCCCACAGCCACCGGAACGCCGTCGAAGTCCCCCGACAGTTCCGCCGCGATATCGACGCCGTGCCAGCCGGGCATGAGTGCTGGATGGGCCAGCCTCCCCGACGCCGGATCGACCGGGCCGGGTACGCAGACTCCCAGGCCGAGGACTCTGCCCGTGGCGCCGAGCTCCTTAAGCATTTCCGTTAGGCGATGACGCACCCAGGGCAACACCGCTCCCGGGCCGCCGGACAGATCCAGCAGTCGGCCGTCGCGGATGAGGATCGTTCCAGCGAAGTCCGTCACCGCCAAATTGGTGCGCGAACTGCCGATGTCGACGGCCAGCAACACGCCGCAGTCCGGTCGGATCCGGAACACCGTGCGTGGCCTGCCGCCGGTCGAGGCGTCCTGACCGGCCTCATCCACCAGACCCGCACGGAGCAGGGTATCCAGGCGCTTACCCAGGGTGACGCGCGACAGTTGTAGGCGATCCTGCAACTCGGGCCGGGTGGTTGCCTCGCCACGACGGATCAGCCCAAGGAGTTCACTCGTCTCAGCCTCTCGCACGTTGCCCATGACGCTGCCTCACGCTTGCCCTTCGCGGCGATAGTATCCGATTCCCGACTCCGACGGCGGCTCGGCCACTTCGCTCCTACACAGCGGCTAGCCTTGGGTTCCGTGAGCACCCGTGTCATTTTGCTTACCGGCCCTTCCGGCTCCGGCAAGACCTCCCTGCTGCGCCGTGTAGGCGCTCGGCGCCTGAAGCTCGACGACTTCTATCGCGACGGCGACGAGCCGGGTATGCCATTGCTGGACGGCTCCATTTCGGGGGCCGACGGCGTCACACGCGCCGAGGCCCAGCATGCCATCGACTGGGATGATTCTGCCTCCTGGGACGCCGACCGGGCCATGACGGCGATTCTCGACCTATGCGCCACCGGGTCCACAACCGTGCCCGTGTACTCCATTCAGGACAACGCCACGGTCGACTACACCACCCTTGACGTCGACGCCGTTCCCGCCTATGTGGCCGAGGGCGTGTTCGCGGCGGAGCTCATTGACCGGTGTCGAGAGGCGGGAGTGCTCGCGGACGCGCTGGTGCTGCGCCGTCCGCGCCTGCAGACCTGGTGGTTCCGGCTGCGACGCGATCTGGCCGAGCACCGCAAGCCCGTTCATGTACTGCTGCGGCGCGGGCTGCGCCTGGCCCGGGAGGAGCCCGCCAAAATCGCCGAGTGGGTGGCCAAGGGCTGCCGCCCGGTCGACCGCGCCGAGTGCGAAGCAGCCATCGCCCGGCACATCGGCGCAACCGTACAGCAGTCCCCCGCCAAGGACGGCTGATCAACCGCCGAGGTCTGTTGATGTAGAGTGGCGGCGAACTGCCTGCGCCAACCTCAGGCGACGTGCGGCACCCTCCCGGATCCAACCAATCACCGCACACTCGTCGTCCAGCATCCCCCGCCCTTCGAGGGGGGCACCGCGGAGCGGCTCACGCCAAGGCGTACCTCCTAGCGATCTCCGCCCCGGCCCGCACCAGTCAACCCACCACCGCACGCCCACCACGATCCGCAACTCTCGCGGACAGTACCTGGATGAGGCACCGAACCACTTTCGCGGGCATCTGAAATGAGTCTCGTCGGTCGCTTGACACAGCCACAAAAGAAGAGATAACCTAACAACAGGGTTGATTGCATTAGCGACAGCTATGATAATCCCTGCACCAAAAGGAACCAACCATGACAAGACAAAGCCGTCTTCGCAATCGCCCTCACACCACCCAAGGTAGGAGGTGGCCACGGCGCACCCTCATCGGAACCGCTGGAGGTGCGGGCCTTATCGGTCTCATTCAGTTCCTCTTCCCCGAGATGACATCAGCCCATGCCGCCCCGTACCGCGACCGCGACTGGAACCAACAGTCGCTGACGAACATCCTTGAGTTCGAGGAGCGTAAGGACTCGAAGGGGCAGAGAACCTGGGCAAGAGCCAAAGGTGACATCGCAGACGACTCCGTTGTCGAGAAGGTGGCGTCACAACAAAACGGAGTCCTGACAATCACCTCGACTTTGCTGTCGGGAGACCAGACAGGAGCACAGGTCTCCGAAAGAATGAGATGACCAGCATGGCGTGGGCATTCGGAGTCGTCAGAATTCTTGCGGGTGCGATCCTCATTGCGGCCGCGCAGGGGAAACACCGCCAGACTTTCGCGAAGAACGTCAGCGTCGTTGAAGGTTATCGCCTGGCTCCTCGATCAGTTGCGGTCGTCGTCGCCGTCACATTGCCCGCCACCGAACTGGTCCTGGGGACAGCACTGGTCCTGGGCATGTGGCCCAGAGTCGTCTCCTGGACAGGTGCCGCTTTTTACCTCATCCTCGCCGCTGCGGTCGCTCAGGCCGTCACGCGGAGACTGGCCAACGAGTGCGGCTGCTTCGGGGCGCTGCGGCAGTCGACAGTCAACTGGGCAATCGCCGGCAGGAACCTCACCATCGCGGTTCTCCTCGCCGCTGCGACGGCATGGCCCGGTGAGCCGCGGCTCGCACTAGCGGGCAACGACTTCTCCCTGATGGCCGCAACACCCCTGGCACTTATCGCCACGTGGTGGATCGGGGAATCGATCGGACAAGCGCGCAGGACACTTCACACCAGGCCCGCCGGCACTGAGCACGAGGCGTCCACCCCGCACTAGCATCGCGCATCGCCAGAAGAAGACGCCGATCTACAAGGCTGGGTGGGTAACGGCAGGTAGCTGCGTTGCCCACCCAGCAGTGCGTCACGATGCCAAGGGCGCGGAGCGCTCGTGCCGCACCTCAACTACACACCACAAGTATACCTCGCGTGTATAGTCCCGTTCATGGATACTCGCCTCACGCTCCTCGGCCTACTCGGCACCGGCCCCGGCTACGGCTACGACCTCAAAACGCACTGGGACCGCTGGTTCGCCGACACCAAGCCACTCGCCTTCGGGCAGGTCTACGCAGCTCTCGCCCGCCTACTGCGCGACGGCCTGATCATCCAGACCGGGGCAGAGGCGGGCGCCGGCCCGGAACGCAAGCGCTACGAGATCACCGCACGCGGGCGCGCCGCCGTAGAGGAGTGGATCCGCAGCCCCGAGGTCCCCTCGGACTCCATCCAGGCCGATCTGTTCGCCAAGACCATCATCGCCCTCCTGCTCGACGACGACGCCGAGCGCCTCCTGGACCTGCAGCGCGCCGCCCACACCGCCCGGATGCGCGAGATCACCCGCCGCAAGGAGAGAGCCGACCTGCACACGATCCTCATCGCCGACCACGCCCTGTACCACCTGGAGGCCGACCTGCGCTGGATCGACCTGACCGCCGCCCGCTTGAGCGAGCTGCGCCAGGAGGTCCGGGCATGAGTACAGCACCCTCAAACTCATCCTCCGCACCCGTTTCAGCCCTACCGTCTGCGGCGCCATCAGGAGCCGCTTCACCCACCACCTCACCCGCCTCGGCATCGGCGCCCGAAGTGATCATGCGGGCGCGCGGACTGAAGCTCACCTTCGGAAGCACCCGCGCCCTGCGCGGCATCGACCTCGACATCGCCGCGGGCGAGGTCCTGGCCATCACCGGCCCCTCCGGCTCGGGCAAGTCCACGCTGCTGCACGTGCTGGCGGGAGTGCTTACGCCGAACGCCGGCAACGTGCACTACGGCGGCCGCGACGTCGCCGCCCTGGGCGAGGCCGACCGCGCCCGCCTGCGCCTGGCCGAGTTCGGCTTCATCTTCCAGTTCGGTCAGCTCCTGCCGGACCTGTCGGCGCTGGACAACGTGACGCTGCCGCTGCTGCTGGCAGGCGTCTCGCGCCGGGAGGCCCTGGAACGCTCGCATACCCAACTGGCGGCCCTCGACTTGGGCGAGCACGAGCGCAAACTGCCCACCCAGCTCTCGGGCGGGCAGGCCCAACGCGTCGCCGTCGCCCGCGCCCTGGTCACCTCGCCGCGCGTCCTGTTCGCCGACGAACCCACCGGCTCCCTGGACTCCCTGGCCGCCGAGCAGACAATGAGCGCTCTGCTCGAGGCCTCCCGAGCCACGCGCTCCACGCTGGTGGTCGTCACTCACGACAGCCGCATCGCCGCCTACGCCGACCGCGAGGTGATCATCCGCGACGGGCGCGTCAGCCTCAACAACGGCCTGCTCGCCGCAGCCCGGCCCGACGGCGAGGAGCAGGTCCGATGAGCACGCTCTCCCTGACCCGCCTGGTGGTGTCCGGCGACCGCGCCTCCCGCCGCCGTCTTGCGGGAATCACGGCGGGCGTCATGATCGGCGTCGCGCTCTTCCTGCTGCTGGCCGCCGCCGGGCAGGCATTCGGGGTGCGTTCGGAGCGCTCCACCTGGACCGATCTGATGGTGACTAATCCGGAGGTGACGCAGGAGCTGGCGGCGGACACCGTCTTAACACCGGACACCGCCGCCGCCGTCGCCGGCCTAGACCACTACGAGGACCGGGTGATCACCGTCGTGCTTGTCGCCGCCACGCCGGACACCCGCGTGCGCATACCCGGCTCCGAGGTCGTGCCTCGCCCGGGCCAGTACCTCGCCTCCCCCGCCCTGGCCGAACTCATTGATGCCGTACCGGCCGACCAGTTGGGCGAGCGCTACGGCGAGCAAGTGGGAGTCCTGTCCGACGACGCCATCGAGGGGCCGGACTCCCTGGTGCTGGTGTCCGGCGTGGAGCAGTCACGCGTGCTGGAGTGGGACGGTGCGAGCGCTCCCCTAGTGGTCACCGAGTTCATCGGCTACGACTACGCCTCCGTGGCCTACCGGATCGTCGCCATCATCGGGGCGATCGCCGTGCTCGTACCGGTGCTGCTGCTGATCGCCATCGTCACCGGTCTCGGTGCGGCTCAGCGCGCCGAGCGCTTCGCCACCCTGCGGCTGATCGGCGCCACTCCCGGACGAGTAGCGCGGATCGCCGCGGCGGAGACCGGCGTGACCGCGCTTGTGGGGGCGGTGCTCGGCGTCCTCACCTACCTCGCCCTGATTCCACTGGCGGCGCGCATCGAAATCGGCTCCTCGCGGTTCTTCCCGGCGGATCTGCTCGCCACCCCGGGCGTCATCGGCGCAACCGTCGTCGCCATCCCCCTGATGGCGACGGTGGTGACCTGGTGGACGACGTTGCGGGCCGACGTCGGCCCGCTGGGCGCCTCCCGCGAACGCCGCGAACGCCCGCCGCGGCTGCGCTCCCTCCTGCCCCTGCTATTGGGCCTGGCGGGACTGACGACGGTGCGCATTCTCACCAGCGCCGTCGAATCCGGCTCGGCGTGGGCCGCCGTCATGCCCACTGGCGAACTTCTGGTGGCCTCATTCGTGCTGACCATGCTGGGACTGCTGTGGGCCGGTCCCCTGCTGACCTCATGGGCTGCTCGCCTGGCACAACGCCGCGCCCGCAACGCGGCGCAGGTGATCGGTCTGGGCAGGATGGTCCAGCATCCCCGGGCGACCTTCCGTGCCGTCGGCGGCCTTGTCGTCGCCGTGTACGCGGTGACCCTATTCGCAGTCGCCATCACCGCCGCCGCCGGCACCCCGGTGCTCAACCAGGGCAGTGGTTACCTGGCGCCGACGACGCTGTACACGCTGTCCCAGCCCGGCGCCGCAGACGCACTCGAACAGACGGCCCCGCAGATTGCACAGGTCGAGGGCGTGACCGCCGTAGCCGTCGCCCTGGACGCATCGGGCGATTCCGAGGATGCCTCCATGCGGCTGGCGCTGCGGACAGAGGAGGCCCGCGCCCTGGGCGCCTTCGACGCCGATTCACCGGGCACGGCCGAGAACTCGGAGTGGGTCAGCGTCGGCTGGGACTGGCTCCTCAACGACGTTGCGGATCCGCGGCCGTATACCGCGCCCGAGGCCGATGCCGCGGCCATGCTGCTGGTCGCGACCGATGGCGAGTCGGCCTCGGTGGAGCGCGCCCGCACCGCCATGGTGACCGCGGTGGGTGAAGGGCTGACCCACTACCCGATCTCACGCTTCGACAATGTGGTCGCCTCCGCCGCCGCCCTGGAGAATCAGTTCGCGGTCCTGGGTTACATCGGCATACTCATCGCAGCGGGGGTGTCGACGGCGGCGCTGGCGGTGTCCACCGTCTCCTCGCTGCTGGCACGACGGCGGGTACTGTCCCTGCTGCGCCTGGTCGGGATGCCCCACCGGACGCTGCGGCGGGCGGTGGCCTGGGAGATGCTGCTCCCCGTGGGCACGGTGCTGGCGCTGAGCATCGGCGCGGCGGTGTACACGGCGTGGACCGTCATCGCCGGTACCTCGTCACGGGGAGTCGGTTGGCCCGCGGGCTCCTACTACGTGGTGCTCGGCGGGTGCCTGGCGATGGTCGGCGTCGCCGCGTTGGCGAGTACGCGCGCGGCGGCCCGGATGGTCGCCTCCGCGACGGTACGGTTCGAGTAGCCCCGAGCCCGACGCCGCCGGAGCCCGCTCCTTCCTTCCGGTCTGAGCACGTGTTCGCCGAGTTCGGTCGTTATTACCGTCGAGTTCGGTCGATATGACGATCGAGTTCGGTTGGTGGGGCTGGCGGGGCGGGGGGAGTGTCCGGATTCGGCACGAACGATGCTCCCCCGCCCGACGCCGTCTACCAGGTCCGCATGGTTTCAACGAGTTTCAGGGCGTGTACTGGGTGGGGCGGGGTGTTCGTGTCGATTCTGGACACTTTGACTCCCAGGTGCTGGTCTACCGTCCTGGTGTGGTGGGCAGGCTAGGGCGTCTGGTTGTCGACCGGGGCATCCCTTGTCCGATTGGGCTGCGGATGGACCGTCTGGTTGCGGATGGACCGCCTGGTTGCGGATGGACCGTCTGGCTGCCGTTGGACTGCCTGGAACGCACTCTCAGACGGTCCATGCGCGGTAGCCCGGTCCATCCGCAGTAACGCGGTCCAAGTACGAGGCCGGTAGCCGCCTGGGTCGACGCCCACCACCGCCAGCACCCTCAAACTGGAAGAGCCGTGTTGGGGCCGGGGTCGGTGGGTTTACTACTCCGGTTGGGGCTCTACTACTCCGGTTCGGGCTCTACTACGCCACTTAGGTGTTTGTTGAAGGGCTCTGGACCGTTCAGCAGAGTCCTAAGTGGCGTACTCAACGGTGAAGTGGCGTAGTAGAGGTCCCGGCGGGGTAGGTGGGTGTTCGAGGTGGTGCTTGGCGGCGGTGCTGGCTGGGGTGCAGGTGGGTGGCGTCCGGGTGGTCGGTAGTGCTGGTTGGGTGCAGGTGGGTGGTGTCCGGGTGTGTGGCTTGTGGTTCCGGTGGGGCGCAGGTGGTTGGTGTGGTGTTGGTGGGGTGTGGCGGTGAGGTTGCGATTTGGTCTACGGTACAAAGTTTAGTGCGTTTTGACCCCGACTTTTCCGCATGACTTCGTTGAAAGTTGGTGGCTGGAGGGGTCTTGGGGGGTGTCGGTGGCGCTTGGCTTGTTTTCAACGAAAGGTGGTAGTTTTGGGGTGGTGTTAGCCGGTCTCGTGGGGTGCTTGCGGGGTCGGTGGCGATCTGGCCTCTGGAAGTGGCGGTATGACGCGGTTTCCAGAGGCAGGGGTCAGGAAGCACCTCGCACCTCCAGGTGCATTAAGACGTGCGGGGCGTGCTTGTCGCTGTTCGCCTTCATTGCTGTCAGGAAGCACCTCGCACCTCCAGGTGCATTAAGACGCGTGGGCGTGGGCGTGGGCGTGTTACGTCAGGAAGCACCTCGCACCTCCAGGTGCATTAAGACTGCCGCCGGCCACCTCAAGAGCGGTTGCCGCAATGAGTCAGGAAGCACCTCGCACCTCCAGGTGCATTAAGACAGGGGGAAGCTAGCCTGCGGAGGCCAGAGCTCCAGGGGCAGGAAGCACCTCGCACCTCCAGGTGCATTAAGACCAACAGCTCGCCCGGCTTCAGCCGCTTGATGTTGTCGGTCAGGAAGCACCTCGCACCTCCAGGTGCGTTAAGACGGAGGTGCGCCCGCCTCCCGATCGTCGAGTTCGGTTGTTGTGACGATCGAGTTCGGTTCTGTGCGGTTTTTTGGGTTTGGGAGTGGGCCGGGGGCTGGAGACCCAGTAGGGATGTAGGGCCGGTGGGGAGGAGTGTTCCCGGCGTGCGTGCCGGAACGATCTGGTGGCTTCGTGTGTCCACTGCGACGGTCACGGCCGCCGGTGGTTTCGCCACGTGTCGGGCGCCGGATGCTGGGGTGGAGTGTCGAATTTTGGGACAAGCCAAACCGGACAAGCCACTTATTCTGCCTGCGGCGTCCTCTCATTCCTTCCGGTTCCGAGCAGCCATGCCGCGGTGAAGGCGACCACCACCGAGAAGACTGCCACCCCGATCGCCCCGTAGAAGTTCGACATTGAGCCGTCGGCGGGGATATAGGCGGGCAGCGAGGCGAAGCTCGGGCTGGCGATGACGTACTGGGTGGTGCCCAGCAGGCCGGCCAGTAGCCCTCCGGCGCCACCGCCGATGACGGCGGCGATCAACGGGCGGCGCAGCGGGAACAGCACGCCGTATACGCCGGGTTCGGTGATGCCCAGCAGGCCGGTGATGCCGGCGGAGATAGCCACCGACTTCGTTTTCACCTCCCGGGATCCGATCCCCACGGCGATGCAGGCGGCGCCCACGGACACGTTCGCCGCCAGCATTCCTGCCATCACCAAAGGATCGCCGCCAATCGATTCGAACAGGGCGAAGATCACCGGGTACAGCGCATTGTTCATGCCGAAGAACACCAGGAATGGCGTCGTCGCCCCAATGACGAGCACGGCCAGCGGCGGAGCGGCCTCGTACACCGCCGTGACCCCACTCGCCAGCCAGCCGCCGAGCACGTTCCCTATCGGTCCCAGTGCCAGCAGCGTCACCGGGACCGTCACCAACATGGTCAGCAACGGTAGGAACACGGCGCGCAATGCCCCCGGAAGGAGTCGCACGAAAAAACGGTAGGCCACGCTCATGAACCAGGTGCCCAGAATGATCGGGAACACCGTGGTGTTGTAGGTGACTTGGGCTACCGGGATATCCGCGAAGGTCAGCCCCTCCGCCCCGTTGATCGTCTCGTACAGCAGTACCGTGCCGAGGAAAGCACCCAGGTAGCCATCCACGTTCAGCTTTCGTGCCGCACTGAAACCGATGAACACGGGCAGGAAGTAGAAGGCGGCCTGGTTGACGGCGTAAAAGACCTGATAGGTGCCGGAGGCGTCGGCGACGTGGAAGAAGTTCGTCAGCACGGTCAGCACGGCCCCGGTCAGGCCGCCCGCAATCAGTACGGGAATCACCGGGGAGAAGGTGCCGCCAATGAAGTCCAGGACGCCGGTCATCCTCCCACGCCGTCCCCCCTCGGCCGCCTCGGCACTCCCCGCGGACCGCTGGGCGTCCTCCGCCGCGGCCTGCTCGTCGACGGCGCCACCGGCGGACTCGAATTCGCCTAGTTGCACGAACTCGTGGTACAGGTCGGTCGCCTCCGGACCGACCACGACCTGGTACTGGCCGTTGCGCTTGACCAGGCCGAGTACCCCGTCCCTCTTCTGGATGGCGTCCTCGTCTATCTTGGACGGGTCCTTGGCCGTGAGTCGCAGGCGGGTGTAGCAGTGCGCCGCCGCCGCGATATTCGCCTCCCCTCCCATGTAGGCGATGAGGTCGCGGCTCAGTGCGATGCGGTCCTCCTTGACACCCATCAATCGCTCATCTCCTCACCCCACTGCGTCGCCCCGGAGGCGATGAATGACCGGTACCAGTAGTAGGAGTCCTTCGGAATGCGGGTCAGGGACAGCGTCGAGACGTCGTCGGTCGCCTTCTGCTCCTCATCGGTCGTGTCGATGAAAACGAAGCCGTACCGCTTCGCCATCCCATTGCCGGTGGAAAGCAGATCGGTGAAGGTCCAGGCGTTGTAGCCGAACACCTCTACCCCGTCCTCAATGGCCAGGCCGATCTGGTAGAGGTTGTCCCGGATGTAGTCCAGGCGCTGCGGGTCGTGGACCTTCCCGTCGGGGCTCTTGGACTCGTGGGCGCCGAGGCCGTTCTCGGTGATCACCATCGGCAACCGGTAATGATCCCACAGGTATCTCAGGGCGTAGCGCATCGCGACCGGGTCGATCTCCCAGTCCCAGTCCGTGTATTCGACGTAAGGATTGCGGGTGAGCGCGTACTGACCGGGGACGACCGAGAAGGTGAGTTCACCCTTCTTCCCCGACGCATTCAGCAGATACTCCTGCGACTCGGCGTCCGCCGGCGCATGCTTAGCGGTGTTAGACCGGTAGCAGTTGACCGCAAGGAAGTCGATCTTCGCCCGTTTCATCGTCTCGATGTCACCGGGGCGGATATCCGGGTCGATGTCGTGGTTGCGCCAGTAGTTGTACAGGAATGGCGAGTAGTCGCCGTAGGCGTAGGTGTCGCACCAGATCTTCTCGGTGAACTCCTCCGCGTTCATCGCCGCGATCTGGTCCTCGGGCCGGCAGGTCTCCGGGTAGATGGGGACGTAGCCGGGAACCGGCCCGATCCTGCCTCCGTCAACCAGTTCATGGCACAGGTTGACGGCTGTGGCGTGACAGAGGTTCATGATGTGGTTGATCTTCCACTTGTCACGGAACCAGTCCTCGACGCCCTTGGAAACGCCGAGCCAATCACCGTAGCAGATCTGCATGTTCTGCTCGTTGATACTGAGCCAGTACTTCACGCGGTCGCCGAAGGCCTCGAAGCAGGTGCGCACGTAGTGCGCGAAGGCGGGAATGACTTCGCGCGACCGCCAGCCGCCCAGCTCCTCCTCGACCCACAGCGGCATGTCGTAGTGGTAGAGGGTGACGATCGGCGTGATGCCGGCCGCCAACAGCTCGTCGATCAGCCGATCGTAGAAGGCGATGCCGTCGGGGTTCACCGCGCCGTCGGCGGCCGGAATGATCCTGGGCCAGGCGATCGAAAAGCGGTAGCTGGTCAACCCGCACTCCTTCATGAGGGCGACGTCCTCGGCATGGCGGTGGTAGTGGTCCGCGGTGAACTTGTTGTCCACGAACGGGGCCTTCTTCTGCGAGTTGAGGTCGATGATCGCCGGTGTGCGACCGCCCTCGGTGGTGGCGCCCTCAACCTGCCAGGCGGCGCTGGAGGCGCCGAAGAGGAAGCCCGCGGGAAAGCGGGGGTTCCAGTCATAGTGCATGAGCCATCTCCTTTGAAGCGCACTGACGTGTCGGTGCTCCGACATTAGGAGGGGCCGGCCGAGCGGCGGGGTTCATAATGTGAACCCCGCCGCCGTCTGTCCACAGCACCGGGCGGCCCGCCGTCGCACACCGCGGCAGGTCCTCTCACTGCCGCCGAAACTCCTCCCGCCACGACCGAGCGGCGAGTGCCCGCCTCAGTCGAGGACGCCGTCGTCGGGGCGCCACCCGGGTTCGAGCGAGCGCCGCACCGTCTCCGAGGCGAGGTAGCGGCGCGTGTACTGGCTGTAGACCAGATCGAAGAACACGCTCACCCCGTACTTGGAGTACACGCTCCGGCACCCCTGCAAGTCCTCCCGGCTGAGGTAGATGACGCGGTCGAACAGCCGGTCCAAACCCGCCGAACGATTTGTGGTCAGCACCACGCGCAGTGCGGGCAGCGTCCGCATCTGCTTGAAGGAGGCCTTGGCGTAATTGCCGGTAACCGACACGATGACGATCAGATCCTCCGAGGTGACTGCGTCGAGCACCGCCGGATCCCCGGAGCCCTCCGTCAGGACGTGGACCAGTTTGTCCCCGTAGAGCATGGCCTGCTGGAACTCGCGCACGCTCATGGAGGAGAAGTCGGAGGCGAGGCAGGCCACTTCGCGCGCACGGTGCAGTTCCTCCACGAACTCATGTACCCCGCGGGAGGCCGCGACGTCGCGAATGTCGGAGAGCATGCGGACAATGCGGGCCGACAGGTAGGCGTCGAATCCGGGCTCATTAGCGTAGTCGACGAAGTACCGCCAATGCAGCTGCCACTCGTAGGCGGCCGCCTTGACCCCCGTGAAGGTCTCGAAGCCGATCGCCTGGCAGAAGCGGCGAATGCTCGACCTTGAGATCGCGCATTCCTCCGCCACCTCGTACACGTTCAATCGGGGCAGCGCATCGAAGTGCTCCAGCAGGTACTTGGACAGCACATAGCCGGGCGAGCCGACCTCGGCAGCATTGAATGCGCCGAGCAGCGCGTTGAGCAGGCTGAAATGCTTGAGTGAGAAATGCTCCCCGTACTCGGGCCGATCGACCGTCAGCACATCACCATTGTGCGGCCCGGCCGCAAGACGGGCCGCATTCTACGACTCCGATTCAGCCGCGCCGCACCAGGGGGAAAGTGATGGTCTCACGGATCCCCTGCCCGGTCAGGGCCATGAGCAGCCGGTCCACGCCCATGCCCATGCCGCCGCAGGGAGGGAAGCCCTGCTCCATAGCCACCAGGAAGTCCTCGTCCAGCACCATGGCCTCAGGGTCCCCCTTGGCTGCGGCCAGCGCCTGCGCCTCGAAACGCTCGCGCTGGATGACCGGGTCGGCCAGCTCGGAGTAGGCGGTGGCGGTCTCGGTGCCGCGGATGTACAGGTCCCACTTCTCGGTCAGACCCGGACGGCAGCGGTGGTTACGCGTCAGCGGGGAGGTGTCCTCGGGGAAGTCGAAGACGAAGGTCGGCTCCCACAGGTCGTTGCCGACCGTCTCCTCGAAGATGTCCTCCACAATCTTGCCGGCCACGGCGTAGTCGTCGACCTCCAGGCCGAGCCGCTCCGCGATCCGGACCAGCTGCTCGCGCGGTGTGGCGACGGTGATCTCCTCCCCCACCGCCTCCGACACGGAGGTGTACAGGTCGAGCCGGCGCCACTGGCCGGACAGGTCGTACTCGGTGCCGTCGGCAAGGCTCACGACCTCCTCGCCCTCGCTCAGGTCGAAGGCGTCGCGGGCGGCCTGCTGCACCAGGTTCTGGGTGAGCTCGGCCATGCCGTTGTAGTCGGAGTAGGCCTCGTAGGCCTCCAGCGCCGCGAACTCCGGGGAGTGGGAGGAGTCCATGCCCTCGTTGCGGAAGATCCGGCCGATCTCGAAGACCCGGTCCACCCCGCCGACCACGGCCCGCTTGAGGTAGATCTCGGTGGCGATACGCAGGTACAACTCCATGTCGAGTGCGTTCATGTGAGTTGTGAACGGCCGGGCGGCGGCTCCACCGTGAATCACCTGCAGTATCGGCGTCTCCAGCTCGACGTAGTCGCGCCCATAGAAGTTCTCCCGCAGGCTACGCACGACGGCGGCCCTGGTGCGTACCATGTCGCGGGCGGCGGGACGGGTGAGCAGGTCCAGTTCCCGACGGCGCACCCGCTGTTCCTCCGAGAGCGTCACCGCCTCGCCGGCCTCGTTGGTCCAAGTCTTGGGTAGGGGCCGCAGCGCCTTGGAGGCGATGCGCCAGGCGGGAGTGGCAACGGCGGCATCACCCAGTTCGGCCAGGTCGGCGCTGTCCGCACCCTCACACAGCTCCGGCTCGGCAAAAATGGACAACTCGCCGCGGCGGGAGGCGCCCACATGCCCGTGGACGAACAGATGGTCACCCAGATCGACGTCGGCCTTGAAGGAAGCCAGGCTGGAATGGCCCTGTCCTGGCAGGGACTTGGCCGACAGCATCGCCTGAAGTGTCGCGCCGGCACCATCCTGCAGGGTGACAAAGCACAGACGGCCGGTGTTGCGCAGAAACACGACGCGCCCCGCGACGCCGACGACGTCCTCGGTCTCCTCGCCGGCCTGGAGGTGGCCGTAGCGCTCGCGCACAGCGGCGATGGTGGTGGTCAGCGGCACGGAAACCGGGTACGGCTCCCAACCCTCCTCGCGCAGGCGCTCGCGCTTATCAGACCTGATCCGGAACTGCTCGCCCGACGACGGGGCGCCCTGCCGGGGCTCGGACCGGGATGCGCCCGGCTCGGTGGCCTGCGGCGCGGAAGTCTGCTGGTTGTCGGGGGCTTCACTCACGCGCGCGAGTCTAACCGCTGGCCCGGCGGGGCTCATATCCGGCCGACCGCAGGCGTCACCGATGTTAGCCACCATACCTGCGACCGCATCTTTCCCTCCGGTTGAAGCTACCGTGCCGGCCGGGGCAACCACTCACCCCAACCTTTATCCGCCCCGCATCTGAGCCAAGGCCCAGCGAGCTCACTCAAACTTTCATCCACAGGTTATGCCTGCGCTCCGCCCCAGTTGGTGGGTTATCCACAGGCAGGCGCTTGGGGCTACACGACTGGGCGGGCGCGAGGTCATCATTCGTTCATGGACATCAAGCTCGAGCTACTGCTGGAACGCGTCGCGACCCTAAACGGCGCGGCGTACGACGATGAGGTCGTCCGTGGTGCGCAGGACAAGCGCGTGATCGAAGCCGCCCTCGCGGCCGAGCTGCTCTATCGCCCCATACCGAGGTTCCTAGCGATCCCGGGGACAGATCCACGCATCATCAAGTGCAGGCAGTTTCGAGCGCACCTGACCTGCGCGAGCGCTGCTGAGGTACTCGGGTACCCCATGTGGAACAAGCCCAAATCCCTGCACCTGGCGGTGCCCAATAATCGCGGAGTCCGGTCGAGCCCGCACCGCGACTTGAGCGAAGTAGTCGTACATCGGAAAACGCAGCTCACACCGATGACGGTGGACGACTTCCCCTTGGTGGTTCCCGCTGAAGTCGTAGCCTGCTGCTTGAAATGCCTTGACGAACTCGATGCCATATGTGTTGCGGACGCTGCACTCCACCGTGGCGACACCACGAAAGAGGAAGTCGCGGAGCTTCTGATCGGTCGTTACAGCACCAAGGCCAGACAACGGTTGGAACGTGCAGAACCTGCTGCACGGTCCCCTTTGGAGACTCGTACCAGGCTCGCACTACGTGACATCGACCTGTCGGTGGACACTGGAGTCATCGTCGAGGAGGTAGGGGAGGTTGACATGCTGGTCGAGGGCTGGCTGATCGTAGAAACGGATGGCTGGGAGTTCCACTCATCCAACGAGCAGTTCGCCCTTGATCGCCATCGCGACCAGGCTGCACTCGCCGCCGGCTACGTGCCCATACGGTTGACTGGACAGGATGTTGCGGCCGGAGAGGAGCGCATTCGCCGCATAGTCGCGCAGGCAATGCTGGGTGCCGCACGCTCAGTTCGCGTTGCCATTCCCCAAAACCCCGGAATCATGCGGAATCTACGCAAGGCCGCGGGGGCGCACTGAGCCTCCTGCGTGCGCCAAGACTCTCGGCGCACGCAGGAGCAACATCAGCCAGCCGCCCCAACTTTTGGGCAACCATCACTTTTCCCTGGAATCTAGCCATACTTGGACATGTCGTGCGTCATTGCCCTCGTACCTAAGCGTGCGTCGCCCCTATTTTCGACGTACACGAATCGTCGGCCGTGGCGGTCAGCAGGAGATTCGGCACCGTATGGTCAGCTGGCTGCCATCGGGAAACGATGTCAGGGCATCGGCCCGGCTTGCCCCGCCGTGAACACTGCGCAGTTCAGCCGCGCACGGCAGTCAGGGGCAGACCAGAGGATCGCAGTCCCTGCACCCGGGCCACGTCGGAGTCGGCGGGTACCTGCCCGGGCTCGGTACCGCGCTCGACAATCTGGTTATTCTCATCAACGAACACCACGTGCGGCAGATAGTTGCGGGCCTCGTCATCGCTCAGCTGGGAGTAGCCGATGAGAATCACGATGTCGCCAGGACTGACCAGGTGAGCGGCGGCGCCGTTGATGCAGATCTCTCCCGCGCCGCGCTCGCCAGGGATGACGTACGTAGAAAGGCGACTGCCGTTGGTGCAGTCGCAGATGTCTACCCGCTCGCCGGGCAGCAGGTCGGCTGCGTCTAGCAAGTCCGCGTCCACGGTGATCGAGCCGACGTAGTTCAGGTCGGCCTGCGTCACTGTGGCACGGTGAATCTTGGATGTCATCATCGTCCGAGTGCGAGTACTCATCGCTTACAAGCGTAGACGCACCGGACTCGCCCAACGCAGTGTCGTGACAGAGAAGACAGCGTGAGGAGGCCAGCGCTCCCAGGATGGGGAACAGTGCACGCCGGCACATCAGCGCCCACCACCGCCACTTCGACCGAACTCGTCGGTCATATCGACCGAACTCGATGGTCATATCGACCGAACTCGATGGTTATATCAGCCGAACTCGGTGGTGGCGCGGGCGAGCCAGCGGTCCAGGTGCTCGCGCCGGCGGCGCCGCAGCGCCCGCTCGGAAATGACGCGTTCAATGCCGGCGGCATCGTTCAGGTCCAGGTTGCTCAAGGAACGGCCGATCTCCGCGTCCACCAGGTCCAGTTGCAGTGCCGCCATATCGCACCGCCGTGCCAGCGGCCCCTGCACCAGCCGCAGCGACTGGATGCGCTCGTAGGGGATAACGCTGATGCGCCGCCACCAACGTCCCAGCCTGAGCACCACGCAGGTGTCGGTCAGGGCAATGGCCTCGCGCCGCCAGGCCAGCGGGGAGAACAGGCGTCCACGGGGGCTGATGCGTATGAAACCACGCCGGGGATCCTCAACCGCCAGGCGTTGATCACCCACACCGTCCTGGTCCTGGCCTTGCAGGGCAGATTTCAGGAAGGCATCGGGATCGGCTACACCCAGGTCGGGCACCACCAGCCACAGTGCCCGCAGGGCGGTCTCGCGCCGCCCTGCGGGCAGCAGCACATTCGCCCCGGTGTTCTCCACCCCGGAGGACTTGGCTTCGGCGGCGCTGCGCCCGGCCACGCTCACCTCCACTCGCCACCAGTCGGGCCCACGCCACAGCAAGCTCTGTCCGAGTTGCACACCATGAACCCTTCCGGGAGGGAGCGTGGAGGAGGTCTCTGTGGTCAGCCCGAAACGTGTCCGAATACCCGCGGGCGTGGCCGCGGCGCGGAAGCGCCACCCCTTGTCGAAACGGTTCCACACGTAAGCCCCCAGACCGAGCGGTATGGTCAGCATGGGCAGCACGCTGAAGAACACCGCCAGCGCCCTGGTGTCCTGGAAGGACCCGATTGTCAGCCACACCGTAACCAGCACCAGTAGGGCTAGCAGCAGTGCGGCAACGGCCAAGGCAACTCCTGAGCGCAGCGTTGAGCCGATTAGGATGCGGGTGTCGACCTCGTATAGGTCGCTCTCGCCGCCTCCGGCGCGTCCGTCCATCATCGGCTGTGCGGCCGCGGCGTCCTCGAAGCCCAGTGGCACCGACGATGTTTCCGCGGTTTTCGGCGCGCCCATGCCCTGGTTCTCCGAGCCCGCCGCCTCGCCCGACTCCTGGACGGAATCGCCACGCACTTGCGCGCCCGCCGCCAAGGACAGTATCTGATCGCGCAGAGTCTCCAATTCGCGGGTGCGCAGGAAGCCGATGGTGACGTTGGAATCACTGCCGCCGGCCACCTCCACCTTCAGCCGCCCCAGCCCGAAGACGCGGCCGAGCAGCGGGTGGATGACGTCGACGGACTGGATGCGCGGCAGACGCGCGGTGCGCAGCTGCCGGTTAAGGACCCCCGTGCGCAGGTAGACGGCGTCTGGATCGACCGCGTAGGAGCGCATCCGCCATGACAGCCACAGCCACGCGCCGCCAAGCAGCGCCACACCCAGCAATACCAGCCCCACAGTCAAGACGACCTGAGAGGTCATGCCTCCCCGAGCCTGTCTGGCGGCCGAATACACATCCCCCAGGTACTCGGCGTTCTGCCACACCAGGAAGATCACCACCGCGGTGATGACCTGCCAACCCTCAAGCAGCGGGGTGATGGGATGCACCCGGGACCACTGCGCGTCGGGCGGCAGAGAGATGCTCCGTTCCTGGGCGGTCGGGCGCCGGGCATCTAGCTGGGAGACGCCACGGGGCCAAGAATCTCCCCGACGCCGTCCGCCACCGCGGAGCCGGGCAGCGTCGCTAAGTGACTGAGCGGATTCGTTCTGCGGCATGCCGGCGTCGCCTGACGCGGCTGGAAACACGTTCACAGCCCCGCCATCCTCTGCTCACCACGGTCAGACAGGACGCGCCGCAGGTTCTCCGCCTCGGTCACGGGAAGCCCGTTGATGGTCGCATCGGTGGATGCCGACGCCGTGTGCAGTTTGACCTCCGCAATACCGAGGTGGCGGCCCAACGGTCCCTGAGAGGTGTCCACGAACTGCATGCGCCCGTAGGGGACTACGCTTATGCGGCGATACAGGATGCCCTTGCGCCACAGCAGGTGCTCATCGGCCATGGCGTAGCCCATGGCCCGCACCTGGCGGGGGATGAGCCACAGTTCCCACGCGGTGACGACGACGACCAGTGCCGTCCCGATGTGGAACCAGGGACTAGCCCATGTGCCCGCGGCCACGAAGCCGATCAGGCATGCACCGTTGAATACCAGGTTGGAGACCAGGCGTGCGGTGATCAACCGCGGGGACACGGGCCGGAAGATGATGCCGTCGGGGGCGAAGGGATCGGCCGCCCCGTCGGCGTGCAGCGGTGAGGAATGAGTCATCATGAACTCCTTGGTGGGATTTCGAGCATCGCAAAGGGGCGCAACAGACACATCCTCCTGCGGTAGGACTCCTCCTGCGGTAGGAGCCGACGACGACGCCCGTCCCCCGGTCCTGTGTTCTTTAGCCGCCGCTGTGGCACCGAAGACGTTGGGCTCATGAAATACCCGTTAACGCCTCCGGGCGCCTCAGCCCAGGTCCACCAGGGCGTTATCGATCAGCCTGGTGGCGCCGACGCGGGCGGCGAGGGCCAGCAGGGCACGGGCGCAGGGCGGTCCGGGCGCGCCGGCCTCCCGCACGCCGGCGTCCCGCACGCCGGCGTCCCGCACGCCGGCCTCCCGCACAGCCTGCTCAGCCTCCGACTGCCTCTGCGGCTCCAGGCCGAGCCCGGCCCCGGCCAGGTCCACGAAGGAGTCCGGATCGACGACGGCGACGTAGTCGACCTCAACTCCCGCCTCCGCGTCGAGCACCTGGAGGGCGGCCGCGCGCACCGCGGCGGCGTCGCCCCCCGCGCGGGCGGCGGTGCGCCCGGCCTCCAGCGCCCGGGACAGGGCGAGAGCCCGCCCACGCTCGACGTCGGACAAGTAGACGTTGCGCGAGCTCATGGCCAAGCCGTCGGCTTCACGGCGGATATCGACGGGGACGATCTCGACCGGAACCGCCAGGTCGCGCACCATGGCCTTGACAATCGCAAGCTGCTGGGCATCCTTGCGGCCGAACATAGCCCAGCGCGGTGCGGTCAAGTGCAGCAGGGAGAGCACCACCTGACACACGCCGGCGAAGTGCGTGGGGCGAGTGCGGCCCTCCAGGACGGTCGCCAGCGGACCGGGGTCGATGCGCACCTGCGGCTCGCCGCGGGGGTACATGACCTCCGGGGTGGGGGCGAAGACCACCAGTCGTCCCACCGCGAGCGCGCCGTCAGCCCTCGTCAGGACGGCGGTCAGGCCGTCCAGATCCGCCTGAAGGGTGCGGGGGTAGGCGTCCAGATCCTCCCCCGGGGCGAACTGGAGCGGGTTGACGAAGATGGTTACCACCACGGTGCCGCCCGGCCCTACGCGGCGGGCGGCCTCGCGCACGAGGTCGAAGTGGCCCTCGTGGAGGGCGCCCATGGTCATCACGACGGCGCGGGGGGCGTCGTCGGCGGCCAGGGTCGCAGCGAGCTCGTCGCGAGTACGGGCGAACACGGTGCCGGCGGCGCGGAAGTCGGGCCGGTTAGTCCGGGGCGGGGCGGTCATGTGACAACGCTAGTTGATCGGACACCTACGTGCGCCCTGCGGACCCGCGCCGAGCCCTACTCGGCGCCGTCGCGCAGAACCTCACGCAGCGCGCGTATCTGCTGCTCCCCTAGGGCCCCGATAGCCTCCCGGCGCGCCAGGGTAGCCCGGGCCAGTGCGCGGTAGGTGCTCACGGCGTCGTCGAGCGCCCGCCCGTTGACGTCGCTCAGCTCGGCCAGAGCCGCCAGATGGGCGCGTACCGTGCCGGCATCGCCGCGCGCCACCGGCCCGGTCAGCCCGGACTCCCCCTCCCGCAGGGCGCGGTCGAGCGCGGCGGAGAGCAGCGGGCCCAGGGTGGCGGCGCCGTCCTCCACGCCTGCGGCCGACAGTATGCGCATCGCCTGGTTGACCACAGTGACCAGGTGGTTGGCGCCGTGGGCGAGGGCGGCGTGGTAGGCGGGTCGGGACTCCTCCGGCAGCACGAAGGGCTCTGCCCCGAGCTCGACGGCGAGTGCCTGGCCGATCGGCACAACTGCCGCAGGGGCGGTGACGGCCATGGGGCAGCCGACCAGACGGGCCACATCCGTGGAGAAGCCGCCGAAGGTCATGGCCGGGTGGATGGCCAGCGGGATGGCGCCGCAGCGGCGGGCGGGCTCGAGCACGCCGACGCCGTAGGCCCCGGAGGTGTGCACGACCAGCTGCCCGGGCTGCCAGCGCCCCAGGTCTGCCAGACCCTGAACCAGGTCCGCCAGGGAGTCATCGGGGACGGCCAGCAGCACCAGTTCGGCCCGTTCGACGATGTCGTCCACGTCCAGCAGGGGGACGCCGGGCAGGAGCAGTTCGGCGCGTTCACGCGAGGCCTCGGACACGGCGTGCACGCCGATGATCTGGTGGTCCACGGCCCGCAGAGCGGAGCCGAGCACAGCGCCGACCCGGCCGGCACTGATTATGCCGACACCGAGTCGGCCGGGACGAGAAGGCCGCGGAGGATTCAGGGACGGTTCGGGGTCGACGGGCATGCCGGGCATCATGGACATGACGCGATGTTCTCACGACACAACCGGGACCTGCCCGGTCCCAAGCCCATCCGGACCGCCGCTGGGCACCGGGTCAGGCGGTGCTTCCGCTCGGCGAGGATCCCGAGCGCAGGTCGTTGTCATCGTCCTCCCCGATGGCGCACCAGTGCTCGACGAGCAGGCCGATGCCGCTCCACAGCAGACAGGCGGCCAGGCAGGCAGCGGCGGACCAGGCCAGTGAGGTCATGGCCGGCGAGTCCAGATTGAGCAGGGCGACCACGAGCCCGCCCGCGTAGACCCCGCCGACCACCGCCCCCACCCGCACCGACGCCTGGGCGGCCGCCGCGGTGGTGGCGGCACCCATGGGCGTCATCCAAGTCGGCTCGTGCTCGCGCAGGCGGCGCACCGCCATCCCCGCCGCCAGCACGATCGCCGCGATGACCACGGCGACCGCAGCGCCCCACGGCGTCAGCGACACGACCCAACCACGGCGGTGCAGCATGAGGTCGGAGGTCGCCCAGGCGAGCACTCCGGGGCCGCTGAAGCACGCGAGGACGGTCGTCCAGCGCGTGCGTCGCATCACAGGCCCTGACCGTCGCGGCCGATAACCTCGTTCCAGTTCGGCGGTGCGGCCCACTCACTGCCGTCGGGGCTCGCACCGGACTGTCCCTCACCGCTGCTCGGGGGGACCTGAACGGCGGGAGGCTCCGGCTGGGTGGGAAGCTCCGGCTGGGCGGGAGGCTCCGGTTGAGCAGGAAGCCCTGGCTGGACGGGAGGCTCCGGCTGGGCGGGAGGCTCCGGCTGAGCAGGAAGCCCTGGCTGGACGGGTTGTGCAGGCACGGCGGCCTCCACTCCCGGCTTCGACCCCGCCGACCCGGGCTGCGCCACCTGCGCAGGATCCCCCTCGGCGTCGACACGGGTCTCGGGGGTCTCCTGCGGCTCGGGCGGGGCAACGTACTGTCCGGTCGGAAGGGCCGGCAGGTGGTCGGAGTCGAGCCAGTCCAAGGCGAGCCAGCGCACGCCGTCGCGGTCGGGAGCGACCTCAGCCAGGGCGGCGACGGACTGGTCACCGATCTCGGCGAAGGGGTCGGCCTGCGCCCAGGGCGTGAGGACGAAGGCGCGTTGTGCGGCGCGCGGATGCGGCAGGGTCAGTTCCGGGTCGGTGGAGGTGACGCCCTCATAGGTGATGATGTCGACATCGAGTGTGCGGGGGCCCTGGGGCCGAGTGCGCACGCGTCCGGCGGCTGCCTCTAAGTCCTGACAGACAGCCAGCACCTCACGCGGAGAAAGCGTTGTGGTAGCCAGGACCACGGTGTTGAGGTAGTCGGGCTGTTCCTCACCGTCGGTGACGACGGCGGCCGTACGCGCCAGCGGCGCCACATTCGTGACGTTGATGCCGTCGGTGTCTCGCAGGGAACCCACCGCGGTACGCAGTGAGGGCACCACGCCACCGACGTTGCCGCCCAGGGCGATGACCACTTCCGCGGGCGCCGGCGGGGCCGCGGTGAGCGGGTCGGCCGGCGGCTGCGGGACCGGCGGGGCGGGGGCCACCTCCGGGGCCGGGGCCACCATGGAGGTGGGCGCCCACGGGGCGCCGGTTGGCGCCGTCGCACCCAGCGGCTGACCGACGGCGGTCTCCGGCTGCTCGGCACCCCCGCCGCTATACGCGGCGGACAGCGGGTCGACCGAAACGGGGGACGCCGCAGCCACCATGGGTCCGGAAGCGGCGGGTTCCTCGGCCGGGAACGTGTCTGCCGCCTCTGGCCCCTCGGGGGCGAGTGCCGCCTCCTGGCTCCGGTCAATTGCCGGGGCCGCTGTCTCGGAGGACGGCGGCTGCTGCTCCCAACCGGCACCGGGCACCATCGCCTCGGTCACCACCGGCCCCTGGCCCCAGCCATCCGCCGGAGCCGCTGTCTCGGAGGACGGCGGCTGCTGCTCCCAACCGGCACCGGGCACCATCGCCTCGGTCACCACCGGCCCCCGGCCCCAGCCATCCGCCGGAGCCGCTGTTTCGGAAGCCGCCGGCTGCTGCTCCCAACCGGCTTCCACGGCCGCCGCTTCGGTGGCGGGGGCGGAGCCGGGAGAGGGCGGTGCCTGCTCGGCGCCAATCTGCTCGGCACCGATCTGCTCGGCACCGATCTGCTCGGGGATCGGCGTGGCCAATGGCGCCGCAGCAGCGGGCTCTGCCACCGGGGCGGGCCGTGCGGCGGGAACCGCATTCATGGGGGTCTCGGAGGCGGCGTCGGCATTGCGGGAGATGGTTACGGAAACGTCGTCGAAGGCCACGTCCAACGGCGCCTGCGGCTTGTGGACGGTGACCTCCACGGCACTGACGCGGGGGAAAGCGAGTACAGCGTCGCTGATGCGCTCAGCTAGCGTCTCAATCAGCCCGACCGGCTCGCCCTCGATCACGCCAATTACGGCACGGGCGATATCAACATAGTTGACGGCGTCATCAAGCGAATCGGTGACGGCGGCAACGGCCGTTCCGCGGTCCCCCAGGAAGACGGTGACGTCGGCGTTGAACAGCTGCCCCTCGGTGCGTTCGAAGGGAAGGAGTCCGTGGTAGCCGCGGGCGGACAAGCCCGTCAGCGCGATCCTGTCGGGGGTGGCATTGTTGGTGCTCATCGGTTTTCCTTCCAGAGGGAAGCGGTGCGGACGGCGTCCCGGTTGGCTGGGACCTCGTGAACTCTCACGGCCCAGGCACCGGCGACGGCGGCCAGAGCGGTGGTGGCGGTGGTGGCCGCGTCGCGCGCAAGCGGGTCGGCGGCGGCCTCGGGGACGGTGGCGGCGGCAAGGAAGCGTTTGCGGGAAGCGCCTATCAGGACGGGGCGACCCAGTTCGTCCACCAGCCGCCCGGTGGCGGCCAGCAACTCCCAGGACTGAGCGTGAGTCTTAGCGAAGCCGAGGCCCGGGTCGAGCACGATCTGCTCCGAATTCACCCCGGCCGCGTCGAGCTCATCCAGCCGCTGCCGCAGCTCCGTTTCCACCCCGGCAATAACGCCGTCGGCCCCGTAGTCGGTCAGGGTGTCCATGATCTCCGGCGCTCCGCGCCAGTGCTGGCAGATGTACACCACGCCCGTCGCGGCGATGACGCGGTGCATGCTCGGGTCGACCAGTCCGCCGGAGACGTCGTTGACAATCCAGGCTCCAGCGGCGACGGCCGCATCTGCGGTTTCGGCGTGCAGGGTATCGACCGAGACGACAGCGCCGGCATCGGCCAGTGCGCGGATGACGGGCAGCACGCGGCCCTGCTCCTGCTCCGTCGTAACCGGGGTGGCGCCGGGCCGGGTGGACTCGCCACCGACGTCGAGGATGTCGGCTCCCTGGGCCAGCAGCTGATGGCCGTGTGCGACGGCGAGCTCAGTGGTGTGCCAGCGGCCGCCGTCGGAGAAGGAGTCCGGGGTGACGTTGACGATCCCCATGACCAGGGTCCGACCCGCCGCGGAGGCCGCCATGAGTGGCTGCGGCAGGGGCGCCGGGGCCCTGATAGGGATCGCGTTCACGGTCCCAGGCTATCGGACGACGCCCGATTCCCTCGGATTTTGCGGCTACAACCCCGCCACGCCCAACACCTCACCCCCAGGTGGGCTGCAAGCGTCCGGATCGCGCCGGCTGTAAACATTCCGCCCCGGCGGGCCGCAAGCATCCGGACCGCGCTGGCCGCAAGCGTCCCGATCAGGCACGGCGGCCCAGCACCAGGCTCATGGCCTCGGAGCGGGTAGCGGCGTTGCGCATGGCGCCACGCACCGCGCTGGTGACCGTGTTCGCGCCGGGCTTGTGCACACCCCGCATGGACATGCACAGGTGCTCGGCCTCGATCACCACGAGCACGCCGCGCACCCCCAGGCGCTCAACCATGGCGTCGGCGATCTGAGAGGTCAGCCGCTCCTGCACCTGGGGGCGGCGGGCGTAGCCCTCCACCAGGCGAGCGAGCTTGCTCAGGCCCGTCACGCGCCCGTCCTCGCCGGGGATGTAGCCGACATGGGCGACCCCGTGGAAGGGCAGCAGGTGGTGTTCACACACCGAGTACAGAGGGATGTCCCGTACCAGCACCATCTCCTGGTGGGCGGCGTCGAAAACCGTCTCCAGGTGGCTGGCCGGGTCTTCGCGCAGGCCGGAAAGCATCTCCGCCAGAGCACGAGCGATCCGCTCGGGGGTCTCGCGCAGCCCGTCACGGTCCGGGTCCTCCCCGACGGCGGTCAGCAGATCCCGGATGGCGCGGCGCACGCCGTCGGCATCGTAGCCGGTCACCACTGCCGCCAATCGTCATGCTGATCGCCATCCGGGGAGGTGCCGTCCGCATCCGGCGGCGCGGCGTGCGCCGATTCGGGGCCGACGGCGTCGGGCCCCGGTGCGGGCTGCGAGCCGGTCGCGGCCGGGACGGCTGCGGCAGACTCGGAGGCCTCGGCGGACGCGGCAGTGTCAGTATCCTGCGCCTGCGCCAGCTGGGCGGCGGCCTTGGCGGCGTGTCGGTCGGGGGCCTGTGCAGCGGCGATGAAAGTGGCGGCCACGTCGTCGGTCAGGACGAGGGCGTCGTCGGAGTGCCACAGGGGGCGACGCGGCTGGCGGACGACCGGTGCGAAGATCCGCTCCAGGTCCTTCTCCAGCAGAGTCTCCTTCTCCAGCAGCTGGGTGGCCAGGTCCTCCAGCACGTCCCGATTGCGCACCAGGATCTCCCAGGCCTCCCGGTGGGCGGCGTCCATGAGGGCGCGCACCTCGGCGTCGACGCTCGCGGCGACATCCTCAGAGAAGTCGCGGTTGGTGGCATTTAGACCCAAGACCGTCTCATTCTCGGTGGTGCCCAGGCGCACGGCGCCCACGGCGCGGGTCATGCCATAGTCGGTAACCATCTTCCGGGCGGTATCGGTGGCCTTCTCAATGTCATTGGAGGCGCCGGTGGTGGGGTCGCGGAAGACGATCTCCTCCGCGGCGCGCCCGCCCATGGCGTAGACCAGCTGGTCGAGCAGCTCGTTGCGGGTGGTGGAGTACTTGTCATCCGCGGGCATGACCATGGTGTATCCCAGGGCCTTGCCGCGCGGGAGGATGGTGACCTTGGTGACCGGGTCGGAGTAGGCACTGGCCGCCGCGCACAGGGCGTGACCGGCCTCGTGGTAGGCGGTGACGGCCTTCTCGTGGTCGTTCATGACGCGGGTGCGCTTCTGCGGCCCGGCGATCACCCGGTCGATGGCCTCGTCCAGGGCGCGGTTGTCGATCAACTGGGCGTTGGATCGGGCGGTCAGCAGCGCCGCCTCGTTAAGGACGTTGGCCAGGTCGGCACCGGTGAAGCCGGGGGTGCGCTTGGCCACCTGGTCCAGGTCGACGTCGTTGGTCATCGGTTTACCCTTGGCGTGCACGCGCAGGATGGCGGCGCGGCCGGCCATGTCGGGCGCCTCCACGGACACCTGCCGGTCGAAGCGGCCCGGGCGCAGCAGGGCGGGGTCGAGCACGTCGGGCCGGTTGGTGGCGGCAATCAGGATCACATTGGTGGTGGCGTCGAAACCGTCCATCTCCACCAGCAGCTGGTTGAGGGTCTGCTCGCGCTCGTCGTGCCCGCCGCCCATGCCGGACCCACGGTGACGGCCGACGGCGTCGATCTCATCAACGAAGATGATGGCGGGGGCGTTCTCCTTGGCCTGCTCGAACAGGTCCCGCACGCGGGAGGCGCCCACACCGACAAACATCTCCACGAACTCCGAGCCGGACATGGAGAAGAAGGGCACGCCGGCCTCGCCCGCCACCGCCCGTGCCAGCAGGGTCTTGCCGGTTCCGGGCGGGCCGTACAGCAGCACGCCCTTGGGGATCTTGGCGCCCACGGCCTGGAACTTCTCCGGTTCGGAGAGGAACTCGCGGATCTCCTCAAGCTCCTCCACCGCCTCATCCTCACCGGCGACGTCGTCGAAGGTGACGTCGGGCATCTCCTTGCCGCCAACCTTCGCCTTGGAGCGGCCAAAGCCCATGGTTCCGCCGCGGCCACCGCCCATACGGCCGATAAACCACCACATGAAGGCCACGAAGATCACCATCGGCAGCAGCAGCTGCAGCATGGAGGACCACCAGGTCGTGGTGGGCACCACCGAGTTGTAGCCGCCGGAGGGGTTGGCGGCCTGGACGAGCCGGTTGACCTGCCCGGCCTGCGCCTCGGTGTAGGTGAACTGGACGCGGCGCCCCAGGTTCTGGGAGCTCTCTCCCTCACGATTGGCCTTACTGGTGTAGTCCTCGGTGAGATCGAGCTCAACGCGCTGGGTGCCGTCAATCACGGTGACAGCCTCAACCGTGGAGGCGCTGTCCTGAAGGATCGCCAGTCCCTCGGAGGTATCGATCGTGCGATAGCCGCTGACTGAGGTGATCAGCGCCCAGCCCAGCAGAACGAGCATCACGAAGGGGGCGAGCCACAGCAGTGGGTTACCCAGCGCCACACGACGGCGCCCTCCCCCCGGCTTGGAGCCCCCCTTGTCTCCGCCGCGGCCGCCCTTCTTGGCAGAGCGCACCGTCACGCGGATCTGACCGGAATCGTTCATCGGCGTTAGGTCCCTTCAGCTATTCGACCCCCTGACGCTAGCGGATACCGCCGACAGGTTTCGCCTCCACCCAGCATCTGTTCGCGCCGGGCGTGGGCCGAAGCCCGTGGTGATGCAACCACCGCAGGCGCAACACATGTGACTTTACGCACATTGACGGCGACTGGACAGTCTCCTTAGCTACCATCCTCGTCAACAACATGTCTGAAATGTGAGGAACACCATGCCGTGGCGAGAGCCAGAACTATGCGGTAGCGCACCGAGCACGCAGAGCCGCAGGTTGCGCGCGGACTGGCGATGCGTCCGCCGGTTCCGGCCGGGCGCCATGTAGCCGAGTATCCGACCGGCGCCACACAGCTCACACCACAGACTTCTGAGACCACCTATTTGAAATTCACCATGAGCAAGTCATCTGCCAACCACGCCTCCAAGCGCTCCCGCGCCAACCGTCGGTTTGGGTTCGTACCCCAGCCGAATCAGACCTCCGTCGGCCCCGTCGACATCGAAATCATCTCCCAGCAGCGTCCGCCCAGCCGCAAGGCCCTCGACTTCTACGAGACCCTGCAGGTCATGACGCTGGAGGACCTTAAAGACCGCGGCCTGATCGTATGAGTGGTGTGGCCGGTCACGTGCCGGCCACACCACCGCCCTGATTCAAGTCCCCGACCACACTCGTCACGCGCCATGAAGCTTCCCCGCCAGTTCAACCGAATCGCCCGACGGACCCCCGCGGAGGACCTACCTCCCAGCCTCAAAGCCATCCTGCACGGGAATCTTTTCGATCCCGACCGCCTCACGCTCAGAGTTGAAGAGAACGGTCGGAACGCCGAGATACTCAATGAACTCATGAGACGAAGCGCGATCCAGGCAGAACTTTGGAGCCAGCACAAGAACAGCTGGCAGCGGCGTACGGTGGAGACCGTGTCTTTTGAGGACGATCAGTCTGAGCGGCGTTCACTGACCCTGGACGTCTCCACAACTCGCCTGCTCACTATCGTTGAGTCTTATCAGCCGGCGACATCTAAACTGTACCTGCCGGTCTCACCGGGGATGACACCGGGACCAATCCTCGATATCGACGCCTCCGATTCAGCCAGACGCAACCTCAACATCGCTCGCAGACACGAGAACTGCGAAGCTATAACATACCTCTTAATCGGCCTGCTTGTGGGAAACAAGTCAAAAGACAACCCCGAAACAGTGCGCGACGGTTCCCGAGACTGGATTCCAAAGTTGGCAACCCTGTTTTACAGGCACCTAATGGAGGCACCTCCCGTCCAGAAAGAGGAGTCTCGATCAGCCAGGACGACACCACCAACCACCACGACCAAGATCACGACCACACCCACAACGACCACAACAACCACCACGACCACGCGCACAACCACCTTCACGACCACGACCAACCACGACAGCATTGCCATGGCCAAACATCTCGTGGGCGAAATCGGCCGAATAAAAGGCCTCCCACACGACATCCGCCTGCGCGCCGACTCTGAGCAATTCCTGGCAACCTTGAACGACCATCTAAGCTCATACACTCTACATGTCATATATGCCCTCCAGGGAGAAGACTCATCCACCCGTCCTCGCCGCGATGAAATCATCAAGATCTCTTGGCTGGAACGCCAACAGCGCAAGGCACTATCAACCATCAGCCACCTACTATTACCCACGCCATTTGCCTACGGGATCCGCCTAGGGCAATTCAATAAAAGCCGACGAGGCGGGACACATTTTCGATTTATCGCGCCAGCGGGAACGGAAATAGGTAGGGCGTCCATCTCCTATGCAGGAGAGGAGATACCGCTCCTAATCCGCCCATCTAGCACCCCTGCCGCCACACCAGCGGTTCTCTCTGATGCAGAAAGCAACCCTGCCATAGAGCTTGTACGGAACCGGAAGCGCCTAGAGATACTGGGACACCAACCCGCCCTCAAACATCTCGAGCAAGACATCGAGAACGCCCGCGCCGCCCCCGACATCGAAGTCTCTGTCGACGATACCAACACAACAGACGAAGGCCGCTCCCCTAAAGCCGACAAGACCAACGACACCGACGACTACACTGATTACCTTCCCTGGACAGTCGATGTGACTCTAATACCGGACAGACACCGGGTCATAGTGCCAGCATTGTTCACCCTAGCACTCACAGCCGTGCTGCTGTTTATCGCCTGGGGCCCCGGCGGCAATCATCTCAGCGGCTCACGCCTGGACTTCATCACCCTAATACCCCCACTGATGACCATATACCTGACCACCCCACAGGAGCACCTAATAACTACCGAAGGTCAGTCTCGAGCGCGCCTCGCAGCCGCAGCGGCAGCATTCGTCGCAGTCATTTTCGGAGCATGGAACACGTACCGACATTCCCCCTGCCATTCCACATCGCGGTCATTCTGGGTCACCTTCATTATTTGCGTCGCCGCATTCCTGTACCTCTTAGTAGCCAGGCTCCTCGCCGCCTCGTCGCAAGTTGAAGCATTTCGCCTACGCGCATACCTCAAGAAGAATTCATCCAGCCTTGACAACAACTATCGCACGTCAAGCAAAAAGACCCAAAGGCGACTATTACGCCACGGGACCAGGGAACTGTTCAAGGCTTTCCTTCCGAGCCCAGAACTGGATCGAGCAATGGAAAGACTCACGAAGATCGAAGGGGTCGAGTCGCTGATGCGTCATCACCGCGAAAGACTTCGCCAGCACCCTAATAGCACCTCACCTACCCCCAAAGAGAAAGGCCATTCATAGAGGCAACGACCACCCCTGGCGCGATTCTTCATGAGCACCCAAGTTTGATTGCAAGCGCTCGGGACTCCTCCGGTTTGAGGGCACATTCGCCGAGTTCGGTCGAAATAACCATCGAGTTCGGTAGATATGACGATCGAGTTCGGTAGATATGACGATCGAGTTCGGTAGATATGACGATCGAGTTCGGTCGATATAACCAACGAGTTCGGTTGGTGGGCTCGGCGGGGCGGAGGAAGTGTCCAGGTTCGGCACAACGAGGATCCCCCGCTCGACGCCGCCCGCCAGATCCGCATGATTCCAACGAGTCTGAGAGCGTGCGCTGGGATGGGCGGGGTGTTTGTGCCGATTCTGGACACTTTGGCTCCCAGGCGCCGGCCTACCGTACTGATGCGGTGGGCCGGCCGGGGCCTCTGGTCGCCGACCCGGCCCCCTTGTCCGATCGGCTGGGACGCCTTTGATGACGAACCGGGCCCGCACCCCAGCCGGGCGTGCGGCCCAGCCCGGCCCACAGCCAGGCCGGGCCCACCTGCCGGCCATGCCGGCGACGTCCGCGCCCTAGGTCTAGGGCATCTTGACCGTTGACCGCGGGTGCGCCGGCGTCCAAGGCAACCGCACCAGCCCGAGCCAACACCCCGCACCCAGACCGTCTGGCTGCCGTGGAACACCTGGCTGCGGATGGACCGCCTAGCCGCCGTTGGACCACCTGGCTGCCGTTGGACCACCTACCTGCCGTTGGACCACCTACCTGCCGTTGGACCACCTGAAACGCACTCTCAGACGGTCCAAGCGCAGAAGCCCGGTCCAACCGCAGGAACCCGGTCCAGGTACGAGGCCGGAAGTCGACCGGGCCCACACCCATCACCGCCAACACCCCAAACCGGAAGAGCCCTCAAACCTCGCCTTCAGACCCGGCCGACTGTTCTTGCCGACCACTCACTGCTGGGCCACAACCGCCCCTGCCTCCTGGCCAAGGCCCGCCAGCGGATCCGCCCTCCACCACCATCATCACCATCCCCGTTGCCGCGGACAACTCCCAGCAATCCCACACCCAGCCACCGACCATGCCGACCCCCGACCAGACGCCCACCACCCGTCCGCCACGCTCCAAGACCGAAAACCGGTTAACAGCGCCCCTGGCCTTGGACGGAGCTCCGCCCAAGACCAGGGGCGCCGCCTGCGGCGGTGGACCGTATGCACCGTTTTGTGACTAATCCCAACATGCGGTCGGCGACACGCCGTTGGCGCGTCGCCGGGGATTCATCTAACGTGTTGATCACGCGCTCACTCGGTCCCGAGTTCTGGAGGCTGATCGGGCGCGAACCCGAAGCTGCACCGGCTCAAGCCCTGGTTCTCCGGGGAACCGGCTCACTCGCAGCGCATACCTCCACCGACACACAGGAGACCCTGAACATTGTCACTTCGCAAGTCACTTCGCCGATGTGCTATCACCGCCTTCGGGGTGGCCACCGCCGCCACCCTGTCCGTAACCGCCATACTTCCGACGGCTCCGGCACAGGCCGTCGTCTCCACGAACGCTTCCGGCTCCCAGTTTGAAACTGTCGCCGATCTCATGTCCGCCTCCAACCTGTCCGGCACGGTATACACCACGGGCGATGAGGCCGCCGACGACGGCGCAGGCATGCGGTTCTCCGTCACGAACACCCTTCCGGACGGAATCGAGGGGAACATCGCCGTCCCACTGGCGGATAACACCTGGGCGGTGCCGGAAGGCCTGCCCACCTCCCCCGCGCGCAATACCGACTCCGCCGCCGTCGAAGACCTCATCACCCGTGCGCACACCTTCTACGACGCGGGCAGCCAGCTCGTCTGGGACTCCAGCCGGCCAACGCCCCTGACTGGAACCGTGGTGCACTCCAGCACCACCGCACCCTACGGAGTGACCTGCTCAACCTTCGTGAGCATGGTGCTGCTCGGCTGGGACTACCAGCACACCACCTACGTAGCCAACGAGAACACGCAGGTCGGATACGCCGTCGACTTCGGCGTGGACCCAACCACCTCCAAGATCTGGCGGGCCAACAACCTGGCCAGCTGGTTCTACGCCAACGGTGACCTGTGGCTGGAGACCGACGGCAACTACCAGCGTGGCGACATTCTGTTCTTCTCCGAGCAGAACCCCGAGGGGCGCATTGATCAGGTTCGCTCGGGCACCGAGGCCACCTACTTCGGCAACGTCTACCACGCCGCCATCTACCTGGGCGACGGGAAGCTGATCCACTCCACCGGCACCGGCGACGGCGTCAACATTACCGACCTGAACCCGGTTCTGGAGGCGGACCTGTCCTTCGTTGCCCGCCCCAGTTTCACCAGCGAAGCCGCCAACACGGGTGAGAGCACTGACTCCGGCAGCGAGCAGAGCACGCAGACGCCCGGCGAGACCACCGGAGGAGCCGGTGACGACGCCGCGCCGACCGAGACCACCGGTCCCGAGGCGCAGGACCCCAACCGGGGCGAGTCCACCAGGACCACGAACTCCGACGGCGTCCGGGCAGTCACCCCGCTGTCGCCCAACCGCCGCTACTCCCGCCCGATCGAGGATCACCGCAGCTGGCTGTCCCGTTGAACAGTTGTTGGCGCTGCTGCCGAATCGGCTAACTACCCCAGCACTGCCAACCGAATATCACCGTGGGTGGCGGCCGGGCCTGGAACCTGGCCGCCACCCGCTTGTTTGCGCAGCGCCACCGGTGTGGCGCTTCAACGAGGTCTTCACCGCACCCTGTACCTTCCCGACACAGTAGCTCCATAGACGACCGGTGCTTCCGGGTTGAGGGAGCGCTGACATGGACAGATCGGTGCGCGGGGTACTGGCGAACGTTGAGGGCGTCTTACTGTGCAGAATCCTTATGGCGTGGGCGTAAGGTGTCCAGAATTTGGAGGCTTAGCACCCCAGCTCGCACGCTTCGAAACGCAAAGAGCCTGCTAACGCCAAACGAGCGTGCAGACGCCGCCGCGGCGCAGGGCCCGCCATTGCGCCACCGCCCCATGGATACGCGGCCAAGCACAGTTACAGGACTCTTCCGGTTCGAGGGCGCATTCGCCGAGTTCGGTCGATATAACCAACGAGTTCGGTACATATGACGATCGAGTTCGGTTGGTGGGGCCAACGGGCCGGGGGAAGTGTCCAGATTCGGCACAAACGAGGATCCCCGCCCGACGCCTCCCGCCAGATCCGCATGATTCCAACGAGCCTGAGGGCACCTGCTGGACGGGGCGGGGTGTTTACGCCGATTCTGGACACTTTGGCTCCCGGCTGCCGGCCTACCGCACTGGTCTGCTGAGCATGCCAGGGCCTCTGGTCACCGACCCGGCCCCCTTGTCCCATCGGCTGGTACATCTTTGACGATGAACCGACCCCACAGCCCAGCCGGGCGCGCCGTTGACCACGCGTGCGCCGACGCCCAAGGCAACCGCAACAGCACAAAAAGCACCCCCGGCACCCGGACCACCCAGCTGCCGTTGGACCACCTGCCTGCCGTTGGACCACCTGAAACGCACTCTCAGACGGTCCAAGCGCAGAAGCCCGGTCCAACCGCAGTAACGCGGTCCAAGTACGAGGCCAGCAGCCAGCCGCGCCCACGCCCAACACCGCCAACACCCTCAAACCGGAAGAGCCAGTTACAGCAGACACCCAGCGAACGGTCCCAACACAGCCACCACACACTCATGGCCACATAACCCACAACGACCGAACTCGACGGTCATAACGACCGAACTCGACGGTAATAACGACCGAACTCGGCAGGGTTGAAAACAAGCCCGGCGCCACCAGCACCGGCTTCCACCAGCACCGACTCCCGTGGCACTGCGCCGCGCACCTGGCACGCCCCTGGCGCTGCGCCGCACACCCGCCTCGCACCTGGCACTGCGCCGCGCACCCGCCGCGCCTAGGCCTGCGCCTCGACCTTCCGGAGCAACTGCTCGAAGTCGGAGTACCAATGCGCAGCGCCATCCAATGCGCCGAGACCTGGAAAGCCAACGGCATCCTGCTCCAAGCATTTGATGAGCCTGTCCAGCAAGCCGGCAAAGGTGAATCCCTCGGGAGCATCAACCCGCAGATCATCCAAAGCACGATCCAGCGCCTCCTGAACGGTGGACTGCCCGTGGGTGATGACCAGTCTGTCGCGAACCTCGTAGGGAAGGCGCAGCAGGTCACCGCGTTTCAGCGTGGACAGATCGATCCTGGTGCCGGCGGTCTTTCGCTCCTGCAGCTTGCTCTTCAGACACGTATCGGGCTCATGCAGCAGAGTCGTGCCCTTCTTGTCCGGCCTCCGCGCATGCACGGCCTCGGCCGCCACCACCACCAGACGCGCCTGCGTGAGCCAATCGGCGTCGTCGAGCAGGTAGCGCACCGTGCGCAGTACATCCACAAGCACTCCGGCGTGAGCGTCGAGCCTGTCCGCCTGCCGCGCCCGCACATAGGCCTGGCGAAGTTCCTCGCAGCAGTCCGCCAGCGCATCCATGTCCCGATCACCGGCGGCCAGCACCCGCACCGCGCTAAGCAGGTTGAGGCTGCGCAGGCTGATGGCGGCGGCACGCCGCAGCGCGTCCTCGGCATCATCGCTCAGGGCGATCCGGTGAAACTGGGACGCCGGCTCCTTCACACCCCGGCTCTCATCGACATAGGTCTGGAGAAACAACGGCACGGCGTTGACCGCGCACCACTTCTGCGCGGCCTTGAGTGCACCGTAGACCGCGGACTTCTCACCGGTGCCCACGATCACCACGGCGGACGGCATCCGCCGCGCCAGGACCTCATCCACGCGCTCACGCACTCTTTCCACCGAGTCCGCAACCGCCCGGGCCCCGGAATCCCCCTCACCGTAGTCCAGAAGGCTCCCGCCCGGTTCGGGCAGTTCCCACTCCCGGTGCACGCCGTCGGCGACGACGGTCTGCGCGTTGAGCCCGGCCGTCTTCCTGGACTCCGGATGCGCCGAGTGCAGAATGACGAACTCGACTGGCAGGGCGGAGAGTTCGGCCAAACCTTCGGATGACTCTTGCCGATCCAGCAGGGCCCCGGGAACCGCCCGCCGTAGCTCGTCTCCGGGCTCCTCGCGCAGCACACGCTCCGGGATGGTTGGACCGCGAAAGCGCGTGCCACAACCGAACACGTAAAGCACTGGGCGCCGGCTCGGCCGCGTCACCCACTCCGGCAGCGCCTGGCCGAGTTCGGGTTGACTGTCCACGGCCTCCCAGTCCTCGGTGCACGGCGCCTGGCCGTCGTGAACGGTGCGTTTGGCTGGCTCGTTCAGTGGGCGGGCTGAGGCCAGCCACTTCGTCGAGCCGGGGCAGGCCTCCCCCAGGCGGTTGACCTCAGCCTCGGCGTCTTCGATGACCTCACCGAGTTTCTTCGGTCGACCATTGTCCTTCACGAAGCACAGCGAAGGGCTCGGCTCGCAACCCTGCTGCTCGGCCTGTTTCTGCTCCTTCTCGTAAAGGCTCCAGTAGTGCCGTTCCGCCCAGGCCCGCAGTGCCAGACCGGCGCCATGGTCGGCGCGTGCCATGTCGGTGACCGCCAGTGCGGCGAGTGCCTCCGGCTCTCTGTCATCCCCGTAGCGGGCGCGGTCCAGGGCGGAGGCGAGTGCCTCAGTTGCCTGCTGCTCTCCCTCCGGCAGCACGGATGTCGCTCCCGCGGTCTCGGCCCAGTCGGAGGCCTGCTTGGGGTATCCGAGGGATCGCAGCCAGTAGAAGGGGGCGGTCCGGTTGGCGGCGCGGTCCAGGAACACGGCTCGCTGCCCGCCCTCCTCCGGGGCGACGGCGAGCCGCCAGTCCAAACCCATCTGGTCGGCCATCCCCATGGCGGCTAACACAACCGTGCTCGCCCCCGCAATCCCGGAGACAATGACCTTCCCTCCCCGGAGAGAGTCATCGTCCTCCAGCCACTGGCGCAGCCCGGCCACACACTTCCGCTCGAAAAGATCGCCATGCTGGTAGGCCTCTACCTGTAACGAGAGCCCGAAGTACTCCTCAAGCCCGGCCTTCACGTCCGGACGGTTGTAGGCCTGTTCCAGCAGCATGGCCGCGGCGTCGGTTTCGGTGCCCTCGCGGCCGTTGGCCGTGCCCAGGAGGATTACGCGCACGACGGCGTCCTCGCCGCGCAGCGCCTCCAGCACCAGCGCCAGCGGGGTGCGTTCAAAGCGCCCCGGGCGCCCGTACTTTCCCGGAGGCATGTTCCGCAGCCTATTCAACAGCGCCTCGGGGTCGGCCTCAGCCAGCTGCTGGCGCAGCTCCTTCTGCCGGGCCTCCTGGGCGTGCAGACGTTCATCTGCTTGCAGCTCGACGATGTCGGTGCCGAGTTCTCCCTGCCCGACCGGGTGAATGATGGTGATCATAGAGTCCTCATTGTTCACGTGTATCCGATGCCGGATGAGTCGAGCCAGGTCGGCGCGGCCTGTTATGTGCGGGCCGGTTCCCAGGCGGCGGACACCGGCACGACCCCACACCGCCTTGCGCCTTCGCCGCGGCCCGAACCTGACCTTGAACACTCGCGCCACGACCAGGCCCACAACGCTGGCAACGGTGATAACGCCGACGATCCAAATCCACCACCTCATACTGCGCTCGCCCGCACCCGCTGTGTCCCAATTGATCCAGATCTCCAGCAGAATCGACAGCGGCATGCCCACGAAGGTGAGAATGCCGACCGCTCGCTCCATGGCGCGGGCGGACTTTTGCTGCTCACGTGCCAGCTCCTCCTGCCGGCGGTCGCGCTCCTGCCGCTCCCTGTCGGCGACGTGCTCCTGCCGTTCGATCAGAGTCTGCACGCTCTCCTGTAGCAAGCGCGCCTGCTGCACCGCTTGCTCAACCGCCCGGTCCAGCCCGCCCACCTGCTGCATCCATCCCAGCACCATGTCGGCCTGCCGGTGCCGGGTGACGTCGGTCCACCACTCGGAGGCGAGGAAGGCGACGGCGTCCCCGTCAAGGCCGATAGCCCGGGTGATAACGGTGTCCAGGCGCGCGGCAACAGCATCCGGGTCATCTCGGCTACTGATCATCCTGGTCGCCTCCCGCAGCTCTTGGGCGGTGACCGCGAGAGCCTGTGACAGTGCGCGCACGCGCAGCCGCTCCAGAACCACCAGCAGGTACACGTCCAGGTCTGTGGAGCACATCTTGAGCATGGCCTCCAGGAGGAAGGCATCGGCCTGCCGCGGCAGGTAGGCGGCACCGTGCTCCCACACGCTCACCGCCCAGCTCTGGGACAGCACGTGCACATTCTCCCGGGCCCGCGCATAACGCTCCTCCCCCAGTTCGAAGCCCGTGGGTGAGGGCAGGCTCCCCCACTGCCAACCCGTCGCCGTGAGCACCGGCAGCGGCAGCCTCTCGCTTGGCGGGGTTCCGGCGGTAGCCCGACGCAGGTCGTGCAGCAGTTCGGATGCCACCGGCACCTCTACCCGGCGCCCCAGCGTCTCGGGGGTCTCCCCGGGCTCCGGAACCCACCGCCGGCTCACCTCCCGGGGCACCCAGGTCAGGGTGAACAGCGGGGCGGCATACCAGGTCCTCCGCTCGGTGCGCTCGGCCACCAGGGTCGCCTGCGCCGGGCCGCACACTTCGGGGCGGGCCAGCAGCCTGTTGATCGTCCGGCACAGGGCGGTCAGGCGGTTCGGGTTCCCGACGGCGTTGTGGAAGCGCTCGTAGGCGCGCTCATCGGGTGTCCGCCCGCAGGCGGCTTCCAACGTCTGCCCGGTGGTCTCGCCGTCAGCCGCCTCGGAGCCCTCATTAGCTGGCCCGGCGGTGCTGCGAGACCCGGCGGTGCTGCGAGACCCGGCGGTGCTGCGAGACCCGGCGGCGTTGCGGGGGACGGCAGCGCTGCGGGGGACGACGGCGTGCACCACCAGGATCGCCGTCCCTGGTCCGTCTCCATCAGACACCCGCAGCACCTCCAGGGCGCCGATGCGCAGCACCGCCTTACCGTCGGCTGTGTGTTCAACCAGTTCCTGAAGCAACAGGGAGCGGCGATTGTCCGCACCCAGCGGCCGGTTGCGGCAGTCCCGGCCGCCGCCCAGCAACCGGTCGGCCACTTCCGGGTGGAAGTAGGCGGCCCGTCTGCCCCGGTAGGCCTGGCGCAGGGTGCCGCCGCGGTCCCGGGCACGGAAGCTCAGGGCCTTGGCGTCCCAATGTTTGAAGGCCTCACCCCAGCTGCGAATCACCTCGACCTCCCACATCAGGGCCACGCGCATCTCATCGGGGTCCTTCAAGTGGATGAAGCCGGTGCGCGAGGGCTCGGGTAACTGTCGCTTCGAGCCCGGGCGCTGCGGCTGCAAGCCCGGCCGTTCCGACTCCAGCCGTTCCGACTCCAGCCGTTCCGACTCCGACCGTTCGGGTTCCGGCCGCCCCGTTCCGGGCAGCGGCGCGCCGTTAGTCATTGGCCGTCCTCCGCCCGGCGACGGCGCCCATCCAGATCGCCCTGCGCGGCGTCGTCGCCCTGCGCGGCGTCGTCGACCGGTCGCGGCAGGCACCCCAGGCGGCGGGCGCCGACCACCTGCCCGTCGCCGTCGCGGATCAGATCATCGGGCCATACCAGGTCGGTGCGCTGCGGGAAGTGCTCGGCCACCACCCGGCTGGTCACGTAAACCGTGCCGGGCTGCGGTGCGGGCAGGGGCGGGTCGATTCCGAGCCAGGTGGCGCCGACGGCGATCGGCACCTGCCGCGCACCGGCAGCATCGCCGGGATGCTCGGGGTCGTAGACGGTGAGGGTCTCCTGCCGCCCCTCCGATAGCAGCAGCCGGGGCACGACGTCGGCCCCCGGCAGCCGCAGCAGCCCGCCGTCCAGGTGTAGGACCACGTCGTGCGGGGTGAGGTTGATCAGGGTGATGTGCGTTGCCCACTTCATGAGCGTCCCTCCGCCCAGTCCAGCAGCGCACAGAACCGCTCGGCCCACGCCGGGTCAATATCGATCTGCAAGGATTCGGCACCTTCTCTCACCGCGGCGATGGCGTGCTTGAGCAGGTCCAGGTAGTAGAAATCGGCGTCGACCGTGATGGACCGCCGAGCCATCACCTCCCGCACGGCATCGTCGACCCGACTGTCTCCGTGAGTAAGACGCACTTCGTTCCTTACCTCGTACAGAAGCCGGAGCAGGTCTCCACGACTGCATTCCTCGATCCTGTTCGGCGGGCCGCAGTGGGTCTCCTGGTCCTGCCAGGCATAGCGCTCCCGGAACAGCGTTTCGGCCGCCTTCTTTCCTCTTCTCGGGAAGTTGACCGCCTCGGCGGCAACGACCACCAGGTGCGGGTCCACGTCACCTTCTGCTTCCAGGCACAGCGCGCGGACGGTTTCCATCACCGACAGCAGCACACCCGCATGGGCATCGGGATCCTTGGCGTTGACCGCCTTCAGATACTCCTCTCGCAGCTCATCACAGGCCTGGGCCCACACATCCATGTCCTGGTCGCCGGCGCTGAGCACCCGCACGGCACTGAGCAGGTTCAGGCCGGACAGGCTCGCCGCGGCTGCGGCTCGCAGCGCCGCCTCGGCGTCGTTGTGCAGGGCGATGCGGTGGAACTGCATCTCCGAGCGCCGGATTCTCTGCCCCTGCTGCACCGAGGTCTGCACGAACAGCGGGACCGCCCGCTTGGCGCACCATTCCTGGGCCGCCTCAAGGACGCCGATCGCGACCGCCTTCTGCCCCGATGCCACGATGGCGACGACGGAGGGCCGCTTGGTATTGAGCACTTCGCGAACCATCGCACTCACTTCGCCGGCCAAGTCGTCAACCGGCGCGAAACCATGACTCTCAGCTCCTCCGTAGTCGATAATGTCCACCCCGGGCGCGGAGGTGTCCCCTGGCCTCTTCGCCGCAAGCGCGGAGTCGCGGGTCTTAACCGCCGTCTCCTTCGAACCCGGATCGGATGAGTGCAGCAGGAGGAAATCGACGTCGCCAACACCGCCGCCCTCGAGCATCCCGCCGGGCACGGCGCGCCTGAACTCCTCATCCGGCCCGGCCTCCATGACGCGCTCGATCACCGACGGCGGTCGATACCGATCACCCATGCCGCAGATGTAGAGGACTCGCCCGCGTCCGGGCCAGTGCATCCAGGACGGCACTCGCCCCCACAGCTCGGGAACCCGTTCGACCGCGGCCAAGTCGGACGCCGTCGGCGCCGCTGCATCGTGGACGGCGCGGTTGCCAACCGGCCGCAGGCGATCACCTGTTCCGAGGAGCCACTCGGCGGAAGTGGACTCCTCCTCCTGAGGCTCGTCGCGGACCAGGCCCAGCACCTTGCCCAGTTCCTTGCCCGGCAGGCGCTTGAACACGCTACTGATCTGATCGTCCTGGGCGCGCCCTGCGTTCTCCTCGGCCAGCAGGGCCTCATAGTGCTTCTCCACCCAGGCGCGCACGGCCAGGCCGGCGCCGTTGTCCGCCCGGGTCATCTCCACCGCCACCAGCGCGGCGAACTGCTCATCGGTGGCCGCGGCCGACGCCTCTCCCCTCTCCTGCCCTGCGCCGCCGAGCACCGTCTGGAGATCACGCAGTAGCCGCGTGTGCTCCTCATCGATCAGTTCCTCTCGGCCGTGCTGGCGGGCCCACTGGGCGGCCTGCTCCAGGTAGCCCAGGGCGCGCAGCCAGTAGAAGGGCGCGTCACCGTGGTGACCGCGACGGATCAGGCGCGCCGCGTCGTCGTCGGGACTGCCGGCGACCGCCAGGCGCCAGTCGTAGCCGAGCTGGTCCACCACGCCCATGGCGCTCAGGCACATCATGGTGGCCCCACCGATCATGGACACCACCACGGGACGGTCCGCAGCAGCGCCGTATGCCGACTCGACCCAACTGCTGAGATCGCCACGGCCGACCTTTTCGCTCAGGTTGCCGTCGGTTTGGAGTTCGACGGCGATCTCCAACCCATACCGGCCACGCAGGGCCGCGCGGACTTCGTCTTGGCGCAGGAGTTCGGCGAGCACCTCGGCGATGTCGGCCGTGGCGCCGTAGCCGGAGTTGCTACCCAACAACAGCACATGGACCTGCCCACCGCGGCCCTCGGCCTGGATCGCCCCCAGTTCCAGGGCCAACGGAGTCCACTCGAACCGGCTCCCGTGATCTGCGGCCACCGCACCGTAGAGCAGAAGGCCGACAGCCTCGGCCGGGGCTCTGGCAGCACCGCCCTCAATGCCCGCGGCGGCCTTCCGCAGCGCCGCGACACCGGCATGCCTGGCCTGCTCGCGCTGTTCCCCTCTGAGCTTGAGGATGTCACTGCCCAGGTCGCCCTCGCCGACGATGTGAACGAGCAGAGTCATGTCAGGTCCTCTCTGACCGCCTGATGGGGTCGCGTTGCTGCCGGGCGCACCCGCCTAGGGGAAGGCGGCAGGCGCGGACCATCCGAGTGTGCACCCGACCGCCCCGTCCCGTCAGCCGAACGACGGCAGGAAAATCGCCAATTGAGATTCCTCTCCCAAAACCGTGTTGCCACTCACGCCGGCGTGGCAGACTACACGCGTCCCGGCATCCGCCCCGCCATTTCGGCCCGACCCAGCCCCGAGAGGATCCCCATGCAGCTGGTCATGATCGAGACCCACGGGAACCAGAACTACATCTTCTCCTCCCCACGGCTGCGGGAGAACATCGGGGCGTCCTACCAACTCACCCAGCTGGAGCGCTGGACGGAGGCCGCGCTGAAGCAGTCCGGCACTACCGGCACCAGCATCTATGACGACTGGCACGGGCAGCATCTCGACTACGGCGATGACGCCCCTTGGGTCTCCCGCTCCTCGGGCAAGGTCATCCTCATGACCGACACTCCCGAGCAGGCGCGCGAGTTGATCGGCCGCGTCACTCGCCGCGCACTGGTGGAGGCGCCGGGAATCGACGTGTCCGGGGTTTTCGTTCCGATGGCCGGCGAGCACGTCACCGCCTCCGACCTGAGGGCGGTCCATCGGGAGGCCGCCGCCTACGCGCTGAGCAGGCCGCCGGCAAGCGCCCGCTTCTCCCAGATGCCATTCCTCGAGCGGGCGGGAGACTCCTCACTGCCGGCGGCGCCACCTCTGGCCGGCGTCCATGACCAGGACAAGAAGGACAAGAACAGCCAGGACTTGTACTCCCTGCGCTCCAGGGTCGCGAGGCACGAGGCGATCACGCCCCGGAAATCCCTGCTCGAGCGCGTCGAGATCGAGCAGCTGCCCAAAGACAGCTACGAGCTCGCCAAGGACCCCACGGAGCTGCAAAAGCTGCTACAGCCGGAGAATGACGACGATCCCAGGGCCTTGTCCAAGGTAGCGGTGATCCACATTGACGGCAACGGCGTCGGCGCCATCATGCGGGATCTTGAGGGTGCGCTGGAACGCGTGCGCGAGGCCGCTCCCGACGCCGTCACCGAAGGGGACGATGCGCTGCGCCGCTTCCTCCTGGAAGTGAACCGGCGTCTGGAGGAAGCGGTGAAATGGGCCTTCACCAGCGCCTGGCGCGATACCGCGCTGCTGACAGAGAAGAAGGGCTCTCCTCCTCGTGACGAGGACGGCCAGGCGAGGTCCCGCACGGTCGTGCCCGTGGTACCGGTGATCCTTGGCGGCGACGACGTCACCGTAATCACCGACGGCGACTATGCGCTTCCCTTCGCCGAGTCGTACCTGACTCATTATGAAGCCAATACGGAATCCGATCCGCTGCTGAAGTATCTCGGAGGTGCGGACGGCGTCGGCCCCATGACGGCGGCCGCCGGCGTGGCCGTGGTCCGCCGCAACTTCCCCTTCCACATCGCCTACGACCTGGCCGAACGGCTGGTTGAGTCGGCCAAGCGAGTGGGCAAGGCGCAGGTTCCCGCAATCTCCACCCTGACCTACCACGTCCTTTTCGACACTACCGTCCTGGACGCCGACGAAGTCCTCAGCGCTTACAAGAGCTTCACCACCCGCCCCTTCCTGCTGAACCCCGACCCGGCCCGGTCGGCAGGAACCTCAGCGGCGCAGCATCCGGACTGGGTGGAGGTGTGCAAACGGGTGAACAAGTTCAACCGGCTCACCGAGGAGGACGAGGAGACCGGCGAGACCCGCTTCCCCCGGGCCAGGGCCGCGCGCATCCGCAGGTTCCTGTCCGACGCCGCCCAGGCACAGCTCAGGGGAGACGCCGCTACGCGGAAGACGATCATGGGTCATGCCGAGCGCGAATGGCGCGACGCCGAAGACAGCCTGGGGAGCAACGTCGAGGCGATCGGCGGAATCACGGGTCTGTTCGATCTGCTGGAGCTGTCCGACCTGCTGCCCAAGCAGTACCTTGACAATCAGTTAGGTCGGACATCGCTCAGCACCGCCGCATCCGTAACTCAGCAGTCCGAGGAGGCCCGCGCATGAGCACCACGAGCGCTCCCCCGATTCACCACTCACCCATCAGTTTCCCGCTGCATGTGGTCTTCGAATCCGATTGGGGAGTATCCACCGGCGCCGGAATCGCGGGCGGTGTTGACGCCGTCGTGGAGAAGGACGAACGCGGCCTGCCGATCGTGCGCGGCACCGTCCTGGCCGGCGTGATTCGCGAGCAGGCCTTCGTGGTGGCCGACGTCCTCGATCGGGATGGGGCGGGCGATTCCGACGAACCCTACGATGATCCCCCCACCTGGCGCGGCTTCGTCACCAAACTGTTCGGTGATGCTGAGCATCCTCGGCTGGTCGGCTTCACCGACGCCCGGCTGCCCGACGACACCACTGCGGAGGGGGCCGTCCACGAGGTGGTGTCGCTCTCGATCGACGAGGATACGGGCACCGCCAAGCAGGACTTCCTCCGTTTCTTCGAGCGGGCCGCCGCCGGTGAACTTGAGGGCGAGGCCGTGCTCGCGGACTTCGATCCGCGGGGGCGACCGCTGGTCTGGAAGGACAACCAGGTGGAGGCGGCGCGCCTGGTCCTGAGCCTGGCCGGGCTGCTGGTGCGCGGCATCGGTTCGAACCGCTCCGACGGCGACGGCGTCTGCGACATCCTCATTGGTGATCCGCTGAGGGGCGACTCGTCTGCCGGGGAGTGGACCGTCACAGCGGTTAAGAAGTGGTGCCACAGCCAGTTGAACTCTTGGAAGGACACGGTTCCCACTGCTCCTAAGGGCGACGGCGAGGCGCGGGCTCCGGAGATCGCTCACGCGCCGGATTCCGGCGAAAAGACGACAGGCGCCGGCCGCTTCTTCACAGCCACTCTCGACATCTGCCTGCTGACCCCGGTGGTGTCCTACGAGGTGCCCCTGTCCAACGAGGTGCGGTCCCTGGACTTCCTGCGCGGGACCGTGCTGCTGCCGTGGGTGCACCGGCGCCTGCGGGCAGTTGCGGGCGATGACCAGTTGGTGCGTGACGCCGTCGTCGCCGGTGACCTGCTGGTTTCCGACGCCACCGCCGTCATCCGCGATGACGACGGCGATCCCTGGCAGGGCATGCCGGTTCCGCTGGTCCTGTCCCGCCCGAAGAACCCACCACAGTCCGGGGCGGCGAACGATGACGGCACACAGCCCGCATCCCCCGCGGAAATGACCGCCACGAACCGACTGCTCGCGGGCGAGCCGGAGGATGTGCACAAGCCGCTGCGCGCCGGCTACGTGTTCGTCCCGGATGCTGGCTCGGACGGCTCCGGCGGCGTCGTCGGCGGCATCGGAGCGCCGGCCCTGGTGGGCAGGCAGTCCACCGCGCATGATCCGGACACCGGCGGCGCGCGCAGCGGCCAACTGTTCCTGGTCAGGGCCCTGCCCGCGGGACTGCGCATGCGCGCCACCGTGACCGTCTCGGAGAGGCTTCTCGACCGGATCGGGCCGCTGCTGGCTGGGGCATTCCCCCACAAGGTCGAGGCGCGGCTGGGGTCGCGGCGCCTGAGCGGAACCTACGGGCGCGCGCAGTGCGAACTGTCGGCATTCACGGCAGCAGACCCGGCCCTGACTGAGGGTGAACCCGCATACACACTCTGGTTCACCTCCGATGTGCTAGTGCGTTCGCCCCGGCTCGGCCCCGGAGGCAGTATCGAGGACCTCCTGCAGGCCTTCCGACGCGCCGGCGCCCCCGTTGTGCCGGCGGGAGAGCACCACGCGCAGGGGGCCTCGGCATCGCCTCCGGAGGGTGCATTCACAGCCGGAGTCCGGCACAAGCGCGTGGACTCGTGGTCGGCCGCCGAGCATCAGCCGCGCGCGACCCGCACCGTCATCTCCGCCGGTTCGGTGCTGCGGGTTGTGGCCGCGGATGGTGCGGACTCCACGGCGGTTCTCCGACGGCTGGCCGAGCTGTCTGTCACCGGTGTCGGCGAGTTGACCGCGCAGGGGTATGGGCGGTTCGTCGTCAACCACTGGATGCTGAAGAAAGAGCAGATCCACTTCAAGGAGCTGCACCAAGCGGACTTCCTGAGCTGCATGCGGACAGAGCCGGAGGAACGTGCCGTGGAGAGCACCTCCGGCGGCCATGAGGAGGAACGGGCATGAGCATCACCCGCTACGAACTGACGATTCGGCTGCGGACGGCTTCACCGCTGCACTCGGGCGGGATCGACGAGTTCGTCGATCGCACCCGCCCGAAGGAGGAGCGCAAGTCCGTGCCGCGGCGCTTCGCCCGCGACGGGAACGGGCATCCGATCATCACCGGCCGCTCGGTCAAGGGCGCGGTGTGGGCGGCGTGCCGCAGGTACGTGAAGGATCACGGCGACGCCGGGCTCACGCTTGACGATCTCAATTTCCTTCAGGGAGTGGCCGAAGACAACCGAGCAGGTGCACTGACCTTCCGCTCCATCGACTTGAACGAGGTGGCTGAGCGTGAGCGCAGACCGAAGAAGGACCAGGACGCGAAAGACCCGCTGATCACCCGCACCGGTATCGCCGTCGACCGTTACTGGGGCACGGCCGGGGATACGGCCCTGTTCCAGCACGAGTATGTGCCGGCGCGCAAGTCCCTGGAGCTGACGATCTGCGCGCAGGTCGGCACGCTGGACGGCGCGGGGGACCCCAGCGCGTCAACCGGCAATGCTCCATCCGAGAGCGCGCACAAGTTGAAGGACCCGGAAGCCACTGTGGAGCGACTGTTCGCACTCATCATCGCCCTGTTCGCACAGGAGCGCATCGCCCTGGGCGGGCGCAGGAGCGCCGGCTGGGGCAGAGTACGACTGGACGAGACGAAGCCGAGTACATCGGGGCCGCCTACATCGGGAAGACCGTGGACCCTTGTGAAGACTCCCCTGGCCAGCAGGAACAACCTGTTGGACTGGCTTGCGCCGTCGGATAAGCAGCGCAGTCCGCTCGAGCCGGCGAAAATAGCCGCGTCTGGCCTGACCAGGATCACCATCACCTGGGACAGCCCCACCGGCATCCTTGTGGCTGAGACGCCGTCGGAGGATGACGACAGCGAGAAACAGAAACAGAACAAGAATCAGAAGCAAAGCGAAACTCAGAAGGAATCGGACGATACCGTTCCGGCCGAGCCCCTCCGCTTGGGACCGGAGAAAGACGCCCCGTTGGTGCTTCCCGGGTCCTCGGTACGCGGGGCGCTGCGGTCACGCGCATCGCGCATCGCTCGTACAGTGCTTGCAGCCAAGCGGCCGGATGAGGTGGCGAGCTGGCAGAACCGGGATGTCCACAAGCAGTTGGCCGATGACCCGACCCTGGTGCGCGACCTGTTCGGTTCAACCAAGCACCGCGGCGCACTGACCGTACTGGACACCGTTGCCTCCAGTAACGGTACCGGACGCAAGGTGACGCACAACGCCGGAGACCGTTGGACCGGCGGCGTCGCGGAGGGCGCACTGTTCAGCGAGATGGTGTTCGACAACGCCAAGTGGAATGACATCGTGCTTGAGCTCGACGCCGATGCCCTGCCGGGGAGCGATGACCGCCGGAAGGCGGCCTGGTGCCTGCTGGGCCTGGTGCTCGCTGAGCTGACAACCGGGACCCTGCCGCTGGGCAGCCGCGGCACCCGCGGCATGGGTCAGGTCAACGTATCTGCGGTGCGGGTAGAAACGGACAACTCACTCATTCCCGGGTGGAGCCTGACCGCCAAGCCCGGTGATGTCGGTGGCCTTGCGCGGGACATCCTCGCCGAGCTGCGGAAGATCGACATCACCACCAATCCGAATACGGGCGAGGGCTGGGAGGGCTGGTCGAGCTACCTCTACGACCGTACCCCCAACGCCGCGAAGAAGACTGAGGAGGCTGCCCATGTCTGAGACCGAGGGCTACGACGCACCGCTGCGACGCGGAAGGCTCACGGACGCATCGTGCGGCGACGGGACCCTGGCCGGTGTTCTGGCTGAGGCAAGCGCCGGCAGTTGGCAGGGCATCGCTTACACGACCGCGGGCGCCTGCTCGCTACGCGAGGTGTATGGCGAGGCGGCGAATGCACGGCTCCGAAACACCGACGGAAGTGACGTTGACCCCGGCACCGTCTACGAACTGCGTCTGTGGTCTGTGGAGACCGGCGGCGACCAGTCGCTTCTGGCCCGTGAACTGCGGTGGCTCAACGGCACCGGAGGGGTAGAAGTAACCGTGCGCCGTGAGGCCGGGGCCGTGGACGATGGCCAAGCAACACACGGCGAATCCGGCCGCCCGTGCTGGTACCGGCACAACAGCTACTTGCAGCACGGGGCCAGCGCGCCCTACAAGGGCTCGGACGCCATGACCAGCATCGAGGTCTTCACCGAGGAAAACCGCTACGGCAACGTGGTATTCACGGACGAACTGATGACAGGAAATTGGAACTGACATGGCTGACCCGAACGACCCCATCTCATTCAAGCCATTCCACTCGGCCGTCAACCGCATCCCGGTGCCGCGCAGATCGGCGGCCAATCTCGCGAACAAAGGACGTTTGTCCGCTGATCTTTTCAGGGACCGGGCTGCCAGCGGGCACGACCGTCTTGAGCCCGACCTCTGGTCCGGGTCGATCGACCTGGAGATGACGGTACGCACGCCGCTGGTATTCGGCGAGCAAAATGATGCGACCGTCACGGCGCCGTTTGAGGAGGACGAAAAGACACTCCGGATGTCGCCGACCATGGTAAAGGGCATGATCTCCCGCGCCTATGAGACCCTCACCTGTTCGCGCTTCCGCGTATTCGGGGATCTCCCCGAGGAGTCCTCGGGCCAGCGCCGCCGCAAGGCGGACACCAAGCCGCTGACCTATCGGGGAGATGCAGCTAGCGCGCTCGGCCTGGTGCCCATCCGCATCTGTGGGGAGGAGGAAGACGGCCTCGTGGGTGAGCTGTTTTACGGAGACACGCTGGTCACCAACGACTATCGCGACGACCGAGGCCGAACCTACGAAACGATGCGAGCCGCTTCGCTCCAAGGAGGCCCGGCAGGGCCCGCAGACCTGCTTGTAAACGCTAACGATCTTAGGGAGATGACGCCGCACGGCGAGCATATCCGCTGTCATATCTCACTGTGCTTGCACGGGGACCGCGGTAAGGGTGCTCGCTACGCCTACTGGCAGGTGACCCACATTATCACGGAGGCCGGCGAACTGGAGCTGTTCGAAATCCCAAATTCGGTGAAAGTCGTCGACCATTTGGACAATGTCTGGGGCTATGTGTGCCGTACCGCGCCGGACGGCATGAGCCCCAATAAGCTGTTCTCCAGAAAACACGACGAGCGGTTCTTTTTCGACGTCTCGCGCCAGGGACCTAAGAAGGTACACGTCGAGTCAGATGTCTGCAAGGCATACGCGGCAGTAGTAAGAAGCTACGTTTACCAGCGGACACAGGACCCAGCTCACCAACCCAAACCGCCGAACCGGGCTACCCATGCTGCTCAGCAGGACCCATCCGCAGTGAGCCTGAAGGTCGGCGACCTCGCCTTCGCGGTTGTGGATAACAGTGGCCCCACGCCCGTGGTGCTCGAAATCGTGCCGACGATGATCGGCCGCCACGCCTACAGCGCCAGCCCCTACCGGCTCGCACTGGAACAGGATGTCGTTCCTCTATCTAACGCCGAGGAGGCCTCGGCCGCCGACCGGCTCTTCGGCTACGTCGTGCCCGACCCGGAGCAGGACGCCGCCGGAGGAGAGGTGGCTGCACGCGGGCGAGTATCTGTCGGCAAAGTCGACGCCTCGAGAGCAAGAATAAGCCGCGATCCCAAGACACTGACTCCGCTTCTCGAGCCCAAGCCGGGTTCTGCACGTCGCTTCTTGACGGGCAGCAATAGTGCAACTCCCTCCGCGCGTGGCAGCGCCAATGCGCTCAAGCGGTCGGAATACTTCTCCCCTGGGCAACTGCTGGGAGCCGCGGCCTATCCGGTTCACCGCGGCGTGCTCGATTCGCGCAAGTTCCCCAAGCAGGCCACGGCGCCAGCGGTGATGAATGGCCGTGAGCAGCACAACACTGACGTACAGCTCAAAGCGAACTCATGGGTTGAGGTCGGCAGCGAGCTGCGCTGCACCGTGTCCTTCACCAACCTCAGTCACGATGAGCTAGCCGCGCTGATCTGGGTGCTCACCCCGGAGAACCTGGTTCCCGCCTCAGAGCAGGGCCCCGACCGGTCCAAGTGCGGCTACCTTCGGATGGGTCTCGCCAAGCCCTTCGGCCTCGGTGTCCTTGAAGTACGAATCGCCCGAGGCGGTCTACGTGCACGCCAGGGCGCCGACCTCAGCAATTCTTACACCGCACTCAACGGATGCCTGGGCCTGAATGAACCGGTCGTCGATCCGGGTAAGTTCGTGCTTCCCCACTCATCCGCCTTGGTGCAGACCCCTTGGGTGCAGGCCATGCAGCGTGCCGCCTACGGCTATGCCGACGGCATCAAGGTAAGGCATATGACGCTACCTGAGAACCGGGAGAACAACCAAACCAACGGACGTACGGGCGAGCCGCATCCCGGTAAGGGAATCGGTCCTCGCGACATGTTCGGCCCGAACTCGGCCAAGCCTCTTCGCATAGACAACCGCCCACAGAACCACGGCCGACCGCCTTACCCTGGCGGAAACCGTGGCCGAAGGCGCTGAGGAGTCCCGGTACGCCGTGTCAAATCCCGCCGTTACGCGCATCCGCCAAGTCAGTGATTCCGGAATTCAGCATACCCGACATCGTTACACGAGTTGGACACCCGGAGCGCAGCTGTTGTTCTGGGTGGTGCTCGTCACCATCGGCGCAATAGTAGCGCTAGTGGCGTCTTGGTACATCTGGGGGTACTTCGCCGACTTGCGAGAGGAGCCGACTGTACGCACAACTGCCGCACTGACAACTACTGGGGGAATCGGTGGGATCGTATTCCTTACAGTCAGATTCCGAACGCAGGCCATGTCAGAAGACGAGCGCGAAGAACGACGTTGGTCAACCATCTATGAGCTTTTGGCATCACCGGACCAGTTCCGCCGCGCCACCGGCGTGCATCAGTTAGCCAGCCTTGCTGACAGCCGTCCAACCCTGTACCGTCAACGAGCCGTTGACGCGTTGTGCGAGTACTTACGGGTAGGACACTCGGATGACGGCGTTGTGGAGCAATTGATTACCGACACCATCCGGGAGCGCTTCACTCTGGATTCGGAAGTCTCGTGGCACACCTGTAATCTCGTCCTCAGCGGAACCCGTTTTAGTCGACCAGTAGACTTCTCAAACTGTGAATTCAGAGGAGTTGTCGACTTCTCCGATGCACACTTCTGTCGCGAAGTATCGTTTCACGCAAGCAGATTCCAGCTGGCAGCAAACTTCAACCGCTGCAAGTTTGACAAGCATGCGGACTTCAGCGACGACCACTTCCTGCACGAGGCACACTTCGAAGACTCCGTATTTTCGGACTACACCTCATTCGAGGCGAGCAACTTCGACAGTGACACATTCTTCGGCAGCGAACAAATTGAAGGCGCCGAACCCACGATTACCTTCTTTGGAACAACGATCTTCTCCATGTGTCATTTTAAAGGAGAAGCATGGTTCGGCCCCAGCCAGGAGGATGAAGCAGGCCAAGACTCTGATGTCTCATACAGCCGGACCACGGCATTCTTCGCCGAATCGAACTTCCAGGGAGCGTGCTTCATTCGCTCAAGTCACTTCTCCCAAGCGCACTTCTACGGGAGATCTTCGTTCGACCCAAGAAGGAAGCCAGGAGACAGATTCAAAGGGGACAACAGAACACATTTTCACGAGCGCGCTGACTTCGAGGGCGCCAGGTTCCTCGGAGAGAACACGAACTTCGATCATGCCGTGTTCTTGCGCCCGCCGTCATTCAAAGACGCCGTATCTCGGGGCGAGTTAAGTTTCTACCATTCCTCACCACTTTTCAAGCCCGCGTTCGTGGGCGCAATCGGGCCAATCGAGATCGCCGAGGACGCCCAAGGCGAACAGATGGTCAAATGGACAGATGGCAGTGGTCACGGCAACCGCGGACGGTAATGACTGGTAAGGAGACAGTAGTCATGAATTGGCACCACGCTTACAACGGCATCCCCGCGGTCCGTGACACGGGCGGGAAGGGTGGCAGGAAACTCGCTGGCGACCACGCTCCATCTGGGCAGGATCGGCTTGCGCCGAATACCCTGTCCGGCGAGTTGGCGCTCACCATCACCGTTGTCACGCCCACGGTTCCGGGGCAACGCACCGACGATAGACGTGTGGTGGTCGCCTCGCGCAGCAGACAGCCGGAGGGTGCACGCACCTGGGAGGACGCCACCATCCCCGTAACTACACTGAAAGGGGTACTCTCCTCCGCCTACGAGGCAGTCACCGCTTCGCGCATGCGTGTTTTCACGGACCACGACCATGTGCTCACCCATCGCCGCACCACCCAGGAGGCCGCAACACTCTACCCGGTTCTCCTGGTGCGCGACGGCGGCTCGAACAGCGATCCCGAAACGGGCTTGAGCGCGCGTATTATGCTCGGCAAGAACAACCCACGCAAGGGGGAGGGGCGCTGGCACCGTCCGGACTACGTGTGCGCCGCCGTGCTTCCCAATAACCTGAGTTCTCGAACCGCCCTATACGATTCGGCGGGCAAATGGATGTACTCCGGATCAACCAAGAGCAAAAAGCGGCGACGCGCTCACGGAGTCTCGGACACCGACGCGGAGAAGCGGCTGAGACAACTGCGCAACGCCACCCCACATCTCAAGCGCATCAGCTTCTCCGTGGAGGTCGAGAAATTCTATAAGACTAGCAGGGCGGTCGTCGCCAGCGTCGACAATAAACGTTTCTGCGGCACAGTATCCAAACCCGCGAAGAAGGACACTACGACCTACACAGGCGTGGTCGTAAGACTCACGCCACCTAATTCTGATCCGCTTATTGACACCAAGTACAATGAGTTCGTCTTCTTCGACACCAAGAAGAACCGTACCCGCCGCCCTGTGAACACTGACCTCCTAGACCGATTGGTTGAGGTCATCCACAGCTACTTGGATAACATACGCCAACTCATGGACCGTGAGAAGGCGGGCGTCCCTCGTAATACGAATACTCGCAAGTCGACCGACTCGAAGACCTGGCTGGTCCATGAGATCGCCAACGGCAAGATCGACGACAACGGCCATATCCTCGGAGCCTCCGATCCCAAGGTCGACGAGGGTGGAGTCTCCGCTGTCATGGCCGACCGTGCACAGATCAAGCAGTTCCTGCTGAAGCTAGCCTCCAAAGGCCCAGGCATCCCTTTGTTCGCTTCGGTGTCGAACAATGGCAACATCACCGGGCTCACGCCGTCTCAAGTTGGTCGGCGCACGGCGCCCGAATCACTGGCCCCGGTCAAGTTGGCAGAGAAATCAGGAGTTGCTCCCGCGCGTACCTTCTCCCAGGCTTCGGCCGGTGACCGCATGTGGGGCTTTGTGGCCGATGAGAAGCAGGACGGCGCCAGCCAGGCCGCAGCCGTACGCGGACGCATCACAATCCGTCCCATCACACCCGTTCAACCTGGCCACGACAGTTGGCTACAGCTGCCTGCACCCGACGATAAGCCTTGGCATCTTCCTACTCTGGCGAGCCCCAAGCCCGCAACCGGTGCACCATACCTCCGAGACAAGTCCGGAAGGGCACTGCCGGAAGAAACCACTCGCGCCGGCATGTATCAGCCAAAACAGACCCTGATCCGCAAGGTGTACCCCACCCACCGCAGGCTGCTCGGCCGAGAGGGCTTGCCGAACAGCACGCTCCTCGAAGGCGACATCGGCCCTCACGACACCGTCGTCGGCTCATTTCTGGTACCGGGAGCCAAGTTCACGACCACGCTCGCATTTGATGGGCTGACGCCGCAGGAACTTGCCGTGCTGGTCTGGTTGCTCATCCCAGAGCGCCTGGTACCGCCGGATGCGTCCCCCGACGACGCGTCGATGCGCCGCGGCTATCACCGACTCGGATTCGGCAAGCCTCTAGGACTCGGCGCAGTCGAGATCAGGGCCACCGACGTGTACGTACAGACCGGTGAGGAGGTGGCCTCCATGTACGCGCGTTTGACAGGCTGCCTCGGCTGTCTACCAACCGACACAGCGCCGACGCCTTCTGACAGACTATCCAGAGCCCTCGACCCACTACCAGCAGACTTCGAGAGAAGCCTTCCCGTGCGCGCCTTTGTGCGTGCGGCCTACGGCTGGGACGACAACGCTGAGGTCCAGTACCCCGCCGCCGACGAGCCCGCACACAAGAAGACCGGGGTATCCGCCACCACCGGGTGGTTCAAGAACCGCGAGGAGAATCGGGTCAAGCACAGCATTAACCCCAAGGAGTACCGCCTTAACGGCAAATACAACCTCCCGGGCTTGGCATTCCCGTAGCGAACGTATAGAATATGGCCACGCCATTAACGTCTACCTTACTAGTTGAGTCGGACCCTACTTGCCTGGAACCACGACCGACTCAATTCGCTCCCCACAATGGCATGCAACCTACCTGAAGGACGGTGTCGTATGAGTCGCAACGCCGCACTCGCTCACATATCGAACTCCAACCCCGCCACAGCCCAAGTTCCCATGGCGGTACGCATTTCATCCGCCACGGCAATCTTGCTACTGATCGCAGGCCCAGGCGTGATGCTTGTGTTCTGGGCGAATTACTCCGGCACCAGTCCGAGAGAGTACCCGTACTATCTAGCCGCCACCTGGGGCGACGGGCTCTTCCTGACCGCCGCGGCTGCATCACTGGTCGCACACGCCGTAATCATCACCGAACGCGCCCATACCCCTTTGCCCGCGCTCGTTCGCGCTCTATGCATCGCCTCCATCGGCGCATGGTTGGGGATGCTCGGAGGCGCCCTGACCCAATTCGAATGGCTTATGAACAGCAATATCCAGACGAACTGGACCCTGCCTTCACCTCACACCTTCAACGCCGCAGGCCTCTACCATGCAGCGTATCTAATGACCATGTGTGGCCTATTTGCGGGACTGGGCCTACTGACATTGCAACGCACAGTTATGACTCGCGGAACCGACGCCATCAGTACGCCAGGAGCAAGGTTCTCATACCAAATCACATGGTTCGGCATGTCGGGGTACGCATGTCTTCATGTCTACGATAATTCACACCTCAACCTGCACACCTGGTCAGGCGTTGCATGGCTGTGCGTGGTCCTCACCGCCATCAGCACGTTATTCACAATCGCGTGCCGACTTCTCAACTTCAGACGACGGTCACACGACACCACCCGTGGTCTCCCACTCACGTCCGACGCTGTTGACGCAGGGTCCGGCGTGCTCTTGGGCATCTTCACGTCGATATGCATAGTCGCGATAGCCGACCGTCAATCTCCAGAGTTCCTGTACGATGCGGCCCTCTATGCCTTAGTGCTGATCGGACTCAAGAAATACAAGGCAAAAGGGAGCACTGCCCTCATTCACCAGCTTGTCATCTCGTTCTCCTTCGGCGCACTAATCGGCACACTGGTCGGCTTCGCGGACTCGGCCACTTCAACCGTGTTCACCGCTCTTGCCCTTATAGGCATTCCTTTCACTCTACGGCCACACATCTACGGCGACAAGCATGCGGACTCGCGGTCGGCATACGGTCTACTCCCGGCATTCGCGTTCTATCAACTGGCTGTTTACTTTCGCAATTGTAATATCGAGTACGGCGAGCTGCTGACGATGTTCGGCGATTTCATCGCGGCCCCCATCATCTTCCTGCTAACCTCTCATCTCACAGCTATATTTCGAAACAATGTAATATCCGCCGACGAGCGCGGAACGGAGATGCCACCCCCGGAGGAGATGCACCGGATCAAGAACCGGTTCTGGATTTCTTTCGTCGCAGGAATACTCTCGGTTATCGCCATGCTTCTACGATTCCAGCTAATTCGAGTCTCCTTCACTATTCCCGCGTTTGCCAACCTCGGCCTGCCATACCTGCTGCTATTTTGCGGTTGCCTCATCACTGTACGTGCCGTCCTAAAGAAGCTCGACGGCAAAGCGCGCATCATTCTCGGAGCACTGCTCATTTTAGCTCTGTATTGCCTGGGTGCTATGTTCATCTCCGATCTTCGTTCCCCACTGCTCAGGGACTGGCGCACTTGGTTCGCTCTACTACCGGTGCTCGGTTCCGGGGCGTTCGTTGCAAACGGGGTTGGCTCAAACGCAGTTCTTCTGGCGGGTGGAGTTCGCACCCGCCTGTGGTGGGTGGTCACGGCTGTTACATTTTTAGGATCCTGCCTGCTGTTTATGTGCACTTGTGTGCCAACAGTCGCCGATGGCGTCGAGTACGCGCCGTCATTCCTGTCGCCGCTATCGGGCCTGGTCGGAGGATACGCGCTGGTTCTAGTCATGGCCAGGATCTCCGGGCGACTGCTGGCCATAGCCTATTCCACGTCACCAGCGTCGCCCGAGGAAATTGTGCTACGGGATTCCGGCATAACCGGCATAAACCAGGACTCGCTACTGGCGTCTAGCATGGTCCTCACGTTGGCATTATTGCCAATGCATATAATGGCAGATATTGACTATTTCCCGCGCGTCGCCGTCGGTTTGATAGTAACCCTCACCATCATCCTACGAGCTTTTACGGCAATAGACTTCGCGCTTAGAAATAACTACATGCATTTGTTGGGCGACAACGCCACCAAGGATCTCTTCGAGTCTGCAAGGTCTAGTTCCGCTTCGACGGGCTCCACCGAGTCGGCAAACAATCAGCAACGCGCGCTTAAGGCACACCTGGAACGTCAAGCGTGGTTAACATGGTTTACCTGCTTCCCTTGGATCGCTATCATCCTGTGGGGACCCTACGTCAAGAAATATATGAGATCATCCCCGTCGGGCCGCATTGACAAGGCGTCGCCCCAACGCAAGCATGCGGATTTCGCGCAGGACATGTACAACCGATACTTGCTAGAATTCAGCGTGCTCAAAGGCAAACATTCGCTAAGTGCTGATAGAGATCTTGGACTTGCCTCCGCCCGGCGTCAACGTCCTTGGATTGTGGACCTGATGCTGTACAGGTGAGGCGCGTCAACATGAGCTGGCGGCGCACGTTCCATTACACAACACGTTTGGTGCGATACGATGCGCCTGTGTGCACGGTGGTCGATCTACCCGACGGCATTCAGGGGAATGCCGCGCAGAGGACGGCCGTGCCGGAGGAGTCCATGCCCGCGGCGCGGTTGAAGTCGACTTCAGCACCGCTCGACCAGGCCGATCCGACCTCCACTCCAGAGGTGGACCAGGAGACCGGCCTGCACCTGCTGCGCATCGGCCGCCCGATCACTGCGGAAGAGATCGCCGGATTCCTCGCCGAGGACCACTGAAGGCGCTCCCACACGGGCACCCGCCGGCGAGCTGCCTCACCACACCCCGCGGTACAGGCCGCCGTCGTCGAGAGCCGGGGCGGTGCCTTGCACCTCGGCCCGCCCTAGGCAGTTCGCGCACAGCGGGTATATATGGACCACGTCGTCGCGCGAGTCGATGATGTCGTTGACGCGTTCGCGCACCTCGTCAAGCTCGCCGTCCTCCAGCCGCAGTTGAAACACCGACTCCTGAATCCGGTAGCCCCAGCTCTCCAGGGCCGCGGCCAGGCGGGTGCGGCGCGAATCGGCCGACACGTCGTAGGCGAGGATTACGATCATCGCCATGCCGCACCCGTCCATTCGTAGTCGGGATCGGTAATGGCACGCCCCAGCAGTTGCGCCTGGTGGTGAATGTGCCGCCGCCATGTGCCCGCGAACCCGGGTAACGCGCCCTTGACCTGCCGCTGCACAGTCGCCTCGTAGCCGTCCACAAGCGCTTTCTTGCCCTCCGGCCCGAGCCACACTCCCTCCCCATCCGGGGAGTCGATGGCGTGCTCGGGTCGCAGACGCCGGGAGCGCAACAGCGCCATGACGGTGCGGTCAACCAGCAGCGGACGGAATTCCTCCATCAGGTCCAGGGACAGGCTGGGGCGTTTGTCGGTGGAGGCGTGCAGCACGCCCAGCGAGGGCTCCAGCCCGGCCGCTATTAGCGCGCCGGTGCATTCGGCCAGCAGGATCGCATACGCATAAGAGAAGGCCGCATTGGCCAGGTCCTTGGGTGGGCGGCGGCTGCGGCCCCGGAAGGAGACGTCCTCGGGAACCAGTAGAGACAACGCTTCGAAGTACGCCGTCGACGCCGCCCCCTCCAAGCCCATCAGCTCATCGGTGTCGGCGGCGTAAGCGGCGTCCCCGGACAGGCTCCGGATCGTGGCACAGGTCGTCTTGATGTCCGCGCCACGGTCGCGACGTCCGATACGGTGCAGGACGCCGATCTGATGGCGCAGCTTGGCCCGCACAATGGCGCGGGCAAGCGGAAGACGAGCGCCGTCGTCGGCGGCGAAGGCGGCCTGGGTGAGCAGACGCCGGGCGTTGGCAGTGTCCCGCAGGCCGGAGAGCTGGCCCAGATAGCTGCCGCGCCGGGACAGGAAGACGACGTCGATGTCGTTGTACAGCGCCCACGAGCGCGCCCCGGCGGATAGGCCCACGGCGCCCGTAAGCACGATCCGACTGACGGCCTGCCGCGGAATCGAGACCTGCGGAAGTCCGTCGGCGCCGTCGACGATCAGCCTCCCCTTGGTCACGTGCAGCCGTGCGCCGTCGCGGCCAACGTAAACGACCTTGTCCGGATTGGGGCGGCCCTTGATGTCATGGTGGGGATCGACCGCCGGGCGCGTGCGGGAGAAGTCGACTCCCAGGTAGCAGAAACCCTCGTCGAAGGTGGTCATGGTGGTCTTCCCCTGGTTCAGGCTCAGCCCGTGGGCGGCGACCCCGGTGCTGAGCAGGTCGTATGCAGACAGCAGGTCGTCTTCAGTAGGGGCACATACGACGATGTCGTCGGCGAAACGGGCGTAACCGTAGCCGGCGTCGCACAGTGCCGTATCGACGTCGGCCAGGGCCAGGTTCGCCAGCAGGGGCGACAGGCAGGAGCCCTGGGCGATGCCGCGGCCCCGTACGCGCCGCTCGCCATGAGCGCGGCGGGGCCGGGCGAGTACGCGAATCAGGTTGATGATGCGAGTGCAGCGCAGCGCCGGGGAGAGCACGCAGAGGGCGTCCTCGACGTCGGCGTTGGGGAAGTAGTCCTCTACGTCGGTGCGCAGCACGTACTTGTAGCCGTCGTCGCGGAGGGTGGCGAGTAGGTCGATGGCGTCATCTGTACCAATACCGGTGCGGTAGGCGAAGGAGCACGTCGACATCAGTAGGTCGGCGGTGTGGGCAATCGTGTCCAGGACCGCCCGCTCGACAATCCGGTCGCGGATGGAGGGAACGTGGAGCACTCGTGTCTGTCCGGGCTCGCGCTTGGGGATGTCCAGTCGTAGATAGGGCTCGGGGGTGTAGGTACCCTCGCGCAGGGATGTTGAAAGCTCGGCGAGAAAACGGTCGAGGTCACCAACGATGGCGCGTGTCTGCTTCTGCAATACGCCGTCGCGGGCGTCGCGAGCCAGCACGGTCTCCCAGGCGGCGGTCAGCGTCTCGACCGAGCTGATGCGGTCATACAGGGAATGCGGGGTTGCCTCCTGCGGGGCCGCATCCGCGGGCTTGGTGGGCAGGAGGGAGCACCTGGCAAGCGGCGGCAGGTCCCGGCCCAGGAACTGGTCGCGCCGCGGGTAGCGGGTGGCGTCACCACGTTGACGTCTGCGGGGGCGCCGATGCTGCCGGTGGCCGCGGCGATGGATCTTCACCGGCCCTTCCGCTGGGCACGGGCCGCGCTCCACAGAAGACGACGGATCATCCGGTTGCGAGTCCATTGCACGATCTCTTCGTTGAGCGGTGACGCGGCACGCAGCGATCGTAGCGCCGACCGTCGGAGCCTGCAGGGCGTTAGGGCGGCGCAACGGCAAGCATGCGGCCCCTTGCGGTCCGGAAGTGTCCAGAATCGGCGCAAACGACCCGGGCAGCGTTGGATGCCGCGAACAGAACGTTGGAATCATGCCGATGCCGCAGCGGCTCACGGCAGCATCAACGGCGTTTATGCCGATCTCGGACCTTCTGGCCCGGCGGCCGGTGCGCGGCAGGATCAATGGCCGGCACGACTGTACGACTGTGGGTGCACGCACGAACCATCAGCCGCCTCGGCACGTGCACCGGGGTATCCCACCCCACCGGGCTGCCGACCTACCTTCCCTGCTGAGCCATCGCCCCCTTCCCACCCCCAAAACCGGAAGAGCCCGCGTAGGACCGACCTCGGCAATGGGGAGGTGGACTCACCTCCGTCTTAATGCACCTGAAGGTGCGAGGTGCTTCCTGACTTTTGGACTGCACCTGCCCCCTGGCACCAGGGTCTCTGTCTTAATGCACCTGGAGGTGCGAGGTGCTTCCTGACGTATTGTCTTTGGTCGCCTACTCGGTGGCCATGGACGTGTCTTAATGCACCTGGAGGTGCGAGGTGCTTCCTGACTGAACGATAATTTGATCGAAGAGGTGGCGGCCGAGATGTCTTAATGCACCTGGATGTGCGAGGTGCTTCCTGACCGTCCGCCTGTATGATGTCAACAGGCGTCTGCAGCTGTCTTAATGCACCTGGAGGTGCGAGGTGCTTCCTGACCCCTACCCCTGGAAACCGCGCCATACCGCCACTTCCAGGCTCAAGATCGCCACCGGCCCCGCAAGCACCCCACGGAACCGACTGGCACCAGGCCAAAACTACCACCTTTCGTTGAAAACAAGCCAAGCGCCACCGACACCCCCCAAACCCCCTCCAGCCACCAACTTTCAACGAAGTCATGCGGAAAAGTCGGGGTCAAAACGTACCAAGCTTTGTACCGTAGACCAAATCGCAACCTCACCGCCACGCCCCACCAGCACCACCAGCCACTCTCGCCACCGAGACCACCACAAGCCGCGCACCGAAACCGGAACAAGTAACGCGCTGTTGTCCGCTGTGGAGGTGTGCGCCGTGCGGGTTGAGGACAGGTTTTCCACAGGCAGATCGTTCGGGATGGGCGGGTTTTCCACAGGTGGGTGGTTGGGGGTGGCGGTCCTGGTGGGGGTGTGGGTACGGTTGCCTGGCGCCGGCATTCGGGCCGGCGCGCCCGATAGTCCCCGTCAGGGTCCTCATTGAGGAGGCCGCCCCCATGTCCACCGCTCCCACACGTCATCACAATCCCCGTAGATACCGGGTGTCGGCCGCTGTGGCCCGTCGGCGCCTGCGGTCTGACGGTTCCACCCGTGGTGTCGCAGAGGCGGGCCGGGCGCTGCTACTTGTGGCGGTGGCGGGGTGTTTGGTCGTGTTGGGCGCCGGGTGTTCCCGGGGCAGTGGCGCCAGTAGCTTCTACAGCCCCACCTGGACCCCACCAGCAACCACCACCGCCAGTGCTAGTGCTAGTGCCACGCCGACACTGCCACCCGAACAGGCCGCGGCCAGAGCCACCGCCCTGGCCATGGAAGCACCCCAGCCCTACACCCCACAGTTCACACCCGAAGGCGCCGCCGAAGCCGCCACATACTTCCTCAACCTGTTCCCCTACGTCTTCGCTACCGGCGACCTGGAAGCCTGGAAGAACATGAGCAAAGACGACTGCAAATTCTGCAACAACGTAGCCACGGACGTGGCCGCTCGACATGACGCCGGCGGGTGGGTCGATCCGTGGGAGCAGGAAATCACCGCTCTGGGGTACTTGGTAGACGAGAACGACCCCAACCGCTACGTCATACGCACACAAGTGGTTTCTGAAGCCCACACAGACCACTCGGAAGACGGCACGGCGACAGAATACGAGATCACCGACGACGTACAGTTGGTTCAACTTTACTGGATAGAGGACAACTGGAAAATTGAAACGGTGGCACTAGAGAGAGAGGATGATTCGGAATGAAAGTCAGGGCTTTCGCTATCATATTGGGGACCATTTATGCAGTCACCTGGACTTCAATGTGCATTGCTCCCGACGCACTTGCGGACTCTCAAACCAAAGTAACAATGAATGCATACTCGGCGCAGGAGTCGGTCACGGTTACTGGTGGGACCTCCCATGAGGTATATTCGTATGTTTCTGGTGGTTCGGGTGGGGGCGGTGTCACTGTTGAGGGCGGCACTGGTGGGGTGTTCGATGAGAGGGCCGCTTTTATGGCGAGTTTGTCTTATGCCATGTGCTTCGGTATGAGAATGGGCGTGAACGTCGGAATGCGTGCTGTTGTGCTTGATCCTGACGAGTGCGCCACCGATGCCGCGGCGGCAACCACTGCCCAGGCCGCAGACGGCACCACCGTGGTGATCACGATCTCCTCCACCGACGTGTCCACCCTGCTGGCCGAGGGCTCAGGCATCACCCGCCAACCCCCAGGCCCAGAAGTACTGCTGACCAAGGACTTCATCGTCTACACCAGCCCCGACACCCAGGTCCTGACCACCACCGTAGCCGGAACCGAAGTAACCATCCACGCCACCCCCACCTCCTACACCTGGAACTGGGGAGACGGCACCACCACAACCACCACCGACCCCGGTGCTGCCTGGCCCAACCAGACCCTCACCCACCGCTACACCGCCACCGCCACCGACGTAACCACCACCCTGACCACCACCTGGAAAGCCACCTACACCCCCAACGGCGGCACCACCACCCCCGTGGTCGGAACCATCACCACCACCAACACCACCACCCCCTACAACATCGTCCGCACCCTCACCTACCTCACTGACCAAGCCGAAACCCAAAAACGACACTAAAAACGACTCCTCATGCTTAGGGACACGATGAGCCGGTGGTTGGCGTGTGCCTGAATCACCGGGCACGTCTGTATCGCCGGGCATGCGCACCAGTTGAGTGCACACGGTGGAACCGGCGCGAGGGTAAGCGCATTGCCCTGACGGATCGTACGTTACAGCCGACGATTCGTCAGAAGTCTGCACCCCCAGGCAGTGGTACATGCGCCCGCACCACCAAAGGGGGGCACGACATCAGAGTCGCTGGAACCGCCGGAGGTTGTTCACGGTGGCGACCCACCGCTGCGGAATTCCCGTGCTTTCCGCGCGATGGTGCAGAAAAACCGTGATCATACGGGGATATTGGCGGCGCTGCGAATAAGCCACCCCGGTCTCAGTAGCCATAAGCACGCCACCCCACCCAGCCACGCACCAGAAACCAGCAAATACTCCACAGACCATGCCACCGAAGCAGTCGCAGTACACCCGCAGGCGCGAGATGCTTCCTGATCCTACAAGGCTACAGACCGGGCGACCGGCTCGTCTTAATGCACCTGGAGGTGCGAGGTGCTTCCTGACCCCTACCCCTGGAAACCGCGTCATACCACCACTTCCAGGCTCGAGATCGCCACCGACACCCCTCCAGCCCCCTCCAGCCACCAACTTTCAACGAAGTCATGCGGAAAAGTCGGGGTCAAGACGTACCAAACTTTGTACCGTAGACCAAATCGCAACCTCACCGCCACGCCCCACCAGCCACACACACCCCACAAATACCACCAACCGCACCCGGCGCCACCACCTGAGCCACCTGACTGCGCTTAGCCGCTAGTTCAACGGCCATATCCGCTGAAGTGTGCGTAGGGCACCCATGACAAGGGATCCACCGCGTACCGAGGGTCCAAACGCAGCTCATCGACCGCGTCAGCCACCGCCCGCGCCACGGCCGACGCAAAGTCCCCATCCGTCGGTTCGGCGGCGACGGCCGCGTACAGGCACGTCACGAAGGGCACGACCGAGGAATCTCGCACCGGCAAAGTGGCGGCCACGACCTCCGCGAAGCCGGCCTGCTGCGCCGCCCCGGCCGCATGCAGGGCCTCATCAGGAGCCTCGAAGTCACCCGATGCGGATTCGCAGGTCAGGAGCACCGCCAGTCGCCCCGTGGCCGTGCGACTTGCCGCCAGGTCACGGAGCGTGAATCGACCGTCGGCCAACTCGATCCCGGCCTCGAACGTATCGTCTGGGTCGAGCCGACCGTGTGCGCTGACGTGAAGCAGCGTGCATTTCGGCAGCTCGGCGCGGAAGGCGGCGACTGTGGCGTGGTCGTCGAAGAGGCGGGTCATGCGCGCGCCCTGCATCGCTTCGTTGACCGCTCGGCGCTCGGCCTCCAGTGACCCAAGCCGGTCATCCACGTCGACCGACACGTGTAGCACAGCGTCCAAATGTCCGTCCCTCGCGCCGGGCCGCGGGCCAACCCTGCGGACCGTCGGCAGGTACGATGAAAACGCCCGGTCTTGCACACTTGGCCACCTCGCCAGGTTCTCGAGTCGGCGAGCCGCCTGCGGCTTGTTGCGAGGGTGGACCCCGGCGGCATGGACGGGCAGTAGGGCAAACTCCCCGACCGGCGACCACCACACATGCGGTCGCTCTCCCGTGGTCGCGATCCGGTCCAGGATGGGGGACGCCACACTGACCCAGAGCCACTCCAGGCACTCGAAGACCACATGTGACGCCGAGCGAAAGGTGCCCACGCCGTGGGTCATCTCGGTGCGAAGCTTGTCGCCCCACTCGCGCAGCAGCGCCGCCGAGGCTTCAGGGAGGCGGATCTCCAGCGGTTCGTCAAGCCCTTGAAGGACCAGTGCCAGCGACTCCTCATCCCCGGGGACTAGCAGGACAACCGGGCCTTCGGCCCCGAGACCCCGGTACGCGTCGGGATCGGGCACCGCCTGGCCGAGCGCTGCCGCCGCCGCGTGCGCCCGCAGCCGGAGTTGCTCGTCCGGACGCGCGCTCGGTCGCCGCCCGTCGGCCTGCACGTGCCGGACAAAACCGGACAATGATGCCCACTGTTCGTCCCCGCGCTCCGCAGCCAGCGACAGAGTCTGGAGGCCCTGGCGCCACAGAACCGACCGAACATGATCGGCCCAGGCGAAGGCCTCGAGACGTCGCTGTCCGGCTGCGTGCGCAACGGCGTGGTCCAGCACCTCCCGCATGTAGGTCAGCAGCTCGCGGCGCTCCCCGAGGGTCAGCCCGATCCATGCCACCTGTGTTGTCAGGGAAACAGCTCGACCAAACGCCAAGAACGCCTCTTCGCGATCCCCCAGCGCCTCTGCGTCGCGGGCCCAGCGGACGGACTGACCGAACTTTTCCGCAGGAGTGATCTCCTCAAGCAGAGCAGCGCGACGCTGATTCTCGAGCACCTCCCGGGATGGGGACGAGCCTGGCGTTAGACGCTCGCGCCAGCGTAGAGCCTCGGCGAGGTTCGACAAGGCGGGCAGAAGGCGAGCGTCGCTGGACCCTGCGGCCTCAACCGCTTCCCGACCGGTCGTCACCGCGCGGTTTGCATTCTCCAGTGCCAAGGCGCGGTTTCCGCGCTCCATGAGCATCACCGACCGCTGCCGGTACACGTCAGACAGGTTCGAGATTCGGTGGGCGCGCGCCTGATGGGCCGTCGGCAGGAGGTCGATTGAGCGCTCCAGATGCAGCAGGGCCTGATCCATGTCATCCATCGACCCCGTATTTTGGGCGCGCGCGGCCAACGAGAGCCCGAGATTCGTCGCATATCCGGAGGCCTCGACGGGCCGGTTCGCTGCCACAGCCAGCGCTTCGCCGAACCGTTCGATCGCGGCTACCAGGTCCTCCGGATCACCATCACGCTCGTATCGCTCGGACAGCGCGTTGGCCAGGTTATTCACATAACCGGCGTGGGTCAGCTCATCAGTCTTCGAGGCCGCCACAGTCTGACGGGCGAGGTCGACGGCCTCGTTGAGATCCTGGGAGTTCTCGGTATCCCGGTACCGATCCCGCAGCGCGAGCGCCAGGTCGTTCATCCGCTCGACGACGCGGCTCGCCACGGGTTCACGCAGCTCCAGAGCCTGGCGGTAAAGCTGGATGGCACGATCTAGGCGGCTCCTGTCGGAACGCTCAGTGAAGTCGTCCGACAGGATCACGGCGAGGTTGGTCAAGCGCGCAGCTCGCTCAGAGTGCTGCTCCGGCGTCAGGTCAAGCGCTTCCTCGGCGCGGCTGCGCGCCTCGTCCAAGTCGTCCAGAGAGCCGGTCTCGAGGTAGCGGTCGCGCTGGGCATTGCTCACCGCGGTGAGCGTCGCCGCTCGATACAGACCGGGGGCTGAGAACAGCTTAAGCGCCTCGTCACCCCGCACGAGGGCTTCGGTGAGCAGTGCGGGGTCGGGATACCGCTCGTTCGCATCCCGACACGCCGACACCAGGTTTACCATGGCCACGCCCCGGTCCTGCGACCCCTCGGGCGTGATCTCGATGGCCGTCCGGTAGAGGTCGAGGGCCTCGCTGAGCAGGCCAAGATCCGCGTCGCTTCTGACGGCCTCGCATATCGCCGAGGCCGTGGCCGTGAGGACGAGGGGACGATCCAAGTCGTCGTCGGGGATCCGCCGCAGCGCCGCGCGACCCAAGTCGACTGCCTCATTTGTGAGCGCAGGATCCCCACGCTCCCGCGAAAGGCGTTGGAGCAGGTTGACTAGGTTGGCCGTGTATCCGGGGTGGTCGCGGTGGTCGGCCCCAAGAAGGTCGAGCCCGACCCGCACATGCTCAATGGCCTCCTCAAGGAGTCCATCGTCGACCACGCTGTCGTGCAAACTCTCCAGGGACGCGGCGAGGTTGAAGTGGGCGATGGCCGCATCCTCCGGGTCCGTGGCCTCCGCCGCGGCACGGCGCCCCAACTCCACGACGCGCCGGAGATCCGCCTCCGACGCCCCAGCATGGCTGAGGACCAGCGTGAGGTTACCCTCGATCCAGCGTTCGGCGTCCTCGTCCAACTGGCCGGACGCAAGGGCTGCTTCCCAGAGGCTCACGGCCCGCGCACGCACCGGCTCCGGTACGTCGGCGGCGGTGCCTTCCATCAGTCCCACGGCAAGGTTGGTCTGGCACTCGGCGACCAACTCCAAATCCGTTCCGTCCGCCTCCGCCCTAGCGAGCGCAGTCTCAAGCAACTCCACGAAGCGGGCTAGGTCCTCCAGGTCGTCGCGTTCAGCGAACCGGTCCCACAGCATGAGGGCCACGTCGTGCAGGTGGGCGGCCGACGAACGGCCCTGCCGCTCCACAACCGACACACCGCGCCGGATCGCCTCATCCAGGTCGTCGGGGTCGCTCTCGTCCAGGAATCGCTTGTATAGCGCATACGCTACATGCCAGTGGAGATCGATCCAGTCCGGATCGTCATCGGGCAGGCCATCTGCGGCCTCCATCACCTCGTCCAAAGAACGATCCGTATCCATCGACAGCTCGTCATCCACGGCGGTAGTATGTCAAAGGCTTTGCACCGGCACAGCCCACTTCGCGAGGAGGACCAGTGAGACTGTTCGGCTCTTTCCGCCGCCGCTCAGACGCACCCGAGGAACTCCCCTATCTCGAATTAGCGTCGGCCGAACTCGACAGCAAAGCCGCCACCCTCGTCAGAGACTCGGTCTTGCGCGTCACTTATCACGCCACCCCCGGCGCGCCCTCCCTCACCATCCAGGGGCCTTGTCCGCGTTGCAAACACGTGTTCAGCCAGACCCAACAGCTTGACCTCTCGACTCTGGCGGTCCGCCGCACCGACACCAAACCAGGCGAGACCGCCCGGTGGGCCGATTTCCTTTGCGAATGCAGGGTCGCCCACCCGGGCGCCTCGGACGAACTCGGATGTGGGGCAAGCTTCACGATCATCGTCCCCAAGCCAGCGACCTGAGATGGGCTTGCCAGTGCCGCCCGAGGATCGCATACGTCCCTCCCATGGAGACCTGCGGGCGATTCAGGAGTTGCAACGAACGTTGCTCGAGCAGACTTTGGCGGACGCACGCGTTTGGCGCAACGGCTACACCCTTCTCCTAACGGGGACCGGTGCCGTCCTGACAATGGCCGCTTCTCGTCTCGGGGACGCCTCTTGGAAGTGGCGTCTGGCCTTGACACTCGCCTTGGGTGGGGGGATTCTGCTGCTAACCGTGGCGTTGTGGCTCGTTCTCACCGCAGAGGGAGGGAAACATGGACCCCCGCGCGGACTCAGCCTCGATGCGATCCTGAAGACACACGGCTCCGTCGAGGCGTACCGCGTGGATCAGGCCACCCAGGCCCAAGAGCGCATTCGAAGCTCCCAACGCTGGGCCTGGTTGGGCGCCTTGGCCGTCTTCGTAGGCCTCATGCTTACGCTGTGGCTCCCTTCTTAACGGGTTCTTTCAGTCTTTTGAGCGGCATTGAGCCTTTCTCACCGGGGTTGAGGGCGGGGGTTGGGATCGTTGGGGTGGTGCGGGAAGGTGGGTGTGTCGTTGGTGGGTGCACGCGGGGAGCTCCGGCAGCATGTGTTTCGACAAAGAATAACCAAGCCCGGAAAGAGGCCCCCGCGCGGGTGTCCTATCGTGCCACCCATGGGCGTCCCCGTGGCTACTGCCCGGACCGTGTCCCGGTGGATCGCCGCCCACCGCCGCCGTCATGATGTGCGTCCCTGGCAGCGGGCCGCCACCAGCTGGGTACAGGCTGTCATGCTGCTGCGCTGGCTGATCCACGCCACCGATGTGGCAGGCATCGCCCGCGACGCAGGCGTGTCCCCTGCCACCGCTTACCGGTACCAGCCGCGAGGCCCTGGACGTCGTGTCCTCAAAGGCGCCGGACCTACCCGAGGTGCTACGTCGGCTCAAGGACAACGGGGAGCCGTTCGTGTGCCTGGGGGCGGCACCTTGATCCGCACCGACCGGGTCGCCGAGCGTGACCCCGACACCGGATACCACCTGTGATACTCCGGCAAACACAAGGCACCTCACGCGGGAACATCCAAGTGCTTACCGACTCAACCGGCTATCCGGTGTGGACCTCGCCGGTCGAGCCCGGCTCGGTCCACGACATCAAGGCCGCCCGTACCCATGTGCTGCCAGCCCTATTACCCGGTAGCCGCCGACGGGACGCCCACACTGGCCGACAAAGGCTACGTAGGTGCCGGCATCGGTATCAAGGTGCCCATCAAGGGCTCCAAACCCGACACCGGGGCGCGCTCCTACAACCAGGTCCAAGCCCACCTGCGAGCCCCCGCCGAAACAGCCAACGCCCTGCTCAAGGGCTTCAAGGCCCTCAAGCGAGTCACCCTCGACCCAGCCACCATCACCAAAATCACCACCACCGCCCAAGTCATCCTCAACCTGAACAACAACCTCCCCAGACGAGAAAGACTCAATCTTTGGGGGGTGATGGACTTGCCTAGCCCGTCACCCCCTAAAGAATTCGCCGGACAACTACGGTGACGGTTGTGCATGGTATCAAACTGATGATAGTGTATATATATGAGGTTTCTGTCTAGACGTCGCGTCGTTGGTGCTGGTGCAGCCGTTGGGATCGGTGTTGTCTTGTTTGGTTGTGCACGTGACGTTGACTCGGGCGAGTCCCCGTCGGTAGAGGCGGGTCCTGATCGCCCCTCTGCAGAAGCGTCACCTGGGAGTCTTGACGTTCTTGATTCCAGTGCTATCGCACTGGAATCGGGTTGGGGCGGCAGCTCTGTTAGGGTGATTGTGGGGCCAGCTGTGGTCAAAAATGGCAGAACCATCTTGAAACTAGTCGTGTCAGCTGACGCCGACGAGACGTTCTACGTCAGTATATTGTTCAGCCTCATGGGCAGCAGTGTGTCCTTGAGGGGAATTAAGTTGCTTTCTCTTGAAGATGGTAAGGCCTATTGTGAGATAGGTGAGAGTTCCGCGGGCTTGCTTGACGATCTGGCCGAGCAAGACGAGGTTGAGTTATTTCCGGTGTTTGGCGGATTGCCGGATGGTGTGGATTCGGTAGATGTGTTTCTGCCGAATGTGGGTGTGGCTTTGGGAGTGCCGGTGCTGGATGCGGCGTCTGCTGGGTTTGATGTGGATGCTGCATTGGCGGCCGCGGAGATTGACGAGAGTATCGAGTCGGGTCCGTTTGAGTTGAATTCCGTGGCGGTGGCGGCAGATGGTTCGTCGGATACGGAGAAGGACGATGCGTCGACGACGGTGAATGTGTCGGGGGACGTGTTGTTTGCGACGGATTCGGCGGACTTGTCGGCGGAGGCCGATGAGCTATTGGGGACTGTGGTGGAACAGTTGGCACTGTATCCCTCGGGCGGTGAGCTCGCGGTTACGGGACATACGGATGACGTGAACACCGATGAGCATAACCAGGACTTGTCGGAGCGTCGGGCGGAGGCGGTTTCGGTTCGTCTAGGTGAGTTGACGAATCTGTCGGGTTGGGAGACGGTTGTGTTAGGCAAGGGGGAGTCTGAGCCGAGGGTGCCGAATGATTCGGATGAGAATCGGCAGTTGAACCGAAGGGTGGAGATCCTGCTGACCCCAGCCGATCCCAGTGAGGCCGGTGCTGCCGGTTCGGGCGCGGGCTCGGCTGGTCCTTCTGGTGACATGCCCGAGCCTACGGGCCCAGTGGGTCCCGGCTCGGACGGGGTTGATGTGCAAGTGGAGGGTGTCAACGGCGAGCGTGTTGTTCTGCGAGTCGCGATGGATAGTGTCACGAGGGTCGGCGGCTACTTGGTAGGAACGGTGCATATGGTGGCTGACGGTGAGTTAACGCCGAAAGTTGGGATGTTGGATCTGCCTGAGCAGTTTGTGTTGATGCGCATGTGGGCCGTTTTTTATAGTGGCGCGCCGGGATTTACGTTGCTGAATGGCGACGACAGGTACCTCCTAGTTGATTTCACTGATGGAGATGAGGAGAATATTCCGCTGACCACGGACTTTGTTTACGATTTCCACGCTAATGATGATAGGTGCTTCCCTGTGGTGTGGCCGGATGCGGGCGGTGACGCTGTGACTATGGATATCATCGGACGCTCCGATGACGGTACCTCGGTGGCGGCACGGCTCACCGACATCCCTGTCATCGAGGCATAATCTGTGACACGTCAGACCAAGGGATGGCGGCTAAGGTGTTGGGCATGATGGAGTCAGAGTTTGTAAGCTGTGTGCGCGGTTTGAGGTATCACTAAGCCGCGATGAGCGAGGCGCTATCAATATCTTCCTGGTTGGCGTTTTGGTCATGATGCTGACGGTCGGGATGATTATTGAGCCTTTCTCACCAGGGGAGGCTGTTGTTCAGGTTGAGGATGACTAGCCTCGGTGTTTCGTGGGGTGGTGGGGTTAGGGGTGAAGGTGCCCCGTGTTGCCTGGAATAATGCGGGTTGTTGATGATCCGTCTGTTCCGGGAGGGGGGCACCTTCGGGGTGAATGCTACAGCAGGGGTGTATCCGCGTGTGGGGGTTGAGTCCGGGCCGGTGGCGGCGGTGGGGCTGGCCGGTGGGGTGCTGCTTGCCGAGACGGTGCGAGCCACTGGCCTGGCTGAGGGCCTGTGCCGGGCGCTGGCGCCGTGGCGCAAGGACGGTGCGGTGCATGATCCGGGCAAGATCATCACTGATCTGGCGCTGAGCGTGGCGTTGGGCGGGGGCTGCTTGTCGGATCTGGGTCTGGCGCGCTGTGAGCCGACAGTGTTCGGGAAAGTGGCCTCCATCCCCACGGCCTGTCGCCTGGTGGGGACGCTGGCCGGGGATATCGGGGCGGTGGAGGACGCGATCACCAAGGCCCGGGCGCAGGCCCGCAAGCTCGCGTGGGCGCTGGCGGGCCGGCGCGCCCCCACCGCCGGGGTGGACGAGCAGCGGCCGCTGGTGGTTGATATCGACGCCACCGTGATTGGCGTGCACTCCGAGAAGGAGGGGGCGGCCGGGACGTTCAAGCGGGGTTTCGGGTTCCATCCTTTGACGGCCTGGATCGACCACGGCCAGGACGGGACAGGCGAGTGCGCCGGCATCCTGCTGCGCCCCGGTAACGCGGGCTCCAACACCGCCGCCGACCACGTGCAGATTCGCCGCGGCCCTGGACCAGGCGGGGCTGGGACCCCGACCGGGCAGGCGGGTGCTGGTGAGGATCGACGGGGCCGGAGCCGCCAAGGCCACCCTAGCCGAACTCGAACGCCGACAGGTGGCCTATTCGGTGGGTTTCACCCTCCCGGCCGGCGCAGATGAGCTGTACCGGAAGATACCCGAGCGGGTGTGGACCCCCGCCTACAGCGCCGACGGCGACCTGCGAGACGGGGCGGACGTCGCGGAGTTCACCAGCCTGCTCAAACTCGAGGGCTGGCCGACGGGAATGCGGGTGATCGTGCGCCGCGAGAGGCCCCACCCCGGCGCCCAGCTGCGCCTGGACGACCCCGACGGGTACCGGCTGACCGCGTTCGCCACCAACACCCCTGTCGGCCAGCTGCCCGACCTGGAACTACGGCACCGACTGCGCGCCAGGTGCGAGGACCGCATCCGCTGCGCCAAGGACACCGGCCTGGCCGCCCTCCCGTTCAAGAGCTTCAACTCCAACCGCATCTGGTGCCAGATCGTCGCCCTGGCCTGCGACATCCTCGCCTGGGCCCAGATGCTCGCCCTGGGCGACCATCCCGCCCGCCGGTGGGAACCCAAGACCATCCGCCACCGCCTGCTGAACATCCCTGCCGTACTGGTGCGCCACGCCCGCCGCACCACCATCCGCTACAAGCAAGACCACCCCTGGGCAAGCCTGCTGACCCACGCGATCAGCTCCCTACACGCCCTGGCAGCACCATAAGCCCAGCCATCTTGTCCCTACCCCACCACAACCCCTCGGAGGAAACCCCGCACCGGCCCCAGGAAAGGCCCGACCACCGCACGACGACACGCGGCACCACCCCACACCCACACGCCCCCAACACGCCATAATCAACCCCGGTCCCAACCAATCCCGAACCCCCCAAGCCCAACCCAACCACCCCATGAAACATCAAGGCTAGGGCGGTGGCGGCGATGTTTGAACCGCACCGGGTTTGATGGAGGCAGTGAATACACGGAAGGATCACTGCCGGCAGTGCACAAAGGAAGTACCCCGAAGAGGGCTGCGGGAGCGGGCTACCAGGATGGCTGCGGAGGCCCGTAGGGACCCCGAGCGGTCCAAGGGGGCGAATCTGAAGGATCGCCGAGGAGCTGGGCGCCCCGCCCCGAGGCGCTGCGTACCTGGCACACAAGGCCGAGATCGACGCGGGCGCCCGGCCGGGAACCACCACATCCGATGCTGAGCGGATCAGGCAGCTGGAGGTGCGAGGTGCTTCCTGACCTTTTGCCACAGACAACGCCGCGCTGAAGGCCTTTCTGTCTTAATGCACCTGGAGGTGCGAGGTGCTTCCTGACGAGGTCGGCCAGGATGCCTTGGTTTTCCAGCTCAATGTCTTAATGCACCTGGAGGTGCGAGGTGCTTCCTGACTCGTTAGAGTGGTCGATTTCTTCGACCCTACGTGGGAAGTCTTAATGCACCTGGAGGTGCGAGGTGCTTCCTGACTCACAGACTGGCCTGTGAGAGTACTTTTTGTAGCGTCTTAATGCACCTGGAGGTGCGAGGTGCTTCCTGACTTAGGAAAGGCATGGGGAAATGGCACACGTCTACTTGTCTTAATGCACCTGGAGGTGCGAGGTGCTTCCTGACCCCTGCCTCTGGAAACCGCGTCATACCGCCACTTCCAGAGGCCAGATCGCCACCGACCCCGCAAGCACCCCACGAGACCGGCTAACACCACCCCAAAACTACCACCTTTCGTTGAAAACAAGCCAAGCGCCACCGACACCCCCCAAGCCCCCTCCAGCCACCAACTTTCAACGAAGTCATGCGGAAAAGTCAGGGTCAAAACGCACCAAACTTTGTACCGTAGACCAAATCGCAACCTCACCGCCACACCACACCAGCCACACACGCCCCACCAGCACTGCACGCCACAGCCCCGGACACCACCCACCCGCACCCAACCAACACCACCGACCACCAACGCCCCCGGCAAGCGCCACCTCGAACACCCACCAACCCCGCCGGGACCTCTACTACGCCACTTCACCGTTGAGTACGCCACTTAGGACTTTGCTGAACGGTCCAGAGCCCTTCAACAAACACCTAAATGGCGTAGTAGAGCCCTAACCGGAGTAGTAGAGCCCCAACCGGAGTAGTAAACCCACCGGCCCCGGCCCCAACACGGCTCTTCCAGTTTGAGGGTGTTAGCGGTCGTGGGCGTGGACCCGGCCCGCTGCCGGCCTCGTACTTGGACCGGGCTCCTGCGCTTGGACCGTCTGAGAGTGCGTTCCAGGCAGTCCAACGGCAACCAGACGGTCCATCCGCAGCCAGACGGCCCAACGGCAGCCAGGTGGTCCAACCGCAGCCCGATCGGATAAGGAAGGACCCGGCCTACAACCAGACGCCCTGATCTGCCCACCACACCAACGCGCTAGGCCAGCACCTGGGAGCCAAAGTGTCCAGAATCGGCATGAACATGCCGCCCGGGCCAGCAGCCGCCCTGAAACTCGTTGAAACCATACGAACCTGGTAGACGACGTCGGACGAAGGAACATCGTTCGTGCCGAATCCGGACACTCCCCCCGCCCCGCCAACCCCACCAACCGAACTCGATGGTTATACCGACCGAACTCGATGGTTATATCGACCGAACTCGGCGAAGGCGCCTCAGACCGGGAGAGCCACTAATCCCCTCCGCCTTGCACTCACCCACCCGCGCTCATCGGCCCAAACCCCGGGAAGAGTTTCCCAACACCGCCACGTCGCAGCCCGATCGGTGCCAGGATGTACCCGGTGCGGCATGCCGTGACCACACCGCCGCAACACAGCGCCGTGACGCACGCACTGATCCAAGGAGAGGCAGCCGCCCTTGCCCGCCACCGTTTACATCCGTTTCGATGTCGATGCCCCCGTACGCGCCACGCCGCGGCGCCTCCACGCCGCCTGGGGCCATGTACTGGACTTGCCCGCCGGCCTGTCCCCCGCCCGCGCCCAACGCCTGCCCGGCCTCGCGCACCGACCATCGCATGACGCCCCCGGGCCCAAACCCTACTGTCTGGGCCAGCTGGACGAATCTCCCGGCACGATCGGCATGGAACTGCGCTTCCTGAACGACCGTCTCCTAGACACCCTCGACGCCTGGCTCGCCTGGGGCGGTGTTCTGCCCATCGGCGACGGCGCCCAGCGCACGGTCCTTGCCGCTGCCCTGGAAGCCCAGGTCCTCCAACAGTCCTCCTGGGAGGAACTGAGCCTTCAGGACACCGCCACCGCCTGGAATATCCAACTGCTATCCCCCACCGTATTCACCACACGCGGCCGCCACGGCCTGGACATCACCCCCACCTCCCTGGCTACCAGTTTGCACAGCCGTTGGCTCCGTTGGTCCCCGCATACGGCCCCCACCCTCCCCGGGCACACAGAACTCCAGCGGCTCCTGGCCATCGAAGACCGCACCCACGCCGTCACCGTCGGCCTGGGCATGCCCCGGAGTGACGGCCGCGGCCGATTGGCCGATCGGCACATCCCCGCCCGCGCCGGCCGCCTGCGGATCTGCGGCCCCACCGGTGCCCCGGCCACGGCCGTCTTCTCCCAGCTCATGGCCCTGGCGCGATACACCAACGTCGGCTCGCACACCTCCTACGGCATGGGGGTCATAGACGTCATCCCTGACCCCGCCTGCTGATGGCCGGACTGCCGCTCAGCCCCCGTAGACCTCCGGGCGCAATGTGCCGATGAACGACAGGTTGCGGTACTTCTCCGCATAATCCAGTCCGTAGCCGACCACGAACTCGGTGGGAATGTCGAAGCCGACGTATTTGACATCCACCTCCACCTTGGCGGCCTCCGGCTTGCGCAGCAGGGCGGCGATCTCCACGCTGGCCGCACCCCGACTGGACAAATTGCCCAGCAGCCAGGACAGGGTCAGGCCCGAATCGATAATGTCCTCCACCACCAGCACGTGCCTGCCGGTCACATCGGCATCCAAATCCTTTAGAATGCGCACCACACCGCTGGACTTGGTGCCCGAGCCGTAGGAGGACACCGCCATCCAGTCCATCGGCACCGAGCGGTGCAGGCGGCGCGACAAATCGGCCATCACGTAGACGGCCCCCTTGAGCACACCCACCAGCAGCAGATCGCGGCCGGCGTAGTCGGCGTCGATCTGGGCGGCCATCTCCTCCAGGCGCTGGTTGATCTCCTCCTCGGTGATGAGCACCTGCTGCAGGTCCTGTCCCATGTCCGCGGCATCCATTTGTGCGCCTCCCGGTTGTCCACTGAGCGTCCAAGCACTTGGCGGCCAGGGCAGCGTCGGGTCGACGCGCAGCCTCCGGCCCCACCGAAATCCTTTCACACCTGCCCCGCCCGACGCCCGGCGATCCGAAGCGTTACAGACCCATCCGTTCGATCCAGACCTCCGGTCGGGAGATCTCCGCGGGCCGGGGCAGGTTCTCCGCCCTCCGCCACACCACGTTCAGCCCCGCATGACCCACCCGGCCAACCACGGCGCGCACAAAAGCCGCCCCATCCACGTACTGGGCCCGCTTGGCCTCCACCCCCACCAGCCGCTCCAGCATCGTGCCCGCGGCGCCGTTGGGAGAACGCCCCAGCACGGCCCGCAGCCGGTGCACCGAAGGCATACGGCTGGGCTGGACGGCGTCGAGCACCGCCTCGGCATGACCCTCCAACAGCGCCATGGTGGCGGCGACGGCGGCCAGCCGCTCCCGTTCGGCGACCCCGAGGCGTTCGGTCAGCAGAGGGGAAGGCACACCCGCGGGAGCCGACGCCCCGGCGCGCCACGCCCGGGCCAGAAGTTCCAGGCCGCCCGGCCCGCCCGCCGCCGGCCGGCGCACCAGCGCCTGCGCGATGCCGGTCACCTGCACCGCCAGGTGTTCGGCCAGCCAATGGGCCTCGGTCAACTGGAGCACATGTGCCGCCTCGTGCAGCGTCACCCAGGCGGACAAATCCAACCGGTCCAGGTCCCATCGGCGCTGGAAGTCCAGCACATTGGGCGCCACCAGCAACATGCGGGGTGCGGCCGTCCGCGCCCCCGCAGCGGTGTTCGCCGCCGACCCCGGGGGAGCGCTCTCGCCTCCGGGCCCCGTCTCGCCCGGCAGTACCTGCCCCAGCACCCGGGTCGACACCAATCCGAGCAGGCCGGCCACGGCAAGGCCGGCCGTGCCGCGGCCGATGGCCGCCGACGGCCCCAAACGGGCGTGCGCCGGCTCCGGCACCCGTCCCATGAGTTCGCGCAGGAAGGCGGCATTGGCCCGCTGCAGGCCCGCCCGGTCCACCACCAGCACGCCGGAGACATCCGCGGCCAGTCGTCCCGCCCGGGTCAGTCCGGTGATCTGCGCCGCCCAGGGCAAGGCGTCCTCGGCGCTGCGGCGCAGCAGGGCGACAACACCGCGGCCCACCGCCCGGGGCACGCGCGGCCCGGCCGGTGTCGCCAGCCGCGCCAGCCCCAGCGCAGCGTCCCAGTCGACGCCGTCGGCGGCGCTGCTCCCGGTTGCCGCACCATCGGAGCCGGCACGCCCGCGCACATCCCCGCGGGAGGCGGCGAAGTCAACCGGCCCGCCACGCAACTCACTCACCGTTCAGCCCCCGCAGCCGCAGTCGGCCAGCGGGGAGACCAGGTCGTCGTCTATGGCCAGCCGGGCCGAGTACAGTCCGCCCTCGGCAAAGCCGTCCACAATCACACTGAAGGCCAGCAGGCGCCCGTCGGCGGTGACCACGGTGCCGGTCAGGGAGGCGACCGTGTCCAGCGAACCGGTTTTGGCACGCACGGTTCCCGCACCGGAGACGCCCACAAAGCGGTCATCAAGCGTGCCATCCAGGCCGCCCACCGGCAGCGCGGTCATGAGGCTGCGGCCGGTGGTGCCGCCGTCGTCCCCCGCCGCCCGGGCGATGATCTGGGCTAGCAGCCCGGCCGGCACCTTATTGCCCAGCGCCAGCCCGCTGGCGTCGCGCATGATGACGCCGCTGGTGTCAAAGCCGTCGTCCCGCAGGCGGCCCAGCACCGCCCGGGTCGCTCCAGCGAAGTCGGCCTCCTCACCGGCGGCCAGGGCCACCAGGCGTCCCTCAACCTCCGTCATGGTGTTGTCGGACTCCTTCAGCGACACCGACAGGATGTCGGCCAGCGGGGCCGAGCTGACGGCGGCGACCTGCGTGGCACCCCCGCCGGCGGCGGCGCGGGTGACGGTGCCGGTCACCTCGATCCCGGCCTCACGCAGGCGGTCGGCGAATACCTGGGCGGCCTCCAGGGCGGGGTCTGCCGGATACCCGCCGGAGGCGTAGGCGGTCACGTCAACCATCAGCGGCTGGATTGGGGCGACCCAGGACTCGTTGCCCTCCACCCAGGCGTCGTTCCAGGTGGGGCCCGTGAACAGGGTGTCGTCCAGGGCCACATTCACGCTGGTCACGCCGCGCTCCTGAAGCTGCTTGGCGGCGGCACGGGCCAGATCACCCAGGCCGGCGCGGCCCACAGTGGTATCGGGATCGCCGGCGTCGGCGGCCAGCAACACGTCTCCGCCACCCACCAGGGTCAGGGTGGTGCCCTCCAGGACGGCGGTGGTCTGCAACCTGTGGTCCGCGCCCATCAGGGACAGCGCCGCCCAAGCCACCGGCACCTTGTTGGAGGAGGCGGGAGTCAAGGGGGAGCCGGCGCCATGGTCTACCAGCTCCCGGCCACTGGCCACATCCACAATCGACACGCCGGTGGTGGCCTCGCCGACGCGCTCATCGCCGGCCAGCGTGCGCGCCAGGACGTTGAGCTCGGCGGCGTCGGGCACGGGCGCCTCGGCCAACCCGGGGGCGGCGTCGGGCTGTTTCGCGGCGGCGGAGACGGTCGGGAAGGGCTGGACGGCGTAGTCGGCCGGCGAGGCGGTCAGCACGCCGGGCACCAGATCGAGGGCGTCGGCCAGGCCGTAATAGGCGCCGACGACGACGAGCGTGGCAGCCGTCAGGGCTGCGATCTGGGCCTTATGCACGGCTCCTCCCGGTCGGTTCGGATGCTGCGGCGCCCGGGGAGTTGCGGCCGCATCCGCGGCGGGCCGCACGGCTTTCCCCTCCGGATGCGCCGTCATAGTCCACACTAGTGCCAAAGGGACCGGCCCTCCCGGCGCGACGTCGTCTCCGTCGTGTCACGGGCCGGTCGACGACCCGCATGCGGGCCGGGCTACACCCGCCGTCGGCCCGGCCGCTCGGCCCCGGGGCGTCAACAACAGCCGACAACGCCAGGAACGGAGACAGCCGTGGAATTCGATGTGACGATCGAGATCCCCAAGGGGAACCGCAACAAGTACGAGCTCGACCACACCACCGGGCGCATAAAACTGGACCGGATGCTGTTCACCTCTACCCGCTACCCGGACGATTACGGGTTCATCGACGACACCCTGGGCGAGGACGGGGACCCGCTCGACGCGCTGGTCCTGCTGGAGGAACCCACCTTCCCCGGCTGCCTGATCCGCTGCCGCGCCCTGGGAATGTTCCGTATGCGCGATGAGAAGGGCGGAGACGACAAGGTCCTGTGCGTGCCCGCGGGTGATCAGCGCGCCTCCTGGCGCACCGACATCGAGGACGTCTCGGAGTTCCACCGCCTGGAGATCCAGCACTTCTTCGAGGTGTACAAGGACCTCGAGCCGGGCAAGAGCGTGGAGGGCGCCCACTGGGTCGGCCGTGAGGAGGCTGAGGCGGAGATCCGCCAGTCCTACGAGCGTGAGGCCGCCCGCAGGGCCCGCGAGGGGCACTGAGCCAACCGGACCGCTCCATATGCGCGGTGGCCGCAGGCACCACATCGGGTACCTGCGGCCACGAGCTATCCGGGCCGGTCGGCCCTCAGGGGCGCACGGCGTAGGGCATGATCTGGTAGTACCAGACGGCGCGGATGGTCACGCCGCGACCGGCATTGGCGTCGATCAGCATGCCGTCCCCCAGATACATGGCCACGTGGTAGATGCCGGGCTGGGTGCCGTTGGAGGACCAGAACAGCAGGTCGCCGGGCTGCGCCTGGCTCAGGGGGATCTTGTCTCCCTGCCCGTACTGCACGCGTGAGGAGTGCGTCAGGTACACCCCGGCATTGTGGTATGCGCGCATGACCATGCCCGAGCAGTCCACGCCCGAGTCCGACTCCCCGCCCCACACGTAGGGGATGCCCAACTGCGCCTTGGCTCCGGCGATGGCCGCCTGTGCCTTGGAAGTGGAACTCGTGGACGTTGACGGGGCGGTCGTGGTCTGCTGCTGGGAGGAACCGCCCGAGGAACTCCCGCCGGAGGAGCCCGATGAGGAGTCCTGAGAGGAGGACGAGCCCGATTCCGAGTCGGCGTCGTCGGAGGGGCCGGCGTCGTCGGACTGCTCTGACCGGCTCGGGGCCGACGCGGAGGGATCCTCGGTCGGCTCGGCCGGGGACTCTGAGGAGTCGGGCTCGGAGGACTCGGCGGGCGCCTCCGGCTGGGCCGGTTCGGCGGGATCGCCCCCGACCTGATCGACCTCCTCCTTGGCGGCGGCCTCCTCCTGCGCCTTTCGGTCCGCCTCCAACCGCTCCTGGTAGGCGGTTTCCAATTCGACGGTGGTGTTGCGCTGCTCGGCCAGCTGAGCGATCAGGTTGGCGCGCTCGGTCTGCGCCGAGGTCTGCGCCGCCTGCGCGGCCGTGGCGGCGGCCTCGGCATCGGCCTTGGCGTCGGCGGCGTCATCGGCCGCGTCCTGCTTGTCCTCCAGCTTGGTGTCGGCGATGGACTGCATCGTGTCGGCAACCGCCTGGAGGGCCTCGACGTTCTGCAACTGAGAGTCGGTGTTCTCCCCCGCGCGCTCCAGGGCCACACTCACATCGGTGACATCACCGAGGGACTGGCCGGACAGGTATGGGGCCAGCACATCCAAGGTGCCGCCACTGCCCTCCTCATAGGTCTCAGCGACGATGGCGCCCAGATCGGCGCGGGCCTCGCGGGTGTCCGCGGCGGCCGCGTCGGCGGCCTCCTGGGCGTTGTCCGCATCGGTGGTGGCGGCGTCAAGCTCGTCGAGCGCGGTCAGGTAGTCCTCATTGGCCACCGCGGCCGCAAGTTCGGCGGCACTGGTATTCGCACTCAGCTGCGCCAACTCGGCTTCGAGTTCGGCGATGGAGGTCTGCGTGGTCTGCTCGGCGGACCTGGACTGGTCGATGTCTTCCTGAGTCACCTCATCGGACGCCGCCGCCGGAGAGAGCGTGACCGCAAGAGCGAGTGCAGCGGCTATGGCGCCGACGCGCCGGGCGGTGCGGGCTTGGCGCATGCGATTGGTCGTGCTCACAAGTTCTCCGTAGATGTTCCGGCGCGCCTCCTTGACCGACGCACCCGTGTATCTCCTGAACCTTACCCACCAATATCCTCAAGAAGAACAGTTACATCATAAGTCACAACAGTCTCACGAGCACGCCCACGTACCACAAACCCCAGAATCAAGCGGATCTACGACACACGTCCATACTGTGTGCTGTTTGTCACATCTCATGCTGCGGTAGCGTTCTACCCACGCGCCAACCGGCCCATCGCCTCCCGGCTGCCTCTCAAGATCCATCACCGATCCAAGGAGTTCTCATGGCTGACGCCCCGTCCGACACCCCGGTGCACATCCCCTCCCCCGCCGACCCGACCGGCTGGCACTTCGAGACCATGCAGGTGCAGGCCGGCCACACCCCCGACTCCGACACCGGTGCCCGCGCCATTCCGATCTACCAGTCCACGTCCTTCGTCTTCCCCGACGCCCAGGAGGCCGCCGACCGCTTCGCCCTGAAGTCACTCGGCCCGATCTACACGCGGCTGGACAATCCCACCAACCAGATCGTCGCCCGCCGCATCGCCGCACTGGAAGGCGGCATCGGCGCCCACCTGGTCTCCTCCGGCATGGCCGCGCAGGCCTTGACCTTCACCACCCTGGGTGGGCAGGGCAGCAACATCGTCGCCTCGCCCTCCCTGTACGGCGGCACCGTCAACCAGCTCAAGCACGCCCTGCCCAAACTGGGGATTGAGACCCGTTTCGTCTCCGACCCGGCCGATCCGGCCGCCTGGACGGCGCAGGCCGATGAGCGCACCATCTGCTTCTTCGGCGAGTCCATTCCCAACCCCAAGGGCGACATCCTCGACATCGAGGCGATCGCGCAGGCCGCGCATGCGCTGGGCATCCCGCTGGTGGTGGACAACACCGTCGCCTCGCCCTATCTGATCCGCCCCTTCGAGTGGGGAGCGGACATTGTGGTGCACGCCGCCACCAAGTTCCTCGGCGGCCACGGCTCCACCGTCATGGGTGTGATCGTCGACTCCGGCAACTTCGACTTCGCCTCCCAGCCCGAACGTTTCCCGGACTTCAACACCCCCGACCCGTCCTATAACGGTCTGGTCTATGCGCGTGACCTGGGCGTGGACAGCCCGCTGGGCAACATGGCCTTCATCCTGCGGGCCCACACCGCCGGCCAACGCGACCTCGGCTTCGCCGCCAGCCCGACTGAGTCCTTCCTGATCGCTCAGGGAGTCGAGACACTCTCGCTGCGCATGGAGCGGCATGTGGATAACGCACTCGCCGTGGCGAAGTGGCTCGAGGGCCAGCCCGAAGTGGCCGAGGTGCGCTACTCCGGGCTGGAGTCCAGCCCCTACTACCAGCTGCACCGTAAGTACTGCCCGCGGGGCGCCGGCAGTGTCTTCGCCTTCGACCTGGCCGGCGGCCGTGAGGCGGGAGCGGCCTTCATCGACGCCCTCGGACTATTCTCCAACCTGGCCAATATCGGCGACGTCCGCTCACTGGCGGTGCACCCGGCCACCACAACGCACTCCCAGCTGTCCGATGACGAGCTCGCCCGCGCCGGCATCAGCGCCGGAACGGTGCGCCTGAGCATCGGCATCGAGCACGTCGAGGACATCATCGCCGACCTCGCGCGGGGCCTCGCCGCCACCACCGAGATCGGTCGAAATAACCACCGAGTTCGGTCGAAATAACCACCGAGTTCGGTCGAAATAACCACCGAGATCGGTCGAAGTTGCGTGGCTTTTGCGGTTTGAGGGGCGGTTAGTGCCGTGCTTCGGTCAGGGGTTCGTGGATTGGGCAGGGGCTCGGCAAAGTCGTTGGGTGGTCATGGAGTTGTTAGGAGTTTGATGGCTTTGGTGGGTCTTCGTGTCATGGCCCGGTTGGCTGAGGCGATGCCGGTGGTGGTGGGGTCGTCGTAGGTGGTGCGGATCAGGCTTATGGCCAGGTTGCGCAGGATCGCCATGACCTCAGGGGGTCGGCAAAGTCGGTGTCTGGGTTGGGGGTTGTTAGGGGTTTTCGGCGTGTTGGTGGGGGTGCGGCGCGATCTTCCGGAGACGATGGAGGTGTTCGAAAAAGCCATTGTCTTGGAAGGTCGCGCCGCTGTGTCATCATCCCCCACCGCCCCCTTGTCGCGCCAGCCCCTGATCGGAGTGTTCAAGGGTGTCCCGGACCCGCGTGATCGGCGCGGGTCCGGGACAGTGGCGAACACCCCTGTCAGGGGCTGGCGCGACAAGGCAGGAGTGGTGGATGATGACACAGCGGCGCGACCTTCCGTGATGATGTTGATTTAGCACCACATATCCTCACCGGCGGGTCGCGCCGCACCCCCACCAACACGCCGAAAACCCCTAACAACCCCCAACCCAGACACCGACTTTGCCGACCCCCTGGTGGATTGGGCTAGTGGTGAAGTGTTGGGCCAGGTGGCCAGGTGTTCGGGACGACTGGAGCGCCACTCAAGGCGGCTGCCGCCCGGGATGGCTGCAACCTGAGCCCGGCCACCAACACCACCAGCCCCACGGCCTCGGCCACACAGGCGCCGCTGGCCCATAATGCCCTACCTGTTGGTGCCGGACCCCTGGGTGCACCTACTACGCCACTTCGCCCACCACTGGACCGCCTGGCTGCCGTTGGAGCACCTGGCTGCGGATGGACTACCTACCTGCCGTTGCCGTTGGACCACCTGAAACGCACTCTCAGACGGTCCAAGCGCAGTAGCCCGGTCCAAGTACGAGGCCGGCAGCCGCCCGGGCCCGCAGCCGGTCGGTACGGCAGCTGGCCGGGACGACATCCACCACCCGCAACACCCACACGAACCACGTCCTCAAGCCGAAGCGCCGATTCAGAGCGGCAACAGGTGACGGCAATGCGATCCGCAGCGACTCCACGCAGGTACACCATCACCACCGACCCCACGTCCGGACCTCGCCCGCTTACAGCCGCCCCGGCTACCATGACGGCCATGACCGCGCCCATTTCACAGGTGCCGGGGGTCGGCACGGCGACCCTCAAACTCGTCGACCGCTCGGCGGGCTCCCCTACGGGTGCCTGGCGGCCAGGTGACGACCCGGGGCGCCGACACTTCCTGGAGATCGGCGACCTGCCCCTAGATTCCGGCGAGATATTGCCGGAGACCCACCTCGCTTTCGAGACCTGGGGCCGGCTGAGCCCCGCACGCGACAACGCCGTCCTGGTGCTGCACGCCCTGACCGGCGACTCCCACGTCACCGGCGAGGCCGGCCCCGGCCACCCGACCGCCGGCTGGTGGGACACGCTGGTCGGCCCCGGCCGCGCCATCGACACTGACCGCTACTACGTGGTGGCCGCAAACATTCTAGGCGGCTGCCAAGGATCCACCGGCCCCTCGTCGACGGCGCCGGACGGGCGTCCCTGGGGCTCACGCTTCCCGTGGTTGACCACCCGCGACGCCGTGCGCGCCGAGTCGCGCCTGGCGGACGCCCTCGGCATTGACGCCTTCCACCTGGTCATCGGTGCCTCCCTGGGCGGACACCGCGCTCTGGAGTGGGGCGTGATGCACCCCGAGCGTGTACGCAACCTGGCCCTGGTGGCCACCGGCGCCTGCACCACCGCCGACCAACTCGCCTGGTGCCACCTGCAGGAGCTGGCGATCGTCTCCGACCCGTACTTTTTCGACGGCGACTACTACAACCACCGCATCGGACCAGTGCGTGGGCTCGGCCTGGCCCGCGCCATCGCCCACACCACCTACCGTTCCGCCGAAGAGCTGGACACCCGCTTCGGTCGTGCCCATCAGGGCCAGGAGGATCCGGCGGTCGGCGGCCGCTATCAGATCGAGTCCTACCTGGATCATCACGCCGGCAAGCTGCTGGCCCGCTTCGACGCCAACACCTACCTGATCGTCAACCACTCCATGATGGTTCACGACGTCGGCGCTGGCCGCGGCGGCATCCGGGCGGCCCTGGGCGCGGTGACAGCCCGCACGCTGGTGGTCGACGTCGACTCCGACCGCCTGTTCCTGCCCGCGCAGGCCGAGGAGCTGGTCGACGGCATCCCCGCCGCCCGGCGCACCACCATCCGTTCACTGCATGGACACGATGGCTTCCTGATCGAGGCCGAGCAGATGGACGCCGCCCTGCGCACCTTCCTCACCGAGGACGAGCCGAGCCGGTGAACGTCCCCACAGATCCCGTAAGCGGCGCCGCCCCCGCAAACAGCCCGGCCGCCGCCCCCGCAGACAGCCCGGCCGCCGCCCCCGCAAACAGCCCGGCCGCCGCCCCCGTAGAAGTGGCCCCGGTCGACGCCTGGGGGCAGGATGTGCTCGGGCCAGGTTTCCGTGCCCGCACCCTGCGCCTGCTGCCGGACGCCGAAGACGACGACGCCGTTGCCACCTTGGTCCACCACGTGCCGGTGCTGGACCCGCAGGCCCTGCCCGGCACCCCGACGACCCCGCGCTTCGCCTTCCTGTTCCTGCACGGGTGGAACGACTACTTCTTCCACACCGACCTGGCCCGCGAGATCTCCCGCATGGGCGGTGCCTTCTACGCCCTGGACCTGCGCCGCTACGGACGGTCACTGCGCGCGGGACAGATGGCCGGCTGGGTCACCTCGCTGACCGACTACGATGAGGAAATCGGCCTGGCCCTGGCGACCATTCGTGCCGCCGAGGGGTGGCGGACCCCAACCGTCCTATATGGCCACTCCACCGGCGGCCTGGTGGCGGCGCTGTGGGCGGACCGTCACCCGGGCGCCGTCACCGCCCTGGTGCTCAACTCCGCCTGGTTGGCGATTCAGGGCGCCGAACCGGTGCGGCTCGTGGGGCGGCCGGTGCTACGCACCCTGGCCCGCCGCGACCCGCGCATGGTGATTCCGGTGCCCGCCTACCCGCCCGAGAGCCTGCGCAGCATTGTTGACGGCTGGGACACCGAGCGCGACGGTGCCCTGCCCGATCCCGCCTGGGAGGGCGACCCCTATGTCACCGGCTGGAACGTGGACCGCCGCTGGAAGATGGTGCCCTCGGCTCCCATTCGCCCCGGCTGGCTGCTGGCTATCCTGGCCGGTCAGGCGCGGGTGGCGGCCGGCCTGGACGTGCGCTGCCCGGTTTTGTCGCTGGGGGCCGCTCGCAGCCATTTGAGCGTCACCTGGACCGCGGACTCGCGCAGCACCGACACGGTTGTGGACGCCGACGCCACCGCCCGCCGCGCCATCGGCCTGGGCAAGCTGGTCACGGTGGCCCGTTTCGACGACGCCGTACACGACGTGGTCCTGTCCGCTCCGCCCGTGCGCGAGCAGGTCTATTCGGCGCTGCGCCGCTGGCTGCGCGCCTATGTGCTCACCTGAGCTCGCGGCGCCTGCCCCGGGGAACCGGCGCTTGACCGCGCAGTAAGCCCGCTTACTGCCGGGCGGCGCGCCGGGAGACGCGCCTGCCGCCGCCCGCGGTGGTCACGGTGCTCAGCAGGTCGCGCAGGCTCGGACCGCCCACGCCCACGCGCCACACACGCCAGCCGTCGATGTCCTGGGTGTGCTGCGCGGCGTTGGCGGCCGCCGAGGGATCACGGTGGGTGGTGCCGTCGGCGAGGGTGATGGTGCCGTCGGCGGCCAGAGTCGCGCGGTGGTCTATGCCACGGCGTCTGCGCAGCCATATCAGCGTAGCAGGGGTGTCCAGGGTGCGCGCGATCGCTGCCAACGCCCTGGCCGAGTCCTCACCCGCGGGAACGGTGGGTTCGGCGCCGAGCACCACCCCGTCCATCCGGTGTCCGCTGGCGGGACCGGACGACGCCGAGGCCGCCGGGGCGGCGGCGCGCGGGCCGGGCGGCTGCGCCACCGCCGCGGTGGGCGTTACGGCCTCCGCCGGGAGTGAGAAGTCCTCCGCTGACGCCACGGAGGTGGCGGAGGTCGCGAAGCGCCCGGAGTCCAGAGCTTGAACGAGTGCATCGGAGCGCAGCAGCTCCACGGATGCCATGGCGCGCCCGTCCTCGGTGGAGCGGACCTGCAGTTCATGCACCTCCACCCCGGAGTCGGCGATCATGCCGACGCATGTGCGCACGTCGTCGGCAATGGTGCCGGCCAGGATGGTCAGGCGCGGCCCGGGTTCGACCCGGGCGGGCATGATGCCGTGGAAATCGCCCCAGTCGCGCTCGAAGGCGGGCGCTCCGCCCGGGTAGCGGGAGGCGAGCTGATCACGGCTGGTGCGGGCGGCGTCGGTGGTGCGCGCCATGGCCAGCAGCAACGCGGTGGAGTCGAGCACGTCAAGCACCTCAATGGTGATGACCTGCCCAGATGCATCCAACGCGGTCAGGGCGTCACCTCCAACGATCTGGTCCCAGTAGATGGCCAGGAGGGGGCGGCGCAGCACCTCAGAGATCTGTCGGCGTACGGCTGCCTGAACGGCAGTGCGGTCCGCGTCGGTGGCGGGCCTACCGACAGCCGCGGGCTGAAGTCGGTCGTCCTTGAGGTCAAAGAGCGCCATCTTGGTGTGCCTTCCTGTCCGGCGCTGACCGCCCCGACGGGTAGCGCACTGTGCTGGACCATCCTCTCATGCGTAGAGCGGAACATCGCACTCGTGTGGGCGTCTGCACACCCCGGTTCCCGGGCATTCTGAGTTGGGGGGGTGCTGCGCGTCAGGGTGTGACGCCCCGGGCTCCTCAGGTCACGAAGGCCCCGGCATACGGCGGGCGCGTCACCGCCGACGGCGCCACAGGCTCGCGGGCAGGAGTACGGCCCGCAGGCGGCGGGGCGATGACGTCGTCCGCATCAGGCCTGCTGAAGCGGCGCGCGCCAGCCGGGCCAGCCGCCGGCGGTCACCACCGCCATTGGTGCCACCGTCGGGGTTTTGTCGCCCATGGTGCGCGAAGGATTCGGCGACGACGGCGTCGGCCACCTCCACCAGCGCGGCCCGGGGCGACTCCTCCAGCCCGGGGGTGGCGGCCAGGTGTTCGGCCAGCGCCTCATGCGTGCGCGCACGCGGCCCGCCCCCGGCACCATGCCCGCCCCGGGCAGCCCGGGCCGTGTCTCCGCCGAGTCCGCAATGTCCGCGGGCCCGGCCCGCGGGCTCCCATAAGCCCAGATCGACGGCGGTGTCGCGCAGTTCCTCCCAGGCAGCCGCGGCGGGTCGGGCGCCGTCGCTAATGCGTGCGAATCGACGTCGGCGCCGTCGCACACGCACCAGGGCGGGTCCGGCGAGCGCCAGCGCCACGGCTCCCGCCCCCATCGGCCACACCGCCCGACGTCCCGGTCTACCGCCGGACTGGACGTCAATACCCGCGTCGGGCCCCGGCGCCGCGTTCACGGGCGTGGCGGTGGCGGAGGCGTTGGTGTCCCCGGCCGTGGCCGTAGCGTCTGCGGACTCCCCCGCGGTGGGTGCGGGCTGCGGCTGCGCCCCGGTGTTGGCGCGTTGCCCGGCGCCGCCGGGGGTCGGCTCGAAAGCCACCCAGCCGACGCCGTCGAACCAGACCTCAGGCCAGGCGTGCAGGTCCCGGCCGGATACGGATGTGGTCGCATCGCCGGCCCGGGATGCGTAGCCGATGGCGATGCGGGTGGGCAGGCCCAGGCTGCGGGCCATGACAGTGAAGGAGGCGGCGTAGTGGATGCAGTAACCGCGCCGTTCGGCGAGGAAGTCGTTGATTGTAGCCACGGGCGTCTGGACGCCCGCACCGAAACCGCCCGGCGCGGTCTCGTCGTACACAAAGTCACCGGTGTGGAACCAGGCATTCAGTGCGGCGGCCCGGGCGACCGGGTCCGCGTCGTCGCCGAGCCCGGCGGCCTCGACCACCTCCCCGGCGGCGGCCGCGATCATCTCGATGCCCTCGGGCGTATCAGTGTAGGCGGCCAGGGCGGCGGGCTCGGCCGCGGCGGCCGCGTAGGGAGGGAAGACCTGCGGGACGCCGTCCGCACCGGCAACCGCATTCCAACCCAGGATCGTGTAGTCATCCCCGCCGACGATGTCCGCACCCCGGGTGAGGACGGTTGAGGTGCCGGGCACCCACGCCCACTGCGAAAGGTCCGGCGACTCCTCCCCGGCCCCGTCCACCACCAGGACCGTCGACTGGGCCAGCGGCGGGCGCGGGGAGGAGAGGTTCCTGATGCGCAGGTAAATCCGGGGCAGGTCGGCGCCACCGGAGAGCACCTCAGCGGCGGTTACCCCTGCCGCAGTGAGTGCCGCCCCGGCCGTAAGCGTGTCGGCGCCGGCCGGCGCTGCCAGGGCGCCGACGCCCGTGGCTCCGGGTTCGTCCAGGGGTTCCCAGGTGTCGCCGTCCAGATCACGGATGACGGCCAGGGTGAAGCGCATGGAGGTTCCCGGCGCCACCGAATCGGTGCTGTACTCGAAGGCTGTGGCCGCCGACCCGCGCACCAGGTCCTGCCCCAGTGTCAGCGTGGTGTCCGGCACCGGGCCCCCCACCGGACTTGCGCCGCTGAGGTTCCAGCTCCACGCCCGTACCGGCACGGCCGGCGCCAGGGACAGGGCGACGCCGGTCAGGCCCACCGCCAGGGCGGTCACCGCCGCCACACCGGCCAGCGACCCGGCCACACGCGTCAGGGCGGCGACGCCGGCACGCACCGCGACACCCCGGGCGCTGCGGTCCTGCTGCCTGTGCTCGCCGCGCCGTCGGCGCACACGCCCCCTGCCGGGTGAGGGAGCCGCGGTGAGGATGAGTGCGAGCACACCGGCACCGGCGGCCAACACCACGGTGTCTTCGGGGTGCTGCCCCAGGACGATGCCGGGAGCCAGCAGTGCGGCGGCCGGGGCCAGCCCGGTGGCGCCGCTGCGGTCGCCGCCGCCGGCGCTCATCAGTGCGGCCGCCCAGGCCAGCAGGAGCGTGAACAGGCACAGGGTGAAGCCGAGCACGCCGCCGGTGGCGAGTGGGGCGACGCCATTGCGCAGCAGAGTGCCGACGGCTTGCAACTGGCTCATGGGGGCGGCGAGCCAGGCCTCCACCTGGCCGGTGCCGCGCCAGCACCACCACACCACTGCGGTTCCGCCGACCAGGCCCAGGACGCAGCCGAGCCCGGCCCGGTGCGGCCAGGCGGCGCGCACCAGGGCGGGAATAAGCAGGGTGGTGGCGGCGGTGGCCAGGCCCAGGGCGGCCCAGGGCGCGGGGGTCAGCAATGGTGATAGCGCCGTGGCGGCCAGGTGCCATAGGCCGACGACGATCAGTGCGGCGGCCAATGGCTGCCAGCGAGCGCTGCGGGGGTGCGGCCGGGCGGAGGGCGCCGCCCGTGGAGCTGGTTCCCGGTCGCGGTCCGGGACGGGTTCCGGGGCGGGTTCCGGGGCGGGTTCCGGGGCGGTTGAAGGCGGCTGTGAGGCGGCTGATGGCGCATCCGGGGCGGGTTCCGGGTCAACGCCGGTAGCGGCGTCGGCAATCAGCACTACCGCCCCAGGCCTGGGCTGGGGCCGCGGGTCGGCAGCGACACCGGTGATGGTGACATCGGCGTCGCGCTGCGTCATCCGGGCGGGCCTGTCGTCCTGCGGACCGGAGGTGCCGGGCCCGGGCGCACCATCGGCGCCGGTGGCGGGGTCGGTGTCCTGTGGCGGAGCCGTCTCCACCGTGGCCAGGCGCCGCATCAGGGCGATGGCGTGCGCCGCGGTGGCGCGGTGGTGTTCGGCCCCCAGGTGCAGTTCGACGTCGTGTCCGGCACGCGCCCAGGCCTCAATCACCCCGGCGGCACGACTCACGGCGTCTTCAAAGGCGGCCGCGGCACTGTCCGGCTGGTCGGGGTCCGGCGTATAGGCCGCGGCGCGCACGTCGAGTCGCAGGCGGCGCGGACGGCGGTTCTCCTGCTCCCGGTCGACCACCAGCAGCCGGTCCACGCGCGCGGACTGCCGCCAGTGGATGGATCCCAGCCAGTCTCCGGGTCGGTAGTCGCGCAGCTCACCGGATCGCGCCTGTCCGCCGCTGCCGCTACCGTGCCGCGCCCGGGCGCCTGTAGCGGCGTCATGGGTCACACCGGCGTCGGCGACGATCGCTTCCTGTGGCGGCGGCAGTGGCCGGGGCAGGACCAGCAGGTCGCCGTCAACGCGCAGGGGAATGCGGGCGCGCGCCAGCCCGAGCGGGTCGTAGCAGGTGAGCACCTCCGCCCCGGCGGCCAGGCGTCCGCGTCGGGGCGGACGATAGGAGATCGCACAGCCGCCGTCGACAACCGGAATCGTGAATCGGGCGCCGGTGACGCGCCAAGTCACCCACAGGGGAACCCACCGGGGCAGTCGAGCGTTGACGGCCAGCTGCCAGATCGCCTCCCCGCCAACCTGGACGTCGTCGGGCCGGGTCAGCCGCGGTTGCGGCCGGGCGGCGACTGCCTCCAGCCAGGCCGCTACCAGGGACGCTCCGGCCAGTGCGGTCAGGAGGACTCCCAGGTTCCGCAGCAGCGTCAGCCCGGTTCCGCCACCACCCACCAGCAGTACCAGCGCCAAGGCGAGGACCTGGCAGCCGGTTGTCGACGGCGCCGCCCAAGGAATCGGTCGGCGTCGGCTCCGCCCGCCGGGGCGGTCGGGTCCGGGTAACCGCGGCCGGGCGCCATCCGCATCCGCCGGCATCGGCTCACTCACCCGTCGGCACGGGCATATCCGCGATGATGTGCCGCAGGGCGCGGGTGGAGGCGGCGAGCGCATCGGCCGCGGAGGCGTGGTGTCCGGCCGGGATGAGCCGGTGGGCGAGCACGTCGACGCCGGCGCGGGCGACGTCGTCGGGGGAGACGAAGCCACGACCCGCCATGGCCGCCCGGGCACGGGCCACAGCGGCCAGGTGGAGGCCGGCACGGGGACTGGCACCCAGGGCGATGGCCGCGTTGTCGCGAGTCGCCGAGACCAGGGCAACTATGTAGCGGGCAACGGCCGGATCCAGGTGCAGGGCGGCTACTGCGGCGCGGGCCGCGCGGGCGTCCGGCTCGGAGGCTATGGGGGCGAGGTCGGCCAGGGGGTCGGCGGCGCCCCGGGCCAGCAGCAGCGCCGCCTCGGCATCGGCGTCGGGATAACCCATGGTCATGCGGGTCATGAAACGGTCGCGCTGAGCCTCCGGCAGGGCGAAGGTGCCCTCCATCTCCAGGGGGTTCTGGGTGGCGACGACGATGAACGGGTCGGGCAGGGGCAGGGCGCGGCCCTCGACACTGACCTGCCCCTCCCCCATAGCCTCCAGCAGGGCGGACTGGGTACGCGGGGTGGCCCGGTTGATCTCATCGGCAACGACGACGCCGGCGAAGACCGGTCCGGGGTGGAAGCGGAACTCGCGGGTGGCCTGGTCGTAGACGCTCACGCCGGTGACGTCGGCGGGGAGCAGGTCGGCGGTGAACTGGATGCGGGCCGAGCTCAGGTCCAGGCAGCGGGCGAGCGCCAGGGCCAGGGTGGTCTTGGCGACGCCGGGCACGTCCTCGATCAGAAGGTGGCCGCCGGCCAGGAAGGTGGCCAGGAGGGTGTCGATCGCCTCGGTCTTGCCGACGACGACGCGTCCCATCCGCTCACGCAGCGCTTCGGCAAGCTCGCGCAGGGCGGGCGGGCCCATCGGGGAGGAAAGCGGACCCACCGGGGAGGCGGCCGGACCCACCGGGGAGGCAGGGTCGGCGGCGCGGGTGTCGGGAACCCGGATGTCCATGGCGTGGGTGCCGGTGGCACGGCGGGTTCTGGAGGTGCCGCGCGGGCCCCGCGTGGTGGGGGCGACGCCGGTATCAGCGCTGGTCATGCGCCGATTCTGTCAGAGCCTGCAAGGCGGCGGCAGGGGCTGACGGGCCCTGGCAGCGCGTATGGGCCGCGCAAAGCGGCTCATACGGTTCAAACTGTGTTCGCCGAGTTCGGTAGAAATAACCATCGAGTTCGGCAGATATAACCATCGAGTTCGGTAGAAATAACCACCGAGTTCGGTCGATATAACGGCTGTTCGTGTTTAGGGGTGTGGGCGCATACACCGCCGCCTGGGGGCGCAGGCGCTTCACGTGTTCACTGGCCTGTGCCGGGTAACGGTCCATCACCTGTTGCGACCGATCGGCACCTACAGGCACGCACCGTCGTGGGAAGTGCCCGAGCGCTGATGCCAAGTGACCAACCGTCATCCTTTACGACGAACCGCCGTGCGAAGCACCCAAGCGCCGGGGTGAACCGCCGAATCGTCACCCGGAGCGCACAAGCAAACACACCCTCAAACCGGAAGAGCCATTAAAGGTGCATGCATACGGATCCACGAGGTTGATCTCACGGTTCTTGCTGTATACGTATTCCTTCAGCTCTTGAAGCTTTCCTTCTTGGGCAAGTCGCACCATCCCCTGGTTGGCTGACTCCCGACATAGCGACGCCATCACCTCGCCGCAGCGAATGTGAGTCGACCGGGCTGTTCACCCCAGATCGCCTGATGCACCGGAGCGGACGCCGGGTACACCCCCACGGGACCCTCACAGGCGCCTACCTCGAGCTTTTGCACCCTGGTGTGCGGGAAATCGCCGCACACCAGGGTGCAAAGCTCGTATCAGAGCACAAAGGCTCGCAGCAGACGCCGGCCAGCCGGGGAACCAGCCGGAGAATCCGCCAGCACGCACGCCGGGGAACCAGCCAGCGCACCCGCCGGGTAGCACCCAATGGGTAGCGCCCCGCCGGCACCGTCAGCGCTTTACGTCGATGGCAGGCCAGCGCCTCGCCGTCGGCGTCACTCGGCCGGCGCCAGCACCGCCGCCCGGCCCGCCTCCAGACGCGCCACCGGCACGCGGAAGGGCGAGCAGGACACATAGTCCAGGCCTACCCGGTGGAAGAAGGCGATCGACTCGGGATCACCGCCATGCTCACCGCACACGCCCATCTTCATGCCCGGCTTAGTCGACCGGCCGCCGTCGACGCCCAGCTGCACCATGCCGCCCACGCCGTCGACGTCAATCGACTCAAACGGGGAGGTGCCAAAGATACCGGCCTCAATGTAACGGCCCACGAAGGAGGACTCCACGTCGTCGCGGGAGAAGCCCCAGGTGGTCTGGGTCAGATCGTTCGTGCCGAAGGAGAAGAAGTCCGCCTCCTCGGCCACGTGTGCGGCGGTCACAGCCGCCCGCGGCAGCTCAATCATGCAGCCGATCGGGAAGTTCAGCTCGAATCCGGACTCGGCCGACACCTCCGCCAGAACCGCCTCCGCACGTTCCCGAGCCAGCTGCAACTCGCGCACCGAGCCAATCAGCGGAATCATCACCTCCGGACGCGGGTCGCCACCAGCCTTTAGACGCTCGACGGCGGCCTCGGCGATCGCCCGCACCTGCAGCTCAATCAGGCCCGGCAGGGTCAGCAACAGGCGCACGCCGCGCAAGCCGAGCATCGGGTTGGCCTCGTGGTTGCGGCGCACCACGGCGAGCAGCTGCTCGTCGGCAGGGTCCAGGGTGCCGCGCTCACGGTCAACCGCAACCTTGACGCTCAGCTCGGTCAGGTCGGGCAGGAACTCATGTAGAGGCGGGTCGATCAGGCGCACCGTCATGGGTTTGCCATCCATCGTCTCAAGCATCTGCACGAAGTCGCTCTTCTGCAGCGGCAGCAGAGCGGCCAGGGCGGCCTCCCGCTCGGCGTCGTCGGCGGCGAGGATCAGGTTCTGCACATACTGCTTGCGCTCACCGAGGAACATGTGCTCGGTGCGGCACAGGCCCACACCCTGGGCGCCGCGGTGGATGGCGTGGCGGGCGTCGTCGGGGTTGTCGGCGTTGGCGCGCACCTGCAGTCGGCGCACCTCGTCAGCCCGTTGCATGATGCGGTCCACGCTGGTGACCAGGTCGCGGGAGTCGTCGTCGCCAGCGGCGGCCAGTGCCGCGTCCAGGCCGCGGCGCAGGTAGGTCATCACTGGGGAGTCGACCACGGCGACCTCCCCCAGGAACACCTCACCGGTGGTGCCATCAATGGCGATCACGTCGTCGCTGGTCAGCGGCGCCTCCCTCCCGGCTACGCGCACGGTGCGGGCGGCGGCGTCGACCTCCAGGGCCTCGGCGCCGCACACGCAGGTCTTGCCCATGCCGCGGGCGACGACGGCGGCGTGTGAGGTCTTCCCACCGCGGGCGGTAAGCACGCCGACGGCGGCGACCATGCCGGGCAGGTCGTCGGGGTTGGTCTCGCGGCGCACCAGGATGACGGACTCCCCGGCCTCGGCGCGGGCGATGGCCTCGGCGTTGTCGAAGGCGATGTGGCCGACGGCGGCGCCCGGCGAGGCGGGCATGGCGCGGGTGATCAGGTCCCGGCCGGCGTCGTCCCCGAACTGCGGGAACATCAACTGGTTCAGCTGGTCGCCAGTGACGCGGGTGAGGGCCTCGTCCATGGTGATGAGCTTCTCGTCCACCAACTGGGTGGCCACGCGGAAGGCGGCCGCTGCGGTGCGCTTGCCCACGCGGGTCTGCAGCAGCCAAAGCTTGCCGCGCTCGATGGTGAATTCGATGTCGCACAGGTCGCGGTAGTGGGTCTCCAGGCGGCGCATGGCGGCGCGAAGCTCGTCGTAACTGGTTTTATCCAAGCGCTCCAGGTCCGCCAGCGACAGAGTGTTGCGGATGCCAGCGACGACGTCCTCACCCTGGGCGTTGACCAGGTAGTCGCCGTAAACACCGCTGCGCCCGGTGGAGGGGTCGCGGGTGAAGCACACGCCCGTGCCGGAGGTCTGCCCCATGTTGCCGAAGACCATGGTGCACACATTCACGGCGGTGCCCAGGTCGTGCGGGATCTTCTCGCGACGCCGGTAGATGTGCGCGCGCTCTGTGTTCCAGGAACGGAAGACGGCCTCGGTGGCCATGTCCAGCTGGGCGCGCGGGTCCTGCGGGAAGTCGATGCCGGCGTGCTCGGCGACGATTGCCTTGTACTCCTCGACCAGTTCCTTGAGAGCATCCACGTCCAGCTCATAGTCGAGCTTGACGTCGCGGGCGGCCTTCTTGGCGTCCAAGGCCTCGGAGAACAGGTCGCCGTCGATGTCCAGAACGGTCTTGCCGAACATCTGGATCAGGCGCCGGTAGGAGTCCCAGGCGAAACGCTCGTCATCAGAGGCGGCTGCCAGCCCCCGGACGGATACGTCATTGAGGCCGATGTTCAAGACGGTCTCCATCATGCCGGGCATGGAGAACTTCGCCCCGGAGCGCACCGAGACCAGTAGCGGGTCCTGCGCGGCGCCCAGCTGGCGACCAAGCTCCTCCTCGACCTGTCGCAAGGCGGTGGTCACCTGGACGGCTAGCTCATCGGGGACGACGCCGTCGCGCAGGTAGGCACGGCAGGCATCGGTGGTGATGGTGAAGCCGGGCGGCACCGGCAGGCCGAGTCGGGTCATCTCGGCGAGGTTGGCCCCTTTACCACCCAGGAGGTCCTTCTGGTCCTTGTCGCCCTCGCTGAAGCGGTATACGTATTTGGGCATCATCGCCTCTTTCTGATTCTGGTTGACTGTGCGCCCGTGCGCGTTGACCCCTCACACTCTAATGTGACTTCAGTCCTAGCGCCACCTGCCGGCGCCGTGTCTTCGGACGGCGCCGGCACCCCCGGACCGCCGAGACCGGTCGAGGTAACGGTTCTTCCGGTTGCGCCGTGTTCGCCGAGTTCGGTCGATATAACCATCGAGTTCGGTAGATATGACCAACGAGTTCGGTAGATATGACGATCGAGTTCGGTTGGTGTGGTCGGCGGGGTGGGGGAAGTGTCCAGATTCGGCACAAACGAGGATCCCCCGCCCGACGCCGCCCGCCAGATCCGCATGATTCCAACGAATCTGAGGGCACCTGCTGGACGGGGCGGGGTGTTTACGCCGATTCTGGACACTTTGGCTCCCAGCTGCCGGCCTACCGCACTGGTCTGCTGAGCATGCCAGGGCCTCTGGTCACCGACCCGGCCCCCCTTGTCCCATCGGCTGGTACATCTTTGACGATGAACCGGCCCCACAGCCCAGCCGGGCGCGCAGACCAGGCCGGGCCCGGCTGCCGGCCATGCCGGCGACATCCACGGCCTACGGCATCTTGACCGTTGACCGCGCGTACACCGGCATCCATCCGCTGCCCGATGAGCAGGGCGACCGCGAGCGCCGTTGACCACGCGTGCGCCGACGTCCAAGGCAACCGCAACAGCACAAAAAGCACCCCCGCACCCGGACCACCTGCCTGCCGTTGGACCGTCTGGCTGCCGTTGGACCGTCTGGCTGCGGATGGACCACCTGAAACGCACTCTCAGACGGTCCAGCCGCAGTAACGCGGTCCAAGTACGAGGCCAGCAGCCAGCCGCGCCCACACCCAACACCGCCAACACCCTCAAACCGGAAGAGCCCACATAACCACCGAGACCGGTCTATATGGCGCAAGGCGGTTACACCCATCGAATACAAGAGATGATCCCACACGCTGGCCTTCCACGGAACATGCACGCGTTGCACAGATGAATAGCGCTTCGGTGTAGGACGCCGGCTCCTCAGGACCGGCAACGGTGTGTTGTTTGCGCAGGATCGGTCTTTCCCGTGGCTGCATCCTCGATATTCACAGGATCCTCAACCCGGCCTGATGCTGCCAATGGGTCACCTCGTCATGAACCAGATCGGGGAGGCCTGGCAGTTCTGCGATCAGTGTGAAACGACAGACTTGCTCTCAGGCATCGTGGGTCTCCTTCGTGATTACTTAGACAGATGACCCAACAGGCTCCCACGATGCAGCACCGGCGGAGTCCCCTAGCGGGAACTGCCACCCCGCTACAAGACCCACCCGGCATCAGCGGACCCTCGCCACTTCGACCGAACTCGGCAGTCATATCGACCGAACTCGGCAGTCATATCGACCGAACTCGGCAGTCATATCGACCGAACTCGGCAGTCAGGGGATCAGGGCAATGACACCCTCATGGGGACCCAGTCGCAGGCGACGCGGCAGGGGCTCCCCGTCGGGCCGCCCCTGCGGTCCCGGCCGTACGGCACCGGCCGGCAGGGTCACCGTACCCCCGGTCTCCCCGTCCGGGATGGCCGCCACGACGCCACCCTCAAAACGGCGCCGCCACACCCGCCCGAACCTGCGCGCCGGCCCCAGTGGTCGCCCCAGGTCCGCATCCATGGCCGGAAACCAGGGCGTACGCGAGTAATCGTCATGACCGGTGGCCGTGTAGGACAGCCGCCGACCGCCGGCGCCGACAATCCAGAACACCGCCAGGCCGTACAGCCCCCGCCGGGAGCCGTCATATGCGGCCCCACACCCGCCCGACGGCGTGCGCAGCAGCCCCAGCCCCGGCCCACCGAGCTGGTCGGCCTGAGCCGTCGCCGTTGCGGCGTCGAACATGACGTCATCGCCCCAGCCCAGCCAGCACTCGTCAAAGCCCCCGCCCCACGCGGCGTGCCGCCTCCAACGGCCGGGCTCACGCCGGGCCTCGGCAATGTTGGGAACTAGCAGACGACCGCCGTCGGACAGGGCACGCCCCGCCTCCTCGACCAGGGCGCCCAACACCGTGCGCATGCCGGCGGCATCGGCCGGGGCCAGCGGATCGGCGGCGGCAATGGCGGGCAGGTCAATGCCGTAATAGTCCTCGAAAACATCGTTATCCGCCATGATTCCGTCGAAGGCGGTGCCCTCCAGGCAGGCGACCACCCGCTGCGTCCAGGCCGCGCGATAGTCCGGATCCCACACGCGAGTCTGCAAATGCCCCCGGTAGGAGGACCACTCCACCGGCTCACCCCCGCGCAGGGCAATCCAGCCGCGCTCGCGAGCCTCGGGCCAGCCGACGCCGGAGGCGCGGCGTTCAGGCGGCTCGAAGACTCGCACCGAGGACAGGCAGCGGTATGCCAGCACGGTCATATCCGGCCGGGCGTCCTTCAGACGGGCGGCGGCCGCGGTCTCCCACGGTTGAAGGACCGCGGTGCGGTAGTGGCGCGCGGCCCACTCCACTTCGCCGTCGCGAAGCGGTTCGCCGTAGCGGATCCAGGCGCCGACGCCGGTCACTGGCTCGCGCCCCCGGGACGCACCTCCGGCCAGGCGGAGCGGACCGGCTCCGCCAGGGCGTAGGCCTGGCTCTCCCGGTCCGGCACGCCTCCTTCGAAGTACAGCTCGCGGTAGGCACTATTGACGGTGACCAGGTTGTAGGCGGCCTCGGCACGCCCGCGAGCGGCCCGACTCATCCGCTCGTACAGCTCAATGTCATCAATGAACTTCTGAACCCGGTCCGCCATGAGGCGCGGTTTCCCCGGAACGATGACGAATCCGGAGGGACCCCATTCGCGCCCCTCGCCGTCGACTATCCCATCCTCCACGACGGATCGCACCGCCCCCACATCGGTGCTGACGGTGGGGATGCCCGCGGCCATCGTCTCCAGGGAGACGATCGGCAGCCCCTCGTTATAGGAGGGCAGAAGGAACAAATCCCATTCGCTCAGATGCTCACGGACCTGAACCGTCCCCCGGATGGTGACTGCGTCCTCCAGGCCGAGTTCGGCAATGCGTGCTACGCAGCGCTCGTAGTACTCGGGCATGTGCTCGGTAGGTCCGCACACGTCCAAGCGGACATTCGCGCCGCGGTCCTTGAGGATCCGTATGGCGTCCAGCAGATCGAGCAGTCCCTTGATGGGGACGACGCGCGCAATGTACACCAGACGCCACATGTGTGCGTGCGTCCCCTCCTTGCGCAGTTCCCTGTTGTGCTGCAACCGGAGCCGATAGACGTCGTCGAACTCCTGAGTGATGATCCCATTAGGGATAAGCCTGGCCTTGGACGAATCGGTCCCCAATGCCAGAGCCTCCGTCACCGCATCCGGGTACAGGTAGGTAATTGCGTATGCCTTCGGGTAGCACAAACGCCCCAGCTCAACCCACCAGGCGACCCACATCCGATTACGGCCGGAGATGTCGAAGGTACGGTAAGCGTCCAGCGTCACCGGCTTGTCCATGCGCCGATCCAGAAGCATGTTAATGGTGTCGCGCACGTACAGATTGTGCTCTGTGAGAAGGAAGGCCGAGCCGTGTTCCCGGGCGGCATTGGCTGCGAGCAGGGAGGCGTATCCGGTGGTGTGCGCGTGGTAGACCCGGGCCCGCGGCATCGTCTCGTTCAGTACCGCATAGGCCAGGGAGAAGAACTCGCGCAGACACCAGAACAACTCGGCCACGGACATGCCCAGGGTCGGCATCGCCTCCCGGTAGGTGTCCAGGAACTCGCGCGTGCCCAGCAGCGCCCACAGCGGGAAGCGCCGCGTCGACGCCGCGAAGCCGTCGTCGATCAGCGACCACATCGGGGCGGTGTCGCCATTGCCCAGCGAGTGCAGCGCACGGATCAGCCGGACCGCCAAAGCCTTGCGCTCGCCCGCACCCATGTGCAGGTCCTCCGGGCGCGCTGCCATGAACTCGGGGTGCTCCTGCATGGACAGGTAGACCACTCGTACCCACCGGACGTTGCCCGGCATGCCGTACAGGTCGGTGCGCGGTGAGTCGGAGTCCCAGGTGATGTGGATGATGCCGAAGGTCAGGTCCGGGTTGCCGCCGATGATGTGATGCACGACGGCGGAAACCCCTCCCTTTAGGTAGGGGTAGGTCGACTCCATGACAATGGCGACGTCGACGTCCTCATAGCGGTCGTCGACCGGCACGCCGTCGGGCAGGGGACGTGAATGGCTGTCTCCGGTCTCGGAGGGCCGCGGCCCCGGACGGCTCGTCCGGGGGAAGGCTAGGCGGGCGGGCAGGCCGGCGAGCGCGGCACGCATCCCGGATACACGCGAGTCGATGGTTACCAAGCCAGTGCCTTTCGCCAGAAGAATGAGTATTCGGGCGCTGCCCAGGCACGCCGGTAGGCGGCCGCCGCCAGGATGAGGAGGACGACGTCGAGCAGCGCTATGACGGCGAAGGAGGGGAGGAGTCCGCCGACCATCGTGAAGGCGGCGATCGCCCCCAGCAGGTGCACGCCGGAAAGGAGCATGGGCAGCATCCGCTGTCCGGCGTGGTCAATCTCGTAGGCGAGCAGCGTGAGCAGGGCGGTGAGTATGGAGCCGAGGACCACTACGGCGACGGCGAGGATCTTGCCGGGCACGAAGATCAGCCCGATCACCAGTGCGAAGAAGCCGGCGACCACGGCCACCAGGACAGTGTCAGTCATGACCTGCGCCAACAGACGGCGCAGGCGCTGCCCGCGCACGTGGATGTCGCTGATGGGAACCTCGGTCAGGTCGGCGTGGAAGCGCCGCACCGCCGCATTCACGCGGGGTGAGGTCACGGCGAAGTAGAAGGAGTAGGCGAGCACGGCGGGCTGGAGGCACAGGTATGCCAGCGGAATATCCCAATCGCCGCCGAGGGTGAGGAACAGCAGGAGCTTGTCGGCCCAAAGTACGCCGCCCAGCACCAGTCCGCGGACCATGTCCCGCAAGTAGGGGCCCAGCCGCACCGGCCAGGGCCGCAGCACGCCACGCAGGGCCCGGCCCAGGGGCGCCGCCTGAACCAGGGTCCCCAGTAACGGCGGCAGGTACCACATGGCGGGGGCTATCAGCACGGCCGCGGCGTAGGCGGTCCACCCCAGGGCCCAGTAGCGGCGACGGCGGGTGACATCGGCGACGATCAATGACTCGACGAACACCATGTTCTCCATGGTGAGCACGAAGTGGGCGGCCATGGTCCCTGCGCCCCAGCCGGTGGTCATGGCCACCAGCGCCGATACGATCATGACCGGCGCCACACTGGCTCCGAGCATGATCGGCCAATAGTGGGCGAAGCGCGTCGCAACCGCGTCCGCCCCCTCCTGCACAGCCTCCCCCAGCAGGCGGTACGCGGGGTTGCAGGTGATCTGACTGAGCCAGGGCACCGCCACCGCAACCGAGACGATCAGCAACGACACCGGCACCCCACCGACAGCATGCCCCGTCATCCGCGACATGGCGAGGGGGTAGGCGGTGCTCAGGAGGATCGCGGGAGACATTGACAGCAGTAGCGCCTCAATGGCCCAGCGGGTCCTTCCCGCAGAACCGGGCTCCTGCGGCCCGCCGAAGATGCGCGGGAGCACCGAGGGCGGCCCCTGCGATCGTCGGCGGGCGAGAGTGGTTACGTTCATGTACGGCGCCCCTTCTGGCACAAATACTTACCAAACCCATGCTGCGCCCAGCAGGGCTGGAGGCTCCACGGCCACGCGATGGTAACAGACGCCGCTAACACCACGGGTTTGAGCTCCGACGAGAGCATAGCGTTATCGCGTGCATTGCACTGGCGTTACCGCGTACCAATGTGCCTTTAGTGACCCACCCCTCGCCACAGAGTCGCAACTAACAGACCAGGACGGCCCGTTGACCCGCACAGATACGGCCGCCGGAAAGCCGAAAAGCAGGGCGTTACCACCCAGACACAAGCACGTCCGGCTTAGCCGTCCCACCCTCCACAATGCGCCGTCGCGGAGCGAAAGACCCGGCATCCCCAGAGCGACGCGGCGACAAACCGGCGAATTCTGCCGATCACAGCAGTAACAATAACCGAACTAGCGGCTATCCGATCCGGCACTTGCAGTCAAGGGCGTGGGCCGTGTGTGTCACAGTTCAGACAATGCTGGCCCGGGTCAGGTCAACCCGCGTTCAATCCCGTGCCGACGCCGCACGGCGGGGCAGCTGCCGGATGAACCGGGACGGCTCGCCCGGCGTCGGCTTACCCGCACCCGCCCCGACCCAATCCAGGGCCGCCTCCGCGCAGTCACCCATCTGCTCGGCGGCCGACCTGGGGCTGCCTCGATCCGGGAGATCCCATCCGAAGAAGTAGTCAAGGGGATCGATCCGCGGGTATGGAGGGCGACCCCGACCCGGAAACCGACCCGGGATCGATCCGCGGGTGCGCAGGGCGACCGGTACGAAGACGGCACGGTGAAGGTGATGCTTGAGGCGTAAGTGTCACCGGGAGTGTCATAGGGCGGCCGTAGGGCTCCACGCCCCCGTCACCGCCCCGCGACTTGGACTCGGTCCCTCGGTTTGGGCCGTCTGGCAGCACCCGCCCTAGCAGCCGAACTCGGTGGTTGCTTCATCCGAACTCGGCGGCGCCAGGATCACTGGGTGGGGCCGACGGCTGCCGAGGCGATCTCCTCGGCCTCCCGCACGGCGTCCTCGGCATCCTTCCGGGGCATGCCCCGGAAGGTGAACTCGCCCAGGATGCCCTCGCCCTCGGCGTCGACCAGGACCTTCTGGCCCCGTTCGAGCTCCCCGAAGAGGATCTTCTCGCTCAGGGCGTCCTCAATGTCACGCTGGATGGCGCGACGCAACGGGCGGGCTCCAAGCACCGGGTCGAAGCCGCGCTCGGCGAGCAGCTCCTTGGCGCTGTCGGTCAGCTCGATGCTCATCTCCTGCTCGGCCAGCCGCGCAGACAGGCGCGCAATCATCAGGTCCACGATCTGGCGGACCTCCGCCTTGGTCAGCTGCGGGAAGACGATCAGGTCGTCCACACGGTTGAGGAACTCGGGCCTGAACTGCTGCTTGAGCTCCCGGTTGACGTGGGCCTTCATCTCCTCGTAGTCCATGGTGCCGCCCTCGGTGGACTGGAAGCCCGTGGCCACGGACTTGCCGATGTCCTTGGAGCCGAGGTTGGTGGTCATGATGATGACGGTGTTCTTGAAGTCGACCACGCGGCCCTGGGCGTCGGTGAGGTGGCCGTCCTCCAGGATCTGCAGCAGCGAGTTGAAGATGTCCGGGTGAGCCTTCTCCACCTCGTCGAACAGCACCACACTGAAGGGACGCCGCCGCACCTTCTCGGTGAGCTGGCCGCCCTCGTCGTAGCCGACGTAGCCGGGGGGCGCCCCGAACAGCCGGGAAACCGTGTGCTTCTCCGCGAACTCGGACATGTCTAGCTGGATGAGGGCGTCCTCATCGTCAAAGAGGAACTCCGCCAGGGCCTTGGCCAGCTCGGTCTTACCCACGCCGGTGGGACCGGCAAAGATGAACGAGCCGCCGGGACGCTTGGGGTCCTTCAGGCCCGCACGGGTGCGGCGGATGGACTTGGACAGGGCCTGGATGGCCTTGTCCTGGCCGACGATCCGCTTGTGCAGCTCATCCTCCATGCCGAGCAGCTTGGCGGATTCGGTCTCGGTCAGTTTGAACACCGGGATGCCGGTGGACATGGCCAGCACCTCGGCCACCAGGTTCTCATCCACCTCGGCCACCTGGTCCAGGTCACCGGACTTCCAGGCCTTCTCCTTGGCGACGCGCTCTTCTCCCAGGCGGCGCTCATCGTCGCGTAGAGAGGCGGCCCGCTCGAAGTCCTGATCGTCGATGGCCGATTCCTTCTCCTTCTTGACCGCGGCAATACGCTCGTCGATCTCCCGCAGCTCCGGCGGGGCCGTCATGCGGCGGATGCGCAGGCGGGCGCCGGCCTCATCGATCAGGTCGATGGCCTTGTCCGGCAGGAAGCGGTCGTTGATGTAACGGTCCGCCAGTTTGGCGGCCGCCTCGATCGCCTCGTCGGTGATCACCACGTGGTGGAAGGCCTCGTAGCGGTCACGCAGTCCACCCAGGATGTCGATGGTCTCCTCAATGGAGGGCTGCTCCACCGTCACCGGCTGGAAGCGCCGTTCCAGGGCGGCGTCCTTCTCGATCTTGCGGTACTCCTCCAGGGTGGTGGCACCGATAGTCTGCAATTCGCCGCGGGCCAGCATCGGCTTGAGGATACTGGCGGCGTCGACGGCGCCCTCCGCGGCGCCCGCCCCGACGAGGGTGTGGATCTCGTCAATGAACAGGACAATGTCGCCCCGAGTGCGCACCTCCTTGAGGACCTTCTTGAGCCGTTCCTCGAAGTCACCGCGGTAGCGCGAGCCGGCCACGAGCGAGCCCATGTCCAGGGAGTACAATTGTTTGTCGCGCAGGGTCTCGGGCACGTCCCCGTGCACGATCGCCTGGCTGAGGCCCTCCACGACGGCGGTCTTGCCGACGCCGGGCTCGCCGATCAGGACCGGGTTGTTCTTGGTGCGCCGGGAGAGGATCTGCATAACGCGCTCCATCTCCTTGTGGCGGCCGATGACCGGGTCGAGTTTGCCCTCACGCGCTGCGGCGGTGAGGTTGCGGCCGAACTGGTCCAGGATGGCCGAGCCCGACGGCGTGCCCTCCTTGTTGGAACCTCCAGCGGTGACGGTCTCCTTGCCCTCGTATCCGGAGAGCATCTGCATGACGGTCTGGCGCACGGTGGACAGATCAGCGCCGAGCTTGGTCAGCACCTGGGCGGCCACACCCTCGCCCTCGCGCAGTAGGCCGAGCAGGATGTGCTCGGTACCGATGTAGTTGTGGCCCAGCTGCAGCGCCTCGCGCAGGGACAGCTCAAGCACCTTCTTGGCGCGCGGCGTGAAGGGAATGTGGCCGGAGGGGGCCGACTGGCCCTCGCCGATGATCTCGGTTACCTCGGCGCGCGCGGAGTCCAGGGAGATGTCCATCGACTCCAGCGCCTTGGCGGCGACCCCCTCGCCTTCGTGGATGAGGCCCAGAAGGAGGTGTTCGGTGCCGATGTAGTTGTGGTTGAGCGCGCGGGCCTCGTCCTGGGCCAGGACGACGACGCGGCGGGCGCGGTCGGTAAAGCGTTCGAACATCGCTGATAGCTCCTCGGCACGTGCGGTCGGTGATCGCGTCACCCGGATCCGGGATGTGTACCGGAGGGGAACGCGGGGCACGCGCTGATAAGGCTAACGGTGTAGGGGCGGCGTCGATGCCCCTGTTCGCAGTGGGCGTGAGCAGGGTTGAGCGGGAATGACTCAAGCCTGGGCACAGCGGGTCGGGCCGTGCAGCAGGTCGTGGAGCATGCCCCGACGCCGAGACAGGACGTTCCTGACGGCGAAACCGTATGCTCCTGACGTCCAAACCGGACGTTCCTGACGCCCCGAACCTTGCGAGGACCAGGCACCAGGCACGGGCACGACCGCGTCATCACTCGGGCCTAAAGGTGCCCTCATCGCTTCCGGCAAGGAGATCAACGCGCAGCCTCCGAGATCGTACGGTGCGGCCTCCACGGCCGACAGCGCAACCCCCTCAGGCCTCGACGAGGATCGTGACCAGACCGTCTGCCTCCATGTCGATGCGCATGTGGGCGCCAAAGCGGCCCGTGGCCACCTCGATCCCCCGCTCCCGCAGCGCCTCGGCCACGGCCTCCACCAGCGGCTCAGCCAAAAGCACCGGCGCCGCCCGGTTCCACGACGGCCGCCGGGCGACATCGACCGCTCGCTCCTGGGGGCATCCGCCGATCGATGGGCACTCGTACGGAGCGCGTACAGCCGAGCGGCATCGACCACTGCCGCGGCATCAGCTGACAGGATGAGTATGGTGGTTAGGTGATGCAGCGCCTCAGCCCTCAGCAACCAACGGTCAGCCACCAGACCGACAGAGTTCCGATCGAACGGCGCCGCCGCACGCCTTCAGGAGACGTACGACGGCTCATCCTCGACGCGGCCGACCAGCTGCTGGAGAGCAGGGGGCTAACAGGCGTGACGATCCGCGCCGTGGCCTCACAGGCGGGCACCGCGACCATGACCGTCTACAACCACTTCGGCGACAAGCAGGGACTGCTCGCCGCCCTGGCGGAGCAGCACTTCCGTGAGCTCACGCGCTTGCTTCAGGCGCTCAACGCGTCCGAGCCCCGCCAGCACCTGCGTCGCGCCTGCGCACTCACCCACGACGTGCTCGTGAGCAGGCCGCGAGCCTACGAGCTCATGCTGGGAACCGCGCCCGGCCCCGCCGCCCACTCCGCATTCGCCCAGCTCGTGCGGATCATCGAGCGTGGACAGGTTGTTGGGGCCTTCGTGGACGGCGACGCGACGGCCCTGGCCAACGCCGTGTGGTCAACCCTGCACGGAGCACTGTCCATCGAGGTCCAGCAGCACCACACGGAGGACTGCACAACCGAATGGGTCAATCGCATTGACATGGAGGTGGTCCTGGATCTGATCGAACGCGGCGTGGCCCGCCCCGCCCCGGAACCGTGATCCCGGCCCCATCACCCGCTGAGCGTGTCGGGGCGCGCCCGGCCCCTTCCCGACCTGCTCACCCCTGCTGGACGGCTGCAGTACGACGGCGCTGGCCTCAAGCCCCCTCACCGACTCCCACCAACTGACGAACGCGCCCTCTCACCAAGCCCACCACATCCCGCCAGTGCGACTGGACGAAGAAATGGCCCCCGGGGAGAACGGACACCTCGGTCCGCCCCGAGGAGTGGGCAGCCCAACCGGCGAGCCCCTCCGGCAGCACCGTCGGATCATCCTGCCCGCCCAGGACGAAGATCGGGCAGCTCAGCATGGGGCCGCCGATGTAACGGTAGGAGTCGACGAGCTCGAAGTCCGCCCTCAGAACGGGCATCATGAACTCCATGAGCTCCGCATTCATCGCGACCTCATCCGGAATGCCCCCGATACCCCTGAGCTCCTTAATGAACTCAGCATCGGTCAAGGTCGACCACATGCGCCGCCTCGCCGAACCGGCGGGCGTCGGAGCGCCAGCCCCGGCAACGAAGAGGGCCAATGGCTGAACCGGCATCCTCCTTGCCACCTCAAAGGCCACCACCGCTCCCATCGAGTGACCGAATAGCGCGACCGCGCCGCCAGCGACCGCGGACAAGCCATCCACGAGCGCCTCGACCAGCTCCTCCCACGCGGTCACGGGAGGCTCGGAGAAACGCCTACCGCGCCCGGGAAACGACGCTACATGAATCCTGCACCCCAGATCCTCCGCCGAGAAGCTCCGGAAGATACTAGGACCCGATCCGGCGGGCGGGAACAAAACGAGGTCCGGGGCCAGCGGCCCCATGCCGGCACTCGACTCGTACCAAATGGACTCGGTCATGACACGCCCGCACCACCGTCCGAGCACCCCGCATCGGCCGCCCGTAGACGGAGGAGGAGCTGCGCCGGAGTACTCGCCTCATATAGATCGGCGAGCTTGATCGACAGGCCCCACCGACGACGGACACGGGTCACAAGCTCGATCGCGTCCACGGAACTCCCCCCAAGTTCGAAGAAGTCATCGTGCATGCCGATCCTGGGCGCCGCCTTCAGGACCGACGCCCACAGCTCCACCATCCGCGCCTCGTCATCCGTCCGCGGTGCGACATAGACCGCATCGGGCACCCGGGAGTGCTCGAAGACCGCCGCCACGCGCGCACGGTCGATCTTACCGTTGGACGACAGGGGCATCTCGTCGACCTCGGAGAACATAGATGGGACCATGTACTCCTGGAGTTTGCCACTGACAACCGCGGCCAGCTCCGCATCACTCGCACCCTGAGATCCCCGAACCCGGGTCCACGCACAGGCGAGCCGCTTATCGCCGAGGCCACTGCCGACAGCGACCACAGCCGCCTCATGGACAGCGGGATGAGCGCACACCGCCTTCTCAACCTCTCCCGCCTCAACTCGGTACCCACCGATCTTGAGCTGAAAATCAGAGCGACCGAGAAACTCGATGACACCATCGGGCCGCCGCCTCCCAAGATCGCCTGTGCGGTACATCCTCTCACCCGTCACCGGATGAGAGATGAAGGCCGCCGCCGTCTGATCGGGATCATCCCAGTACCCCAGCGCCAACCCAGCGCCTCGGATGAAGAGATCACCCACAACCCAGTCTCGGCACTCCGACAAACGACGATCGAGCACAACGACGTCCTGATACCGCATCCCGACACCATAAGGGATACTTACCCACTCGGGATCCACGCTATCGATCGCGTAGGTGATGGACCAGATAGAGGCCTCAGTAGCGCCCCCCAGGCTGTGCAGCCGCACACCCGGCGCTACGAGTGCAGCACGAGCGGGCAGACCCAACGGAATCCAGTCACCACTGAGAAGCGCCAGGCGTAACGGCGGTTCAGCGCCCTCGTCGAGCGCACTTAGATAGAGCTGGAACAATGCCGGAACAGAATTCCAGACCGTGACACCATTGTCTCTCACCATCTCAACGAGGCAAATAGGATCCAAACGTTCAGTACGATCAGGAACCACGACAGCCCCACCGGCGCACATCATCCCGAAGATGTCGTAAACCGACAGATCGAAACTCAGTTCCGATATGGCCAGCACAGAATCATCCTCGGTGACACCGAACCGTTCATTGACGTCATCAATCGTATTGAGAGCGGCGCGATGACTGATCATCACCCCTTTCGGGGTCCCTGTCGAGCCCGATGTGAAAATAACGTAGGCGAGGTCGTCGGGCCTGGCGGTGCTCTCGTGGAGCGCAGCAGATCCATCAGCGCGCACCAGACCCTCGTCGACGACCACCGCGGTGACATCGAGCAGCGCCTCCACCCGCGCACGGAACTGCTGCTGGGTGAGCACCACCCTGACACCGGCCTGAGTGAGCACGCGCGCGAGCCGCTCATCCGGCATAGCAGGGCCGACCGGAACGTAAGCGGCCCGTCCCACGATCCCGAGGACAGCGGCGACCTGCTCCCAGCCGGGTTCCATGAGCACTGCGACCAGCTCGCCGCGTTCCACCGCCAGCTCGCGCAGCCTCAGTGCGACACCACCTGCCACCGCAGCGAGCTCGCCATAGCTCATCGAACCGTCCGACGTCACCACCGCCGCCGCATCGGGACGCCTCGCCACAGACTGCAGGAATCCATCGAGCAGCGTCCCCCGAGGAGCCCCTTCGCTCGCCAGCTCCTTGGGGACGACCACCGGAGCGGGCTCCTCCCAGGCCGCCGGGCACACGGCGAGGGAGTCGATCAGAGCAACCCACTCATGGAACATGGCATCGAGCATCCCCTCGGGATACACCTCCCGCACGATGTCCCAGTTGCAGCGCAGGTCGCCCCTGTCGTCCTCCCAGATGCCACAGTCGAGCCAGACCTGAGACGTCTGGGTGACCCCGTACTCGGGCTGATGACGCATCGGGAAGCTCTCGTCGGGCATGGGCATCCCACCCAGCGTCGAGGTAAACACAACCGGGAAGTGCGCCGAGGCCGGCGTGCCGTGATAGCGAGCGTACTCCCTCTGAACTCTCACCCCGGTCATGTCGTTGAACTCCAGGACCTCCCAGAGTCGACGCTGGATGCGCACCGCATTGGACAAGAAGCCCTCACGCAGATCGACAGCAATCGGGAGTAGAGTCACCGAGGTGAACTCGCCGACGATCTGCTCGACATCTTCATGGAACGGCTTCCTGCTCAGGAAGGTCATGTTAATGCAGAACTCCGGGGAGCGGCTGTACCTGGCGAGCACCATGGCGTAGGCAGCGAGGCACAGACTGCTCGGCGTCAGACCGGAAACTCCGCACCTACCCTTCAGCTCGTCCCACCGGTCCTTCTCAACACGCGCATGGAGGCGCGTGAACCGAGGAGCAACCACATCATCTGGGCGTCCCCGCATCGGCAGGTCGGGAGCGGCCGGCAGCTTCGGAATCATCGACTTCCAGAAGGCCTCCGAGCGTCGATACCTATCGCCGCCTCGGCTCTCGATCTCCGCCAGCACATAGTCACGGAACCGGAAGTCCGAAACGGGATCCACCGCAAGCCCATCATGTATGCGGCTCAACTCAACGGCGATGAGAACGAAACTTTTCGCATCCAGTAGTAGCGCATCAGTACTGAAATGGAGAACAAGCAGGTCACCAGGGAGGGCCGACACCCGGATATCAAAGTTGGGCCAGGACGTCACATCCAGTCGTTGATGAGACAGTTCTTCGCGCACCGCCGCAAGATGAGCCTCGACCTCCTCATTGTCCGCGTTCCGCAGGTCATACACCCACGGGTCGTAGCGCGGGACCTCGGGAAGAACACGCTGCTCCCCATGGTCAACGATCACGCACCGCATCATGTCATGCCGCGCAATCACCTCATTGAGCGCATCAGCAAACCTACGCGGGTCCAGCCCCCTGCCATGAAACTCATCATAACTATGGGTCGACACGCCACTGAACTCGAAAGCATCGTTTCGCCCGAGCCAGTAGGCCTGCTGCACGTCGGTCAGCGGAAAACCGTCATAGCGGTGACGCGGATCCGGTTCCACGATCGGGTAGTCCTCGGATCCGGATCCCGCCTGCGACCGCTGAGCGATCCGATGCGCCAGCCCCTCGACCGTAGGGCAGTCGAAGAGATCGGAGATTCTCATGTCCACGTTGAAGCCGCGTTTGATCCGCCCCACCAGATCGAGAGCGGTCAGGGAGTGGCCCCCGAGTGCGAAGAAGTCGTCCTCGACTCCTACCCGGCCGCACTCAAGCACCTCGCAGAAGAGATCGCACAACTTGCGCTCCACGTCGTCCCTCGGCGCCACTCTGCCGCTAATGGCGTCAGGCGCGTGCCGTCGCACGAGTTGCTCACGATCAATTTTCCCACTCGCGAGGAAGGGGAGGGAGTCCGTCAGGACAATTTGAGGCACCATCGCCGTCGGCAGGTCGTTCAACAGAGCGGATCGCCACATCTGCGTGTCGATGTCACTCGCGTCGGAGACTACCCAGGTCACCAGTTGGGTACCCGACTCATCCTCCCGCACGACGCTGGCGCAGTCCGATACTCCGGCAAGTCGGCGCACCGCATTGTCGACCTCACTCAGCTCGATACGGACCCCTCGTATCTTCACCTGCCCGTCGCGACGACCGACGAGCACAAGCCTCCACCGCCAGTCCCAGTATGCGTAATCGCCCGTACGGAACACCCGCTCAGCGCGCCCATCGCTCCCCACGACGACGCTGGCATACCGAACATTCAGGTCCTCAGCCCCACCAACGTACCGATTGTCAATGCACTCGCCCCCGATGAGCACCTCGCCGATGACAAAACGAGGGAGCAACTGGTCCTGCTCGTCAACCACATAGATAGCCGCACCCGGCAGCGGGGATCCGATAGGAACGGGCGCCTCATCCGGCACGGGGTCGTCAGTACGCACCACCCAGCCCGTTGAGTCGATCGTCGTCTCAGCAAGTCCATAGGTGTTATCGAGCTGGGAGCCCGCTCCCAGTACGTCCGCTTCCCACTGCCTGGCCTCACCCATCGTCCATTTCTCCGAGGCCACGACCACATGCGGAACATGAAGACGACGACCGCTCTGACGCAGATACGCAGCCAGACGCCGGAAGACGCTGGGAACGAACTCAACGAAATCGGGCCCACTCTCCGCCAGTAGGTCTGCTAGCAAGTCGGGGTTCGCCGCGATTTCCGACGAGACTATCACCAGCCGACCTCCCGTGCCAAGAGCCCGCGCGACGTCGCCGTAGAAGACATCGAAGGCACTCGACGCGATCTGAGCGACGCAGGGACCATCGAGGCTGAAACGCTGGCGCCAGGCCTCCATGACGTGCACATAGGACTTCTGCGACACGAGGATGCCCTTTGGCCGTCCCGTTGATCCGCTCGTGTAGACGAGATACGCCTGGGGATCCTCCACGAAGACGTCATCACGGATCTCTCCACGGGGCAACTCGGATAGGATCCACGGCCCCGCCCCATTCTTGTCCCGGATGCCCGTGACCTCTGCAAGCTGCCCCCGCTCCGTCACGACAACCGCCTGGCAGTCATTCACCATCGCCTGGATCCGCGACAAGGGCGCGGACGGATCGACAACGAGCGGCGTCGCTCCCGCCTTCCACGCTCCCAGAAGCGCGGCCAGGAGCCCGCTCGACCGCGGTAGGACGATCGCGACGACCTCGCCGGGGTCCGCAACCGAGGCCAGCCTCAGTGCAATGTCGGTGCTGGCCTTGTCAAGCTGCTCGTAGGTCAGGACGGACCTCACGTCCCTGACAGCCTCACGCTGTGGAAAACGTGCAGCGCCATCCTCGAAGGCCTCGAGGAGCGTCGTCGCCCTCGGCCGGCACCGCGGTCCTCGGCACACCCGCAGCAGCTCCGTACGGCGCTCCTCGCTGAGCAGGCTCAGGCTGCCCACCGTGTCTTCAGGGCGTCGCGCCATCTCCTCGGCCATTACCAGCATGGTTCGCGCGATCTCGGCCACGGCATCGCGGGACAGCACATCGGAGCGGTACTCGAACACCAGACGGATCGTCGAGCCCTCATCAACGATATCGAGCGAGAGGTCGAACTTCGAGGTCCCGAAGTCGAGATCTCGATACTCGAATGACACACCGCCGCCACTCAACCTTGTCAAGGCCGGCTGGAAGGTGAACAGCACCCTGAAGATGGGATGAGTACCCGATGAACGCAGCGGATTGACGATATCGACGATCCGCTCGAACGGCACGTGGTCGTACGACAGCGCCTCTGTGCTGGACCGGGACACCTCACGCACGAGGCTGCGCGTACTGGCAGACGCGTCGACCGTCACGCGAACGGGAACCGTGTTGACGAACGTCCCGATAAGACCGTGCGTCAACGGGTCCTGGCGCCCGCTCACGGGCGTACCGACGACGATGTCGCTCTCGCCGCACGACCTGGCCAGTACCGCGGAGAACAGTCCGAGTGCGACCGAGAACGGCGTGACATCCTCATCGCGACCGATCTTCTGCAGACGCGCCCAGACGGCCTCATCCATACGAACGATATGGAGACCACCTGCATTCGACGGGCCGGTCGCCGGCCTCGCACCCGGGAGCCCGAGACTTTGAGGAATACCACTGAGGTAATCCTTCCAGAAATCCTCGTCGCGCCGATCCGGATTCACTGAGCCACTGAGCTCGCACATTCGCTCCAACAAGCGGCGACGACGCCCCTCGAAGACCACATGGTCTCGGTAGCCCCACGTCGGCGGAGCCGGGTCGCCACCACCCAGAATCGTGAGGAGCTCACCCATGAAGACCTTGAGCGACCAGCCATCGAAAACCAGATGGTGGAAGGAGCAGACCACATACCTCGGCGTGCCCTCAACGCAGATCAGCAGAATCCTGAACAAAGGCGGCCGCGAAATGCTGAAGGGTCTCCGCACGAACTCCTTGGCGCAACCAGCCGCCCACTCCTCGACATCGCGAGCATCCCGAGGGATCTCCACCCGCTCAACAGGAGCCGGCACCTCGGGAACGACCTTGAGGAGCGGAGGGTCGCCCACGACGGCCCCCCGGAGGACATCGTGCCGCAGCATCACCTGCTCCACTGCAGCCCGGAACTCCTGCACCGAGAGATCGCCGTCAACGGAGAAGAATCCGGGAATGTTGTAGCTCGGATCGCCGTCATTCGCACGACTGAGATACCACAGCCTCAGCTGCGCCGGCGACAGATGCACGGCCTCATCGGGCGCGACCCGCTCCTTTCGAATTCGATCCAGCTCGCGCTTCTCATAGCGAGACAGGAAGCTCTCCCTCTGTTGAGGGGTCAGTCGCTCAAGACGTTCCCGAAGGTCATTCACGTGGTCACTCATCATCGACACCCTTCATCATCCCAGGATCACCATCTGCCGTTTCTGCGAGCAGTGCCTCGACCTCAGGATCGATCGTCTCGTCGGACCACAGATCCATCTTGGTGGCGACGCTCTCCGTCAGACCATTGAGAGTCATCCCCTTGAGCAGGCTCACGATCGACACGTCAACCCCGAGGGCGGTCTCGATCCGGGCCTTGATCTCGATCCCGAGCATGGAGTCCATCCCCAAGGAGGTAAGCGGCGCATCGTACCTCATTCGATCACGATCATAGCGCAGCACGTTCGCGACAAGATCGGCAACACCCTCGCGGATCCGTTGCTCCCGCTCGTGGGGCGGGGCCGCGGCGATGGCCTCGCGCATTGACTCCCCGCCGATCTGCTCCGCTTGAGAGTCGGCTGCCTCATAGTGCCGAAGCATTGCAGGGGCACTGCCACCGGGGTAGGTGCTAATCGTTCGCTTCCAATCAGGGGCGATAGGCGCCACTTGAACCAGGTCGTTAGCGAGAGCGCATTCAAGCGCTTCGGTTCCCTGAACACTGGTGTTCGGGTGCAGACCCCGGCGATCGAAGAACTCCATGAGGTCGAGTTGAGTCGCCATGCCGACATCACCCCACGGTCCCCAGTTCATGGATAGACCATGCTCCCCCCTGCTGCGGCGCGCATAGGCGAGGGAGTCCATGAAGGCGTTTCCTGCGGCATAGTTAGCTTGACCTGGAGACACGATGAGCGAGGCCACCGACGAATACATGACGAAGAAGTCGAGGCCCGTCTTGAAAGCGCGGTCGAGGTTCCACGCCCCGTCCACCTTGGGACGCAGGATCTCCCTAAAATCCGCTTCGGTCATGTCGACGACGAGCCGGGGTACGGACGTTCCAGCGGCGTGAATCACACCCTTGATCTCCGGTCTTCCCGCATCCCTTCGCTCACGCAGCAGATTCTCGACGGCGCATCCGTCGGCAACATCGCAGCCGACCAGCTCCACATCAACGCCGGCCCGCTCCAGGTCCATGACCGTCCTCATCCGCTGGTCATCAAGGATCGCCCACTGATCTCGGTCGGGAAGCACCGATCTCCCGACGAGGACGAGGTGACGCGCTCCATGCTCGACCAACCATCGTGCCGTGACGAGTCCAAGCGCCCCGAGTCCGCCGGAGATCAGATAGGCGGCATCCTCACGAAGCGGTGGCAGCACCACCGGTCGCAACACGGTCGGCACCATTCTCGGCACCCATCGCCGGCCTCGCCTCAACGCGACCTGATCCTCTCCGCGCCCACCGAGCACCTCTTCGACCACGCGCACCGCGTTGCCCGCCGTGTCGTCGACATCGATGATGCCCCCGTGCAGCCCGGGCATCTCGAATTGCCCCACCGCCCGTCCAAGGCCCCAGAGCACCGCACCGGTGGGGTCGATACGGGCTTCGGCAACGCTCTGTGCCAAACGCGTGATGGTCCATATCCTCGGCATGCGAGTGCCGCTGCCGTTCGCCTGCGCCTGGAACAGGTGCAGGCTGCCCACACCGAGCTCGGCGGCCCGGGCGGGTGCGCACAAGGGGCTGCCATCCAGTGCGCGCAGATCGATCACAGCCCCGACGGCATCGCTCATGCCGTCGCCCGACGACCAACCGGCGGCGTGGGGATCGGCGACTCGCACCACCCGCTTGCCACGCGATCGCAGCTCGGACTCGATCTCCACCGCCAGCACAGATGATCCCATCACGGCGAACCCGTCGGGCTCAGAACCCGGGTCACCGCCCTCGGGCTCGACCTCCTTCCACTCCACACCGACGTACTCCACAGGATGGGGCGCACCGGAAGCACTGACGTCTCGCGCCCGGCACCCGGAGATCTGCATGAGCACGCGTCCCTCCTGGTCGGTCAGGACGACGTCCCCACGAATCTCCTCCTCATCGGTCCCCTCCGAGACCGTCGCGTGCACGATCACCTCCGCGGGCAGCTCATGTGCAAGACCGCCCTGGGAGACTGCTACGGGCATGAACGTCCGATCGGTGGCAACCGTATGACTGGCCAGAGCAAGCGTCTGGAACGCGATGTCGATGAGCACCGGGTGGCAGCAGAAAGCGCGAAGACCGTCGACCAGATCACCAGGCAGCGCGGCGTACCCGGTCGCCCTGCCCTCACCCCTGCGCACCGTCGTCAGCGCCCTGAACGACCGGCCATAGTTGAGTCCCAGGTCGAGGAGCTCCTCATACGCCGACGCTGAGTCCAACGTCTCCGCATCGTCGATGGGCGGAGCATCCACGTAGGCCGAGGTCGCAGGAGAGGACAGGACCACCCGCCCAGTGGCGTGCTGCTGCCAGTCGTTCTGCCGCCTGCTGCTCACGCTGAAGCGGCCCGAGTCACGATCGAAACGCAGCCGTACCGGCGCAGGAGCCTCCGGATCCAGATAGAGCGCGCGCTCGAAGCTCACATCATGGAACGTGAGCCTGGACAACCGTCCATAGACGCGTTCGGCTGCCCACATCGCGAGCTCGACGTAGCCCGCCGCCGGGAAGACGACCTCATCCTCGATCCGATGGTCGTCCAACCACGCCAGATCATCGGTGAAGAGATCGACATCCCACACCTGCGTCCCGCCGTCGTCGCCATGCGCGATGAATGGATGGGGCCTGGAAGCGACCCGCCGGGCCGAGGCCTCGGACTCCTGCCAGTAGGCCTGCCGCCGCCAGGGGTAACATGGCAGCCGTCCCGCGACGGAGGCCCCACGATACATCTCCTGCCAGCTCACCCGCACACCGCAGCAGTACAGCCGCCCGACCGCACTAAGAAGGTACTCTATGTCGGACTCGCCCCGGCGCAGAGTCGCCACCGTACGGTCCCTGCAGTCCTTCTTCCGATCCTCGGTACTCTCGATGAGCGACCGGGTCAGCGCCGGATGCGGCGTCACCTCTAGGAACACATCGGCACCCAGATCCACCAGAGTGCCAACCGCCTCGTTGAACTGCACGGTCCGCCTGACGTTGGCGTACCAGTACCCCGCATCCAGCTCGGACCCGTCGACGACCGCGCCCGTCACCGTCGAGACCATTGGTATCCTCGTCAGACGTGGGCTCAGGTCCTTCAGCCTCAACCGGATCTCCGCCTCGAGCGGCTCCATCCGGCTGGAGTGGTAGGGGACCTCGCCGGGAACCATGCGATTGAAGACCTCGGCCCGGTCCAGGTGCGCTCCGAGATCGCGCAGCTGGTCCTCGGGACCCACCAGCGCACAGGAGGCCGGGCTGTTGACGGCGGCCGTCTCCAGATCATGGTCCTGCCGCCACGCGGCCATCAGCTCCCGCGCTCGCTCGTGCGAACAGCCCACTGCGAGCAGTCGTCCCTGCCCGGCCGCCGTCTGCTGAGTCACGCTTCGTGTGACGCTGACGAGTGTGGCCTCCTGCAGGGAAAGCGCACCCGCGGCGTACGCCGCCGCCGGCTCACCGGCGCTGTGACCGCACACAACTGCCGGCTTGATACCCCATGACGCCAGGAGCGCCGTCAATCCCACCTGAAGGGCGAATCCCGCAGGTTGCGCGTAGATGGTCTGGGCCATCATCCTCTCGTCAAGCCCTCCGGTGAACGCATCGGTCAACCGCCAGGGAAGACTCTCGGAGGCATATGAGGCAATTGTCTCAATCGTCCTCCTGAAGACCTCCTCCGAGGCATACAGCTCCGCCCCCATCCCGTTCCACTGAGGCCCCATCCCGGAGTACACGAATGCCAAACGAGAAGACGGATCGGACCGGATCGCGTCATCCGCCCCGACCGTTCGTAGAAGCTCAACAACCCGCTCAGCGCTACTCGCACTGACCGAGCACCTCATAGGATGGTGGTCCCGTGCCACCACGAGCTGGGCGGCAACCTCATGAACCGATCGACCCGATTCCTCAATATAATCGGCGATCTGGTGGGCCCGAGCCTCGAGCGCCTCAGGTGAACGCGCCGACAGTGCGAGCAGTACCGCCCCGCCTCCCTCAACGCCGCGCTCACCCGACTCCTCATCACTGCGACGTAGGATAACCTGGGCGTTCGCGCCACCAAATCCGAAGGAATTGACAAGCGCGTAGCGGTCGTGAGGCCCCAACGGAACGACGCCCGTCGGGATGGCGAGATTTAGTGCCTCGAGATCGATGGCGGAGTTCACCTGGTTGACGTGCAATTGCGGAACGATCTCACCGTGGTGCAGCTCCAGCACCGCTTTGATGAGCCCGGCAACACCGGCGGCCGCCTCGAGATGGCCGATGTTGGCCTTGACGGATCCAATGTAGCACGGGGACTTCCGCCCCTCACCGAGGACCCGTCCCAGAGAGTTCGCCTCAATCGGATCACCAACAGGAGTGCCGGTGCCGTGCGCCTCAACGAAGGCAATCTCGTTCGAGGACAGGCCGGCCCGGGCGAGAGTGAGCCTGGTCAAGTCACTCTGGGCGTCACCATTAGGTACGGTGATCCCCTCACTGGCACCATCTTGGTTGACGCCGCTCGCCACAATCGTCGCGTAACACGACTGCCGCCCAGGGTCCACTCCGTCACCGGGCATCAGCACCACGACGCCCGCTCCCTCCCCGCGGACATATCCGTTAGCGCTGCCATCGAACGGATGAGAGGTGCCGGTCGGCGACAACATTCCAGCCCGCGACTCAGCCACCATGTAGGCCGGGCTCATGATGGCGTTCACGCCACCAACGACAGCAATATCGCACTCCCCCCGCTCGAGGGAGGTGACGGCCATATGCGTCGCGGTGAGGCTCGAGGAGCACGCGGTATCGACGGTCACACTTGGCCCACGGAAGTTGTAGACGTAGGACAAGCGGTTCGCCAGGAGGGTCATCATCGACCCCGTGGCCGTATGGGGAGTGACGCCGGAGTACTCTGATCCCCCGAGCTGCATCATCATGTACTCGAGGGTAAATCCGCCCACGAACACACCGACCCGGAGCCCCCCGAGGATATCCTCGGTGAGCGATGCGTCCTCGAGCGCCTCATAGGCCACTTCAAGCAGGAGACGCTGCTGAGGGTCAAGAGTCTCCGCCTCCCGCGGCGATATCCCGAAGAACTCGGCATCGAACGAGGTCACGTCCGAGATGAAGCCGCCCCACTTCGTCCTCGACCTGCCGCGAACGCCCCTCGAGGAGAAGAACGATGTCGCGTTCCAGCGATCGGCCGGAACTTCGGATATGGAATCAACCCCTCCCCGGATATTCGCCCAGAAATCAGAGACCGTCTGCGCCCCCGGGAATCGACACGCCATCCCCACGATTGCAACCGACTGTGCACTCACCTTAACCACGCCTTCAGTAGTCTTCAGATACGATATAGAGAGCATGCGCGCATAGCGGAGCACCCATCGAACATCGATGGGGGACTCTGCGCACAACGATTCAGAGTCCGGACGGCGACCGGAGAAGGAAGCCCACCCCTTCGGGTCGCCTGCGAGCCCTGACCAACCCTCAGCGCCAGGAGGCGCCGCCGGCGACCTGGAAGAGACAGGGCCCGCCGAGCGGAGTCAACAGCAGCTCAGCCCAGCGCCCCCAAGGTCTGAGCAACCGAGTCCTCAAGGCTCGTGGCCGCGTCACCGAAGTGCTCGGTGTACTGGGACGAATCAACGAGGAAGGGCTTCGCATGGATGTAGTAGGTCTCCCGAAGCGATCGCATCGTCGGACTCACCAGACCAAAAGCTGCGAGCATGAAGCTGTTGGCGACACGGAACTTTGGCTTGACCCCGGGCCCGGAACCGATCGCAGTGAGAAGCTCGCGCTGCGACATGGCCGGCTGAACCGGCGCAAGCCACACCCGACCATGCGAACTACGGTCGTGCGCGACATTGACAAGCGCTCGTCCGAAGTCATCGATATAGGTCATGGAGTGGAGCTCGTCCGGCGACCCGAGGGCGGGAACCGGCTTACCGGCCATCATCGCCTCGATCTCCGCCCGCCCCGCTCTCGATGTCCCAACACCGGGGCCGTAGAAGGACGACGACCGTACCACGGCCGTCGAGAGTCCTCGACTGGACAGAACCATCTGATCCAGCCGGGCCCTGAGCCTGCCCTTCGGGCCTCGCGCCAGCTCCCGGGAGGACTCGGAGATGACGATGCCCTGATCGCCGTAGGGGTACAGGTTCCCCGCAAACACCAGCGTCGTTCCCTCCTTGAGCCCCGCAAGCACCGCACTGACGAGGGGCTCGAACTCCGACGCCCACCGCACCATCGGAGGGGCGGCGCACAGATAGACGCGCTCCGCGCCCGCTGCGACCCGGGCGACGGCGCTCGCATTGTTGGCATCCAGACGGACCCAGTCGTCAGAGAAACCATGGGGCCGATTCCTCGAGGCTGCGGTAACAGCCTGCCCTCGGGTAGTGAGAACGCGGACAACAGACCGACCCACAGGGCCGCAGCCAATCACAAGATCTGCAGCACTCGCCATGAACTAACCTCTCAGAGAAAATAAAGAAGCGCACGGCGTCGCCACTCTGCAAGCAATGACTACGCGACCACCGAGGAAGCGCTGCAGCTATTCTTATCGCTGCGAATCCAGGCTACCACTGAGGGCCGAGCTTGTAAAACGACGTTCTATAGTATGTGACTTTCACAATATCTTCACCCCTAGTTTATAGGACACCTACAGACTAGGACTCGTGGAGACTCCCGTGTCACCGATCCTGCCCAGCCCGAGCACGCTCCCAGTCGCCCGATGGAACCGCCAGCGCTGCGACCAGCAGGCCGCGCTCGGCCAGCCACCGCCCGCTCAGCGGCCCCAGACCGTTGCCGCTTCTGCGCACACAGACCGTGAACCGACCGTCACAGCTGATGGTGACCTCAGCGTCCTCGAAGTCCAGCCAGGTCCCTTCACAGGGGAACCAGGCCTTGAACACGCACTCCTTGATGCTGAACAGGAGCCGGTCGAAGGACACTCCGGGACTCCAGGACGCGAGGCGCTCGCACAGGTGCTTCTCCCTCGCCGAGGCGACATGCTCCAACACACCCGCAGGCAGGGCCGCATCGGGCTCCGCATCGATCCCAATCGAGTCCAGGTCAGATGCCATCGCCACAGCCGCGGCACGGTAGCCCCGGCAGTGCGTCATTGAGCCCACCACCCCCGGGGGCCACGATGGTTCCCCCGCCGGACCCGGTACCTGTGCAGGACGCCGATGGCCGATGTCATGCAGAGCCCGGTCGGCACACCAGCGGACTGTGGTGAACTCCCGGATCCTGCCGGCAACGGCGCCAGCGATGAAGGCCTGCTCCTGCGGATAGAGGGGATAAGGCCGCTCCTGCCTCGTTTCGACGACGGCAACCGACGGCGGCAGCAGCAACCGCAGCCACTGCGCCTGCTGGCTCATGCCTCCACCAGGATCGTCACGGGACCGTCCAGTTCGGCGTCGATATCCATATGAGCGCCGAAGCTGCCCGTGGACACCTCCAGGCCGCGGCCGCGCAGCTCGGCGACCACCGCCTCCACCAGGGGTTCGGCCACCGCCCCCGGGGCCGCACCGTTCCAGGAGGGACGCCGCCCCTTGCGCACGTCGGCGTACAGGGTGAACTGAGAGATGACCAGCACCGGCGCCCCCAGGTCGGACACCGACACCTCCCGTCCCGCGGCCCCGCCGTCGTCGCCGGGACCGTCGAAGAGCCGCAGCTCGGCGATCTTGCGGGCAACCGTGGCCACCTGCGCGGCGCCGTCGTCATGAGTGACCCCCACCAGGGCGAGTAACCCGGGCCGGTCTATCGAACCGACCACCTCGCCGTCGACCCGCACGGCCGCCCGGCGCACGCGCTGAAGAACGGCGCGCATCAGCGGCCGGGAGTCCAGTCGCGCGGGCCCCGACCGCCCCCGAGACCGCCACGGCCGTTGCCGCTTCCGGGGAAACGGATGGAGGAACGCACCCGCACCGGCGAGTAGTACCGCAGTGCGGGGCGGACATCGGCCAGGTAGACGGCACTGGCGACCACGCCCAGCAGGCCCAGCATGGAGTTGGACCCCATCAACACGAGCACAGCGATGCTCACAGCATTGACACCGAGCCAGAAGCCCTTGGTGCGCTTGCCGGCGGCAATGAAGTGGGAGGAGTCGCGGGTCAGCGCGTCGAAAAGCGCCCAGACGCCCAGGCCCACGGCGGCGAGCTGCGCAAGCCGCCAGATCAAGCCGACGGCCAGCGCCAGGTAGTAGGCGACGAGTCCCAGAATCTCCACCCCTCAACTGTAGCCTCCGCCTCGCGACGCCGCGAGCGTCATCCCCCTTGGGCGAAAGCGCGCCGGGGCGGGAATACGCCCCGGCGACGATTCGTCTCGGACGGCCCACGATGCATGAATAACCGTAAACCGATCCGATCCAGAAAGGTAGGCACCGTGGCCTCCTGGTTCAACGAAGGCTCGACCCATGCCATAGTTGCCGTGTGCCACCAACGCTAACTGCCGGTAACGCCCCTGTTCTGGCAGCCTCCGGGCTGCGGCGCACCTTCGGCAAGGACGGCTTCATCGCCGTCGACGACCTCTCCCTGAGCGTCGCCCCAGGCCAGGTGCACGCCCTACTGGGTCCCAATGGGGCGGGTAAGACCACAACCGTGCGCATGTGCGCCACCCTGCTGGCCCCCACCGCCGGCCAGATCCGAGTCGACGGCGTCGACGCCGTGCGTCGCCCCGAGGCGGCACGCGCCCGCCTGGGCCTGGTGCTCGGCGGGGAACTCGGCTTCTACCCGCGCGCCACCGCCCGAGACAACCTGTTGTTTTTCGCCGACCTGCAGGGGCTGGACCGGCACCGGCGCAGGCAAGCCGTGGATAGCGCGCTGGAGCGCATGGGCCTGGCCGACGTGGCCACCCGCAAGGCCAGCGCGTTCTCCCGCGGCATGTTGCAGCGCCTGCACCTGGCGCGCGCCCTGCTCGGTTCTCCCCCGCTACTCCTGCTGGATGAGCCGACCACCGGCCTGGACCCCGACGTCGCCCTCCAGGTGCGCGACCTGATACGAGAACTGGCCGCAGACGGCACCGGGGTGCTGCTGACCTCCCACTCCATGCCGGAGGTGGAGGAGCTCGCCGACACGATCAGCGTGATCGGGGCGGGTCGGATCGTCACCCGCGGGACGGTCCACGACGTCGCCACCCACGCCGGTATCGTCATGACCAGCGGCTTCACCCTGCCGGCCCACCTGGCCGACGGCGCCGCCCGGCTGCAGGAGCGTTTGGGGGCCGGCGCCGTCGTCGTGCAGCGCCCCGCCTCGAGCCGGTGGGCGGTGACCGTCTACTGGGCCGCGGGCGACTCGGGTGCAGACCGGGAGGCCCGCGCCGCAGCCCTGGCGACTGCTCTCACCGAGATCGGGGCGGAGGCGCCCACGGATCTGGTGACTCGACCGGCGTCGCTGGAGGAGGCCTACCTGGCCCTGGCGGACAGGCTCACGCGATGATCCGGCAGCTGCGCATGACGGTCTTCCACGTCCGCCAGTTCGTGTCCGTCCCCTACTTCATCCAGCTAATGGTCTTCACCACCATCGCCACCACGCTGGTGCAGTTCCTCGCCGCCCGCGCCTGGGGCGGGATCACCCCCACCCAGGGGTGGGTGCGCGGCGGCGTGATCGGCATGTGGACCACCACCACCTGTGCCGCCGGCATCATTGGATTCGAACGGTTCAAAGGCACCCTGGCGCACCTGGTGACGGCACCGATCGGGGCCCTACGCTTGCTGGCGGCCGTCGTCTGCGCCGCGGCCTCCTTCGGGCTGGCGGCGTTACCGGTGGCATGGTGCACGTGGGCGGTGGCGTCCTGGTCGGTGGACTTCACCGTCCCCGGTTGGATGGGGGCAGGCCGCATGGTCTTGGCTGCACTCCTGCTGCTGGCGGGCTGTCTGGCGCTGAGCTTCGTGATCGCGGCGCTGTTTGTGCTCACACCCAACGCGATTGCCTATGAGGAACTGCTGCTGGTGCCGGTGTTCATCGCCTCGGGGATCCTGTTCACCTCCACCGCGCCGCCGTCCTGGCTAGCCGGGTTCAGCCGTTTCCTGCCCCTATCCATGCCCTTTGACCTGCTGCTGGGGCGCGCCGTCGACGCCGTGGATGTGGCCGGCTGGTGCGTGTGCGTGGCCGCCTGGCTGAGCCTCGCCGCCTTTCTGGGGCGACGGGCGCTGCGAATGGCCACGCGCGCCGGGACCCTGGAGGTGATCTGATGGGGTTGTTCATCCGGCGCCTGGCCTCGGGGGTGCGCGTGACGTGGGCGTCGTCGACGGCCTTCGCCACCGTGGGCACGGCCGTGGTGACGCTGCTGGTGCTGCCGCTGCTGAACATCGCCTACGACGTCCTGCTGGGCGCGGATCTGTCAGCCCCCGACCTGGTGCGCACCGGCTACGCCGCCGCGCTGGTGGCCCTGGCGAGTTCCGTATGCGCTGGGGTTGTAGGCACCGTTGCCGCCGACCGCAACCTGGGCGTCTTCCAGGAGGTGCACACGCGTCGCCGTCTGGACCTGGCCTACTGGTTCGCGGTCGCGGCCGTGCCCGCGCTGTTGGCCCTGCTCACCGGGGCAGCCGCCATCGGCGCGGTGTTCGCTCTCTCTGCCGCCCAAGATGTAGCCATGCTGGGGCGGGTCGTGGCCCTGGCGCCTGTCGCCGTCGTCTGCGGACTACTGCTGGGGGTCGGCGCGGCAGGCATCGGCGTCGACCTGCCCGACCCCTACCTGGGAGCGACCATCGTCTCCACGTTCTTGCCGCTGCTGACCGGCGTGATTGTGCCGCTGTCGCTGTGTCCGGCATGGCTGCGTGTGCTCGCTGCCCTCGCGCCCATGAGCGGCACGGTGAGCACCCTCGATACAGGAGCCGACGGCATCGGCGCGCTGTTGGCCCGCGACCTGCTAGTGGCACTCACCTGGGCGGGCGTAGGCCTGGCGACCACCCGACACGCCGTCGCCCGGCTGCGCGCCGGACTGCGCCGGGATGTCATCTGAGTCGACGCACCGATGATCGCCGTCGCTCCTCGCCCTCAGCCCCGGGTACGACGTCGCAGGCCGTGAAGCATGCCGTGCGTCATGAGCCGCGCGACCGGACGTATAGTCCGCAGCATTCGTCGGGCGGCCGGCGTTTGGGGCACGTATCGCTCGCGCACCGTAAGGCGGCAGGAATGCAGTCCCGTCGAGGTGAGGACGAACGCCCACGTGAAGTCGAATTCCATCTCATTGCCCACGGGGGCGCTTCCACCCTCGCTGGACAGGATGAGGCAGCGCTCCGGCTCCAGGCGGGCGACGCCGAGGGAGATATCCTCCGCCAGGTCCACCGAGTCACCCTCCGTCAGGTTCTGCCACGAGGGGTTGATCGCATCAGTGCTGGAGATGCCCACACCGACGAGCTGACACAGCGCATCGAAGGAGTAGAAACCGCCACGCCCGTAGCCCATCTGGACCAGCCAGGGCCATACGTCAGCCACGGGCGCCTGCAACACCGTCTCATGCGTCTCAACGATCTCGGCGTCGGGCAGGAGCTCGTCCCCGGGCAGGGGCTCAGCAGCATCGCCGCGCGGGCGCAGGCGTCCATTCACATAGGCGACACCAGCTGCCCCTAGGGCGATGGGCACGATCCAGCGGCTGCGCTCGCTCATGAGTTCACCCTCCCACAGGGACAGCATTCCCACAAGGACCACAACGCCAAGTCATGGCGGGCACCGCAGGCGACGTCAGCCGGGTCTTCCGGTTTGCTGGTGTCGGGGCGGGGGTTGGCGTGGTGTCCGGGGTGCGTGGCTGCTTGCGGTTCGGTCGACTGGTCCGTGTCTGCTTGGCCGCCCGGGCTGCACTTGGACCGCCCCAGACGCACTATCAGACGGTATAACCGCAGATTCGCGGTCCAAGCAGGGGCCCGGGAAGGGTACGGGCGCCGAGCCCGGCCGGCGTCACCGCCGTCGGTCAGCGCACCGGGCGCCGGGCCACAAGCCCCAGGGAAGACCCAAGCCAGATCCCCGGACCTGGAGGGTTATTCACAGCATTGGCGACACTACCATACAATCATGACTTTTCCGTGCAATCGTGCGGAAAGCATAGGAATTCCGAGGCGGCTGATCGCCCCCATGAATAACCCTCCTGGTGTTGTATTCCGGGGTGGCGTCGGGCGCGTGGGGTAGGGGGTCTGTCCGCCCGCGGCGACCGTCCGTTGGTGCTCGTTCCCGTGCGCGGCGGCCCAAAGTGTCCAGGATCGGCACAAACGACTCCGAAGCCGCCAGCAGCTGTGGGCAGAACATTGGAATCATGCGGTTTCCGCAAAGGTGCCAGCGGTCGCCAACGGCCATTGTGCTGAACTCGGACATTCCTCCCCACGGCGGGAGCGCCCAGGCACACACCACCCACCAGCACCCGAGTCACCAGGCCGGCGACACCCACGCCCACCCCGCCCGCAAGCCGGAAGAGCGGTCGAACGAGCTGAGCGCGCAGTCGCCAAGTTGAGCATCGGCACGCGTCATATGTCATCCGACTCGGCGCACGCTTAACAAATCAACCGCCGACCACAAACCGCATGATTCTGCGGGTTCCCACGCCGGGTGCAGACCACCAGGAGAGCTCCTGCGTGCGGCGAGGTCTCCGGCGCACATGGGAGCACTTCAAGCGGATCCTGTCGGCCCCAGCCACTTCCTGCAATTCCGCATCATCTCAACGGAAATCCCGGATTGACAGAATTCCCGCCACAGGCTTAAGCGTGCGGCACGTATTACGCGCGATCCGCCTGTGAGAACGACGAGCACGCCCCCTTCGCACGACTGTTACTACATCGACCGACCGCGGCGAAAAAACACGAGGCGGTCAGCGCAGCAGGCCCTGGCCGTCACTTTGACCGACCTCGGTGGTTATAGCTACCGACCTCGGTGGTTATTTCGACCGAACTCGGCGAGGGGATACGGAGACGCCACGCAGGCCGGCGCCGGGGCGCTCGGAGGGGCTCGCCTGGGCTCGGCCCTCGGGAGAGACCAGGGGCTCCTGGGCGGCGTCCACCCGCGCAACAACCACGGGTTCAGCCCGCTCCGCTGAAACCCCAGAGTCCGTCACTTCCGGAGCGTCGGCCGGTTCCCCCGAGCCGGGGCCACCAGACGCTGCAGCCGCACCATCGACTCCCGCGGCCCCGGCCGCCGCAGCCACGGCCTCCTCCGGATTCGCGTCGGGGTCATCCGCGTCGGTGATCTCCACGGTCAGCGGCGCATCCGCGGGCACGCCCCGGCGCAGCAGCGCCAGCGCCATGGGGCCGTAGTCGACGTGCCGGACCACAGAGGTCACGGCGCCAACAGCCCGCTCCCCCAGGCACACAACCGCCCCCGGCGCCGGCATCCGGCCGGTGAATCCGTCGAGCTGGAGCACGGTCAGCCGCCGCGGCGGACGGCCCAGGTTGAGGGTACGGGCAACGGTCTCCTGTCCCGGGTAGCAGCCCTTGTTCAAGTGCACGGCGGTGCGCAGCCAGTCCAGCTCGTGCGGGATCGTGCGCGCATCCACCTCGCGTCCCCACCGCGGCCGCCCAGCCTCCACGCGCAGCGCCTCCCAGGCCAGCGACCCGGCCAGGCTCCGCCTGGTTCGTCCGAGAACACCAGGCGCTCCCGAGGAGGCGCCGAAGTCGAAGGCACTGGCGGTGTCGACGTCGCCGCTGGATCCGCCGCCCCCATCGGCGTCGGTCAGGAAGGTCTGCACTACATCCCCAACCGCATCGGCGTCCACCAGCACCCAGGTGGCCCGGTAGCCCGCGCCGGGGTGCTTCCGCTCCACGCCCACGTCATAGCTGGTGCCGCCCTCGACCACACCCGGCCAGGGGTCGCGCCAGGTCGCCACATGGGCACCAACCTCCCGGGCGGCCTCCTCCAGGGCGGCGCCACCCTCACCGAGCGCACCCAGCACGGCCACGTCCTCACGCACACTCACCTCCACGCGCAGCATGAAGCGCATGGAGTTAAGGAACTCGGCCAGTGCCCGCCCACGGCCGGCCTCGGTGACCAGCAGCAGGGTATCGCCAACGTCGACGCAGGCCAGGGCGTGGGCGACATGCCCCTGGGCGTCCAGCAGCAGCGCCTCCGCGCCGCCATCGCCGGGCGTCAGGCGAGTCAGATCTTGGCTGGTCAGGGAGGTCAGCCAGCTGAGCCGGTCGGGGCCGGTCACGGCGACGACCTCCCGGGCCAGGACGGTGGCGGCCAGGCCGGCAGCCAATGCGTTCTGCTCGCGCAATGGGTCGTCGTAGCGGGCGGGCACGGCGGCGTCCAGGTCGCCGGCGGGGTTGGCGACAGCGTCGGGGCACGCCAGCAAGGCACTGGAACGCATTAGTCAGCCTCCGTCGAGGCCGTAACCGACTCGCCCCGTCCAGACGCGGAGGTATCCGCGGTGCCCGCGGCATCGGTCAGCGACAGTGCATCTTGCTCCAGGGAGGACTCCCCGGCCGTCGCCGCCTCGGCTGCGACGCGCGTCGCCTCGTCGGCGGCGATGGCCTCGCGCAGGGCCGCGCCGGGGTCGGTGTCGTCCTCGGACTCCACCCGGCCCAGGCGCCCGGAAGCGTAGGACTTCGACTCCTCCTCACCGAAGGCAGCCATGTCCTGGGTCCACATGAGCTCCCCGCCCACAAGTCCGAACATGCGACTCATCTCCGTTACGGAGGCAGCGGTGCGGGTGCGGCCCACCGCCTGGGTGCCGACCTGGGCACGCGGGCCCTGGATCCAACCCTCCCACACGCCGACATGCCCGGCGGGGTCGGCGGAGACCAGCTCCAGGGAAGTAATCGGGGTCTTCGAGGCAGGACCGGAAGCGGCAGCGTGGCTGCCGCGCCCTCCGCCGTCATCGGCAGGCGCCTCCTGGCCGACGGGCCGCCAGAAGGTGGTTTCGGTGGACCAAATCTGCGCGGGGGTCAGGCGCGCGGCGCCCTCCAGCCCGGGCATTTCGAAGTCGAGGTCCTGGCTGCGGGTGGCGTCCACGGTCCAGATGGTGCTGGTCTGCCGCAGGTAGGGGCCGCCATCGTGGTCGAAGGTCATCTCTTGATAGACGGCCTGCTCCGGCACGGTCTCCCCGTAGGTGAGGATGCCGTAGCCGCGCCAGGTACCTACCAGCCAGGCCAGTGGGTACAGCTCGGGGGCAAGGTCGTCGGGAATCGTGAACGCCATGGGTGCAGGGTACGGCCGGGGCGCGGCCGGCGCCACGGCGCCGGCGTCAGCCCGCGATGAACGCGGAGGCACCCCGTCAGCCGGCAATGAACACCACGGCTCCAGCCTCAGCCCGCGATGAAACCGCCCATGAGCCGGGCGATGGCGTACACCGGGGCACCCAGGGACAGGATCGGCACAATCGCGCTGGCCACCGCGGCCCGGCCGCCAGGCACCCACCGATGAGTCCACAACACCCGGTTGGCCACCGCCATGAGCACTCCCGCAACGAAACCGACCACCAGGCAGGCGGCGGCCGACTGCAACGCCGGCTCCAGGCCCACATGCCCGGTGCCGAAGAAACCGACCGAGGCCAGCACACCGCCCACAGCCCCCGCCACCAGTGCCGGAACAGTGGCGGTGAGCACCTCTAGCACGGTGGCACGCACGTTCAAGGTGGTCAGCAGGGCGCCGGTGAACAGGGCCAGCGTGCAGGGCACAATGATGGCGGGATCGGCGATTCCGGTGCGCAGAGCGCACCAGCCAGCGCCGGAGATCATGACCAGGTTACCGGTGACGGTGGAGGACAGATCCTCCACCAGGTGCTTGCGGCCGTCCCTGCGGACCATCTGGGCGAGGAAGGCTGCCGGCACGCTGAAGGCCATGACCACCCCGGCCATGCCGAAGTCGTTGGTGACCGCCACCAGCACCGCCGCGCACAGGCCGGTCAGGGTGATCACCGCGGTGGACCCCTGGTCGTGCCGCGTGCGCACGAGCGCCGGCCACCCCTGTCCGGTCAGGGGCACCAGCAGAACCACGACGATCAGCCGCACCCACGGCGGCATCGCCGCGGAGGCGGCCAGGAGCACGGGAACGACGCCGGCCACCGCCAACCGGGTCCAGGCCGGATCAACCAACCCCACCTCAATGGGGCGGTTTGCGCCGCGCCGCGTCCCGAAGCTGCCGGGGTCTGCCATACCTGGCACGTCCTGGGTGTTCACGGTCGCATCGTCCCACACCCGCGGGCTGCACATGTACTGGCTCGTGCCCGGTCGTGTAATCCCCTCGCAAATACAAATGTGGTTCACTGAGGCTCACACCCCTGCCGGGACCGGAAGGAGGCGGCAGCCGTGCGCGTCATCATGTTCACCCGAGAGGACGACGCCACCGCCGTCGTCCCCGCCATCTCCTTCATCGACTGCCAGGTAGAGTGCCTGAAACCGATCCCGGCCTCCTATGCCGCCGTTGGCGGGGCGGATGTGGTGATGGTCGACGCCCGCAGCGACCTGATGCGTGCCCGCGCCCTATGCCAGTTGCTGTCCGGACCGATGGACTGCGGGCCAATCATCCTGGTGCTGCAAGACGGCGGCGCTGCCGTCGTCCAGCCCGATTGGGGCGCGGCGGACTTCGTCATGTCCCAGGCCACACCGGCCGAGTTGGGCGCGCGGCTGCGGCTGGTGCATGTGCGCGCACCCGAATCGGAGACGATCCCCGAAGACCGTATTGAGGCCGGCGACCTGGTCATTGACACCACCGCCTACACCGCCCGTATCCGCGGCACCCTGCTGGACCTGACCTACAAGGAATTCGAGCTGCTCAAGGCGCTAGCCCTGAACCAGGGGAGGGTGCTTACCCGGCAGGCACTGCTGGATGAAGTGTGGGGCGAGGACTACATCGGCGGCTCGCGCACCGTTGACGTGCATGTGCGTCGCCTGCGCGCCAAACTCGGCACCGAGTACGACCACCTGATCGGCACGGTCCGCAACGTCGGCTACCGCCTGGACATCTCCGAACAGCAGTAGAGCAAGCTCGGTGAGCACCACCCCGCACCCACCAAGACGTAACACGGTTGACCCTGCATGCAGCCGGGATCGGCGACGTTGCCCGTCTTAAGGCAACGCGAGGATCTCACAGGCAGCCACTGGATTCACAGGGGCCCCACACCCGCGTTACGGGCGACGCACACCGTCACCCGCTTTGGTTGGGAACATGTCCAATGCTTCTATCCCTGAATCCAGTGCAGCCCATGGCTCCTCCCGGGAGACCGGCCGTACGGGCTCGGCACCGCCGGATCAGCTGACCGCGGCCCGGACTTCGCACCCAGGGGCGCCCTCATGCGAGGCCACGGGACGGCCAGCCCGCCAACCCGCGGCACGACCCACAGCACAGCCGGCCCGCCAACCCGCGGCACGACCCACAGCACAGCCGGCCCGCCAACCCGCGGCGCCCCGACGTCACTCCCGGCGACGCCTCCTCCTGGGCGGCGGCACCCTGCTGGGGGCCGGCGTCGCCAGCACGGCCGCCTGGGCACTGAACCGGTTCGTCATCGAACACGTGGAGGTCGACGACGTGGCCGCCTATGAGGCAGCCAACTCCTCAATGCTGTCCACCAGCTCAGCCGGCGAGGCCACCGACGTAACAGTCACCACCGACTCCTACACCTCCTCGCTGACCTCGATCGACGTCAAGCAGGTCTCCACCGGCTCAGGGGATGACGCGGTCACCTACTACGTCGCCGACGTCCGGGTCTCCGACGCCACCGCCCTGCGCAGCGCCTTCGCCAACAACGCCTACGGCACCAACATCACCGCCCTGCCCTCCGCGATGGCCACCGAGCACGGCGCCGTGCTGGCGATCAACGGCGACTACTACGGCTTCCGCACCGACGGCATCCTGATCCGCAACGGCGTCATCTACCGGGACGACGGTGTGCGCGACGGCATCGCCTTCTACGCCGACGGCCGCGTCGAGGTGTACGACGAGACCAGCACCAACGCCGAGACGCTGCTCGCAGCGGGCGTGTGGAACACCCTGTCCTTCGGGCCGGCGCTGGTAAGTGGCCGCGCCGTGCTGGCCGGCATCGACGCCGTCGAGGTGGACACCAACGTCGGCAACCACTCCATCCAGGGCACCCAGCCGCGCACGGCGCTGGGCGCCGTCGCGGACGGACACTACCTGTTCGTCGTCGTCGACGGGCGCAGTAAGGGCTACTCGCGCGGCGTCACGATGACCGAGCTGGCGCAGATCATGGCGGACCTCGGCTGCGAGAGCGCCTACAACCTCGACGGTGGCGGCTCCTCCACGCTCTGGTTCAACGGACAGGTGGTCAATCGGCCATCCAACGGCGGCGAGCGGGAAACCTCCGACATCCTCTACATCGCACAGGGGGCCTGAGATGAGCACGATCAAACCCAGCACCGATTCCTTCCCGCATCACCGCCCGCGGGCGGCGGCAACGCCCCGGCCGTCCGCCGTCTACGGCGCACCGGGCCGCACGGCGGAACCGGTCCAGGCGGAGGAAAGCATTCGCAGCGGCCTGTCGGCGCCGATCCCGGACAGGCGGGCGAGGTCGGCGCCCGTACGCCCCTCACGAGTCGGCGTGGTCGTAGTCATCCCCGCCTATCAGCCCGACGCGCGCCTGCCGCGGCTGGTAAGCGACCTGGTGCGGGAACTGCCCGGATGCCGGGTGCTCGTCGTCGACGACGGCTCGGGACCGCAGTACGCACAGGTGTTCCGGGAGGCGAGCGCGCGCGGGGCGGATGTGGTCGGATACGACTCCAACCGCGGCAAGGGGGTGGCGCTGCGTGCCGGGCTGGCGCAGGCGGCCGCGCTGTGGCCGCAGGCGGACGTGGTGTGCGCCGACGCCGACGGGCAGCACCAGCCCAGCGATATCGCGGCGGTGGCGCGGCGCGTGCACACCACTGGCCGGATGACGCTGGGCGTGCGCCGCTTCACCAAGCCGGTGCCGCTGCGCAGCCGGATCGGCAATACGGTGACGGCGTTGACCTTCCGACTGAGCACGGGCTGGCGCCTGAGCGACACCCAGACGGGTCTGCGCGGTTACCCGGCCGGGAATACCGCCTGGCTGGCGGATGTGCCCGGGGACCGCTACGAGTACGAGCTGAGTGTGCTGCTGCGCGCCCACGAGCTCGGCATGGAAGTGGAAGAAGTGGAGATCGCCACGGTGTACGAGCCGGGCAACGTATCCAGTCACTTCCGGCCGCTGCAGGACTCGGCGCGTGTCTATGCGCCAATGCTGGGTTTCCTCGGGGCTAGCCTGGTGTGCTTCGGCATCGACTGGGTCGGGGTGGTGGTGCTGTATGTGCTGACCGGCAACCTGCTGGCGAGCGTGGTAGGGGCGCGGCTGGTGTCCGGAACCGTGAACTTCGTGATGAATCGGCGGGTATTCCATGCGGCACCCGGCACCATATGCCGCACGGCGGTGCGGTATCTGGCTCTCGCGCTGGTGCTGCTCGCCGCCAGCTACGTGCTGCTGCGGATACTGACGGGGCTGGGGATTCCCCTGGGACTGGCCAAGCTGCTCGGTGACGGCGTGCTGTACACCGCCAGTTACCTGGTGCAGCGGCGGGCCGTGTTCCGGGAGCGACGCTAGGAAACACCTCCTGGTTGCTGTGGGCAGGTCCCAGTCGGGCACACGGGCAAGCGAGTAATGGAGAGTTGTCGCCTGTGACCTCCTCTGCGCCTACCTGGGCACAAAAGTGCAACTGACCCAGGCAGGTGACTTCGACCGGCCTTGATGCGGGCGGTGTTAGGAGGAGATTTAGGCTGTCAGTCGTCGCGGTGGCGCGCCGGGCCGGCCAGCCCTCGAGCTACAGGGGGAAGGCGACATTCTCGGCGGCGGTCAGGGATGACAGCAGGTTGAAGTCCTGGAAGACGAAGCCGATGGCGCGGCGGGCAACTGCGTCGAAAGTGGCACAGAATGCAGCACTTTCCCGCCACGCCAAACCCACATCGGAGGCAGCAGACGCGGAATCATGCGGTTCGACTCTCCACCGAGAACGATCGACGCTCGAAAGTGCTGCATTCCATGACAGCTACGGCTGCTTCGCGGCCCGCACCAGCCCGGACTCGTAGGCGGCGATCACCAGTTGCGCCCGGTCTCGGGCGCCCAGTCGCGACAGCAGGGCGGTGACGTGACTGCGACGGGTGGCGCGGGTGATCCCAAGTTCCGCCTCGATCTCGGTGTTCGACATTCCGCGGGCGATCAGCGTGAGCACTTCGCGTTGCCGCGAGGTCAGGGTCTCCAAGCGCGCAGTCGAGGAGGTCGCAGCGGGCAGGCAGTGATCAAGCAGCCGGGCCATCAGGCTTGGGCCTAACAACGATTGTCCGGAATGGACGGTGCGCACCGCGTCGACGAGTGTGCTCGGGTCGGCATCCTTCAGGAGGAATCCGGAGGCGCCGGCGCGCAGGGCGCCCAGAAGGTACTCGTCGAATTCATACATGCTCAGCATGAGCACGCGCGTGCGTGCCAGCTGCGGGTCGGCGCAGATACGGGCCGTAGCCTCTATACCGGAGAGCGCCGGCATGCGGATGTCCATGAGTACTACGTCGGGGCGCAGCCGCGCGGCCTCGACGACGGCGCGTTCCCCGTCGGCCGCCTGGCCCAGTATGGCCATGTCTGGCTCGGTATCGATCAGCGCCACCAGCGAGGCCCGCAGCAGGCGCTGGTCCTCGGCCACCAGCACGCCGATTTCTCCAGTCATGCCCGTGCCCACGCCGTGGCCGCAGTGCGACTGCAGCTACTTCGCGGCGCGATTCCGGCATTGGTGCCCTCGCGATCCGCGCCTGCGGGCAGCGGGGCGGAGGTGGATTCGCCCGGGGAATCCTCACCATGCAAAACACGCAACATGCGCAACAGCCCAGCGGTCGCCTCACGCGACGCCTGTTCCACCTCTTGCAATGCGACGCGCAGGTCCTGCGGCTCGTGTTCCAGGCGTTGGGCGACAGCGGCCCGAACCATGATCGCCCCGAGGGCGCCTGAGACCGCGTCGTGCAGGTCGCGAGCGATTTCCAGCCGATCCTCGGCGACCGCACGGGCAGCCGCCTCCCGGGTTAGTGCCCGCTCAAATGTCGCGCGGTCGCGGCGCCGCAGCCACCAGGCCAAGGCGGTCAGACCGACCAGCACGGCCCACGCCACCATGCGCACCGCCGGACCGGGTTCTCCAGAGTCGGCGGTGGCCGCCAAGGAGGCGACCAGGAACAGCAGGGCGCAGGCCGCCGCCGCGCGGCCTCCGCGCGAATGCCGGCACGGAACAGAAACGGACGTTACAGGCAGTTGCGACACCGCCACAGTGTATCTAGAGCGCCAACATCGGCAATCGAACCGGGAATGTACGACCCAGGTATGACGACAGAGCGAGACGGTCCTACCGCAGGCGGATTCCGCCACTGCTATCGCACATCAGACTTGTGGCCACATTCTGGCCACCTAGCACGCCCGATTCGCTCCGCGAAATCATTTTGTCCGCTCGGGGCACGGGTCGGGGCAGCACATCGAGCAGGCAGCCGACATCGAGTCACAAAGATTCCGGACCACGCGAAGCCGGACCGAGAGGAGACGCAATGGAACCAAGCCGCCCATCAGCTGAGTCCACCACTTCAACCACCAGCTCAACCGCGGCCGCAGAGATCAACGGCAGCACGCACAACGACGGCAGATCTAACGTCACAGACAAGATCACCATGACCATCAAGCTGCTGTTCATAGTCGCATACGCCATCGTATTCCTGCTCCCGGTGGACCTGCCGTTCGTGCCGGAGGGCAGCGGCCTCACCCTGACCATGGTCGCCTATCCATCAATGTTCATTCTGGCCGTGGCAGGATGGCACCGCGAGCTGGTTGCACAGGTGCGTCAATTGGTTTCGGGCGGCCTGCGGTCGGTCGGAGCGCTGGCGATAGGGCTGATTGGGGCAAACATACTGGTACACCTGGGCACATTGATATCCGATTGGCTCGCCGCTTCACTGCCCAATGCGGGGGAGCAACTCACCAATGACACCAACATCTCCTCCGCCATCGACGCCTACCCGCCTTGGATGATCATTGGCGCACTGGCAGTCGTGGGGCCGATCGTAGAGGAAATGTTCTTCCGCCAGTTCCTGCTGTCTGCTGTCGCCAAGCACACTCGAACCTGGGTGGGAATTGTCGCGTCCAGCATACTTTTCGGAATGCTGCACATGAGCTCATTCAGCCTGTCCGAATGGGTGGGGATCATTCCTCACACCTGTTTCGGCATCGCATTCGGTATCCTGTTCGCGTGGATGCGCAAAAATGTGCTGTTCCCGTCCGTCGTGCATGTTCTGAACAACCTCAACGGACTCGTCCCCTCGCTGTGAGCCGCCGCCTTCCCCAGGGGCTCGGCCCGGTCAGCTTGGACGTCCTGGCCGATGAACCGGCTGCGGCCCAGCCGGGCTAGCTCCCGACCACGCCAGTGCCCTACAGCTCCTCGACCGTTTACCGCGAGCGCAACGACGTCCGAAGCAACCGCGCTAGCCGGGTCCAACACCACCACACCCCAAACTGGGAGAGCCCGGTTGTTGCGACCGAACTCGATGGTTATTTCGACCGAACTCGACGGTTACTTCGACCGAACTCGATGGTTACTTCGACCGAACTCGGCGGATGAGGGGGACGGCGGGGTGTCAGGAAATGAGCTGTCAGGAGGCGGGTGTCAGGACGGGGTCAGGCGGGGCGGTAGTCAGGCGGGGCGGTAGGTGAAGCGGTCCCAACCGAGGGCCTCGATCTGGGCGGCCATGCGCTCGCACTCGGCATCCCAGCCGGGCGCGGACACGGCGAAGTTGCCGGTCGTGCCCGCGCCGCGGGCCTGCTGGAGGGCGTAGACGCGGGCGCCGGCGTCGTGCACGCGGCGGGCGACCTCAACGGCGTCGGCGGCGGTGACGTCCCCGGGGATCACGGTGGTGCGCACCTCGAAGTCGACCCCCTTGCCGCCGGCGGCCGCATCTACCAGCACCTGCAGGCACTCCCAGGCCTTGGCGGCGGAGTTGGGGCGGCCGACCACGGCGTCGTAGTGCTCGGGCAGCGCCTTGATGTCGAGGCCGACCCAGTCGACCAGCCCGCGCTGCATCAGGTCGCGCAGGCGGCCCGGGTAGGGGCCGGCGGTGTGCAGGCCCACCTGGAAGCCCATTTCCTTGACCTCGGCGGCGGCGTCGGCGAGGGCATCCTGGCGCAGCGCCTCCCCGCCGGTGAGGACGACGCCGTCGAGCAGACCGCGGCGGCGGGCGAGCAGGGAGCGGACCTCGTCCCAGGCGACCGCGCCGGGTGTGCGCGTGGGGATGAGGTCCTGGTTGTGGCAGTAGAAGCAGTTCCAGGGGCAGCCCTGCATGAAGACGGTCGCGACCAGGCGGTCGGGCCAGTCGACGGTGGACATGGGCACGAGTCCGGCGATCTGCAGGTCGTCGGCGGGGCGGTGCGCGACGCCCTTCTTGAGAGTCTCAGTCATCGAGTCCGAGGCTCGCTGCGATCTCATCGAGGCGGCGCGTCCTGATCTCACCGCGCCTGGCCGCCTCCGCTTCGGCCTTCAGCGTGTACGCGTACTCCAAGTCATCGATGTAGGACTCAATGGCCTCACGCACATAGAACGTCGCCGGGCGTCCGGTCCGAGACCCCAGGTCATCGAGCCGACGCTTGAGCTCCTCCGGCAGTCGTACGCTCAGAACTGCTGTAGACATGTTTACAGCATAGGAGCCGACCTTCGCTTCCGACAAGCCCAGACCATATGGCGAGGAGCCCAGGTCTACCGTCTTCACATGACGAACCGGCCGTCTCCCAGCCCACATGGCGAGGAACTCAGGGCTCCCTAGACCGAGCGCCGAGGCCCCACCGCTGAAACGGCAGACGCCCCGGCGCCTCTGCGGCCAAGTCGCGAACAGGCCCGGCGATCTCTCACCGATAGACCGTGGAGCGATGACCGACATCGATGGCGAGGATCACGCAACGCTCATCCTGGACGTCGATGATCACCCGGTAATCCCCGACCCGGAGCCGGAATTGTCCCTTAAGCGGGCCGGTCATCGGCTTCAGGAAGCTCCGCGGATCGTCAGCTGCCTGGATCTCCCGCAGCTTGCCGACCACACGCGCCTGAACGCCGCGATCGAGCCGGCGCAGCGAGTTCTCGGCGCGAGGAGTCAACTCAACGATCCAGTCCGCCACCTACCCCTCTTGCTCCGTTGGAGACCCGGCCCTCAGGCGCTGATGGCGGTCAGGCGCGAGGTGGTGGTGCCGTGGGCGCCGGCGGCCGCCTCGGTGAACATCTGCCGCTCCATGTACTCGCCCTTCTTGCCGATGTTGAAGGACTTCACGGGGCGGAAGTAGCCCATGACGCGGGTCCACACCTCGCACTCGACCGGCTCGGCGTCGGGATGCAGCTCGGCGCACTTGGGGCAGGTGAAGTGCTCACCGGCCAGGTAGCCGTGGGTCGGGCAGATCGAGAAGGTCGGGGTGATGGTGATGTAGGGCGTGCGGAAGGCCGTCAGTGAGCGGCGCACCAGCTCCTTGCAGGCCTGCGCGGAGGAGATGTGCTCATTCATGTACAGGTGCAGCACCGTGCCGCCGGTGTACTTGGTCTGCAGCTCCTCCTGCATCTCCTGCGCCTCGAAGGGGTCGTCGGTGTAGCCGACGGGCAGCTGGGAGGAGTTGGTGTAGTACGGGTTGGAGTCGGTGCCGGCCTGGAGGATGTCGGGGTAGCGCTTGCGGTCCTCCTTGGCGAAGCGGTAGGTGGTGCCCTCGGCGGGGGTGGCCTCCAGGTTGTACAGGTGGCCGGTGGCCTCCTGGATCTCGACCATGCGTCCGCGGACGTGGTCGAGGATGCGCACGCACATGGCGTGGCCGCGCGGGTCGGTCAGGTCGTAAGCATCGCGGGTGAAGTTGCGGACCATCTCGTTCATGCCGTTGACGCCGATGGTGGAGAAGTGGTTGTCCAGCGTGCCGAGCCAGCGCTTGGTGAAGGGGAACAGGCCGGTGTCGATGTGGTGCTGGATGACGGTGCGCTTGAGCTCCAGGGTCTGCGAGGCAATGTCGATGAGGCGGTCCAGGGCGGCCACCAGGGACTCCTCGTCGCCGGCGTGCAGGTAGCCCAGGCGGGCCATGTTCACGGTGACGACGCCGACGGAGCCGGTCTGCTCGGCCGAGCCGAACAGGCCGTTGCCGCGCTTGAGCAGCTCGCGCAGGTCGAGCTGGAGGCGGCAGCACATGGAGCGGATCATGCCGGGGTCGAGTTCGGAGTTGATGAAGTTCTGGAAGTAGGGCAGGCCGTACTTCGCGGTCATGGTGAACAGCCGATCGGCGTTGGGGCTGTCCCAGTCGAAGTCCTTGGTGATGTTGTAGGTGGGGATCGGGAAGGTGAAGACGCGGCCGTCGGCGTCGCCGGTGGTCATGACCTCCATGAAGGCGCGGTTGATCATGCCCATCTCCGCGGCGAGGTCGCCGTAGGTGAAGTCGCACAGCTCGTCGCCGATCAGCGGGTGCTCGTCGGCCAGGTCGGCCGGGCAGGTCCAGTCGAAGGTGAGGTTGGTGAAGGGCGTCTGGGTGCCCCAGCGGGAGGGGACGTTGAGGTTGAAGATGAGCTCCTGCATGCACTGGAGGACCTCGTCATAGCTCATGTTGTCCAGGCGGACGAAGGGGGCCATGTAGGTGTCGAAGGAGGAGAAGGCCTGCGCGCCGGCCCACTCGTTCTGCAGCGTGCCCAGGAAGTTGACGATCTGGCCGACGGCGGAGGAGAAGTGCTTGGCGGGGCCGGAGGCGATCTTGCCGGGCACGCCGTTGAATCCCTGCTGGAGCAGGTTCTTCAGCGACCAGCCGGCGCAGTAGCCGGCGAACATGTCCAGGTCGTGGATGTGGATATCGCCTTCCCTGTGGGCATCGCCGGCCACCTGCGGGTAGATCTGGCTGAGCCAGTAGTTGGCGATCACCTTGCCGGAGGTGTTCAGGATCATCCCGCCCAGGGAGTAGCCCTGGTTGGCGTTGGCGTTCACGCGCCAGTCGGAGCGGTCCAGGTACTCGGTGATGGTGGAGACGGCGTCGATCTGCGGTCGCGAACCGTGGGCGACAGCGGAGTCAGCAGAACCCCGGGCAACAAGCTCGGGATGAGCGGCTGCCAGATGAGCGGCGGACGGGGTCTGGGTGCTGTCGGACACGATGGCCTCCACTGCGATGCTTGGTTCTCTTCTTTGAAGAAGCGACGCCGTCCCGGGCCCATAAGGCCCCCGTCGGCGTCGCCGATGCGCCCGAGCCTACTCCAAGACCTCCTCACAAACGACATTGATGTAACACATCATCTAGGAGCGTAACCCGGCGGCGACCACAACATGTTGTGGTCGCGAGCCGCATGGCATCCACACCGGATCCGCAACGACGGCGCCATTCGGCCAGGCCGTCGAACAACAGACACCCCACGCCTTGTGGTGACACAGCCCACACTTTTGCGGGCGCGCAGGCGTGTCGCTGCACCGGGTGAGCCACACCAGCCCGCGCGGCCGCGTCATCATCAACCCAGCCACGGTGATCGGCAGCAACTGCAACATCGCCACGGGTGTCACGATCCCCGCAGTGACTGCGGGAGGGGCTTCCAGCCGTCGGACCCCGCGGCCTCAGGCCTCTGAGCTGAGCAGCCGGGCCCGTAGATCATCCAGGGTGGGGCCGTCGAGGCTCCCCAGGCGCCAGGAGGTCTTGCGGGATCGCGAGTTCGGTGATCATGCGTGTTCCTGGTTGGCGAGGGTAGCGAGCGCCTCGATACGCGGGGCAATGGCGTCAGCCATAAGGGTGATCTCCCGATCGGGAATCCGGCTGGCGCGAGCGCGGTCGCGCCAGGACTCACCCAGGCGAGCAACGCGAGCTATTACTTCCCGAGCTGCCGTATTGGTCAGGCCGCAGTCCTCGGCAAGCGCCAACAAGGCCTCCGCTTCATCCGGGAACGCGTCGGCGCCACCGATAGACGTCGCTCGACCGGCGGCAAGGTCGGGATTGGGGTTGACGTCGAATACAGGGCTGAGGCGCCAAGACCTCCGTTCCATGAGGAAGCCGTGGTGGCGCGGATGATCGTCCGTGTTGCCGACACCGACAGAAAACACGACACGCGCGAAGAGTTCGCGGAGGTCGGCGCGCGGAGAGCGGGACAGGTCGCGGATCGAATCGACGACGTCGAGGAGGAAGGTGGTGGAAACCTGACTCCGCGAACGGGTGAAGTGCTCGGTCCCTACGCGCTGCGGCTTCGATTCAGTGTAGAGAAGGACTTCGACGTCGGTCATCGGGCTCGCCGCTTCGTCAGGCTTCCGGCGCGCAGGCGGCCGATTTCTGTGGATAGCGGGTCGACGGCGTCGACTACTTGGTCGAGGATGCCGAGGGCGCGCAGCACTTGGGCGACGGCGCCGAAGGAGACGGTGGGATCGCCGCGTTCGATCTTGCGCAGCGTATCGCGACTGATGTCGGCCCGCTCGGAGACCTGTTGGGCGGTCAGCCCCAGCACCATGCGCCAGCCACGGACGTGCTCGCCGAAGGCGGTCATCTGCCGATTGATCCGATAGCCGGGCATGTACACCCCCTTATGGCGTGCATGTTCGTCATATTAGCAGGTTATGACGAACATGATCGCCGTTGCGCTACTCGGAGCTGGAGTGCCCAAGCCAACGCAGCCCTGTCCGGGATCATGCGTCAAGAAGCTGAGCCACTCTCTGATGCGACACTCCCATAAGCATGCCGACCTCACGGAGAGTCAACCCGTCCTCGCGCAGAACTCGCGCCGCCGCACGGGACTCGTCCGCGGCCCTGCGCGTCGCCGCATCCGCCTGCTCACGTAGCCGCCGAGCCTCCGCCATGTGCTCGACGTAGTCGGCGGGAAGTGTGGTTTGGACATCGAAGTCGACCTCGGACTCAGGGATGCCCGCGAGGTACGCAACGGCCTCACGCATCTCATCCCTCGCCTGATCGAGACGACGAACCTGGGAGACCGCGCCCACCTCGGGGACCTCAAGAACCCACCAATTGCCGATTCCCCGCTCGGCCTTGAGAACAAATGTTCGACTCATCGCCACCATCCTTTTCCGCCGAGGACCTCGGCGAACTGATCGAAGAACCTGCCCGCCGTCACGTCGTCGATCTCGACGTGACGCCCGAGGGCTCGCGTAACACTCCCGACTCGGACGGCGGTATGGCGAGTGAGTTCACGAACCTCGTATTCAAGTCCCCGGTCGCGCGCTGCGCGCTTGACCCGCTTCAGCACCGCCGACCGTTTCGTGGCGGCAGTCTAGTCACACTAGAGGTCTTCGGCAATGCCGACTTGCCATCCCGAATTGGACCTCGCCCGTCCGCCAGCAGCGGGTCGGAGCGCCGCTCCTCCGCGGGCAGGTTCGCTGCTGTCATCAGCACGTCCGCGACGCGCCGCAGCAGTTCGCCCTGCTCGCCCGCGGCCGCCCGGTCGGAGAAGTGCGCTGCGAGGTTCTCATCCTTGGTGATGATGTCCAGCCGCGCCCCGTCCTCGCCCTGCCGATACCGGACGTAGCGCACGTCCGCCAGCGGGAAGTCGTAGTCGATCAGTCCATCCCTGGTGAGCGTGGAACGCGAGGCGAGGAAGAATCGGGTCGGAGTCACCCCCAGATATCCGCCCTTGAGGTTGCCGCCCCTCGCCGAGGCGCGACTGAATTCGGCTAGGGTCAGCAGGGGCTCACCATTGGGCAGCACCCACCTGAGAATGTCAAGCACGTGCGCCACGGCGTCGTCATCCTCAATGACCTTGAGGTTCGGTTCCAGGGCCGCGGGGGCCTCATAGGCACCGACGCACAGCGCTGCCACGTAGTTGGTCATGGCCGCAACGATCTGCTCGGTGCTCGCGGTCTGCGGCGCTCGACGCAGCATCGGAAGGCGCCCGGAGACCTGCCCCGCCATGTCGCCGATCCTGATACCGGCACGACCGAGGTCGACGCCGGGCGCCTCCAGTAGCGCCGCCAGGTGGCAGTACGCGTCGAGCCGACCGAGCACCTGGGCGATCCTCGCCATGGTTTCGGCCCGCTCGGCCGGTATCCGTTCGGCGCGGTACCGCACGAGTTGCTTATCCTGCTCGCTGCGCTCACTGTCTGAGGCGATCTCGGCCGCTGCGAGCAACTGGTACCCGTAGTGGGCGTTGGCGGACATGACGAGCCCTTGGACGTCGGCGGCCACCTCCTGGGCGTGCTCCCTCAGGTAGTCGCGCCGCTCGGCAGCGGTCCCGCCCAGCGCCTTGAGGTGACTTTGCAGGCGGCCGTCGAAGTGCTTGTACTCGGCACGAAGCTCGGACTCGAGGTGCGCAACCCGGCCGAATACCCGCGGCGTGACGGCCCCGATTTCGCGCGCCTCATCAATGGCGCCGACGACGGTGTCATACATGCCGCTGAGGGCGTTCCAGTGGTCCCGCAGCAGGGTTTGGAGGACGTCGCGAGTCAGTTCTAGATTCTGGTCAACCCGTTTGGACAGCGAGGTCAGCTGCGCACTGATGGCCATCAGGGCGAAGGCCGGACCGGCGCTCGCTGCCACCGTGGCGGCTTGAACTCCGGTGGCGGGGACCCAGCGAACCTGGGCCGCGAATTTACCACCTCGGGTCAGGACGCCGAGGTTGTAGCCGTCCTTGACGATCGTATTCATGGTGCGCAGGTTGCGTAGAGTCTCCGGAGCGAGTCGCACCAGTCCCTGCGCGGAGACGAGCCCTTGCGCTCCCTGCGCGACGAGGTTGAGCGCACCGGCGACGTTGCTGACGGCATCGGTGATCTCGGTGTTGGCCCGCTCCCCCAGACTGAAGGGCTCGATCTCCCAGCCGTCCGGCACCGTGTCGGCGAGTAGGACGGCGACGCCGGGGGCGGCCTCCAGCAGCGTCAGTTCGGTGGCAGCCCCCGCCGCCGGCGCTTCCGCTCCCGCATCGGCCGGCGCCGTCGACGTCGTCACCGCCTCGGCCGCCTGCGCAGGTGGTTCACTGGGCTCCTGCGAAGCCTGTGATGAGCCCTCTGTCTCACTCGCGTCCACTGGCCCCTCCTCGCCCTTGGGCTACGTGTCAGCGGGAACGTTAGCGCCTGCCGAGCCCCACTAACCCGCCTTCGCGTCTCGAAACGAGGGCAGTTCCATTGCTCATCCGGTCCGGCCAGTCACCCCCTGGCTGGACACGCTAGGCGATCCAGTCTCTCACCCAGCTAAGCACCTGTCCCAGGACATCGTCATCAACAATACCAATACGCTCAGCCAGTCTTCTCCGGGAGATTGTGCGGACCTGTTCGGTCATGGCGAAGGAGTCCTGGGGCAGACCCGCACCGCGGGGAATCCGCACATGGTTCGGCCAGCGTCGGTTGACGGAGGTTACCGGGACAGTCACGACCAACGTCGTTACGGCGTGATGGTAGCGAGCATTGGAGATCACGAGAACAGGACGTCGCCCAGACTGCTCACGTCCAGCCGCCGGATCCGGCGCAGCCCACCACAGTTCGCCAGTCAAAGGCTGCGGCATCAGTTCCACGCGTCCGACTCCCAGTCAGCAAGCTCGGCAAAGTAAGCCTCATCCGGCGGGTTGGCGTCCATGGCCGCCTTGAGGTCGGCGAAACGCAGCTCACGCTCCGCAGCATCGGCCATACGGCGGATGGCGACATCCATGGTGACACCCTGACGCTCAGCGAGGGCGCGGACCGCATCACGGGTACTGCTCTCGACTTTGATCGTAGTCATCCTATTCATGCCACAAGTATGCCCGCGAAGGCATACTATTGACCATACCTGCAGTCACCCAACAATAGACCCCTCGGGGAAGCCCTCACCCCGGCCCCTCCGAGTTGAGCACCACTGGTCGGTCGATGTCGAGTGTTACCTCGACGCCCAGGGCTCGCAGTTCATCGGAGGCGCAGCGACCCTCACGCTCATCAGAAGCCGCGCTTCGCCCTCTCGGCGGAAGAGTGTGCGTACCGACCTTGATCGCCGTCACCCTGGACACGACTCCATGTATGCCCGACGACGAACCGCCTCTTCGTGGAGACATGGCGGTTGGCGGTGCGAGCATCCGAGGTGGGGCGGCGCTGAGGAGCAAGCGTATGCGGTGGGATGCAGCGCTGGGCATGGCGTTGGCGACGCGGAGGCTAGAGCCCGATCATTGGGTACGTCCCTTCGGCCTCTACTACGCCAGTTAGACCTCCGCTGAAGAGCCCAGAGCCCTTCAACAAACACCTAACCGGCGTAGCAGACACCGAACAGGCGTAGTAAACGATCTCGGCAGCAGGCACACGGGCGAGCCGACTCCCGGCTTCATCCACACCCTCAAACGCGAAGCGCCGCTAAAGCAACGCGATCTGCTGAAGCACCTCACGGACGCACAGCGCAAACCCAGGACACCCGGACCGCATCAACACATCATCCAACTGCCGATACCCCGGCCTGTCCGCCCAGTACTCCATTTGCTCACGAACGATGGGCATCATACAGTTCGGGGCAGAGCTTGCGATCAATAGGAAGAACTCATCGGGCGTGATGACCGAGTAGATCTCACCGTCAGGATTATCGGTAAAGTCCCTGGAATCATTATGTGTGAGCAGAAAATCCGCCCGACCAAACACCGCCGCCGCGTGTACATGATAGTCATTCGGGTCAGCACCACTGAACGGCACATCGCCAGGATAGTCGGGAATCACCTCATCTAGACTCTCCCGAATGAGTTCAGCACGACGGCGGGTGACGCGTCCGGGCGCCCTCGGCTTCTTCTCACGCATGTTTGCAATGACCTCGGCCATGATGTCCTCGGTGGCATAGGTCTGGAACATGCCCGGATTATGGAGACGCAACAGGAACAACCAGTCCATGGTTGTTTTCTGAAACAGTACGTTCGCATCCACGAGCACCCGCTGCGTCATAGACGCAGGCTACGGCAAGCCGCAGCCGCACTCACAGGTTTCCGTGAATTTTGTCGCAGTCAGTCTTCGAAGTGCTCGAAGCCCCCTTCCGCGTCCAGAGCGCGCAACTCCTCGAAGGCACGGCGACGCTCACGCTCGCGCTCATCCCGAAGCCGCACTACGTCCTCTCGGCGGAAGCGAGTGTGCGTACCAACCCTGAAAGAGGCGATCACGCCGTCGCGGCTCCACTTCAGCAGCGTAGGACGCGAGACACCGAGCATGTCGGCCGCAACAGTGCTGGTGAGTTCGTCAGGGACACGGCCGATAGTGACCTCGCCATGCTCGGCGATCGAGGCGAGGGCTGCCAACAGAGCCCTCTGAACACCCTGCGTCAACACGACCTCGCGGCCGTCAGGGTGACGCAGTACGAGTACGGCTCCTTCTATGGGCTTGATCTCCTGAACCTCACGCACGGTCTGCGCCGCGAGGCCGACCCTGGTGAGCGTGCTGACGGACATGAAGCCTCCTCTCCTCGCACACGGTTCGTCGGCGCTGTTACAGCGTAACGCAGTTTCACTTATATGTGAAACACAGTGGGGATCACCACTCTTCTGGCGCAACCACAGGAGACCGGGCCTCGAACCGGGGCGTCCACCGGATGGCGACATCCGGTGGACGCCCTGACGCTCCGCGACGGCACGGATCGCAGCACGGGTACTGCTTTCGACCTTGACCGGCGTCATCCTGGACATGGTCCAGCAAACCGGCAAGGAAACCACCTCTTCGTCGGGGTGTACGCCGGTTGGCGGCGAAGGCATCCGAGGTGGACGCGGCGTCACAGGGCGGAGACCGAAGGCCGACACGCCAACGTCCGCAAGGGCGAGGAAACGGCCCGGAAGACGAGCGAACGGATCAACGCTATCGCTCATCTGATCCGGGCCGTTAGTGTCCTGATGGATTCCCTCCGCGGCTGGTTCTAGGACCGGCCGCATCGGGGAGTCATCCGGGTCCCAGCCGGGTGGCTCCCCACTATTGTGCCCGCCGCACAGCCGGGCGGGCAAGCGGGAGTCACACCTCGAACACACTTGTCCGTACTGGCCTTCTGGTCGGCGGCGCTTCTTAGGATCGTCCCCGTGACCACGGCCGTTCCTCCCAGCACCCCCTCTGCGAGCGCCACCCGCTTCGGCACCGGTCCCACGAGCCCCGCCCCTTCCCCCGCTCCCCCCGCCTCCCCTACCACCGCGCCGTCCGCTCCCACTCCCCCGCCGTCGCTCGACGTCGCCCCGGATGCCGCCGGACCGAGAGTCACCGGCAACCGCGGCGACGCACTGTTCTCCTGAACTCTGGCGAAGGCCTTCCTGCCCTCCCCGACCGCCCTGATACAGACAATCAATGAAAGGCATGGCACGACATCGCTCCCAGGCGGCGAGCGAGGAGGCGCCGGAATCCTCGGAGAAGTCGCGCACCCTGACGCGCCTGCGCGATCTGGCACAGGTGGCGAGCACGACGGGCTCAGGCAAGTCGCGCAAGGCCTCGACGGTCATGCCCGACGGGAGGGGCCCACCACAGTCACTCATCATTACATCAGATCCGTACTTTTTCTCCCAAATCTTGACATAGATAAGGGAACAGGCTAGCTTCGCTGTATGCTGCTCGATATCGCCACCTCCAACTTCCGAGTCTTCGCCAGCGAGGCCGGCCTATCGTTCGTGACCCCCTCGCTCAAGACGCAGACGCCGAAGCCACCCCAGACGTGGGAGAACTCGACCTACCGGATTGCCGCCGTCTACGGCGCCAACGCCTCCGGCAAGTCCACGCTGCTCGACGCCCTCCAGACACTCGCACACGCCGTCGCCAACCCCGGTCGCACGCTCTACGCACCACATGCACAGGCAAGCGCCGACCTCCCCACGACCTACGACGTCAACTTCACCCGCACGGGCGTCCGTTACCACTACACCGTGGAGGCCATGCCGTGGGGCATCCGTTCCGAGGTTCTGCACGCCTATCCCAAGGGCACCTCACGCCTTCTGTTCCAGCGAACCCAGCAGAGCGCCGACACGCCCATCGAGGTGAAGTCCGGACCGAGCCTCACGGGCCCGACCGCGGAAGTCAAGCGACTCCTCACCGCAACAGATCTCCTGCTCGCAGTAGCCTCGCGCTACCAGCACAAGACGCTCGCTCCGGTGTCACAGGGCTTGAGAGCCGGTACCAGCATCGCCGCCGTTAACCGCAGCGATCAGAGCACCGAGGACTGGGTGCAGTGGATCATCTCCCGGTTGATTGAGAACCCGAAGCGCTGGCAGGGCATTGTCAAGGCACTCGCACATATGGCGGACCTCGGTATCAGCGATGTCCGCGTCCAGGAGGAGCAGATTCCGCCAGAAGTCCTAGAGCGCATGCGCGCACTCCTGGCCGTCGGCAGCGACGACCTCTCGACTCAGATCCCCGACGACGCATTGCCCTCCGTTGTCCGCCTGCTCGTGTTCACTCACTCAGACGACGCAGGCAGGACATTCGACCTCGGCCTCGGCGCGCAGAGCATGGGCACGCTGACCTGGTTGACAACCGCCGGCCCGGCCGTCAACGCTATTGCTCGGGGAGACCTCCTTGTCGTCGATGAGCTCGATGCAAGCCTGCACCCGACCCTCGCTGCGGCCATGGTGAGAATGTTCAAGGACCCCGATATCAACACCACGGGCGCCCAGATCCTCTTCTCGACCCATGACACGTCTCTGCTCGGCAACGCGCCCAGCAAGGTGCTCGCTCCGGGCGAGGTGTGGTTCTGCGAGAAGCATGGAACGTCTAGTGAAGTCTTCTCCTTGGCGGACTTCGACACCCGCGCCAGCAACAATGAGCAGAAACGCTACCTCACCGGCCGCTTCGGCGCTCTACCGGATGTCGACTTCTCGCGGGTCATGGAAGCGATCGACATCGCACGAGCCCCGCAGACAGCAGGGTGAGCCGTGGGAAGGACGATTCAGCGCAACCGGAGGAACGCCCGCCGGACACGGACCACCGTCCTCATCATCACGAACGGAGCGAGAACGGAGAAGGAGTACCTCGAAGTCATCAAGAAGAAGGTCCCCCGTGATGCCGGCCTGGCAATCACCCTTCGCCCCGAGGACGGAAAGGAACCCGAGACAATCCTCAAGGACCTGACGGGCGGACGCGGAGGGCTCACGGATTTCGACGAGGTGTGGATCGTCGTCGACCATGATGGCACCGACCGCAAGCGCTTCCTCCAGGACTGCGCCAGTCTCAAGTCCAGCAGGGTCATCGGCGTCGTCTCAGTGCCTTGTTTCGAGGTGTGGCTCATTGCGCACTATGAGCGAGTCCGCAGGTACCAAGATCAGACTGACGCGCAGCGCCACTACCGTCAGCTGACCGGTCAGGACGGACGTGATGCCAAAGGGCTACCTAAGGACTTCCCCTTCGACCGGGTCGACGAGGCTGCGCAGCGGTGCTTCGTCGTCGGCGACTCTGCGCCCCAGATCAACGCCCAGGGATCCAGCCCCTCCACGACAATGCCCCATCTCCTCCGGCGTCTCGGCCTACTGAATCGATGACCCCTCGCGCAGTACAAGCTTCGAAGTTCCCCGCACCATCACACCCGCTCCGGGGCCCAGCGAGTCGGCTGGAAAGTGGCCCGCAGCGGGATGTCACCGTCATGCCCGCCAGGGGCCTCGACGCGACCTCGCCGCGCTACCACCGAGCTGCCAGCCACCCGATCCCGCCCACACCTTCAAACCGGAACACCCCGTTTACGCTTTCTCATTTGTGAGGTCCCCGAACCTCTCCACGTACGCCGTCAGCGCCTCGACGACGCGCGCCTTGCGCTCGCCGTGGCTCTGGCCGGCGGCCGCTTTGCGGAAGCGGGAGACGCGCGGGAGTAGACGGGTGATCGCGGTGCCCTCGGTAGGAACGACTCCGCTACGCAGGGCAGCGCCGACGAACTCCTCAGTTTCTGCCCCACGCAGCCCTTCGGCAGTAACGATGGCGTCCAGCTCTGCGGCCATCCGCGCCGCGATGAATGCCTTCCACTGCTTGTCAACTGCCCCGTTGCCGGAGACGGACATAACGAAGTCCTCAATGAGGTCGCGCTTGGAGTGGAGCGTGGGGCTGGAGGCGATGGCGCGCTTGATCTCCACGGGGATCTCCCGGTCCTCGCCGTTACTCCCGCCCCGCTGTGCTCGCTTATCCTCCACGAGCCTCAGGATGTAGTCGACACCGACCTCAACCTGCTTGATGAGCTCGATCTCAAAGACGAGGTCCTCGTTGACGACCTCCTTCTCCGCCTCGGCCGCCGCGCGCATCTGGGTATGGATCTCCAGGTACATGCTGGTGTAGTCGGCAAGGTCGGCGTCGTTGAGGCCCCCCATGTTGTCCTCAGCGAACTCATCGAAGGAGACCAGGATGTTCCGCAACCGGAGTATCTGGCCGAACAGCGTCACGAACTCCTTCTGAGCCTCCTCGGAGGTGATCACCTCGCCGGGCCGCCACTTGTCGCGCAGCTGGGCGACCTTGGCGATGAACTCTTCCAGGTACTCGCGGTAGGACCGCAGGAGGATGGTGCCGCTGGCGTTCTTGTTGCCGAACAGGGCGATGGCGGCGTCGGTCTCGGCCTGTAGGTTACGGAAGCAGACGATGTTCCCGTAGCTTTTGACGGCGTTGAGGATGCGGTTGGTGCGGGAGAACGCCTGGATGAGGCCGTGGGTGCGCAGTTGCTTGTCGACCCACAGGGTGTTGAGGGTCTTGGAGTCGAAGCCGGTGAGGAACATGTTGACGACGATGACGAGGTCGATCTGCCGCTTGGTGAGGCGGGCGGATATGTCTTCGTAGTAGCCTTCAAAGCCTGAGGCGCTGGTATCGTAATTGGTTCCAAACTGGTGGTTGTAGTCTGCGATGGCGGCGTCGAGGAAGGCCCGGTCGTCGGCGGACAGCGCGGTGGGGTCGGTGGACTCCTCCGCGAGTGAGTCCCCGGGCGCTTCGGCGTTGGCGGCGTAGGAGTAGATGATGCCGATGGTGAGTCGCTGGTCGCTGGGCAGTCCCTGCTGCTGCCGGGCGAATTCCTGGTAGTAGGCGCGCGCGGCGGGGATGGATGCGGTGGCAAGCAGTGAGTTAAAGCCGGCCAGGCGCTGCTGCCCGAGCGTGTAGGTCCGGTTGCGCCGGGTCTTCTGGTGGAAGTGCTCGCGAATGTAGGTGACTACCTGCGCTATCCGGCCGGGTGCGAGGAGTGCACGCTCGGTGTCGATGGCGCTGATTTCGGCGTCGACGACGTCGTCGCGGCTGTGCACGGTGTCGATGTAGTCGATGCGGAAGGGCAGGACGTTCTTGTCGCCGATGGCGTCGACGATCGTGTAGGAGTGGAGCTGGTCACCGAAGGCCTGGGCAGTGGTGCGCAGTTGCACGTTGCCGCTGGAGCCGGCGTTATCGGCGAAGATGGGGGTGCCGGTGAAGCCGAAGAGGTGGTAGTTGCGGAAGGCCTTGGTGATGGCGGTGTGCATGTCACCGAACTGGCTGCGGTGGCATTCGTCGAAGATGAGGACGACGTGCCCGGTGTAGACCTCGTGCTTACGGTTGCGTCCAACGAAGGTGGCCAGCTTCTGGATTGTGGTGACGATGATCTTGACCGAGGGGTCATTGATCTGGGCTGTCAGCTGGATGGTGGACTGGTTGGCGGATACGGTGCCCTCGGCGAAGCGGTTGTATTCCTTGATGGTCTGGTGGTCTAGGTCTTTGCGATCGACGACGAAGATAACCTTGTCGATCTCCTCCATTCCGGCGGCGAGCTTGGCGGTCTTGAAGGATGTGAGGGTCTTACCGCTGCCGGTGGTGTGCCAGATGTATCCGCCGGCGGCGAGGGTGCCGGTCTGGCGGGCGTTGGTGGAGGTGTTGATGCGCTGGAGGATCGCCTCGGTGGCGGCGATCTGGTAGGGCCGCATGACCAGTAGCTTGCGGTCCGCGAGGGTGTCGGCGACGGTGAACACGCAGTAGCGCGTCAGGACTGCGAGCAGCGTGTGCTTGGACAGGAAGGTGCGTGTGAAGTCGACGAGGTCGGTGATGCGCTGGTTGGCGGCGTCGGTCCACCAGGAGGTGAACTCGTAGGCGTCTGATGTTGCGGCCTTGACCTGGCGCTGCATTCCCTGGTTCCCGGTGAGGTGATCCTGGCGGGTGGTGTTGGCGTAGTACTTCGTGTAGGTGCCGTTGGAGATGATGAAGATCTGGACGTAGCCGAACAGGCCCGCCCCGGACCAGAAGGAGTCGCGCTGGTAGCGGTTGATCTGGTTGAAGGCCTCGCGAATGTCGACGCCGCGCCGTTTGAGCTCGATGTGAACCAGCGGCAGCCCGTTGACGAGGATGGTGACGTCGTAGCGGTTGGAGCGCGCAGCGTTGGTGGCGACGTACTGGTTGGTGACTTGCAGTCGGTTGTTGTGGATGTGCTGCTTGTCGATGAGGCGGATGTTCTTGGACTCGCCGTTGTCCCGGGTGAAGACCTGGACGTGGTCCTCCTGGATGCGCTGGGTCTTCTCGACGACGTCGAGCGCGCCTCCGGTGGTGAGGATGGAGTGCTCGAAGAAGCGCTTCCACTCGGCGTCGGTGAAGCGGTAGTCGTTGAGCGCCTCAAGCTGGGTGCGGAGGTTGGCTATGAGTTCGGCTTCCGCGTTGTCGGGACTGAACTCGATATGCTCGTACGCCTGGTCCTGGAGCTGTGCAATGAAGGCGCGTTCAAGGTCCGCTTCGGACTGGTACGCCTTGCTGGTACGTTCGCTCGGCTCGTAGGCGCCGACGACGGTGGCCTCGTCGGTCAGTATGACGGGTTCAATGCGTACGGCGTGGGCTTCGCGGATGGTCATGTCAGTGTTGTCTCTCTGCGTTCCAGTCACGGGCCGACGACGGCGATCCTGCTCGCCTCGCCCTGTCCTTCTTCGACTTCAGCATTGGATGGAGGCAGGTCTCCGTTCTCCCAGTCGGCGTATGTGCCTCCTTCCCAGGTCCAGCTTGCCCGTCCGTTGCAGGAGCGCCCGAGCGCGATCGCTCCCGCAGTGGACGGAGAGCTGAAGGGGATATCGCGAGTCAAGGTACCAGTAGGACCCTTCACAACGATTGAGCCGTCATCGATAAGTTTCTCATGCTGCGCGCGATACGATGCGTATAGCCGCCTAGTGCTCTGACTATGGCCCTCGTTGTTCTGGCCAGGGCCGCCCCATGAGCCTACGATAATTGACCCTTCAAGCATGATGAACTCGGACCCACTTACGCGTGCGCGCGCATCAACCCCTCTCCCTTGACTGAACAACCGGAATGTCGGCGAGTCAAAATCACTCAGAGACGCTACGCCACTTCGCTCCGTCCTGACATTACTCAGCACGTTCACACCGAGGACAGGCAGAACAGAACGAACCTGCGTCAAGAAAGCATCGGTATCCGAGACTTGAGCTTCTGAAAGCTTACGTGGCTTCGGGGTCTGAACGTTATCCGTCAGAGAACATCTTTTCGCTTCCGCCGCGATCTCCAACATGCGGGATTCCAGGTAGCCCCAGTGACCTTGGTTGAAGGCATCTTCGCGAGATGAGATAACAACCGCCCGCGTCCACCAGTCCTTCTTGCGATCATGGTCAACAAACCGCTCTGCGAAGTTCTCAGTCTTGCCGATGTAGCATCGAGTGGACTCGATTGCCTCAGGATCCTCGCCGAGAAGCAGGTATACGCCGTTCGTCTGCGCATCCCATCGGGCACGGAGTTCTTTAAGCATAGTTCTCGGACCGGAAAGGATGTGTCCAGTCCAGCCTGAAACATCTGCCGTCGTGATCCCACCAGACTTGCCGTCCACCAAGAATATCTCAATATGCTTGCCGGTCATGCTGATGCGCCCTTCTCCGGGAAGGTCAGGAGCCTGTCCCGGTAGTACTCATACTGCTTGCGCCGCGCCGCGATCTCCGCCGGCAGGCCGTAGTTGAGGTCACCGACCAACGTCCGAAACTGTTCGAGCATGTCTGCAGCCGTACGCTGAACAGGCAAGGGCGGTAACGGGATTTCATGCGAAAGAAAACGCTTAGACTCGACCGCCGCCATAGAACCATCGGTGCGGACGTACCTTCTCCGCAGAAGATGCTCCTCAGCTCGAAGAACTTCGGACACATAGACGGGGTCCACACCGTGACCGGGCAGCAAAGCTCGCATATCCTGATTCAAAGTTACTTCGATGCCGACATACGCAATCGGAAGTTTTCGCCGCAAAATGTTCGAGCGGAACACGATCGCGACGCTCCCTTCGGGAACCATATGCAGCGAGGTTTCGCGTACGGCGGTTTCAGTCACCATATCTCCAGTGCGACAGACCACATCAGCATCCATGTCTTTAGGGGTTAACCAAGGAACACTTGCAGCATCCCAATATAACGAGTTGCGCGTAGATGGCGTAACTCCTCCAACCCACCTACCAAGACTCTTAAGCGCAACCGGCAGGGCGGACTGCGCAGCACGCGCAAGCAGCTCCAAACGATAATAGGCATACTGATCCCTACGGGCCTCCAGCTCCGCCTCCAGCTCCGCCTCCAGCTGGGTGAACTGATCCAATATTCTCACAATTTCGCGCTGCACCGCAAGCGGAGGAATCGGGAACCGGAACCGTTTGAAGCCAACCATGTCAACTGACTGAAAACTCGAGACCGTAGTGTTCTTCTTGCACCACTCATCCAGGCGGAAGCAGTAGTAGTACAGGAACTTGATATCGAAGCAGCTGCGATACTCATCCTTCAACGTGAGGCAAGTAAACCTCTGGTTCGAGAGATGCGGCACCCGGATCAGCGCGTGCTCTCCGATCGTTGCGGATGTTGCTACCAAGATCGAATCTGCGGCAAACAGCCGACCACCTTTAACCGCAGACTTTGATATCCGCTGCATCGAATCACTGAGGATTCTACCGTTAGCCCGGATGTCCTCCATCCTGAACCAAGGCACCTCATCGCCGGACCATGCCTCGGCGTCAGTCTTCCGCGGCGTGTAGCCATTCCGCGTGTTGAACAACGTCGCCAGCGGCTTGTACTCCACTCCGTCGGGGCACAGTTCCTTGACCAGGTCATCGATGCGGCTCACTTGGCGTCCCCTTCCAGGTCGGCGACGATCGCGTCGATGCTGGCACGCAGCTCGGCCTGGCGCGCCACGATGCGTGCGATCTCAGCGTTCAGCGCCACGATGTCTACCTCCTCGCGTGTGTCTTCTGCCTCCACGTAGGCCGACACCGAGAGGTTGTAGCCGTTCTCCGCAAGCTGCTCCGCGCCTACCACAGCAGAGCGGTGCGCCGCCACTTCACGCTTCGCCACGGCATCGACAATGAAGTCGCGGTGCTCGGGCGCGAGATGGTTCTTGTTGCCGGTGCGGACGAACTGGTCAGAGGCATCGAGGAAGAAGACATCGTTGGTGGTCTTCGACTTCTTGAGCACGATGATGCAGGTGCCGATCGTCGTGCCGAAGAACAGGTCGGGCGGTAGCTGGATGACCGCCTCCACGTAGTTGTTCTCGATCAGGTACTTGCGGATCTTCTGCTCCGCCCCGCCCCGGTACAGGACACCGGGGAACTCGACGATCGCCGCCGTGCCCTTGACGTCCAGCCAGGACAGCATGTGCATGGTGAAGGCCAGGTCGGCCTTCGACTTCGGGGCCAGGATGCCCGCGGGGGCGAAGCGCGGGTCATTGATGAGGGTTGGATCGTCCTTGCCGATCCAGTGCGTCGAGTACGGCGGGTTGGAGACGATCGCCTCGAAGGGCTCGTTGTCCCAGTGCGCCGGATGCTGCAGTGTGTCCCCGTGGGCGATGTTGAAGTCCGCGAAGTTAATGTCATGCAGGAACATGTTGATGCGGCACAGGTTGTAGGTGGTCAGGTTGATCTCCTGGCCGAAGAACCCGCCACGGACGTTCTCCTTGCCGAGCACCTTGGCAAACTGGAGCAGCAGCGAACCTGAGCCGCAGGCCGGGTCATACACCCGGTCCACGCTCGTCTTGCCGGCCACGGCGATGCGCGCCAGCATCTCGCTGACCTCCTGCGGGGTGAAGAACTCCCCTCCGCTCTTGCCCGCCGAAGAGGCGTACATGGTCATCAGGAACTCGTAGGCGTCACCGAAGGTGTCGATGGTCGAGTCACCGTATGACAGGTCGAGATCCCCTATGGCATTGATGATCCGCACCAGCTTCTCGTTGCGCTGGGCGACCGTGGAGCCGAGCTTGTTGGAGTTGACGTCGACGTCGTCGAACAGGCCACGCAGGTCCGACTCGGCCCCGGTGCCGAAGGCGGAGAGCTCGATGTTCTTGAAGATCCTGGACAGCGTCTCGTTGAGGTTCTCATCGTGCGGCGCCCGCTCGCGCACATTGCCGAACAGCTCCGACGGGGCGATGAAGAAGCCCTTCTCGTTGATGATGTCGTCGCGCGCCTCGCGTACCTCGGAGTCGCCCAGTGCCGCGTAGTCGAATTCCAGCTCACCGGCTTCATGCTCTCCGGCGTTGATGTACTCGGTGAGGTTCTCCGAGATGAACCGGTAGAAGAGGAAGCCCAGGACGTAGGCCTTGAAGTCCCAGCCGTCCACGCTTCCGCGCAGCTCGTTGGCGACCTTCCAGATCGTCCGGTGGAGCTCGGCGCGCTCGGTCTCTTTGGTCACGGGTTCCTCGTTCTCGTCGTCGGGGCGGTGCCGGGGTCGGGCACCACGGGACAGTGTCGCACCTGCCTCCGACACGAAAGCAGGGCGCTCCGGCGAACAGTCGAACTGTGCCACGCCGGCTACTGACCCGGGCTCATGGCTCCGGGAGACTTAGCTCAGGGCGAGCTTCAGCGCTCCGCCGCGCGGGTGGAATGGTGCATCAAGCTTGCCCACGCTCTCTGCCAACCCCTCGAAGGTCGAGTGCGTCGCTGTCCCCAGCATCCGGTAGGCATCCCGGTACGTCGTCCGCCCCTCCAGGGTCGAAGAGACCACCGCCCGGGTGAATGGGCGCCCCAGACGCCGCAACTGAGTGTTGTAGTACTCCCCACCCGCACCGCTGCTACGACTGGACTGCATGACTTCCATGACCCGCATGCGTTCGGCGTCGTACCGGGACATGAACTCGTCCCAGGTCAGTCGCCCAACTTCTCGGAGCCTGGCAAGCACCACAAGAGTGCTGACCTTGTAGTGGGCGGCCAGTCGCTCCAGTTCGTCCTCACCGTAGCTTCCTGCCCACTCCTCACGGAGCGACTCGAGGGGGACCAGCACCTCCGCAGCAACCTGGTTGCACCAGTGCTCCTCCTCTTTCGTTCCCTTCACAGCACCTGTAGTGGCGTCGGAGAGAGCGCTGCGTCCCAGCCACAGGTGGGCGAGCTCATGAACGAGAGTGAAGATCTGCGCGGCCTTCGTATCGGCACCGTTTACAAAGATGAGCGGAGCGATGTCGTCAGCCAGAACGAATCCGCGAAACTCCTCCGGGTCGAGCCCGCGGTGCGTGTTCGCGCCGACGATCCCACTGACCATGACCAGGACCCCGATGGTCTCAACACGCTTGATGAGGTCCGTCATCGCGGCTGCCGAGTTAGAGGCGGACCGCTCGTCCAGGCGGAGCACTTCCCTTATGCGGGCGGCGACATCCTCCGCCCGAGTCGCCAGCGTTGCAGACCCCACGAAGCCGAGCGGGGAAGCGCCCAGTTCCAGGGCGTCGTCGCGATACCAGTCCTGGCGCCTTTGGCACAGGTAGATCGTCTCCAGCAGGTCGGCGGACGGCGCGCGGACTCCGGCGTCGCGAATGGTCCGCATGTCCGGGATAGGGATCTCCTCGACCGGCGGAGTAGGCAGGAAGAGCATCCCGAAGGGCGTGTGTGTGTCAGAAGCGAACTTCTCCACCTGCTTGAGAGTGGGGCGCCTGGTGCCATCAATCCAGTCATCGAACTTGGGGGCACGACGACGGATGGTCTCCTCGTCCCAGCGCGCCCGCCTGACGGCCCAACGCAGCAGGTCGGGCGCGACATCCACACGGACTACGGTCATGGGGTTCTCCTTCGCGTCCCGAACTCATGCACAAGTTTGCCGCATACCACCGACATCTTCAGCCTCCAAAGCAGAGTCGCCCGTCATCGTCCGGGCACAACCGCTGGCTGCCACGCGCTTGACCACAACCTTGGCTGTCAACGGTGCGATCCGCTGGAATCCCCGCGTTGTCGCGGACGAGCGGCAGTGAGGAGCAGTCCGACCACTACTCAGGCATGAGTACATCATTGCCTCGGAGCCTTCTCTCTTCCGCCCTACGCCACCTGCTCTTTGCCTTGGTCTCGCACCTGCTTACCACCTTGATCCTCTGCATGCTCGGATGCCCCTGGACCAGCGAGCTCATCGCGCTCACCATTGACCTCCTCTGGACCGTCATCCGACACCCGGCCACGAAACGCCTCGGCACGCGCGTCATCAGCAGGATCACTCGTAGAGCCGATCCTCCTCGCCACGCCGCGGGACGGCGGCCTCGGCGCCGAGACCGTCGTCGCCGTACGCAAAACCTTCGAGCTGGGCGGGCGCGACGCCGCGCCGGGCAGGAGCGGCGCCGCCGAACTCAATGATGCCGCGGCACTGCTGAACCTGTGGCTCGAGGAGGACCGCGCCTCGGGGGCGGGCGCCCCGCAGTCCATCGCCATCCTGGTGCGCGAGCGCTCACTGCTGTACGTGGCCGCCACGCGCGCCCGCGACCAACTGGCCATCTCCTGGTCCGGCCAGGCCAGTCCCCTGCTGGAAGGGGTACGCGGGGCCGGGTGAGTGAACACGTTCAAGTTCGCCAGCCGACGTCTTCCGCGGAAGACCGAAACTGTAGGGGCCGGGTACCTGGTAGACGCTTTAATGTCATGTCGGGCCGGACTTGTCACAGCCGCGGTGACATACTCGGATTATGCAGATCGCTTACCTCGATTAGTCATACACGGACACCCTGTACTTCGTCGGCGCAGCCGTGCCAGGCACTGAGTCTTTCTCACCGGGGTTGAGGGCGGGGGGTTGGGATCGTTGGGGTGGTGCGGGAAGGTGGGTGTGTCGTTGGTGGGTGCACGCGGAGCCTTCCGGCAGCATGTGTTTCGACCAAAAAACCAAGCCCGAAAAGAGGCCCCGCGCGGGTGTCCTATCGTGCCACTCACGGGCGTCCCAGTTTCCACTGCCCGGACTGTGTCCCGGTGGATCGCCGCCCACCGCCGTCGTCATGATGTGCGTCCCTGGCAGCGGGCCGCCACCAGCTGGGTACAGGCTGTCATGCTGCTGCGCTGGCTGATCCACGCCACAGATGTGGCCGGCATCGCCCGCGACGCAGGCGTGTCCCCTGCCACCGCTTACCGGTACCAGCCGCGAGGCCCTGGGCATAGTGTCCTCAAAGGCGCCGGACCTACCCGAGGTGCTACGCCGGCTCAAGGACAACGGCAAGCCGTTCGTGTGCCTGGGGTCGGAACCTTGATCCGCACCGACCGGGTCGCCGAGCGTGACCCCGACACCGGCTACCACCTGTGGTACTCGGGCAAGCACAAGGCGCCTCACGCGGGAACATCCAAGTGCTTACCGACTCAACCGGCTATCCGGTGTGGACCTCGCCGGTCGAGCCCGGCTCGGTCCACGACATCAAGGCCGCCCGTACCCACATGCTGCCAGCCCTATACCCGGTAGCCGCCCAGGGCACAGTGACGCTGGCGGACAAAGGCTACGTAGGTGCCGGCATCGGCATCAAGGTGCCCATCAAGGGCTCCAAACCCGACACCGGGACACGCTCCTACAACCAGGTCCAAGCCCACCTGCGAGCCCCCGCCGAAACAGCCAACGCCCTGCTCAAGAGCTTCAAGGCCCTCAAGCGAGTCACCCTCCACCCATCGGCCATCACCAAAATCACCGCCACCGCGCTAGTCATCCTCAACCTGAACAACAACCTCCCCTGATGAGAAAGGCTCAGTGAGCTAAAGCCTATCGGCGAGGACAGATCCCGCTTGAACGATAGAGTCTTGCCCTCCCGGTCTGCATCCCAGCTGCCCAGGCCGAGAGCGAGATAGTCAGCCGTGAGCGTCCTCTTCCTGACTGTCGGCGAGTGCACGCCCTACCGGCTTTCGGTTTTTTCGATTCGTCGGCTAAGGTGGTGCCATGAGCGCCACGACCACAATGACGCACTCGACGACCCTGCCTCCTGAGGACCTCGAGCCGATGCTCGACCTGTCCCGCTTCCTGGACCAGGTGAGAGAGCCGGCCGTGCTTGTCGGGCCTGATGGTCAGACCGTCGGTCTCCCAATGGAGGTCTACCGGATCCTCAGCGACGTCGTCCACGCTATGTCGCAGGGCCGCGCGATTACCGTCGCGCCCGTCGACCAGATGTTGACAACCCAGGAGGCCGCGGACTTCCTCGGCATCAGCCGCCCCACCCTCGTCAATCTCCTGGAGTCCGGCCGCCTCCCCTTCGAGCGCCCCACAGGCAGCAGGCACCGCCGGGTCCGACTCGCCGACGTCGTCGAGTACCAGCGCCAGTCAGCCCAGGAACACAGCGACACCTTGGACGCCATGACCCGCGAAGCGGTGGAGAGCGGCCTGTACGACGACACCGCAGCGGACTACACAGCCGCCCTGCGACGCGCCCGCAAGAGCTGACAGGCGACGCGCCGCCATGGCCCTTTTCTCGGCGATGTTGGACGCCTGTGTGCTTGTCCCGGTAACGCTGGCCGACACCCTCCTGCGACTCGCTGAGGACGGTCTCTACCGTCCCTTGTGGAGCGCTCGAATCATCGCCGAGACGGTCCATGCGATTGAAGAAGTTCATCCTCAACTGCCCGCTGACGCCATCCGACGCCGAGCCGCAGCCATGGACACCGCCTTCAGTGATGCCTCAGTGACCGGCTGGAAAGCACTGGAAACCGCCATCAGCCTCCCTGATCCGGATGACCGCCATGTCGTGGCCGCCGCCATCATGGGCCGCGCCGACGTCATCGTCACCAATAACATCAAGGACTACCCGCCAGCTACCCTCAAACCATGTCACATCGAGGTTCAGACCCCCGATGTCTTCCTCTTGCACCAACTCGACCTGGCTCCCTCCACTGTCATGTCCGCACTGTGGCGACAGGCGCGGTCCTCGCACAGGCCGCAACTCACCATCGGAGCCCTGCTCGACCATCTTGCCCTTTGCGGCGCCCCGGACTTCGCACGCGCCGCAAAGGCTCAAAGATGGCGCCTCACTGCAGAAGGCCGATGACTCTCCCGGTTGGAGGGGCAGGCATATATGGCTCTTCCGGTTTGAGAGGGTAGCAGCCGTAAGTAACCTCACACCACGCACCATCACGCGGTACACCTGACCCCTTAGGCCGCATGGAAGCGCTTGTTCGCTTCCTACCGGGTCATGCCGAGCACATCGCCGATCGCCTGCCACGACCGGCCGGCCTCACGCGCCGCCATAACGGCATCATCGAGCGTGTGCTCAGCGGCACGCGCACGCATATGCGCCACCGCGACTCGCGCGAGAGCAGGATCGTCGACCGTCGCTACAGGATCCGGCCCCTCACCACCATTGGCATTCTCTAGCTCATCAAGCATCTCCTCAACAGTCCTCATGACTCAGTCCCTCCCCCGGAAACCCCATACACGCGACCATGGCACGCCAGCGCGAGGCCTGGCCTCACCCGTGAGAGTAACAACGTCGACCGAAGAGCCCGGCGGCAGACACCAGCCCATCGGTTGGCAAGCCAGTCTACCGGGGCTGACAAGCCAACCGGTCATGCGACCAGGTGCAGGCCGCGCGCCTCGGGGATGAAGGGCGAGGGCCTGCCAGGCGCTACACCGACGAGTTCACGGATTTCCGCGTCGGTGAGCCCGGCATCCGCAAGGGCCTTCCCGACGCTCGCTGCCAGGCGGGGCGTCTCTGGCGGCAACGTGTCGCTGCCGGGCTCCTGCTTGCGCCACCCGCGACGCGAGAGCCGCTTATAGAAGTCCTGACGCTCCTGTGCACTGACGGCGCCGAGGGCGTGCGCCCGCTCCATAAGAGCCTGCATGGACACACCCCACTCCTGCTTGAGGTCGAGAAGCCTACCGAGGGTGAGCGCACGCAACTGGGGGCGTATGACGTGCTCGGGCATCAAGAACTCGGCGGCAAAGGCACTCGCCTGTGTCTCGACGTCTTCGTCCTGGTGCTGGGAGTGCATTACAAGATGGCCGAGCTCATGAGCCAGAGTCAGACGACGCCGGTCAGTCGGCATCCGGGAGTTGACAAGGATGATGGCGTGGTCGCCGGCCCACTGGGACATGCCGTCTATGCGTGGTGTCGAGAAGTCCTGGTCAACAACAAGCACGCCCGCTGACTCGATCCACGCGGTTAGGGGCTCGTCGTGATGGCGGGTGTGGTGGTTGGCGACGTGGGCGTCGGTTCCTTGTCCCCGCGACCGCGCGGTCTACTACGCCGATTCGCCGTTGGGTACGCCTCTTCGGCGTCTACTACGCCAGTTAGACCTCTGCTGAAGGGTCCAGAGCCCTTCAGCAAACACCGAACCGGCGTAGTAGACGATCCCGGCGCCCGCCACGCTCAACGCTTGCCGAGCCGCTCGAGCTCAACGGCGAGCACCAGCACCAGCAGCACACCATCGTGGACCTCGTAGACAATGCGGTAGTCGCCGCTGCGCACGCGCCACTCGCCCCGCCCTCCGACCAGCTTCTTGGCCCCAGAGGGACGAGGCTCCTGCGCCAGCAGCTCAACCACCGCCTGAACCCGGAGCCGAGCTCGGCCGTCCAGCTTGCGCAGCTGGCGCGCGGCTGCGGGGCTGAACTCGATCCGGTACGTCATGCCAGCCCGAGGTCCGCCTTGACCTCATCCCAGGGAATGGTGCCGTGCTCGGCAACCTCCGCACGAGCCGCTTCGGCCGCCTTGATGTCCTCAAGGTCCTCCGCGGCCTCGGTCAGGCGCTCAAGGTCCTCCGCATCGATGACCGCCGCAACGCGACGGCCCCGGCGGGTGAGGAAGACGGGCGCATGGTGCACGCGGGCGTCGTCAATGACGTCAGCGAGCCTGCTGCGCGCGGCGGATACACTGATTTCGGTCATGATGCTCAGTATGTGCAATAACGCTCAAAATGTACATGTTGCTCATCAACACCAGCCTCCGCCCATGCCGACGCCTCATACCCGCCCCTGCGGTACCCTCGCCCCTGTGAGCCGCATCTCCCGCCGGGTACGCCGTCGCGTTCTACCACCCCGCCCGGGGCACACCGTCTCACCCCCAACGCCGGGCCCAGCCGCCTCCCCCGCCCCTACGGCCCACAAGGCTGACCCATGTCCCTCCTCCTGCCCAGCCTCCAGGCCGAACGCATCCGCCGCTCCATCGTCGACTACCTCTCCACCAACTTCGCACTCACGGACGCGGAGCCGCGGCGGACCCTCGCCGACTTCCTCCAGGACCCCGAGCAGGGCATCTTCGTCGGCCCCTACGTGCGGCTGCGCCTGCCGTACCTGCCCGCGAGCGCCCGCTCCGACGCCCTCGACTGGGACCCCGGGCTCGCCCCTACCGGCACCAGGAAGACGCATATTGGCGCCTGACCACCAAGGGCAGTCACCGCCCCGAGCCGACCATCGTCACCACCGGCACCGGCTACCTGACGGACTTCGACGGCCCCGAACGACTGTGGGAGCTGATCGTCACCACCGGCCGGCACCTGGAGGAATGCCCGTGCCGCGGTGAGGACGCCGCCATGTGCCACCGCTGCCTGCAGCCCCACGCGACATCCGCCGGGGTGACCCGCGCTGCCGCACTGCACGCGCTGCGGCAACTGCTGGCCATGGATGAGGAGGAGCTGTTCACCGACCTCGACCCGCACGTACCCACCTGGGCGGTGACCGATGAGGCCGTGCACGCCGGCGTCGGCGAGAGTCCCCTGGAGGCTAGCTTCCGCACCGTGCTGGCGCGGCGACTGAGCAAGACCGTGAATGTGACCACCGTGGCCAGCCCCTCCGGCGCGCCCGCGCTCGACCTGGACGGTGGTCGTTGGCGCATTCGGCCGCAGCTCGACGCTCACGGCACCCGCCCCGACTTCACCTGCCAGCGGCCGTTGGGGCGCTCCCCCATCGCCGTCTACACCGACGGCCGCGGCTACCACGCCAGCCTGTCCCATAACCGGCTCGCCGACGACGCCGCCAAGCGGGCCCGTCTGCGCGCACACGGCTACCGGGTCATCTCCCTGGGCTTTGAGGACCTGACGGACGCATGGGAGCCCACCTGGCTCGACGATCCCGCCGTCACCCAGTTGCGCACCGGGATGCCGCGCCCCACCCGTGCGGGCGCCGTCACGGAGCAGGCCCTGACCGCCTGGCGCGGCGGCCCCATGGAGCTGCTGGTGACCATGCTGCTGGACGACGCCGACGGCCAAGGCCCCACCGGCACGGCCCTCAGCGCCCTGGCCGACTCCGTCTGGAGCCCGCTCATCCTCGGCGCCACCCGTCACCTGCCCCTGGCCGGGGGCGCCGCCATGCGGTATGCGCCCGCCACCAGTCCTGACAATGACCCCCTCTGGGAGGCGCTGCGGGCGCTGCGCCCCGGCGACAGGCTCCCCGAACCGACCACTGCCTCCGCCCAGACCTCCTGCTCGGTATTCGTGGCCGATCACCTGTCTCTGGCAATACAGCTCACCGGCACCGCCACCACCGGCATGGCGCTCGTGCTCGACGACTCCGAGGAGGCCCTGGCCTCTCCGGTTCACGCCGAGTCCTGGCGCACCTGGTTGCGACTCAGCAACGTGCTCGCCCTGGCGCAGGCGCCCGTCACCATCACCACCACCTCCCTGGCCCTGACCGAGTTGCAGGAGCGGGCCGCCGCCGAGGCCGCCGTCAGCGGCAGCGGGGTCCCCGTCGAAACCATGCATGAACTCGGCTGGGACGCCGTTGACCCCACGCTCATGGCTGATGAAGTCCTAGCCCTGTTGCCCCACCTTGCCCGGGCCGGCATTGCCCGCGACGGCGAAGGGCAGGAGGTCGCCGACGGCGTTATGACCGAGCTGTCGTGGAAGGAGCAGCGGGTCGCCGTCGTCTACCAGCCGCTCGAAGGCGACGTGGCAATATTGCAGGCGGCCGGTTGGCGGTCCGTCGTCGCCGGGGATGATCCCGCCTCCACCGCCGCAGAAGTCTCCGCACTCCTGAAGGAACACTGATATGCCCGCAATCGTCTGGCCGAGCAGCAAGGTCAAGGATGCGACCGCCAAGGATCCGTCACTGCAGGCCAAGATCGGCCCGTTCCTGAACAAGCTCGCCGACGGCGCCACCAGCGCCGGTCTGCATGTGGAGCCCATCCGGAATGCTCGGGACCGGCGCGTGCGTACGGCCCGGGTGACCCGCTTCTACCGGGCGGTGCTGTTTGAGCTGAACGCGGATGCCGAGCCCGTCTACGTCTTCCACGGCATCTGGCCACACGACGATGCGATCAAGATTGCCGAATCCGTCACCGTCCGCATCAACCCCGCCAACGGCACCACCGAGGTGACCCGGATTCAGGACGCCATCGCACAGGGGGCCGACGCCGTCGAGCAGGCCCGGCGGGAGGCGCAGGCCAAGCTGGATGCCGCCCAGCGTGAGGCCGCGGAGATCGCGCGCGAGGCCGCCCGCCTCCAGGCCGCCAACGCCCAGGCGCGTCAGGACGCCGCTTCCGCCGCGGCGTCGGGATCGCCTGCGCACCCGGCCCCGGGGGCGGTGCAGGGCGGTCAGGTGGCGGGAGCCGGGGCCGCCGCAGGAACGGGGGCCGCCACTGCGCCTGCCCCCGATGCCGCGGCGACGGTCCTGGAGGACGCCGTCGTCGTCGCCAGCCGCGATGCTGCCCCCACCTGGCCGCAGGGCCTGAGCATTGAGGTGCTGCGCGACGAGCTCGGCATCGACGTCGCCCTCGCCGCCGCCGCGCTGGCAGCCAGCCGCGAATCCCAGCTGCTGGACCTGGCCACCACCGCGGAGGTGCCCTGGCAGGGGGAGGCGCTGCTCGCCCTGGCCACGGGCTCCACAATCGATGACGTCCGCGACGACTTCCAGTTGCGCCGCCCGGAGCAGGTGGCCGCCGACTCCTCCGACTCGGAGCTCATCGAGGGACTGCGCACGCGCGCCGCCCGCTCCTCCTTCACCTGGATCGAGAACGATGAGGACCTGCGCCGTGCCATCGACGGACTCACCTTCGCCCAGTGGCAGGTCTTCCTCCACCCGCAACAGCGAGCACTGGTGGACAGTCGCCCGAACGGACCGATGCGTATCTCCGGCGGTGCCGGGACGGGTAAGACCGTCGTCGCCGTGCACCGTACCGTCGAGTTGGCCAGGCGTGACGCCGCAGCCGGGCAGGAGCCGCACATCCTGCTGACCACCTACACGCGCAACCTGGCCGACGACCTGCGTCGGCAGGTCGCGGAGCTCGAGCCGTCGCTCAACTTCACCGAGCAGGTGGGACAGCCCGGCCTGATGGTCAGCGGACTGGACAAGGTGGCCCGGGCGATCCTCCAGCGGGCCGGTGCGGCCATCGCCGACACCGCCGCGCAGGTGCTCGGCAGGCGGCGCACGAACGTGCTGGCCGTGACCCGGAAGAACCTTTGGGATGACGCCCTGACCCTCATTGGCGATGACCTGCCGGAGAACCTGCGCTCCAAGGACTTCTTGGAATCGGAGTACGAACTGGTAGTGCTGCCGCAGCGAGTGACCACGCTCCAGCAGTACTTGCGCATCCGGCGGCCGGGCCGAGGCGTGGCGCTGGACCGGCGCAAGCGCGCGGCCGTGTGGAGCGTGATCGAGAAGTATCGGGACCGCAGTGCCGAACTCGGCGTCGCCTCCTTCGCCGAGCTGTTGGCGCTGGCCGCCGCCTGGCTGGACGCGCAGGCGGAGCGCGGAGTGCCCCGGCCGTACCACCATGTGCTGGTGGATGAGGCGCAGGACCTCACGCCGGCCCACCTGCAGCTGCTGCGCGCGCTGGTCGAGCCCGGGCCCGATGACCTGTTCCTGGCGGAGGACTCACACCAGCGGATCTACGGCAAGAAGATCACGCTCAGCCACTACGGCATCCAGGTGCGGGGCAGGTCGCGACGGCTGACGCGCAACTACCGCACCACCCGGCAGAACCTGGATCTGGCCTTCGAGATCCTGGAACGCGGCACGTTCGAAGACCTGGAGGGCCAGGCGGAGCAGCACCACTATGTGTCCCCGCGCTCCGGGCCCGACCCGCTGCTGCTACACGCCAAGGATCATGCCGCCGAACTCGATGATGCCGCGGCACTGCTGAACCTGTGGCTCGAGGAGGACCGCTACTCGGGGGCGGGCGCCCCGGAGTCCATCGCCATCCTGGTGCGCGACCGCTACCAGCGGGACAACGTCGTCACCGGACTGGCGCACCGGGGTGTGGAGGTACGCCCCGTGGAGCGTGAGGCGGTCGGCCGGGGCCGGCCGGTGGTTATGACCATGCACCGCGCCAAGGGCCTGGAGTTCCGCAAGGTGCTGCTCTTCGACGTGTCCGTGGAGGCGATCCCCCGGTCCCTGCGGGAGCAGGAGTACTCCGAGGCCGATCACGATGATGCGCTGCTGCGCGAGCGCTCACTGCTGTACGTGGCCGCCACGCGCGCCCGCGACCAACTGGCCATCTCCTGGTCCGGCCAGGCCAGTCCCCTGCTGGAAGGCGTGCGCGGGGCCGAATGAGTACCAGGCACCGGGGCGGCGCTACCGTGCTCGCCGATAGTTCCCCAGCCAGATCTCCAGCTCCTCGGAGCCACGCCGACGGATCTCCCTTCGGGCGACTCAGCACGAGCGCAACAGCGATTCCGACCTAATTTATGTCAGAGGCGAGGCCTACTGTGGCCGCGATGCGATTCGAAAGGAGGCGACGACATGACATACCGTATCCCAGAGGATACGATCTGCTCCTCGGGGGCAGCAAAGGAAGCCAACGCGCCGACATCAGCAAGGCACGCACGATACTCGAGGACCTCAGGAGAACAGGAGACTGGACATGAGCCTCATACGCCGGGACGCGGCCGACTACCTGGACGATGACGACGCGATCATCGCCTACCTGAACGAGGCCGCAGCGCAGGACGATCCCAAGCTGCTTCAAGCAGCCCTCGGCGATATCGCCCGCGCCAAGGGTATGAGCGGGATAGCGGAGCAGGTCGGCGTCGGACGCGAGTCCCTGTACAAATCCCTATCCGACACTGGCAATCCGTCCTTCCAAACGGTCGCCCGGGTGGTCCGCGCCCTGGGCGGTCGTATCACTATCACCACCGCGGCGTAGTCCCGGCAAGGCGAAGGTCTACCGATCCGTCTCGACCAAGTAACGTCGGCGCGACCACCTGCGCGCGACGTTCCAAGACGCCCGGCTGGGGCGCGCCCTACCGCGGCTCCTCGGGCCTTCGCTCTCCGCGGCGCCTCACAACGCGCGAGTTCCCCGCGAAGCCGCATTCACGCGCGCCGCTAGTCGCCCACCACGAAGGCCCGCACGCGGGCCGCCGCCTCGTGAGGCGCCTCCGACAGGATCAGGTGCGTGGTGTCGGGGAAGTCGTCGGCCAGGGTGAAGCCGCCGGTGACGTGGGCGCGTATGTAATCGGTGTTCACCGTCGAGTACAGCGGGATCTCGGGCATCAGGTACAGGAAGGGCACGTCGATCCGGTCCATCACCGGGCGCTGGTCGGTGCGGAACAGCGAGTACCACAGAGCGGCGAAGGCCAGCGGGTCAACCGACTCACGCATCGCCTCAATGGCCTCTTCCTCCTGGTCGGCCGGCAGGTTCTGCAGCTTCGGGTTCATGAGCGTCTTGGCTATGTACCACGAACCGTAGCCGCCGTCGTCGAACAGGCGGTCCAGATCGCGGTGGAAGTCCTCATCGGTCCACTCGCCTCTGCCGATGCCGCCCTTCCAGCCGTCGTTGCGCAGGTACGGCGACATGTCCGCCGCGACGATGCGCCGCAGGCGCCCGGTTCCATACTGGCCCACATAGCTGAAGATGGCCGCCGCCCCCATGGAGTGGCCGACGGCCGTGACGCCGTCCAAGCCGAGCTGCTCGACGACGTCGTTCAGGTCCTGCCCGAGGGTGCGCACGTTCAGGTGCATGCGGGCGCGGTCGGAATCGGCGTGCCCGCGCTGGTCGTAGAAGACCACCCGGTAGTCCTGATTCAGGTCGTCGATGAACTCCGCCAGGTCGTAGTGAGAGGAGCCCAGGCCGTGGATCACCAGGAGCGTCTCCTCCGCCGCGCCCGATTCCTTGGCCGACCGATCCTCGTAGTAGAGGCGGGTTCCGTCTTGCGCAACGATGTGTGGCACGTTCTTCCTCTCAGGTATTGGACTCTCAGGGACGCCAGCAGGACAGGCGCGCCCGGAGGGCGTCGGAGGGCCTCATGCTGCCTTATATGCGGCCCGACCCGCTATTGACCGCCCTCCGGGTGGCCCGGGGATCCCGGCTGATCGAGGCCGGATCAGCGGGATTCACCAGACCCGGGAACCTGCCCGGACTGGTAATCTCGATCCGGTTCGGAAAGACTCAACCCGCACGGGATCCCCACCGACGCCGTAGAACAGGTGCACGACGGTGTTGACCGGACCCTCTGGCCAACCAGGTTCTTCCGGCTTGGGGGTGTGGCGATTGACGGTGCGGGTCTCCGCGACGCCACGGTCTGCCGGTGCTGAGGCTGCGGGGCAGCAGAGTGTGTTGGGTACGCCCCTTCGGTGTTTACTACGCCTGTTAGACCTGTGCTGAAGGCTCCGGAGCCCTTCAACAGACACCTAACCGGCGTACTAAAGCCCTAACCGGCGTAGTAGACGGCCCCGGGCACCAATGACCGCCACCCCCGCCTCACAACCCAACGGCCCGCGCCGGGCGCCCCGGCACCGGCCGCACACCAGCCCCCGCCAACACAACTCCAAACTGGAAGAGCAATTAAGAGCCCAAGAGCTCCTGCCCCATCTCGCTTTCGGCGTCGTCGCGGTGTTCTGCGACGCCGGCCGGAGCCACTCTTACTCGCTCTAACGCCGGGCGTGAGACTACTTAAAAGTAATGAAGAGTTACCGTCGAGGCGATGCGGGAAGCACTCCGATCGCCGGACCGCCTTCACAGCCCGACCCGGTCGGGCTCCTAGCGGACGGTGGGCGACGCCGGAACCGCTCGCGCCGATCGACGAGCCACGCGCGGCAGCCCGCCACGCGGCTTCCCTCCGAAGCCGCATCATTAGACTCCGTCGCCCCGCCCCTGCCACGCCGTCGGCAGCCGCGGCCAGCACCTCATCCCGCTCCGCATCCTCCCGGCCCGTCCAGCCACCGACCGTGGTGAGTACGTCGAGCATCTCCGGCGCGGGCGCACGACGGAACAGGGCGCGAACCATGTCCAGCTCGTCCTCGTCGCGCCCTCCCTCGCGGTACAGCTCGGCCGCACGCAGCAGATCAATCCAGTACCCGCCACCTCGCCTGCGTCAGTAGTCCAGGTTGCTCATGGACACGCACCCCTCGTCGACCGCCCGGTCCAGGTAGGCCATTGCCTCCCGACGGCGACCCGCAGCAAGCAGCCGCTCGACGATCGCCCCGTACTCGGCGTGCTCGCCCAGGCTCAGCAGCTGGACGGCGCGGTCGACGTCGCCGTCGTGATCGGCTAGCTCCAGCAGCATCTGCTTCAGCTCAAAGTCCGGGCTCCTCCCCTCGGTCTCGGCTGCCGCCTCCGCCTTGGCCGCCGCACGCCGGCAGACGTTCAGGCCATCGTTCCCCAGCACCGGCAGGAACTCCGCCAGGGTGAGCGAGGGCCACCCGGAGGATTCCAGGCGGAACTTAGCCAGCTAGCGCCCAAGCTTGCCCGGCGCGGGCGGGCTCGCGCAGCAGGCGCGGGCGTAGAGCCTCACGGCACGCTGGCAGACATCGACTGCCACGCCGCTGGAGTCGTCAATGTTCCTCTCCAGCTGCTTGCGCAGGCGGGTGGTGTTGTGAAGTCGTGCGGGCGCCGCCGCCCGGGCGCCGTCAGCGATTCGAAGTTCGCCGACCGCGTCCACCAGGCCCGGGCCGCGCCCGTAGGCGGCCCCGTCAGCGGCTGTGGCAAGCGCCGCCTCGGTAAGCGAGCCGAGCGATTCGATGCGCATACGGTAATCGTGGCAGATGCCGTCTGAGGCGCCAACCGAACCGGTACTCATGCCGTCCACGGATCGATGAGTTTCAATCCCATTGGCTTGAAGTCGCGCCCATTCCGCGTGGCCAGTGTCATCGAGTGGGCATACGCGATTGCCCCGATAAGGGAGTCCATCACCGGCAGGGGGCGCCCTGTTCCGGTTGCCCGCGCCTGCAACTGCGCCCAGGCGCTTGCGGCAGCACCATTGAACGGAAGGATCCTGTCGCCGAAGAACGGCAGTAGCGTCTCCTCCAATCGGTACTGGAGCGTGTCTCGTCCTCGCCCCTCCGGCAGGGCCAAAACACCCCGCCGCAACTCGGCAAGCGTCAGGGCGGTGACGAACAGCGACTCCTGAGGCTGCCGATCGAGCCATTCAACAACCGCCGGCTCCGGTGTGCTCCGCAACGGCTCGGAGATGACATTCGTATCGAGAATGATCACGACAGATCCACCGGGGCATAGGGACTGCCGTCACGATCCACGTCGAGTTCCACAGGCCCAAGCTCATCGCGTATTGAAGTCAGCAGCGACCCAAGGCCGGGGTGTTCATTCGCGGCCACAGCCCGTCCCAGGATCTGCCGAATCTCGGCCTCCATGCTGCGACCATGTGACTTCGCCAGCGCCTTCAGTGCCCGATGGGTCTCATCGGGCAGGTTCCGAACCAGAACATCCGCCATGACGACCTCCTGCTAGCACTTTAGTAAAATGCTAGCAGGATGCTCATTATCACGACAACTCTTAATCATGAGGTCATCCCGGATGACGCGGGAAGCGATCTGCTCCCGGCGAGGGCTCGGCGCCCGTCCCGCTCTCCCCGCATCTGCGCCAAGCCAGTCTCACCCCGCCTGACCACCCGGCTGTCGGTTCCCGTCAGGCCCCTGCGGCACACTTGCCCCATGACCACCCAGCCGCACTCGCCCGCGCGCGACCTGACCGACCTGCTCGAAGGCATCGGCGCGCGCGACAGCCGGCTGATTCACCTGCAGCGCACCCCGGCCCGCCCCGGCCGCCACGGCGAGTGGCCCGCCTGGGCGGACCCCGACCTGATCGCCGCCTACGCCCGTCTGGGCGTGGACCGCCCCTGGACGCATCAGGTTGCCGCCGCCGACTCCGTTCACGGCGGCCACCACACCGTGCTCGCCACCGGCACCGGCTCAGGCAAATCCCTGGCCGCCTGGCTGCCCGCCCTCTCGGAGGTCCTGGCCGCCCAGCGCACCGGCACCGACTCGCGCATCTCGGCCTATGGGCGCCGCCCCACCACCCTGTACCTGTCCCCCACCAAGGCGCTCGCCGCCGACCAGGCCGCCGCCCTGGACCGCCTGATCACCGAGCTGGAGTCGGTTCAGCGCGAGGCGGGCGTCCCGGGCGGCTCCCTGCGCACGGTGCACGCCGCCACCTGCGACGGCGACACCCCACTTCCTGCGCGCGACTGGGCCCGAGCCCACGCCGACGTCGTCCTCACCAACCCCGACTTCCTGCACTTCTCGCTCCTGCCCGGCCACGAGCGCTGGAACCGCCTGCTGCGCTCGCTGCGCTACGTGGTGGTCGACGAGTGCCACGCCTACCGCGGCATCCTGGGCGCGCACGTGGCCCTGGTGCTGCGTAGGCTGCTGCGGCTGGTGCGGCGCCTGCGCCCGCACGGCCCCGAGCCGGTGGTGCTGTGCGCGTCAGCGACGGCGGCCGAGCCGGCACTAACGGCCGCCCGCCTGATCGGGGCGGAACCCGACGCCATCACCGCCATCACCGACGACGCCGCCCCCACCGGCGAGCACACCCTCGCCCTGTGGCAGCCGGCCCTGCTGGATCCCTGGGCCGCCTGGGAGAACTCGGTGGCGGCCCTGGCGCAGGCGAGCGACTTCCCCGCCGCCGACCCTCACCTGAACCGGCCAGAACCGGCCGGCCCGGACACGGCCGACCCGACGGAGGACCCGGCCGCCCGCCGCAGCGCCGTGATTGAGGCGGCCGAGCTGCTGGTGGACCTGCTCAGCGTGGGCGCGCGGGCGCTGGTGTTCGTGCGCTCACGCCGCAGCGCAGAGATTGTGGCCGAGCGCGCCCGGCACACGCTCGGCCTGTCACAGCCGGAACTGACGGACACAGTCGCCGCCTACCGGGGCGGCTACCTGCCCGAGGAACGCCGTGCCCTGGAGCAGAAGCTGCGCCACGGCCGACTGCGCGCATTGGCCACCACCAACGCCCTCGAGCTGGGCATCGACGTCACTGGCCTGGACGCCGTGATCATCGCCGGCTGGCCCGGCACCCGGGTGAGCCTGTGGCAGCAGGCGGGCCGGGCCGGGCGGGCCGGCAGCCGCGGGGTGGCGGTGCTGATCGCCTCCGACAATCCGCTGGACGCCTACCTGGTGCATCATCCCGAGCACGTATTCGCCGCCCCGGAGGCCACCGTCTTCGACCCCGCCAACCCCTATGTGCTGGCCCCCCACCTGTGCGCGGCGGCCTCGGAGTCGCCACTGCGCACCGACGACCTGCCCCTGTTCGGCCTGCCCGATGAGTCCCTCCTGGCGGAGCTGGCATCCCGCGGAGCGCTGCGACGCCGCCCAACCGGCTGGTTTTGGAACACCAGCCTGCCGGGCCGGGCGCAGGACCTGACCTCGCTGCGCGGGGACGGGCCGGCGGACGTGCCCGTGGTTGAGGCGGCCACCGGCGCCGTCGTCGGCACCGTGCCCGGGGCGTCCGCGGACTCCACCGTCCACCCCGGGGCGGTCTACATCCACCAGGGCCGCACCTATCTGGTGGAGGAGCTGACCGAGGAGGCGGCCGTCGTCACCCGCAAGACGGCGGTCGGCTATCGCACGCGGGCGCGTGAGCACAGCTCGGTGCGCATCGTCGCCGAGCGGGAGCGGCAGGAGTGGGCCGACGGCGTGGTGTGGGCTTTCGGCTCGGTGGAGGTCACCAGTCAGGTGATCGGCTACAGCCAGTTGGCCATGCCGAGTATGGAGGTGGTCTCCCAGCATCCTCTGTCCATGCCCGAGCATGTGCTGCCGACGGCGTCGGCGTGGTGGACGGTGCCGGTGGAGCTCACCGCCCGCGCGGGCCTGGAGGCGGCCGAGCTGCCGGGCGCCCTGCACGCCGCCGAGCACGCCATGATCGGGATGCTGCCACTGCTGGCCACCTGCGACCGCTGGGACATTGGCGGGTTGTCGACGGCGCTGCACCCGCAGACGCTCGCGCCCACGGTTTTCGTGCACGACGCCCAGGCCGGCGGGGCCGGCTTCGCCGAACGGGGTTTCAGGGCGGGGCGCGAGTGGCTGGAGGCGACGCTTGCGGTGGTTTCCGAGTGCGCGTGCACCGCCGGCTGCCCCAGCTGTGTGCAGTCACCCAAGTGCGGCAACAACAACGAGCCACTGGACAAGGCGGGAGCCATTGCACTGCTGCAACTGCTGCTGGATGCGAACCCCGACGGCGTTGCCGCCACGTAATTGCATCGGCGCTGGTTCACGCGGCGGCGCAGACGCTGCCCCGGGTCATGTGCCCGCAAACGTCGCCGCCATCGCGACGGCGTAGCTCCCTGCCGGCGGCATGGGCACGGCGTAGCCGTTTCGCACGGTCTACGGCCACGGTCTACGGCACACCCGCGTCGGCCGCCACCCCCGGGCCCGGCACGGCCTCAGACCACGGCCAGGAGCCAGGCCAGCCAACCGCCCGCGGCCAGGTAGGGACCGAAGGCGATCATGTCTTTGCGTCCGGCCCTACGGGTGAGCATGAGTCCGATGGCCGCGAATCCGGCAAGTACGAAGCCGAGCACCACCCCGGTGATCGCGAATTCCACGGCGTTGTATCCGAGCCACAGCCCCAGCAGGGCGCACAGCTTGACATCCCCCAGTCCCATGCCGGAGGCGGGGATCAGCCACATCACGAAGACCACCGCACCCACTGCCAGTGCGCACACCACCGCCCGGCCCAGCCGCCCGGACTGCTCCGACATCGGCGCAATCCCTAGCATGTTGCCAATTGTGAACACCACCATGACCGTCAGGAGCCACAATGCGGCGGGGCCCAGAAGGCGGTCGGGCAGTCGGTGGCAGACGGCGTCGACACTGCTGGCCACGCCGAGCAGAGCCACCACCGGGAGGGCGAGCGCGGTATCGAGCACCGCCCCATGCGCAAGTCCCCACGCCAGCGTCGTCGCACATAACAGGGCCGCCAACAGCCCCTGGGGAAGGGCGCGCAGCAGGCCACGGGAGCGTATGGGCACCTCAAGGGCGCTCGCCCGCTCATCCTGCTCATCCTGCTCGGTTGTGGGGCAGTCGCCGGCGGCTTCACCGCTTCCGGCCCGCTCCAAGCGGTCGACATAGCTGCGGGCGAAGCCGGAGGCGGGGCCAACGGCCACACCCACGGATGCGACGGCTATGACACAGTCCGCCACCACGGGTAACACGACAGCTGCGTTCACTATCCCACTCTCTCATGTCGCAGCGCACCGGCTCGGCCCCGCAGCGCCCCAATCGCCGGGGCATTCGCCCCTAATACGGCGCGGCGGGTCAGTGGCGGTATCCACGGCATGCCGCCACTGACCCGGCAGTGATGCGCCGCCCGCGATGGTTACAGCGGGTTGACCGGTCCGGCGCGGGCGGCGGCCTCGGCCCGGCGCGGTATCCCAACAATCCGTGCGGGAACCGTGACCGTCACCGTGACGTCCTCGCCGTCGATGTTGCAGCCCGCTACATCGCCGCCGTTGGCCCGGGCCACCCGCTGGGCGGTGACGCAGGGGTCGGCCGGGGCGAACACCGAGTTCAACGCCGTCGCCCCGGCCAGTGCCGCCAGGTCGGCGGCCGAGCGGGCCCGGCCACTGGCCGCCTGCGCCTGGATCAGCGCGGTGGCGCCGAGCGCCAGGCACAGGGCCACGGCGATTATGCCCAGCACCATTACCGTGCCGGAGCCCCGCTCGGCGTTAGGCGACCGGATGGGCGGATTCGTCGATCGAATCATGGCATCCCTTCCGCCGAACTCGGTTCGGTATAGGCGCAGGCGCGGGAACGGGCCGTAAGCCCCAGGCCACCCAGCGGGCCCGGAACCCGGCGGCTGACCGCCACGCAGGTGAGTTCACCGGATTCGACGCTGACCACCACCGGGCCGCCCGCGCGCTGGGCGGCGCCGACGACGTCGTTGGAACCGATCGCGGCCTGCCGGGCGGCAACGCGGGCGGCGTCGGTGACCCGCAACTGGGTGACGCCGGCACTGATGGTGGCCAGCACCAGCAGCAGCACAAGCACCACGGCGGGCATCGTCACAGCGAGCTCAGCCGTCACCATGCCGTTGTCGTGGGCGCGCAAACCGCGGCGCCGCGATGACCGGTCCTGCGTGCCCACCGGAAGGCCCCGCCCGCTCCGGGGCGGATACGACCGGGGCCGCGGCACAGGGGCAGCCGGATCGGCTCGGAGGTTCCCGGGCACGAACGCCCGCGGGCTTGGCGGTATCCACATGTCCGCCTCAGCCCACCGACAACGCCGATTCGATGATGCCCCGCAGGACGCTCGACAGGCTGCCGGACCGCATGATGGCCAGCAACAGACCGGCGAAGGCCGCGGCCGCAAGCGTGCCGATGGCGTACTCGGCGGTGGCCATGCCGGCCTCCCCGTCCGAGTCGGGCGTGCCGTCGGGCGCGCGCAAGGCCGACGGTTCGCCGTGGGCCAGGACCCAGGCGTTGTGCAGGGTCAGCAAGGTGTGCTTCATGGACTCCTCCTTGAGGGGTTGGAGGCGCGGCCGCCTTGGCCGCGCCCCGCGGGCGCCGTGCCCGCAACACCAGCGTCGGGCAAGCGCCCCGCCCGCGCATCTGGGCCTTTTGAGCTCTGTGGATTAGGGGTGCACGAACCGTGCCTGTGGATAGCGGTGATGCCGAGACGCGCCAGCCACAACCCTCCCAAACGCGAAGAGGCAGCACTCCGACGGCGCGGCGCCCACGCGTCATCTCTCCGGGTGGCACTGTCCGTGCCTTCCAGACGTGGCGCCGTCGACTTCATACTGGTTAAGCGCGGCGTCCAGGCTCCCTCCGCCGCCTGGCCCCGCCACAACCGGAAGGATCACCGTGTCATCGCCCGCCCACAGGCCGTCCCGCCGCCGCCTGCTTCAAGCTCTGCCCGTCGCCCTGACCTGCCTGGCGGTGGCAGCGTGCGCCTCCGGAGACGGCGGCACCGCGTCGTCGCCGGCGGCGGTTTCCCCAACAGCCACCAATCCCGGCCCTACCACCGACAGCCCACAACCAACCCAGGAGACCACCATGCCCGCAGCACAACCCGCCTCGATCCGCATCAGCCTCGGCGGCGCCCTCGACGGCACCGTCCTGACAGTGCACCTCGATGACAATGCCGCCACCCGTTCACTGCTCGCCCAACTCCCGCTGGAGGTGACATTCTCCGACTACGGCGGCCAGGAGCTGACCGCCTCCCTTCCGCAGGACTTGGACACCACGGGACTGGCCGCCAGCGCCCCGCAGCCGGGCGACGTCGCCTGGTATCAGCCGAACCGCGTGCTGGTCCTGTCCTACACGTCCATCGGCTCCTGGCCGGGTCTGTACGTGATCGGGCACACCGACGACGACGTCGCCGCCCTCGCCGGGCAGGCCAACCTCCCGGCGTCGATCACCCGGGCGCAGTGACCAACTGGTGGAGCCGCCAGCTAGGCGGGCAAGCGTTGAGGCTGCGGGTCAGCTGCCGGGGATGCGCCGTCGATATCGGCCCGGGAGGGCGACGGCGGCGCAATACTTAAGGGCATGCTCCACCCGTACTCCCCCTCCGCCGCGCCGCTTACCCGCATGGCGGACGGGACCGTCAAGCAGATCAGTCCCTTCACCGGCACCGAGGTGTGGACCGTGCCCGGGCGGGGCAACCGCCCCATCTCCCACCCGGCGACGGAGGTGCATGAGCTCACGCCGGCCGAACGCACCCGCGCCTGCACCTTCTGCCCCGCCCACTACACCGAGACCCCGCCGGAGAAGTCCCGGGTGGTGGCCTCCCCCGACGGCGGCTTCGAACGCATCGACGCCCTGCCCGCCTCCGAGCTGTTCGACACGGTTGCCGAGTTCCGTCGCATCCCCAACCTGTTCGAGATCCTCTCCTACGACTACTGGCACGCCAACCACGGCTACGAGGTGCCCGACGCCGCCCGGGAGCGTATGGAGGCCTACCTGGCCGATCCGGCCGGTGCCGCCCATGTGGCCCGGGTGGCCCGCGCCAAACTGCGCGCCTCCGGCCGCAGCCCGGAGACCTGGGAGACCATGGACTCGGGCGCCCGCCGCGAGTACCTGGCGGCCTTTTTCGCCGGCGGCCACGATGTGATCGTGGCGCGCAGGCACTACACCGACGACGCCGTCGACTCCTCCGGCCTAGCTGGCTCGGGCACGCTCACCCCGGCCGAGCACCGCGCCTACATCCGCCTGGCGGTGCAGGCCGCGCACGACCTGTATCAGGTCAACCGCTGGGTGCGCTATGTGGCGGTGTTCCAGAACTGGCTGCGTCCGGCCGGCGCCTCCTTCGATCACCTGCACAAGCAGCTGGTGGGGATCGACGAGCGGGGCGTGTCATCGGAGCTGGAGTTGCAGCGGGTGCGCGCCAACCCGAACCTGTACAACGAGATGGGCGTGGACTACGCCGCCTACCGGGGGCTGCTGGTGGCGTCCAATGAGCACGCCGTCGCCTTCGCCGGCTTCGGGCACCGCTACCCCACCCTGGAGGTGTACTCGACGTCGGCCACCTGCGAGCCGTGGCTAATGAGTCGGGACGAAGTGGACGCGGTCTCCGACCTGGTACACGCACTGCACGCCGCCACGGGGGCGGATGTGCCCAGCAATGAGGAGTGGCACCACAAGCCGCTCGACGTCGACCAGCCGATGCCCTGGCACATCACCCTCAAGTGGCGGGTGTCCACCCTGGCGGGCTTCGAGGGCGGCACCAAGATCTACCTCAACACCATCGACCCGTGGACGCTGCGCGATCGGGTGGTGGCCCGTCTGGAGGACCTGCGGGCGGATCGGTTGATCGCGCCGATGGCGGTTGGCGAGGAGTGCCCGACGACGCCGAACCGGCTGCTGTACAACCCGGTGCTGGGGCGGTGAGACACAGCACTTGCGATCCGGCGCCACCGTACGTACATTATCCGTACAAGGAGGAACCATCATGTCACCCGCCAAGACCCAGCGGATCGATCTGCGCGCCACGCCGCGCCAAGAGGCCCTGATCCAACAAGCCGCCGCCCAGACGGATCGCACCGTCAGCGAGTTCATACTCTCATCCGCAACCATGGAAGCCGAGCGAGTCATGACGAATCGTCGTTGGTTCACCGTTGATGACGCCACATTCGAACAAGTCACGCAGGTGCTCGACGCCCCCCTTACCGACACCTCACGCTTCGAGCGGCTCTGGAACCGCCCATCTCCCTTCGGAACCCGCATCGTGCTTTCAGAGGATCCGGAGTAGGAATGGGCACTGGCATCCTGGAGACTCCTCGGCGCCTGGCCCGCAGCGACATTCGCAACAGCTTCCGCAGTGGCGCCGAGGAGCTGGATGACTGGCTGCATCGTTTCGCGTGGCAGAACCAGAAGGCGGACAACGCGGTCACGTACGTGACCGTCCAGGACGGTCAGATACTCGGATATTACGCGCTCGCAACTGCCTGCATCGTGAAGACACACGCTCCGGCGAGCATTGCAAAGCAGGCTCCGCGCGAGATTCCCTGCGTCCTGCTCGCACGGCTCGCCGTCGACCGACGCGCACAAGGTCTGGGCATCGGCGCCGCACTTTTGAAGGACGCCATGCTGAGAACCCTCCAGATCAGCGAGATCGCGGGAGCCCGCGCCTTACTGATCCATTGCCGGGATGAGACAGCCAAGTCCTTCTACCTGGCCAACGGCAACTTCTCCGTCTCACCCGTCGATGACATGCAACTGCTGCTGTCCATGAAGGCGATCGCGAATTCGCCGCGCCGTTAGTCACGCACGCCCAGAGAGGTATTTATAGAGGTATTACAGCCCGAGCGCGCTGCGCTCCTCGGTGCCGACCCAGCCGACGCGTCCCTCCAGCGCCCGGAACCAGCGGGCAAGCGCCGGCCAGAAGGCAATAGACGGCGCCTCGCCGCCGGGGTAGTAGGCGCGCCCGCCGTACTCATAGGCCTGCACGGTGGTGAACAGGCGAATGTCGCTGCCGGTGGGAGCGGCACCGCACAGGAACTGCTCCACGGACACCACGGCGGACAGCGGCGGCACGTCCTGCACGGTCAGGGCCGCCTCCCGGGAGGCCTCCATCTTGGTGGCGCGGGCCAGCAGCGTGTCGACGACGTCGAAGGCGACCAGCACGCCGTTGGCGGCCGCCGTGGCCTCCTCGGTGTTCTTGGAGTGGGTGGCGGTGGAGTGTCCCTGGTTGATGTGCTCGCCGATCCACTTGTCCCAGGCGTCGGTGGAGTTGCGCCGGTCCATGGGATACAGGTCGGGGGCGCCGGCGCGGTGCAGCGGCTTCCAGGCGGTGGCCAGGTCGAAGAGCAGATCTCCGGAGTCATCGACGACGACGTGCCCGGTGGTGGTGTCCACAAGTGCGGGAATGGTGGGTGGCTGGGTGTAACCGGGAGTGCCCGCGTAGACCTCGGCGATTGAGGTTGCGTTGTCAAGGGCCGGGTCGGGCCCCGGCTCGCCGTCGGGGCCGGTCAGCTCCCAGAAGCCGTCGACGCCGCGCCCGTAGCACCAGGAGACTGGAATCGCCTCCGTAAGCCCAAGCAGACGGCGCGCGATGAGGACGCGGCGGCACCAGGGGCAGGATCCAGAAGCGACCAACCGATAGCGGCCGGCCTCTACCGGCAGGTCTTCTTGGGTGAAACGGTGCGAGTGAGCTATGGCCATGGGTGCCTCCCGGGGCATGGAAACGAACGTCGTCTTGGCTCAGTCCAATGGTGACCCCTGCGCCCGCCTCCCGTCAGCCCCTTCACCGGAGGCGAACCCGCATTGTGAGATTCCTGCCCTTTTGGGCATCGGGAGGGCCGCTCCGACCGACCTCGATGGTAACTTCGACCGACCTCGGTGGTAACTTCGACCGACCTCGGTGGTAACTTCGACCGACCTCGATGGTTACTTCGACCGACCTCGGTGGTAACTTCGACCGACCTCGGTGGAAGGGGGCTAGCGGGAGTTGCGGGCGGCGCGGCGGCGGGCCTGGGCCTCGGGGTCGGGAACCGGAACGGCCGCGACCAGCCGACGCGTGTACTCCTCGCGCGGGTGGGCGAGCACCTGCGCCGTCGCGCCCTGCTCGACGACCCGCCCATGGGCAAGCACCGCGGTCCGGGTGGCCAGGGAGTCGACCACCGCCAGGTCGTGGGAGACGAACAGGCAGGCGAAGCCCAGCTCGGACTGCAGCTGACGCAACAGCTCCAGCACCACCGCCTGCACCGACACGTCCAGGGCACTGGTCGGCTCGTCGGCGATCACCAGGCGCGGGTCCAATGCCAGCGCCCGGGCAATGGCGACACGCTGCCGCTGGCCGCCACTCATCTCATGCGGGTAGCGGTCGGCCAGCCCCTCCGGCAGGTGCACCGCCTCCAGCAGTTCACGCACCCGGGCCCTGCGCTCGGCGGAGGTATAGCCGCCGTGCACCAGCATCGGTTCGGCTATTGCCGATCCCGCCGTGCGTCGCGGGTTCAGAGAGGAGGCCGGATTCTGGTAGATGACGCCGGTGGCCCGCCGCGCGGGCAGCAGGGCGCGGCGCCCGGCCCCGGCCACCTCCACGCCGCATACGCGCACCGACCCGGCCGCAATGGGCACCAGCCCGGTCAGGGTGCCGGCAATAGTCGACTTCCCGGAGCCGGACTCGCCCACCAGCCCCAACACCTCGCCGGCGTCGATGCGCAGCGACACCTCGTGCACCGCGTGCACCCGACGGCGGCGGTTGCGGTAGACGACGTCGAGACCGCGGATCTCAACGACGGGTTCGGCCGAGTGCGGGACCGCAGCCTGCGAACCGACAGTCCCGCCGCTACTGGACAGATTGCCCGTGCCACCGGTACTGGGCGCGCCGCGGTCCACCGCGTCATCGTGTGTGGCCTGCTCGCGGGCGACCGAGCCGGGCCGGTCGTCGGCCGCACCGCCGTCGCCCCCCGATGCCGTCGCACCGGTCGGTTCCTGCAGCGCCTCCCTCTCCTCCGCCTCGACTCCACCGCGCAGCGAGTCCAGCCGGGGCACCGCCGCCAGCAGGGCGCGGGTGTAGGAGTGGTGCGGGTGGGCGAACAGCTCCCGGGTGCGGCCCCGCTCCACGATGCGGCCATGGCGCATGACGGCGACGTCGTCGGCCACGTCCGCGACCACCCCCATGTCGTGCGTGATCAGCAGCACGGCGACGCCGGACTCGGTCAGCGAGCGCAGCAGGTCCAGGATGCCGGCCTGCACGGTGACGTCCAGGGCGGTGGTGGGCTCGTCGGCGATCAAGACCGGCGGGTCGGCGGCCATGGCCAGGGCGATGCAGGCGCGCTGCAACTGCCCGCCGGACAGCTGGTGGGGGTAGGAGCGGGCTATGCGCTCGGCCTGCTCGCCCTCCCCCAGGCCCACGCGCCGAAGCAGCTCCAGCACGCGGGCGTGCACCCGGCTGCGGCGCGGGCGGCCCGGCGCGTGGATCCGCACCGCCTCGCCGATCTGGGAGGCGATGGTCTCCAGCGGGTCCAGAGCGGTGGTCGGCTCCTGGAAGATGGTCCCCACCAGACGCCCGCGCACATCATCGAGCACCTCCCGGGGCGCGCCCACCAGCTGCGTGCCCGGCGGGGCACCGGGCGCCGCTGTTCCGTACGTGGCACCGCCGTCGACGGCGGAGGCGGGGGCGTCGACGGCGGTGTCCGGGCGGGAGGAGGCGTCATCGTCGGCGAGATGAGCACCGTCGACCACGACGGCGGAGCCGGTCACACGCGCAGTCGACGGGAGCAGGCCGAGGGCGCCCATGGCGGTAACCGACTTGCCGGAGCCGGACTCGCCCACCAGGGCGAGTACCCGGCCGGGCACGAGATCCAGGTCGACCTCGGCACTGGCGTGCTCGACGGTGCCGGCGAAGGACACCCCGAAGCCGCGCAGCGACAGCACGGGGACCGGCCCCACCGCGGAGGCTCCCGCCGATGCCGCCGGTGAGGCCGCAGCCTCGGGCGTCGGCACCGCCTGCTGCGCCGCCACCTCCTGGTCGGAGTTAGCCGCCCGCTCCCCACTCGGCGCCTGCTCCCGGTCGCGCACTACTCGCTCACTCCCAGCACCAGGTAGTTGGGGTAGGCGGGGAAGGGCGCCACGAAGAAGCCGGTCACCTTCGAACCGTGCAGGAAGGAGTTGCGGCGGTTGACCAGCGGGACCCCGGGGACGTCCTCGGCGATGCGCCGGTCCAGCGCCGCCCACTTGGTGGCGGCCGCCTGCGCGTCGGTCTCCTGCAGCGCCTCGGTGATCAGCCGGTCCACCTCCGGCTCGGAGTAGCGGGAGACGTTGTGCCCGCCCTGACCGATCTCGGAGGAGGCGTACAGGGGCTGAATGTTGGCGTTGGCCGACGGGTAGTCCGGGTTCCAGGACACCACCGTCAGGTCGTAGGTGGAGCCGTCGCCCTGCGTGACCCGCTCGGTGTAGGCGTCCGTGGTCTGCGGGTCGATAGTGACCTTCAGCCCCAGCTCGGTCAGCGACTGCTGCACGGCCTCGGAGATTGCCAGACGCGCCTCGTTGTTCTGCGACAGCAGGATCAGCTCCGGCACCTGTTTGCCCTCCAGCAGGATCTTGGCCTTTTCCATGTCCGTGGGGTAAAGGTCGTAGTCCTCCTGCCCGGGGATACCCGGGGTGATGTAAGTGGTGGCGATGCCGGCACCCAGCTCCCCTCCCAGGGTCCGCTGCACGGCGGTCTTGTCCACCGCGTAGGCGATCGCCTGGCGCACCTCGGGGTCGGTTATCCGCTCGGTGTTGATCGCCAGGTACAGCAGCGGGCCCGGGTCGGAGGTGGCCAGGCGGGTGGACACGGCGTCGTCGGCGCTGACCTGGGCCAGCTTGGAGGCGGTCAGCAGCTGGGCGGAGAAGGCGTACTGGTCGTTTCCGGAGTCGGCGATCAGGCGCTGGCTGACGGTGTCCTCATCCTGCCCCAGGGAGAAGACGATCTCATCGGGCAGGGCGGCCCGCACCTGGTCGGTGGCGGCCGACCAGTTCTCGTTGCGGGCCAGGGTCACCGAGTTGCCCTGGCGGTAGTCCGCCACCCGGTAGGGGCCGGAGGCGACGGGGGCCTGGGCGTAGGTGGCGGGGTCGTCACTGGCCTCGGGCACGGGCGCGAAGGCCGGCAGGGACACGATCCAGGGCCAGTCGCCGTAGGGGTGGTCCAGGTGGAAGACGATGGTGGTCTCATCCGGCACCTCAATGGAGTCCAGGTGCTCCCCGTCGTAAGGGCCGGTGTAATCCCCCGCGCCCGCCAGCAGGGTCTTGTGGTAGCCCAGGCCGCCGGACAGGGCGGGGGCGAAGGAGCGCTCAATGCCGTACTTGATCTGGGAGGCGGTGATCGGGGTGCCGTCCTCCAGGGTGATGCCCTCCTTAAGGGTGTAGGTCCAGGTCAGGCCGTCCTCGGAGACGGTGCCCGTGTCCGTGGCCAGGTCGGGGACGACGGCGGGGGCGCCGTCGGCGGTGATGTCCCAGGTGGTCAGGCGGCGGTGCACCAGGGCCAGAGAGGTGATGGCCAGGGACTGGCTCTTGGCGGGGTCCCAGTTGATGTCGGTGTCGGTGCTGAGCACGTACAGGGTGCCGCCGGCGGTGGCCGTCGCGGTGTTGGCGGCAGAGCCTCGGGAGTTGGCGCCGCAGGCGGCCAGCGCCAGGGCCAGGCCGGAGACGCCGGCTCCGGCCAGCAGGCCGCGGCGGGAGACGGCGAGCCGGTCGCGACCGGCGGACCGGGCCCCGGGGCGCCCCGCAGAGGCGGGAGCGTGGGCGGAGTCGGGCTGCGGCGTCGTCGGGCGGGTGAAAGACATGAGTGATTCCTTTCGGGTGGATGAGGGCGGGAGTCGAGTTCGGGGGTTCAGACCCGCGGGTCAATGAAGGAGGCCACGGCGTCCATCAGCAGGTTCGCCACAATCACGAAGGCGGCGGAGACCAGCGTGACGCCGGTGATCACCGGCAGGTCGGTGGAGCCGACGGCGTCCATCAGCAGGGCGCCCAGCCCGGGCATGGAGAAGACGCGCTCGGTGATGACGGCGCCGCCGAGCATGCCGCCCAGGTCGAGGGCGAAGTAGGTCAGCACCGGCAGGGACACGTTGTGCATGACGTGCCGGCCAATCACCCGACGCTCGGGCAGGCCGATGGCGCGGGCGGTGCGCACATAATCCTCACCCAGGTTCTCCAGCATCTCCCCGCGCACCATGCGCGCGTACACGGCGGCGGAGATCAAAGCCAGTACGCACCAGGGCAGGATCAGGTGCCAGGCCCAGTCGATGGGGCTGTCCGTCAGCGGCACATAGCCGGAGACGGGCACCATGTCCAGAGTGAAGCCGAACAGGAGGATGGCGAGCAGGCCCAGCAGGTATGACGGCGTCGACACGCCAACGACGGTTCCGGCCATGATGGTGCGGTCCAGGCGGCTGCCGCGCCGCAGCGCGGAGACAGCGCCCGCGCCCACGCCGATCGCCAGCCACAACACGGCGGCGCCGATGGCGATGGATGCTGTCACCGGCAGCCGGGAGATGATCAGTTCCGTGACCGGCGTCGACAGGCGGAAGGAGTAGCCCAGGCACGGGGCGGCGCAGGTGATGGCGGAGGCGCCCGCGCCGAAGGTGCGTCCGGTGAAGATCCCGGCCAGGTAGTTCCAGAACTGGGTGTACCAGGGCCGGTCGTAGCCCATGAAGCCGCGGGCGCGCTCCAGGTTCTCCGGCGTGCAGGGCTTGCCGCAGGCCATGGTGGCCGGGTCGGAGGGCCACAGGGAGAAGACCGCGAAGGTGATGAAGGCGATCAGCACCAGCGCCAGCAGGGTCTGGGCGGTGCGGGAGGCGAGGAAGCGCAGGCGGTTCATCGGGCCTCACCGGTCCTGGGGTCGAGGGCGTCGCGCAGACCGTCACCGAACAGGTTGAAGGCGAGGGTCACCGTCAACAGGGCGGCGCCGGGGAACAGTAGGTACCAGGGGTCGGTGCTCACCCAGGTGACGGCGCTGCCAATGGCCCGTCCCCAGGAGGGGGTTGGTGGTGCCACGCCGACGCCGAGGAATGACAGGGCCGCCTCGGAGGTGATCTTGCCGGGGATGGAGATGGTGGTGAACACGATGATGGTGGCCACCAGGCCGGGAAGGATCTGCGTGGTGACTACATGCCATTGGGAGGCGCCCATGGCCCGCGAGGCTCCCACGTACGTGCGTGAACGCAACGAGAGGGTGCGGGCGCGTAGGACTCGGGCGGTCGAGGGCCAGCCGAGGATCCCGATGATGGCAATCATCACTGGCACGCGCGGGGCGGTGGCGGGCACGATCGCGGAGACGGCGATCATGAACACCAGATTGGGGAAGCCCAGGGTTATATCGGTCAGGCGGGAGACCAGTGCGTCCCACCAGCCGCCGAAATAGCCGGCGGACACGCCCAGGGCGATGGCCACGACCATGGACACCGCGGTGGCACCCATGCCGATCGCGAACGAGGTGCGGGTGCCCTCAACCACAATGGCCAGCAGGTCGCGGCCGGTCTGCGGCTCCACACCGAAGGGGTGGGCGGCGCTGATGCCACCGAAGCGGCCCAGCGGCAGCCCCGCCGCATCCAGGGCGTCGAGGTCATAGGTGTAGGGGTCCACGCCGAAGGCGCGCGTGATCAGCGGGGCGAACAGGGCCACCAGGGTGGTCAGGATCACGATGCCGGCCCCGACCACTGCCGCCCGGTCGGAACGCAGCCGACGCAGGCGGGCGCGCGCAGCGGACGGGGGCGGGACGTCAAAGGAGCCGGGTGCAGCCGGAACCGGAGGGACGGCGTCGGCGGGCGCCGAGGCGGCGGGTGTTGAGGCGACGGGCGTTGAGGCAGCGGGCGTTGAGGCGGCGGGCGCGGGCGATGACGCAGCGGATTCGGCGGGGTCCTGAACGGACGTGTGCACGGGGGCACCTCACATGGGTTCGGGAGCGCGGAGCGCTCGGGTGGACGGCGAACAGGTATGCGGCTGTCGTCAGCGACAGCAACAACACATTCGCGCGGCCTGCATGCGGGTGATCCCTCCGGGGACTGGTCTCGGATTGCGGGCGGTTGGTTTCCGGGGAATCTTCCCGGACCGCCGAGCACCATTGGGCGCCGGGGCGAAACGCTAGCAGCACCCGCAGCCCGTGGCGAGCCGACAGAATGCTATGAGACCAGCCTCTCACCCTCCCCTCTTCGCCGAGGTCGGTCGACGTTACCATCGAGATCGGTCGAAATAACCAGCGAGGTCGGTCGACGTTACCATCGAGATCGGTCGAAATAACCATGGCCCGCTATTCATGCCCGTACTCTTGCGGTTCGACGCCGATCCAGCAGCACTGTCACCTCGCTCCCCACGCGCAACGGCTCCGCACCGCGGTTGGCCGATACGGCTGTGGCCGCCTTGCCGTCAATCTCAACCTCGGCGACAGTCCGCCCGCCACGCATGCGCACAGCTGTCAACCGTGCCCGCGCCCGGAGCCGGTCGTCGCCGGCAGTCGCCGGAACGCCCCCAATGTCAGCTGCCCCAGTGTCGGCAACCCCAGTGTCGGCAACCCCAGCGTCGGCAACCCCAGCGTCGGTGACTCCGGCGTCGTGCACCGCTCCGCCGTCCCCCGGCACCGCTCCGCCGTCCCCCGACACCGCTCCGCCGTCCCCCGACACCGCTCCGCCGGCCCCCGGCACCGCTCCGCCGGCCCCCGGCACCGCTCCGCCGTCCCCGGGCACCGGCCAGGCCGCATCGACGTCGACCATCAGCGCCCCGGGCGCCAACGCCAGTAGGTCTCCCTTCCCCCCTTCTTCCAGGAGGGCGCCCCAGCCCAGGCGGGCGACGGCGTCGTCGTCGAGCAGCGGTCCGAAACCGAGGAACCTGGCTACCGGCGCGGTACCGGGGTCGGCCCACAACCGCTCCGGGGTGTCCAGGCGAAGGAGCCGGCCGGTCTCCATCACGCCGACCCGATCGGCGACCGTCATGGCCTCGTCCTGGTCGTGGGTGACGTACAGGGCAGTGGTGCCCTGAGTCTTGAGGACCGTGCGCAGCTCGGTGGCGAGCTGCTCGCGCAGGGCGCGGTCGAGGGCGGATAGCGGCTCGTCCAGGAGCAACAGTCGCGGGCGGGGGGCGAGTGCACGAGCCAGTACGACACGCTGCGCCTGTCCGCCGGACAGGGTAGTCACCGCCCGGTCTCCGTAGCCGGGCAGGCCGACCAGTTCGAGAACCTCCTCCACGCGGCGCCTCCGCTCGGCGCGCGGCAGGTCGGCGAGCCCGTAGGCGACATTGCCGGCGACGTCACGGAAGGGGAACAGCTGTCCGTCCTGGAACATCAGCCCGAAGCCGCGCCGGTGCACGGGGGTGGGGACGACGTCGTGCCCGTCCCAGGTTATGGTGCCGGCGGCGATGTCCTCCAGACCGGCGACGGCGCGCAGTAGCGAAGACTTGCCGCTGCCGGAGGCCCCGAGCAGGGCGAGGATCTGACCGCGGGAGACGTCGAGGTCGACGGCGTCGACGGCGGTCAGGGGTGCCGCGCCCCGGGTGGCCGGGTAGATGACGCTCAGATCCCGCACGCTTAGGCCCGAAGCTGCGGGGGGCGTGGGGCTACCGTGCGCGGCGGCCGTGGGTGCGGTGTCGGTCATGCGGTTCTCCTGGGCGGTGGGCGAGTGGCGGGGCCATCGTTGTCAGCTACTACGGAGCGTTACCTGTGGCGGAATCAGCGGCCAGTTCTACCGACCTCGGTGGTTATTTCGACCGACCTCGGTGGTTATTTCGACCGACCTCGGTGGTTATTTCGACCGACCTCGGTGGTTATTTCGACCGATCTCGGTGGTAACGTCGACCGACCTCGATGGTAACGTCGACCGACCTCGGTGGTTATTTCGACCGACCTCGGCGAGGGAGCGGCGGGTGGGGGTCTGGAGGCGCTCACAGGCGAGCATGAGAGCGGCGGCGCCGACCGCCAGCACCACCCCGGCGGCCAGCCCCATCCCCTGATTCTGCGCGCCCGGGGAGCCAACCAGCCGGTAGACGACCACCGGCAGCGTCGGCCCCTGCGGGCGGGCGAGGAACGACGTCGCCCCGAACTCCCCCAGGCTGGTGGCCAGGGCGAATCCGGCGGCCAGGCCGGCGGCGCGCAGCAGGTGCGGCCCGTCCACGCTGGCCAGTACCCGGCCCGGGCCGGCGCCGAGCGTGGCCGCGACCTCCCGCTGGCGCGGGTCGATTGCCCGCACACCCGGCAGCAGAGTGCGCACCACCAGCGGCACGGCGACCACCGCCTGCGCCAGCGGCAGGATCCACCAGCTGCGGGTCAACCCGGTCGGGGCCAGGGTGATCAGGAAGCCGAAGCCCACCGTCACCGCGGACACCCCCAACGGCAGCATGAAGGCGGCGTCGAACAGGGCGATGCCGCGAGCCAGCGGGCGGCGCCGCGGATTGCGGGACAGCACCAGGCACACGGCCACCCCCACCGTCAGGGCGATCACCGTGGCGGCCGCGGCCACCCGCAGCGAGTTGCCGGCCGCCTCCCAGACCGAGACGAGCAGGGCGTTGTTGCCGCCGGTGGTGGACAGGTCGGCGTAGTTGGCCAGCGTCCAGCGTCCGGCGCGTCGCAGCGAGCGGATCACCAGCACCGCCATAGGCGCCACCAGGAGACCGCAGATGGTCAGGGCGGTGACTGCCAGCGCCGGGGCGTCGGCGGCGCGCAGCGGCGTCGCGGGCACATCCGTGCGCAGCGCCAGGTGCGCCTGGCGGGCGCGGCGAGCCCGCTCCCCCGCCCACAGGGCGGCGGCAATCACCACCAGCTGCACCACCGACAGCACGGCGGCGGCCCGCAGGTCCAGGTAGCGGGCGGTGAGCTGATAGATCTCCGTCTCGATGGTGCCCGCGCCAGTGCCGCCCAGCACCAGCACCACCCCGTAGGCGGTGGCGCACAGCAGGAAGACGGTGGCGGCGGCGGAGGCGATGGCGGGCAGCAGGCTCGGCAGGGTGACAGTGCGCCACGCCCGCCACGCCGACGCCCCCAGGGTGCGGGCGGCCTCCACGGCGCGCGGGTCGAGCCGGCACCACATGGTGCCGACGTTGCGCACCACGTAGCCGTAGTTGAAGAACACCAGGGCGGCGATCACGGCGGTGCGGGTGCCGTCCAGGTGCAGCCCGCCGAGCGGCCCGCCGGTGGTCACCAGGGCGTGGAAGGCGGTGCCGACCACCACGCTGGGTAGTACGAAGGGCACCGTGACGATGCCACGCAGCAGGCCCTGACCGGGGAAGCGACGCCGGTAGAGCACGAGCGCCCCGGGGATGCCCAGCGCCACGCAGACGGCGGTGGCGGCGGTGGCCTGGATGAGGGTTTGGCCGATGACCCGCCAGGTGCGCGGGCGGGCCAGCACCTCGCCGAAGCCGCCCAGGTCGAGGGCGCCGTCGGGGGCCAGACCGCGGGCCAGCAGCGTCAGCACCGGCCAGGCGAAAAACACGCCGAGGAAGGCCAGCGGGACGGCGACGGCCAGCGTCCAGCCGATCCGCTCCCCCGCCGTCGCCCGCGGCCCGCGGGTGCTCCCGGCCCGCCCGCGCCCCACACCCGCCGAGGTCGGTCGAAATAACCATCGAGGTCGGTCGAAGTTGCGCGCCGTCATCACCGATCCTGCTTCTCCGCCGTCGCCCACGGTGTGTGGGCCCCCGGGTCGGCCACCGCCGTCGTCACTGGCTGGTCTCCGTTCCCGTCGTCACTGGCCGACGGCCTGGGCCCAGGTGGTCAGCCACTCCTGCTGGCGGGCGGCGATGTCGTCGGGGTCGACGACGATCGGTGTCTCCGCCGTGGTACCGAACCGGGTAAGTTCCTCCGACAGAGCGGCGTCGGGGTCAACCGGATACATGTACATGGCGTCCGGTATGGCCTCCTGCACCTCGCGCGAGAGCATCCAGGCCACGAAGGCGGCGGCGCCGTCGGGGTTGGCGGCCCCGGCCAGCACGCCCGCGTACTCGACCTGGCGGGTGGCGGTGCGCGGCATTGCGGCGGTGGTAGTGGCGGTGGCGTCGTCGGTGAGGGTGGCGGCGGGTGAGGAGGAGTAGGAGACGACGATCGGGTAGGCGCCGTCCCCGCCGCCGGCGGTGAAGTCGGTGTAGTAGGCGTCCGACCAGCCCTCGTCGATCTTGGTGCCGTTGGCCACCAGGTCCTTCCAGTACTGGGCGAAGCCGTCCTCGCCGAAGTGGCCAATGGTCGCCAGCAGGAAGGCCATGCCGGTGGAGGAGGTGGTGGGGTTGATAGCGACAAACAGGTCCTTGTAGGCGGGCTCGGTCAGGTCCTCGAAGGTAGCGGGCACCTCCAGGCCGTGGTCGGCCAGCCAGACGGTGTCGACGTTGACGCACACCTCCCCGAAGTCGATGGGCACGAGCGCCGGGGTGTCGTCCACGACGTAGGGAGCCAGGTAGTCCGCGGCGCCGTCGGGCAGGTTCAGGGCGACGTCGGTGTCGATAACGCCTTCGGCGAGGATGCGGGAGGCCATGGTGTTGTTGATGCCGAAGACGGCGTCGCCGAGCGGGGCATCCTTGGTGAGGATCAGCTTGTTGGCGACCTCGCCGCCGTCGCCGGAGCGGGCGATCTCCAGGGTGTAGCCGGTGTCGGCCTCGAAGGCGGCGATGAGCTCCTCGGGCAGGTCGAAGGAGTCGTAGGTGACGACGGTGACGGTGCCGTCCGAGGCCGCGGAGCCCGCGCCGGAGCCGCCTGTCCCGGAGCCGCAGGCGGCGAGTGCCAGGCCGACGGCGGCGGTGGCGCCCCCGGCGAGCAGCGCGCGGCGGGTGGGGTGGATGGTGGTGAGCGGGTTCGCAGCACGAGCTGCGATGCGGGACGCGGCAGTCCGCCCGGTGATCTTGTGGGTGGTCATGATGGTCCTCCTGGATGTTTTCCGGAGGGCCCGGACGCGGCCGACCGTCGCGTCCGGGGAGATCTCGACTTCCTTCGCCGGTGCGAACCGGAGCAGGTTCGAGGGTCTGCGGCTGCCCGCACTCTCAGCGCCGTGCCGCGGGCGGGGCGGGCCCGCCGACGACGGGGCGCTCCCCTGTCGTTTGGGGCCAGCCTAGCGCGACGGCCGGGGCGGCAGCGCTCGGCTTTCTGAAGCCGTGAGTCGCCGTTGGTAGCTGACAGTGCAGTGCACAATGCCCGGCAAATGACGGAATGGGGTGAGTCAGCGTCATTTCCAAGCACTCAATGTGACAGGATCGGGGTGCGGTCGGTGACCGGCTCCGCCGTCGTCGCCGCCGTCAATTCAGTCAGTTTCAGACAGCTCAGTCACCGTGCCCGGTCACCGTGCGAATCTCAGGGAGTCACCATGAAGAACAGTCTCGGTTGGACAGCCGCATCCGCCCTCACCCTCCTGGCCTCCAGCGCCATAGCCGAGAAGGCTGTGGCCGCGGGATGGAAGGCCGTCACCGGTAAACCTGCGCCGCAGGACGAGGACCAGGTGCTCAGCTACCGGCTCGGTGAGGTAATCGCCTTCGCGCTGGTTTCGGGCGCAGTTATGACACTGACCCGGCAGCTGACGCTGCGCCAGGCCGCCAAGATCCATGCCCGTCGCAGCGGGGTCGTGCCGGGCGTGGGCGGGGCGACGGCGCTGGAGGCTTGAGGCCGCTGGAGGCTTGAGGTCCGGCGCGGGCGGTGGCGCCGTCGCACCGGCACCGCCGTCAGTGGCCGCGGCGCAGCGGGGTGACGGTAGCGTCACCCCGGTCTGCCGCCGTCGTCGCCCCGGCGCCGTCTTGCGCGCCGCCCCAATCCGGAGTGAAGGGGCCGGGCAGCGGCTTGAACCAGTTGTCGAAATGCTCGGGAGCGTCAGCCGGCGGAATCATGCCCATGGCTACCAGCATGTGGGCAGGCCGATCAGGGCCGGACAGGGCGTCCACCCAGCCCTCCCAACGGTCCTCGTCGATGCCGGCGCCGCGGGAGGCGGCGATGGTGCCGCCGAGGTTGAACACGTCGTGGAGCACAAGAATCTCGGCGATTGTGCAGGCCATGGGATCATCGTCGGTCGTGACGCCGGAAACCAACCGCCTGGTCATGTCGCGGAAGGATTCGCGCAGCTGGAAGACGAACTCGTAGTCGTAGCGGGTCAGCCATAGCTGCGGCAGGGTGGAGCCGATGTGGGTATCATCGAGTTCGCCCAGGTGGGTTCCGCGCGGCAGTTCCGCCATGCTCTCGAGGTTTTCGGTAATGGACATGTCATACAGGAGAACCCCTAGGGCGAAGCAGCGGGCGGCGTCCTCCCCGAGTGTGCGTGCCAGCCGCTGGGAGTAGACCTCGGACAGGACGGTGGGGATGTCGTCCCAGTCGGGGACGGGTAGGTCGGCCGCGGCCTGAGCCGCGAGTTCCTCAGGATCGAGGTCTTCGAAGGCGGCGAAGGCCTCGTCCGGAATGTCGAAGCCGGGGCCGAAGCTGCCCGAGCCCATTGGCATCGCGCCGCCAGGACCAGCCGACGTGGTGCCTGCCTGCAGGATGGCGCGGAGGCCAGCCAGATCCTTCCAATGGGTGGGCGGCTCCCATTCGAGGGCCTCCCACACGCCCATCTGCTTGTCGCCTCGCACCTGGGTGCGACCATATTCGTAGTTGCGCCAGGTCTGCTCGGATACACCGGCGCGTGCGGCCATCGCCGACACGCTCAGCCCGAGTTCCTGCCGGCGCGCTCGCATCGCCTGGGCAATGTCGGGATCGTCGGGCTCGTGGTGATCGTTGTTCTTGCGGCGTGGGCTCATGTCGTTTTTCCTGGGTCCGGTGTAAGCGTGCATTTGGGCGGCCACGAGCGCCGCCGGTGACGCGCCAATGGGGGTCCCGAGCGACACACTGACGCCGGTCCGGACTGTCGTGATCCGCCTGTGTCCCCGCAGCGTATAAGCAGCGCGCGAATAACGCCAGCCGCAGGGCTGCGTTGTTCAGGCAGCGACACCAGATCAGGTCTGGCCAGTCCCGCGAACTGAGGTGCCGATTTGGGCATTTCAGCCCCGGCAGCCGAGCAGCAGCGGAGGAGCAGCAGCAGACGAGCCCGGCAGCCGAGCAGCAGCGGAGGAGCAGCTCCAGACGAGCCCGGCAGCCGAGCAGCAGCGGACGAGCAGCGGCAGGCGCTTGCTCCCCGCGTCTCGACTCTCCACACCCGGAGCCGGTCTACGCACACTGACGGAGGGCGGATCGGGCTGATGCACACTCAACAGCCTTCACTGAGTTCACCATATAGGTACTTTCCCCTGTAATTACAACGATCCTCCCCAAAACAGCAGAATCCTACCCCGGGCCTGCGGCGTACAACTAGGGACCAGTCGCGCACTGGAGGCTGCGCAACTATCCCGCAATGAAGTGGCTCTTCCGGTTTGAGGGCCTTGGCGGTGGTGGTTGCGGGCCCGGTCGGCTGCCGGCCTCGTACTTGGACCGGGCTCTGCGCTTGGACCGTGCTTCTGCGCTTGGACCGTCTGAGAGCGCGTTTCAGGTGGTCCATCCGCAGCCAGGCAGTCCATCCGCAGCCAGGCAGTCCATCCGCAGGCAGGCAGTCCATCCGCAGGCAGGCAGTCCACGTGCGAGGGTGCGAATTCGGGCCGGTGCGGTTACCTTGAACGCCGGCCCACCCGCGGTCAGGGTTGAGATACCGTAGGCCGCTGGTGTGGCCGCTGGCCAGCCCGGCCGGGCCACGAGCGCGGCTCGTCCGCGGGCCCGGCTCATCGCCAAAGACGTCCCAGCCGATCGGACAAGAATGGGCCCGGTCGGCAACCAGACACACTAGTCCACCCGCCACACCAGGGCGGTAGGGAGGAGCGCGCTCGGCGGGCCGCACTGGAGGCAGTCTGCCCACCACGCCAGGGCCGTAGGCCAGCAGCTGAGAGCCAAAGTGTCCAGATTCGGCACAAACACCCCACCCCTCCCAACAGGCACCCTCAGACACCCCACCTCTCCGACCAGGCACCCTCAGATTCGTTGGAATCATGCGGATCTGGTGGGCGGTGCCGGGCGGGGAACGTCGTTTGTGCCGTATCGGGACACTTTCCCCCGCCCCGCCGGCCCCACCAACCGAACTCGATGGTTATATCTACCGAACTCGATGGTTATATCGACCGAACTCGGCGAACACGTCCTCAAACCGGAACAGCTTCGATTCCTCCGCTCCGCACGCAAGTCGCGGGCCCCAAGGGTCATGTTCGAGCCTGAACAGGCGCCTCACCGCGGGGTTGACCTTCCGAGGAGGCGGGCACACTGGTGCCGTCGCCGCGCATGAGATTCAGCTCCAGTGGCAAGCCGATGCCGGTGAATAGGCCAACACCGCGCGTACCCGGCAGCACGCCGGAATCCCACCCCACCACCACGCCGCTACCCAAGAAGAGCGGTTTGTCTCCGCCAGAGGACTTGCGGCCCTGCACAACACCGGTCATGTCGACTGGCGCCAGACAGGTCGTTGAGGTTCGGCGCCCGCACCTGTTCTATCCCACTCCCTTCCACCCGTATACCAGCCGCCACGTTCATGGAGCTGCAGGCACTCACCCCGGTCCCGCATGCGCCGACAGCCGCAGCCCGTTACACTCTCCCACACAGTGGACATGTTCATTGGACAGAACAGGTGGCCATAATCGTGTCAACCACACCCAATCGGCGTTATATCAACACTCATCCATGGATCACCTTCAGCTTCAGGACGGACAGAGTGACTCCCAGGACCTGGGTTCTGCTAGGCGAGGCTGCCTCGAAATGTGAGCACCTGGCCGGATCGGCCATGCCCCCCTCGTTCGCAGAGGGGCTCAACCGGATCAGCCTGGAGCGTGGCGCATACGGCACAACCAGCATCGAAGGCAACACCCTGACCGAAGCCGAAGTACGCGACATCGTCGAAGGGCGAGCCAGCATTCCACCGTCGCGTGCGTATCAGCGCCAGGAGATCGAGAACCTAGTGTCGCGTGTCGTTAGTTCTTGTACGGTTGGTTGGGTGGGATCATGGGGCATGGTTAATCGTCCTGCTCCTGGTGTGTTGTTGCGTGAGGGTGATCGTGGCGAGTTGGAGGCATTGGTGCGTTCGCGCAGTGCGCGGGCGGGACTGGTGCGGCGGGCGCGGATCGTGCTTCTTGCCGCCGATGGGCTGTCCAATACTGAGATCGCACGCAGGGTGGGCGCCTGGCGTACCACCGTGATCGCGTGGCGCGGCCGCTACCAGCGCCTGGGCATGGACGGCCTGGAGGACGCTGATCGTCCGGGCCGGCCCCGCAAGGTCGATCACGCCGCGATCGTGTCCGCTACGCTGACCCCGCCGCCGAAGTCGTTGGGGGTGGCGCACTGGTCCACCCGGCTGCTGGCTGCCCGGCTGGGCGTGTCGGCGGCGACAGTGGCCAGGGCCCGCCAGGGCTTACGGGATCAAGCCGTGGCGGGAGCAGTCGTTCCGGTTTTCCACCGACCCCGAGCTGGTCGGCAAGGTCACCGACATCTGCGGCCTGTACCTGGGCACCAACCCCGACGTGCCAGATAACGCGATCGTGCTTTGCGCGGGGCGAGAAGTCCCAGATCCAGGCACTGGACCGCACCATGGCGGTCCTGCCCATGCAGCCCGGGCTGATCGAGCGCCGCAGCAGCGACTACGTCCGGCACGGCACCACCACCCTGTTCGCGGCGCTGGAGATCGCCACCGGCAAGGTCAACGCCGTCACCAGGCCCCGCCACCGCCACGAGGAGTTCCTTGCCTTCCTGCGGCAGGTGGACAGGGCCTACAAGGACGCCGTCGACCCGGACACCGGAGAACGCGTCCAGCTGCACCTGGTCATGGACAACTACGCCACCCACAAGCACAAGGACGTGCGCGCCTGGCTGGAGGGCCGCCCCCACATACATGTCCACTTCACCCCCACCCACGCCTCCTGGATGAACCTCGTGGAGGTCTGGTTCTCCCTGATCGAGCGCCAGGCCATACGCCGCGGCGTCTTCAAGTCCGTGCAGGACCTGAACAACAAGCTCCGCGCCTACATCACCGGCTGGAACAAACGCGCCCACCCATTCACCCAGGGGGTCGGCAAAGTCGGTGTCTGGGTTGGGGGTTGTTAGGGGTTTTCGGCGTGTTGGTGGGGGTGCGGCGCGACCCGCCGGTGAGGATATGTGGTGCTAAATCAACATCATCACGGAAGGTCGCGCCGCTGTGTCATCATCCCCCACCGCCCCCTTGTCGCGCCAGCCCCTGATCGGAGTGTTCAAGGGTGTCCCGGACCCGCGTGATCGGCGCGGGGTGCGTCACCGCCTGGACACTGTGCTGGCTTTGGCGGCGGTGGGAGTGCTGGCCGGCTGCCGCACCCTGCTGGCGATCTGGGGCACGCCCGCGACCTGACCGGCGGCCAACTACGGCAACTGGGACTACCACAAGACCGGGACATCCCCTCGGAGTCCACTATCCGCCGCGCCCTGGCCGGCCTGGACGCCGACGACCTTGACGCTCGGATCGCCTCGTGGGTGCTCACCCGCACCGGCACCATCGACGGACGCAGGATTATCGCGGTGGACGGGCAAGACCATGCGCGGCGCCAAACCCAAGAACAACAACAGCGGAGACGGTGATGATGGCGGCGGTGATGGTGGCGGTGATGGCGGCGGTGGGGTGCCGCACCTGCTGGCGGCCCTTGACCAGGGCACCGGGGCGGTGCTCGCCCAGCAGCGCGTAGAAGACAAGACCAGCGAGATACCCGCCCTGAAACAGCTGCTGGCACCCCACGACCTTACCGGCGCGGTCATCACCGCCGACGCCCTGCACACCCAGACCAGCACCGCCGAGTCGATCACCTCCCACGGCGCCGACTACCTACTGACGGTCAAGAACAACCAGCCCAGCCTCAAAGCCAAGCTCAAGGCGCTGCCCTGGAAGGACGTCCCCGCCGTGTCGGGGGTTGACTGCTCTCATGGGCGGCGGGTGCGCCGCACCATCAAAGCCGTGGCAACCCCGGCGTGGGTCGACTTCCCCGGCGCCTCACAGGTGCTTCAGGTGCGTCACACCCGCACCACCCACACCCGCGGTAAGAACAGCAAGCGCAGCACCAAGGTCGTCTACCTCATCTGCTCCATACCGCCCGAGCAGGCCCCGCCCGAGCAAGTCGCCGCCTGGATACAAGGCCACTGGGCGATAGAAAACCGTGTTCACTGGGTACGGGACGTGACCTATGACGAGGACCGCCACCAGCTGCGCACCGGCTCCGGGCCGCAGGTGATGGCCACCCTGCGGAACCTGGCCATAAGCCTGATCCGCACCATGAGGGTTATTCATGGGGTGTATGTGAATATGAGTGCGAGTGTGGCGGTGATGGTTTGTGGGAAGGTTTGTATGGGGCGGCGGTAGCCGGTGTGCAGGGTGCGCCAGGTCTTGAGGTTGGCGATGGCTCTTTCTACTACGTAGCGGATGCGGTTGATGGAGGTGTTGTAGGCCCTGTCGGCCTCTGGCAGGGGCCCTCCGGGCTGCTTTTTGACCGGGGTGATCATGCCCAGCCCGATATAGCCCTTGTCTCCGATATGGAGGGCGGCAGTGGCGCCGTCGGGCAGGTGGCAGGGGGTCGGCAAAGTCGGTGTCTGGGTTGGGGGTTGTTAGGGTTTTTCGGCGTGTTGGTGGGGGTGCGGCGCGACCCGCCGGTGAGGATATGTGGTGCTAAATCAACATCATCACGGAAGGTCGCGCCGCTGTGTCATCATCCACCACTCCTGCCTTGTCGCGCCAGCCCCTGACAGGGGTGTTCGCCACTGTCCCGGACCCGCGTGATCGGCGCGGGTGCCGTCACCGACTCGATGTGGTGCTGGCTTTGGCGGCGGTGGGGGTGCTGGCCGGCTGCCGCACCCTGCTGGCGATCTGGGAGCACGCCCAGGACCTGACCGGCGGCCAACTACAGCAGCTGGGACTACCACAAGACCGGGGCATCCCGTCGGAGTCGACGATCCGCCGCGCCCTGGCCGGCCTGGACGCCGACGACCTTGACGCTCGGATCGCCTCGTGGGTGCTCACCCGCACCGGCACCATCGACGGACGCAGGATTATCGCGGTGGACGGCAAGACCATGCGCGGCGCCAAACCCAAGAACAACAACAGCGGAGACGGTGATGATGGTGGCGGTGGGGTGCCGCACCTGCTGGCGGCGCTGGACCAGGGCACCGGGGCGGTGGTGGCCCAGCAGCGCGTGGCCGACAAGACCAGTGAGATACCCGCCCTGAAACAGCTGCTGGCGCCCCATGACCTTACCGGCGCGGTCGTGACTGCTGACGCACTGCACACCCAGACCGACACAGCGCAGTGGATACGCGACCGGGGCGCCGACTACCTGCTGACGGTCAAGAACAACCAGCCCGGCCTCAAAGCCAAGCTCAAGGCCCTGCCCTGGAAGGACGTCCCCGCCGTGTCGGGGGTTGACACCTCCCACGGTAGACGGGTGCGCCGCACCATCAAAGCCGTGGCAACGCCGGACTGGATTGAGTTTCCCGGGGCGGCCCAAGTACTACAGGTACGCCGCACCCGCACCACCACCAAGCACCAGCCCGACGGCAGCAAGAAGTCCAAGCGCACCACCGAGGTCGTCTACCTGGTCTGCTCCATACCGCCCGAGCAGGCCCCGCCCGAGCAAGTCGCCGCCTGGATACAAGGCCACTGGGCGATAGAAAACCGACTCCACTGGGTACGGGACGTGACCTATGACGAGGACCGCCACCAACTGCGCACCGGCTCCGGGCCGCAGGTGATGGCCACCCTGCGGAACCTGGCCATAAGCCTGATCCGCACCATCTACGACGACCCGGCCACCACCAGCATCGCCTCAGCCAACCGGGCCATGACACGAAGACCCACCAAAGCCATCAAACTCCTAACAACCCCCTAACCACACACCAACTTTGCCGAGCCCCTGGGGCAGGTGGTGGGGCGGGACGTCCAGTAGGCCGCTGGCGCGCAGTGCGGCGGCGTCATGCGTGGCGCCGGGCAGCGGGTCGCCCACCCAGGCGATCGCCCCGGAGGGGGTGCAGGCCACCTGCACGTTCAGCCCGGTGGTGCGGTACTTGCCCGAGAACAAGCCCGGCACGCCCTTCCAGTCCCAGGTTTTCAGCACGGTGCCGTCAATGATCAGGGTTTGAGTGGGGTCGATGTCCTCCACTGTGGGCACGTTGTGTCCCAGGGCATCGGCAATGAGAGCGGTGTAGGAGCTGATGATGCGGGAGGCGGTGGGCTGGGAGATGTCGAAGAACTCGGCCAGCAGCTCCTGGCTGGTGTTGTGCCGCAGGGCCATCACGGTCAGCTTGATGCGCTGGTACAGGCCCAGGACCCGGGAGCCGGCCACCGGCAGGTCCCCCTGGTTGTGCAAGATGGCGCACAGGTCCTGAAGCTGGTGGCGGTCGAGCTTCGTGCTAGCATTCATTACTGACGGTCCGTTCTTCGAGGCTATTCACGGTCAAATGAATCCTCGCAGGAACGGACCGCCCCAACCCTCACCCGCTATACGCGTGTCGCGAACCCCCCCCACACCCCCTATGAATAACCCTCCATCTACGACGACCCGGCCACCACCAGCATCGCCTCAGCCAACCGGGCCATGACACGCAAACCCACCAAAGCCATCAAACTCCTAACAACCCCCTAACCACCCAACGACTTTGCCGAGCCCCTGCCCATTCACCTGGACCAAAACCGCCGAACAGATCCTCACCAAAGCCAACCGTCCAGGAATCAACAACCCAGGACACTAGTGTCTTTGTTCAACGACATCATTCACGACTGCCTGCCCGACAACGCCCCGCCGCTGTCAGCCACGCGATTAAAGGCTCAACACGCTCGCCTGATGGTAGGTCAGCCGGAGAAGGAGGACGTTGTTCCCGGTGTGTTCCGTACGCACGATGTGCTGGTCGGACGCTACCGCGGCGCGCCACCGGAAGACTGCGAGTATCTAGTCGATCGTCTATGCGAATGTCTGAACAACGCGCTGTCCCAGTTGGGCGACGACCCCGCCCTGCGGACGCCCACGGCCTTCATACTCGCCACGCTGGCCCACCTGCATTTGACTTGGATTCACCCCTTCGGCGACGGGAACGGACGCATGTCCCGTCTGCTGGAGTTTGAACTACTCATACGTGCTGGAGTTCCAGTACCCGCCGCCCATCTCTTATCCGATCACTACAACAAAACCCGCGACATGTACTACTCCATCTTGGAGCAGACCAACGTACGCCCCGGTTACCCGGCAGAGGACTTTGTCCAATATGCCGCCCAGGGCCTTGTGGATGGTCTACGCGAGCAGATCGTGCAAGTGCAGGAGATGCAGTTATCCGGCTCTTCGCGTTTAGGGGTGTAGTAGCTGGTTGCGGAAGCCGCCGGCGTGGATGAGGCTGCGTATGGTGGTTGTTGGTCAGATTCCTGAAGCCCAGGGCGATGCCGCGTAGGTGCTCCAGGCGGGGCGTTGACTGCTTGGGTGGGTCCGTTGGATGTGCCGCGGTGACCGGTAGTAGGCCAGGATGTCGTCGCGCCGCTGGTTGAGGGTCTTACCCAAAGACTTCAGCTCTTCGAGGGCGTCAGGCACGCCGGTGGTGAGGGTCTGCATCACCTTGTCCATCCGGGTCTTGCCTTCGGAAGGGGGTCTTGGCGCGGTAGGCGGACATAATCTTCTGATACACCGCCCAGGTGGTATGTTCCGGTGTGTTGTGGGGGTCGGCGAACAGTTGCTCGAGACGCTCCCAGCCCTTGTCGCTCACCAGCCCCGCCCCGGTGCGCAGCAGGCGCCTGGCCTTGTACAAGGGGTCGTCCTTACGGCCCCGCCGCCCGGTGGTCTCGCGCTGGGTGCGGCGACGGCACTCATCCAGCTTGTCCCCGGCCAGCGCGACTACGTGGAAGGGGTCCATGACCTCCGTCGCGCCGGGTAGGGCCTCGGTGGCGGCTGTCCTGGGAACCGGTGAAACCGTCCATAGCGACCACCTCGATCCGGCTGCGCCAGGCCTCGGGCTGATCCTGGAGCCACTGCTTGAAAACCTGCTTGGACCGGCCCGGGGCCATGCCCCGGCAGACGGGACGGGCCCGTCCGGTCGCGCACCGGGGTCAGGTCAATGATGACGGTGACGTACCGGTCGCCCTTGCGGGCATGCCGCCAGGCAATGGGGGCACCTCCCGCTTGAGAGCGCCAGCGCGCGGGGGAGTCGTCCACCCCGTGGACCTCCACACCGGCCAGACGGCCGGGATCATTGATCAAGCGGTCCTTGGCCCGCTCAAGGACGGCCTCATTGGCGGTGTGCCAGGACACCCCCAGCGACGCTGCTACGCGCGCCACGGACATGAACTCCACCCCCACGGCCCGGATCGCCCACTCCTTGGCCGCCTGGGTCAGCAAAGCCCGCTTGGCCGCGGCCCTAGAACAGTCTTGGCGCCACACGCGATCGCATCCCTGGCAGCGCCACCGCCGCGACCGGACCAGCAGGTGTGTGGGACGCCAGCCCAACGGCACGTGCGCCAGGCGCCTGGACACGGTCCCCACCGCCACGCCCTGGGCCCCACACCGTCTACACAACGCATCCTCCTCAGCCACCCGTAGGCGGCACTCCACCAGCGCCTCGCAAGGGGTGATCCGCTGGCCGGTGGCGGTAAGCCCCAGGGCGTCCAGGCCCAGGAAACTAGCAAGATCAGCAGCAGTGAAGGTAGTGTCAGCCATGTCGAGGTCTCTGTGATCGGTTGTGTTAAGCGAACCCCAATCATCGGGGACCTCGACCCACACCCGCCCCTGCGACACGCGCACCCGCCACTACCCACCACCACACCCTCAAACGCGAAGAGCCAGTTATCCATCATGTGGCAGTCCTACGTCCACGAGCGGTTCCACGGTCAGCACACTCAGGCGCGAACCAGGATGAGAGACCTCGTACTGGCCCTGCCCGCCGGCCTTTGGACCCCAGTCGACGACGTAACAATCCTTAACCGGGGCCTCGCCGAGGCGTATCGGAGCAAGACTTCGAAGACCGTGACGCGCGACATCAACGGCCTGGTCAAGATGGGGCTGGTCGAGAAACAGCGTGGCCGCGGCGTGCGCCCCCGCGTCGAGGTCATGTCCGCATTCCTTCCTCCGCGACGTGACCCATCGGCGGGCCAATGAGATGATCCGCTCAGTAGCAGTGCTTCCGACGGGTCGTCAGCACCGCTTGTCATTTCGCCGGAGCCTCTCAAGGCGTTCAGCGCGCAAGCGCTTTGACGGGCGCTTGCGCGACGCGGCACGGCGGAGCCCTCTGAGCCGCGCTTTCACAGCACTCTCACCCATACCCATGGATACAAGTCTTCTCTCCTGCGCGCGCAGCCACACCAGCTCGTCGCTGCGGCGCATCACTCGACGCGCGCGAATCACAGTGACTGGATGCTTGGCCGCATCAACGCCACGCATGATCACCACCGACCAGGCGAGCACAAGCAGCACGAATAAAACCAGTCCAGCAGGAATACTCGCCAGGCTAGACGCCGCGACCCCATACACCATAAAACACATGACCGTCACTACTGCACAGAAACATCCCGCAAATCCAGAAACGATCACAAGAACAATACCCTGAGCTCGACCCCAGCTCCAGGCGTAGGCAACAAAATATACACAAAAGGCGTCAAGCAAAGCCAGCACAGAAAACAGCCCAAGAAACCGCATTGGCGAGTACGACACGAACGCTCCCGCCAGTAGCGGACCAATAAGCAGCATCAACCCAAAAGCAATCCATCGACCAACGCGCGCCGCCTTGCCGTGCGCCTGCACCACATCACTCGCTTCCACCTCCGACGCAACCTTGCGTCGAATCAAGCGATAAGCCCGCTCATACTCCCACCGTATTGCACTACGTCGGCGCTCAACGTCTTCGAGCACATACTCAACAACACAGCCATACAGCCAAATCGGAACAACAACCGATGCCGCCACAACAATCCATAGGGGCGCAACCGACTCTGACAGCACCAGTATAGGTTTGCTCAGAACCGCCGTGCGGCCTGGCGTCCACAGCAGGAGAACACCAAGAATTGGAACCCACAGACAGTACATCGCCGACCAGAACAGCAACGCCCCTCCGGGCGACCCAAAGAGACGACGAGCAACTGTCTCATCAGAGTCTCCACCCTGTCCAATTCGCGCACGGGCCCTAAATCCGAGTACCGCAACACCACCGCACTCGACGGTAAATATTCCTGAAACCAGGGTCATCCCTGTCGACACCGACATGTCCAGGCCGTACGGGCACTGATTGAGTCCTTCCACTCCGGGACTTGCAGTGGCAGCAAGACACTGCCTGCCGACTTCCCGTATGTCCGTTATTTTCGCGAGAAACACCTCCGGGGAATACTCGAGACGATTCTCGATCAGCACACACAGCACCCATATACAGATGGCCAGCAGGCCAGGCGCGGCGAGCATAGGGAGGTTGCCGCCATGCTCCCAGAGTAGGCCTCGCTCGTAACGCTTGTCTCTTCTCTCCCTCGAGCCGACCCGACCGTTCTCGCCCTTCTTAAGACTTCGGTCCGACCCAAGGTCGGGAGGGGCGACCACGGAATCATCTTGATCCGCTGCAAATGCGTCCTTGAACCGTCCCAGGAAGCGCCGCATGCGGTCGGCTTGTTCGGTCTTCGCGTCATTCTTGGCACGATTCGTTGGCTCGTTCTTCCGTAGCTCAGGTTCCTGGAGGGTTATTCATAGGGGGTGTGGGGGGTTCGCGACACGCGTATAGCGGGTGAGGGTTGGGGCGGTCCGTTCCTGCGAGGATTCATTTGACCGTGAATAGCCTCGAAGAACGGACCGTCAGTAATGAATGCTAGCACGAAGCTCGACCGCCACCAGCTTCAGGACCTGTGCGCCATCTTGCACAACCAGGGGGACCTGCCGGTGGCCGGCTCCCGGGTCCTGGGCCTGTACCAGCGCATCAAGCTGACCGTGATGGCCCTGCGGCACAACACCAGCCAGGAGCTGCTGGCCGAGTTCTTCGACATCTCCCAGCCCACCGCCTCCCGCATCATCAGCTCCTACACCGCTCTCATTGCCGATGCCCTGGGACGGGGCGTGCCCACAGTGGAGGACATCGACCCCACTCAAACCCTGATCATTGACGGCACCGTGCTGAAAACCTGGGACTGGAAGGGCGTGCCGGGCTTGTTCTCGGGCAAGTACCGCACCACCGGGCTGAACGTGCAGGTGGCCTGCACCCCCTCCGGGGCGATCGCCTGGGTGGGCGACCCGCTGCCCGGCGCCACGCATGACGCCGCCGCACTGCGCGCCAGCGGCCTACTGGACGTCCCGCCCCACCACCTGCCCGACGGCGCCACTGCCGCCCTCCATATCGGAGACAAGGGCTATATCGGGCTGGGCATGATCACCCCGGTCAAAAAGCAGCCCGGAGGGCCCCTGCCAGAGGCCGACAGGGCCTACAACACCTCCATCAACCGCATCCGCTACGTAGTAGAAAGAGCCATCGCCAACCTCAAGACCTGGCGCACCCTGCACACCGGCTACCGCCGCCCCATACAAACCTTCCCACAAACCATCACCGCCACACTCGCACTCATATTCACATACACCCCATGAATAACCCTCATGGTCGGTTTCCTTCTTATCGCTCCCGTCATCCGGGGTCGCCGCGCCCTGCGGCAGCGTCTCGCCGCTACGTGCGTCTTCGTGCTCGCTCATGATCGCCTCGGTTCTCGCCGGCCGGTCAGGGTCGTGGGCGGGGCCGGCGGTTCCCACCCATGGTCACAATGCCACGGGCGGCCGACACGAACTACAGGTATACGGGTTGAGGCTGAGACGAGGCCGTCGACTTAACCACCAGAGGGTGCCCAGAGCGCGCATTCGACTCTCGTACCCCGCCACCTAGCCCTTCTGCCACCCTCGCGGCCGGCCCTGACTCCTGACGGTTTAGTGCCCTGCGGTGTTCAGGCTGTTGAGGATTTGCTGCGCGGTCTCGGTGAGCTGGGGTTGGGCGATGACGTGGTGGCCGTTGATGGTGATGGTGACTTCCTGGAGCGGCCCCAGCTCGCGTACGAGCCGTTTGATGCTGATGCCGGTGGCGGCTTGTAGGTGGCGGGCTACCGCCAGGGATGCCATCACCACGGTCAGGTGGGCCTGGATGGCGTCGTGGGTGCGGTGGAAGACGGGCCTGGCCCGCAGGTCATGCTTGCTCATGCGCAAGGGACTGCTCCACGTGCCACAACTCGTGGTACGAGGCGATCACCTGGCTGGCGGGCATCACGGTGGCGGGGATGTTGCTCACGTAGCCCTTGAGCCCCGCCAAGCGGCGTGCTCGGGCCAGAGCCTTCTCGTCGAGCACCTGGTCACCCTTACTGACGGTGACGAATCTGGTGGCCTTGGGGCGCCGGTCCCCAGCAACGACCGCCCTGGCCCGGTTCTCCTGGGCGATAAGGGTCTTGCTGGTGCCGGGCGAACCGCCTGGCGGAATACGCCCATACAGCCCGCCACGAGCCCGGAAACTCCGCTGGGCTCCAGACGGGCTCATCACGCAGCTTCTCGTTCCTCTCGGTCCAGCGCGCGCCGCGGCGTGGGGTGATCGTGTCGATCACCTGCCCATCGGCCAAGGCATCCCCGTGCCAGGCGAAGTGGGCGGCCAGGTCCGCCGGCGCCTTGGTCATGCGCGAGCCCACGATGAACCCCAAGCCGGCCTGATCGAGTGCTTCAAGGTTGGCCGCGGAGAGCATGCCGGCATCGGCGACCACGACCAGGTGCTCAATCCCCGACGCCTCCCCGAACCCCTCGACCATGGGGATCAGCGTGCTGGTCTCGGCCTTGCTGCCCTCCCAGCAGCCAACACGTAACGGGAAGCCCGTCCGGTCCACCAGCAGCCCCACGATCACCTGCGGGTCGACCCTGCGCTCCTTGGAATACCCCACCCGCCGTAGGTCGTCCTCCTTCTCCACCTCGAAGTACAGGGTCGTCACGTCATACAAACACAGACTGAGGTCGCCGCGGCCGGTGACGTGCCGCAGGCAGGCCGCCTGGATATGGGAGCGGTAGTCGCCGGTAATGCAGCGTGCCAGGGACCGGAACAGGGAGCGTGGGGTTACGGCGTCAATTCCGAGCTCGCCCAGCACGGCGGGGACCTGCTCCTTACTGGTGGGCTCCACGAGTCGGGCCAGCACCATCTGCCTGAAAGCCTCATCCCCGCCAGTGGCCTCACCCAGCCCCAGGGGCCTCATACGCGCCGGCCAGCACGTCCCACAGCAGAGCCGAACGCTTAGCTTCCACCACCGCCGGCGCGGCCTGGCGGGCAGCTTGAGGTGTCAGGCCGGCCAGGTCCAGCACACCCTGGCCGCCCCGGATCTTCTCCCTGCCGGCCTGAATCAGGGCCGCCAGCTCCGCCTCACCTGTGCGCTGAGCCCAGGTGCTCCACAATCCGTCGCACCCCGCGCTCCTTAGCCACGATCTGCACCGCCGTAGCACCAGAAGCGGTACGCACCTTACGAACATACCGGCTCACACCCCCGCACCCTACCGCCAACCGGATTAGTGCCCCACAACCACCAACCCAACCACGCCACACCAACGAAAAAGCCCATCTACTGCCACCCACCGTCAGGAGTCAGGTCGTACCCCGCCACCTAGCCCTTCTGCCACCCTCGCGGCCGGCCGGCAACCATCTGCTCACAGGACCAACAGGGTGAGGGGATGGCCCGGCCACCTCGCTCCTTCAGTTCTCTCGCCGGAACATGATGCCCCGTTACCACAGCGGCTCCCGTACGCCGTCCCACTCAGCGCCGCCCACCCGTTCATACACCTGCGACTCCAGGGCGCGCATCTGGTCCTCGCGGGCGCGGGCGAACAGCGGCTCGTCCAGGCGCAGCCCGAGTTTGACGTTCCGTTCCTACGCGCTGCGCGACACATTCGCGCTCGCGGCGACCACAATCCGCGACTCTCGCAGGCAGCACCTAGATGAGGCACCGATGCACTTTCGCGGGCACCTGAGATGAGTCTCGTCGCAGGGTTGACCCTTCAGGGAGGGGGTGGCAAACTGGGGCTGCCGCCGCATCAAGGTGCGGACAGGAAGTAAACGCCGGTGCACCTGTGAGGTCATAGGGCCCGGCGTTCGCGCTATCTCTTGGGATGAATCGTCTCGATTCGCACGTGTGGTTCAAGCAGCGTCCAAGCCGTAGTTTTGCCCATGCAGGCATCGCCGTAAGCTCCCAGAACCTGATCCGGCACCCACAGCATGGGTTGTTGGGCCCCATACTCGTGACGAAGTTTGAAGTCAGCGCTAACCATCCCACTCTTCCGGGCAACAGCGAAAACCGCCCGGTCTTTATCATCTTGCTTCTGCTGCCGACGCTCCAGGACCAGTTCGTCGACGCCGTAGTCGACCGACAATATGGTCATCAGCGTCATAAGCGCTTGTTGACGCGCCGACTCTTCACGTACACCCTCAGCGAGGGGACGCGCCGCGACAATCAAGTGACCTCCTCCGTGGGAACTGATTATGCGGCACGCCTCCTCCTGAACTCGAGGAATGGAGTCTCGCCAGTGCAGTTTCCTTCCCCGCACGAGAGCCATCAATTCAGAGGCAAGGTCGGGGGCGGAATCATCACGAATATAAGCACCCAAGAGATATGTTGGCTCCCGCACGCCTCTTCTGCGGACGCTCTCATCGCCGTACGCCACCTGCGCCATGGGCAAATAGTAGCCAGACCCTCAGACGCTAATTGCGTCTGAGTCGCGATCACGATGCCTTAACCGCCCACCCGTTCATACACCTGCGGCTCCAGGGCGCGCATCTGGTCCTCGATGGCGCGGGCGAGCAGCGGCTCGTCCAGGCGCAGCCCGAGTTCGACGTTCTGTTCCTCCGCACTGCGGGACACATTCGCGCTCGTGACCACCACGATCTGGTGATCCACCACCACGAACTTGGCGTGATTGCGCGGCCGCTTCCCGTCCTCACCGGCCCGCGTACGCATCACAATGGCACCCCTGAGTTCACGAGCGACCTGCGCGGTGGTGGGCGCCCAGGGCTTGGGCTCGGCGTCGGCGACGTCGGTGTCCAGGTATAGCCGCACACTCACCTCGGGCCGCGTTGCCACCTCCTTCAGTGCCTCCCACAACGCCGAGGAACGCGCAATGTTGTAGGTGGAGCAGGTAACCGAGCTGTACGCCCGCGTCACCAGCTCGTGGATGAGCCCGGTCAGGTGCCCGGTCACCCCAAGGGCTCCGGCCCCGCCGGGAACCGTCCACACCGGGGCGACAGAGGTAGGGCGTGCCAGTGCACCCTCGATGGCGCGCAGCACTGCCACGGTCCGCTCCCGCTCCAACGTGCCCAGCCCGGCCCTCCCCATCAGCTCCCGCACTCGACGCCGATGCGAGGCCTCCACGGCCCCAAGCGCCTGTGTCAGGGTCTCCCCCGCCTCCACACTGGCAGCGACGGCGCGGGCCTCCACCCCACTGAGTGCCGCCCCGAGGTCGACGACGGCGTCGCGCCGGGTCGCCTCACCCTCCTGCCCAGGGTCCCCGCCGCTCCCGTCGGCACCGGCACCGCTCACCGCGGGTCCTTGAAGAAGGCCAGCTCACGCCAAGCCCCGGGCAGCGGCACCACCAAGCGGCGGTCGAGGAAGCGGTTGGCTCGTTCGCAGGAGGTCTCCGAGGCCATGACGCAGCAGTGGCAGGCGGCACCGTGCAGGAAGTCCTCGGGGTCCTCCGGCACGCGCCTGGCGCACACCGGATCGGAGGAGCAGCGCATGAGCCCGCGCAGGGCGGCGTCGAGAATCTCACCCAGACGCGCTGGGGCACTCAACGCCACCAGACCGCCGAGCGTGCCGTCAGAGTCGGATGCCGTGGTGGTGATGAGCATGCCTGCGGCGGCGGGTCTCTCACCCTCGGCCTTCCAGGCGTACAGGCGCTCGCTGAGGCTGGCGGCCCCGTAGCCAGAACGCATGGCCATCTGCCGCATGAGCGCGTGCGCGAGCGTGTGCACCAGCCAGTAGCGGGCCGGGTGCATACGCTCCAGGTGGTCCATCTCCTTGGCGGTCTCGGAGTAGCGGCGCTCGAAGTTGCGCTTGTGCGCGGCCACGTACCGCTCCCACAGCTCACTGGCCTCCACCCGCTGCTCCCAGGAGGAAACCCGCGCCTCATCCAGTTGCAGGAACACGCCCTCGCCGCGGTCCTCGGTGGCGGGTACCCAGGCCGGGCGCCCGCCGCGGCACAGCGGCACCAGCCGGGAGCCGGAGTCGTCGATGCGGTCGAAGTCGTCAATGCGAGTGAAGCCCAGCAGTGCGTTGACCTTGCGGAGCCGGTCGACGGCGAGCACCCGCCCCACACCAGGAACCGGGCCGCCCGCGCCTGCAGGCACGGCCCGCGGGGAAACGGTCAGGCCACTGTGCTCATCGGCGTGCCGCTCCTCGGGCGGGTCCTGCTCCAGGTAGCGCCATTCCGGCACCAGCAGTTCGGTGGGGCTCCACCGGCGACGGCGCTCCTCCCGCTCCGCCTCGGACTCCGGCGGCCCCAGCGCGGCGGCGACCACGTCGCCGAGCGCCGCGTCGTCAAGCTCCACCAGCCGCCCGGTTGAGGGATTCTGCTTGAGCGCAATGCGCAGCACTGTCAGGTTGCCGCTGACAGCGGCAAGGTCCTCCCCCAACGCAGCCCGGAGCTGGTTCGCGTCATCCTTCAGCTGGGCAGCCGGGTCGAGGCGGGGCATGTCGACGATCGACTGGGTGACGGGGAACCAGAGGTTCGAGGCGCCCACCAGCATCAGCCGCGTCTCCTGCTCGCAGCCGCCCTTGACGAAGGCGTCCAGGTGCGGCAGGCGGCCACGGCACTTGGGCAGGTGGGTGCGACCCACCTCGCCCTGAGCCTGGTTCATGGGACGCCGCGCCCCGCATGAGCGGCACTTCACGGTGGCGCTGGCGCCGCGGGCGGCGCCGGTGTCGGTCATCTCCAGCACCGGCACCGCGGCCTTGGGGCATCTGCCGCCCTGGTGCACCCACCAGTCGTAGGGGAACTCGTCCAGGTGGCCGTCGGGGCAGGCCAGCAGGTAGCGGGCGGGCACGCATGGGCTGGTGCGGTTCCTGCGGGTCCCGCCCGCCTTGCCCCGAGTCCCGCGGCCGGTCTTCACCACCCTCCCCGGGCAGCCGACATGCTGCACAACCGCCTCGTCGGGCCGGTAGGGGTGTGTGTTTGCGTAGCCGCGGGGGTCGACGACGAAGGTCGTGAGCGGGGCCAGCAGGTCGCAGCCGGTGCAGCGCAGCCACTGCGGGAAGATGCGCGCGGGCACGCCCAGGTCGCTGCCCTCCCGGGAGAAGGCGTTCTCGGTCGGCTGGTGGGGGAAGGGCCGCAGCTCGGTCACCTGCGGGCCGAGTTGCAGTTGCACGCTCTCCAGTAGCCGGGGCGCATGAATTTCCGGCACCGTCCCCTGTCTGCGGGCCCAGATGCGCTCCCAGTCGTCCAGGCCGCTGGGCATGATGGTGAAGTGGGGCAGGTCGATGATGGCGCCCGGCCCGTAGGTGTACAGCAGGCTGGAGGGCCGGGCGGAGCCGACCTTGGCGAAGTTCTTCCGCCTCAGTTTCTCGGCGAGCGCTTCGGCGTCGTCGAGGGGGCTGGTGCCGCCGCCGACGGCGATCAGTTCACTGGTGCTCATGCTTCCTCCCCTGCGCTCGGGCTCGACTCGTCACTGTCATCGCGGTCTGCGTCAGCGCCGGGCTCCTGCGCCTGCCAGGCGGGGGCGCCCTCAGGCGGCTTCCAGGCAAGACGCTGCGGGTCGGGCGAGACGAGCAGGTTGATCTCGGGCTGCACCTCACGCATGGAGTTGGCGACGACGAGCACCGGCCCGCCCCCGCCCACGGTGCGGGCCGCGCCCGCTTCGGGCCCCATGATGAGTGCCGCCTGCTTGGCGGGGTCATTCACCCGCTCGTAGTTGAGGGACCTGCCGTCGCCCAACGTCTGTTCGGCCCGCCTCACCCAGGCGTCGATACGCCCCTGGAGCCGGTGGCGGGCGTAGCGGGTGGCCGCGTCCCCGGCCGCTGAGTTCTCAATGCGGGCGACGACGGCGTGGGCCACCTGCTCCAGTACCTCCCGCTGCCGGGGCGCGTTCCCGGCACCCCGCTCGGGGTTCAAGCTGCCTTCGGTCACGGCGGCCTGCAGCACACGGGCGCTGGCAACGAGCACGCCGTCGAGCCCCCGCTCCAGAGAGGTGACGGAGAAGGGGGTGACGGACAGGGGCTCCACGCGCCGGTAGAAGGTCTCGTGGAAGTGGCGGAACTGCTCGTAGTGGGCCAGGTCGCGAGGGCGGGCCCAGTTGCCGACGGTGACCACCAGGCCGGGCCGCCCGGCGTCGCGGCCGACGCGGGAGGAGGCCTGAATGTACTCGGCGGTGTTCTTGGGCTGGCCGACGATCAGCATCAGGCCCAGCCGGGTGACGTCCACGCCCACCTGCAGCATGGAGGTGGCCAGCACGGCGTCGAAGGGGTTGTGCGGGCGCGGGGTCGGCGCGGTTTTGCCAGCAGCGACGGCGGCCCTGGCCTCCCGGTACTGGGCGCGCGCCCGGGTGGAGTCGACGGCGGGGTCGAAGCCCACGGCCATCTCATCCAGGGTGCTGGTGATCTCAGTGGAGGCGATGCGACTGGTGAGCTCACCTAGGTTGAGTGCCCCGTATGCCGTTCCCGTGCGCCGCGGCAGCCCGGAGCCACGAATGCCCTTGGCCAGGGCGGTCTGGATGTCGTCCTGCATGTAGCGGGCCATGCCGGCCAGTTCACGGGTGGCGGAGAAGTAGCCGACGAGCGTCATGTAGGGGTCGGCCTCCTCCCCGCCCTCATCGAGCAGCAGCTGGCCGCCGGCCATGAGGACCTGGGCGATCTGGATCTCGGCGTTGGTCAGGCGCACGCCGGTGGCCGACAGCCCCACGTAGCGGCGTCCTGGGTTCTCTGGGCTGGGCGGGGTCTCCTTGGAGAAGAAGGTGTCGGCGGCGTCGAGGACCTGCGGCGGGAAGACGGTGGTGCCGCGCCCGTAGAGTGCGCGCACCTGGTCGGCGGCGCGGCGCACGGTGGCCGAGGAGGCGACGATGAGGGGCCTGACCTCGTGCGGTGCGCCGTCGGGGTCGTACATGCGCCAGGTGGTCAGGGCGTCGACGGCGACCTCGAAGAGCCCCACGGTGGTGCCCAGCGCCCCGGTGATCAGGTGCAGCTCGTCCTGGATGACCAGGTCCGGCGGGCGCAGCCGGGTGGCCGGGCGCACCCGGGCGGCGGGCAGGCTGCCCTTGGTGGGGTGGGACTCCTTGACCGCGCAGCCGGGGTAGTCGCTGTTGCCGGCGTCGTCGAGTGCGGGCACGTAGCCGTGGCGGTCGCAGTAGCGGGCGACGCGCCCGAACAGGGAGGCGGCCTGTCCCTCGCGAGCCAACCGGGCGAACTTGTCCACGGTGGCGATCACGAAGGCGGGCACCAGCCGGTAGATCTCCTCGTCGGTGGTGAGCACCGGGATGCCCTCGTCCACCTGGCCGCCCGGGGAGAAGGGGCACTCGCCGAACTCGTCGGGGCAGCGCACGAGGACGCGGCCGCGCGCCTCGTCGACTTCGACATCCTTGTGGCCGAGTGGCCGCCCGCACCAGGGGCAGTGGCCCAGCTGCAGGGCGGAGAAGCGGTAGCCGGCGCCGGCGTGCTGGCTGCGCAGCCGGGTGAGTTCCTTGGCGGCCTCCTCCACCCGCTTGGGAGAGACCGCGGTGCCGACCCACAGCCCGATGCGGAAGGGCTCCGCACCCCAGGTGGCGGGGTCGTCGCGGCGAGCAAGTTCGGCGGCGCACACGAGGGTGGTGGCGCGCTGGAACTGCTGGGAGGTGAGCAGCCGCAGGGTGTAGCGCATGAGCACGGTGACGCCGGCGGAGCCGTCGAGCGCGCCGTCGGGGCCGGTGACGCGCCCTTGGCGGCGGCGGATGGCGAAGGCGTAGGCGGCCAGCCCCAGGTAGGCCTCGGTCTTGCCGCCGCCGGTGGGGAAGAACAGCAGCTCCACCTTCGCCCGGTCCGCCCCCGAGCGGCGCGGGGTGGTGGGGTCCGTCAGGGCGCGGATCTGCATGAGCACGAAGGCGAGCTGGAAGACGCGCCAGTGGTGCGGGTGGTCGCCTCCGCGCACCTGCTGCTCGGCCTGGGCGGGGGTGAGGCTGGGGTCCTTCTGGCGCGCGGCGGCGATCTGGGAGTGCACGCGCTGGTCGGCCATGACCCGGTTCATGAAGGCGAAGCAGCGGCGGGCCTCGGGGTCGGCCAGGAGGAAGTCGACGCCGTCGGCGAGCTGGTCGCGCACCTGCCGGGCCTCGGCGACCACCTCGGCGGCGGTCTCACGCAGATGGGTTGGTAGGGCGGGGATGCGTGCTTGCTGTTCGTCGAGCCAGCCCGTGTAGGCGGTGACGATGGGCCGCAGGCCGGCCTCCAGTTCGGCGGGGGTGGCGACGGCGAGGGCCTGCATGTCCAGCATGGCCCCGGGCACGTCGGCGGCCCGGGTCTGTGGGGTCTCGGCGGTGGGGATCCACTCGGTGCACACGTGGGTGGCGCGGCGCGCGCCGGGGGCGACGGTCCAGTCGGCGGAGCAGGTGCGGCCGACGGCGAATTCGAGCCGGTCCCGGTACTGCAGTTCGAGGCGGGCCTCCTCGGGGTCGTCGGGCAGGTGGGGGTCCTCGTTGGCGTCGTGGACGGGCAGGAAGACTGCCTTCCCCTCGGCGGCGCCGGCGGGGGTGACGTCGAGGCGGGTCTGGAAGAGCCAGGCGTCGACGGGGATGCGACGTAGGGTCTCGCGGTCGTTGCACAGGGCGATCTCCACCAGGCGCCGATGCGTGGTGGTGTCCAGGTGGGTGTCGACGCGCAGGGTCACCTGATCCTGCAGCGGGTAGTCGGTGTTGGCGCCGTCGCCCTGGCGGAGGGGGACGCGCACGGGAATGGAGATGTCGGTGCGGCGGAAGTGGCGCTCCTCGCCGCCGGAGGGGAGGGTACGGCCGGTCTTTTCGGGGTGGTAGACGCCCCAGGAGGCGTGTACCGTGACGGCTTCCAGGTCGGCGGGGACCTGGAAGCGCAGGCCCATGGAGGCGGGGATCATGAGGCCGCGGCGCACGGGCTCGTCGTCGCGGTCGCCGCCGGTGTCCTCGTCCCCGTCCGGGCTGGACTCGTCGACGCTGGATACCGGTACGCCGGTGGAGGCGCGGGCGTCGAGGTCGTCCCCCAGGTAAGTGGTGGAGGCCCCGGCATCCGGGTCGGCGTCGGGACCTGTGTCTGAGGTGAGGTCGGCGGCCTCGCTGGTGGGCGGCTCGGTGGCCTGCTCGCCAGTGTCGTCCAGGCGGGTGGGGGCGATGCGGCCGATGAGGTAGCGGCCGTCCGGCGCGACGGGCAATAGTTCGTCATCGCCGCCGATGGGGCCGAGTAGTTGGCGGCGCAGGATGTCGGTGAGGTTCTCGCGGGCCGCCCAGGAGCCGGAGCCGTAGGGCTCCACCGGCTCGTAGACCGGGCCGTCTGGGCGCCGGGGGCCGTTAGAGCCGGGAGAAGCTGCGTGAGGCGAGGCGCCGGGAGAGGCTGCTTCGACGGTGTCGGTGGCCTCGGTGTTTACGGCCCTGGTGGCGACGCCGTGGGGTGCGCGGTACTCCTGCCGGGGTGAGTTTGTTGGCTCGGGCATTAGAACATCTCCTCCTGTCCGGCGGTGGGCTTGCGGCCGCGGCGGGTGCGGGCGGTGGGGGCAATGGACCCGGCGGCGTTAGCGGACCGGGGGCGTTTGCCGGGCTGGGCTGGTTTGGCAGCGGCCTCGGCGGCGGCGCGGCGGTGGTTCTCCTCCAGGAGTCGGTCGAGGACTTCGACGCGGGTGGCCGGCGGGATGGTCCAGCGAGTCATCTGGCGGTAGGTGTGGAAGCCGTGGGTGAGGTCGAGGTCGTCCCAGCCGTAGGCGGCCGCGACGGCCGCGTCGAGTTCCACGTGGATGGCGCGCATGCGGTCCACGTCCGGGTCCTGCCCGGCTGCCAGCTCGGGATCGTTAACCAGGTTGTACAACTTGGTCAGGCCCAGCTGCCGCCGCAGCATGATCTCCCGCCGCTCGGCATCCAGCGTGCGACCAATGGCATCGAGTTCGGGCGTGGCCTCGGGGCGAGGGAAGGTCAAGAAAACAGTGGTTGGGATATAACGGATTCCAATGCCCAACGTGGAGCCATTCTGAACTGCCCAGTATTGGTGCAGCGATGATGACAGCGTCGCCTGCGCACTGTACGAACACTCCGCGAAAACCACGAGCATATGCGACAAGACGCAATTATTTGGAATTCTAACCGGCATTATCGCATTGCTCGTTTGAGCAATGACAAGCACCTCGTCGATCCCGGAAATTGCCTCCCGCATGGCGGGTCGCTTGTCTGCATATTGCCACCATCTATTGGGAAGCGGCTTACGAAGCACGTAAGTACCGTCCGGCCGCACGCGCTGACGTTCCGGTCTTACCACGCTGTGTAGTCGTTCGTATGGGCGAGCATACGTGCGCGCCTCTGCCTCGCTCCTCGCGTTGAAGTCGATCACCCAGCGGGAGGCAGAGCAGTCGGGACGGGAGTTGAGGTCTTCGCCATTGAGGTACGGGAAGAGCACCTCGGCATTGCGCGGGTCCTCCGCGATCCACTCCTGCACCTCCTCCGGCTCAAGGGTGAAACCCTTGCCGAGCACATAGCAGCCAATGAAGGCAATGCCCGCGTTCTCGGCAAGGCGCTCTGCCTTGCCCTCGACGCGGCCGGCGGGTTCGAGCAAGGTGCTGAGCCGCGGCACCGGCACGTCCCGCTCCCCGCTGGCAACGGCACGCACCTGAGGATCGACCTTGGCGCGGGTGCCCCAAACGGCGGCGTACTCCAGGTTGGCGCTGTTGGATGGCCAGGAGCGCGACTGCACCGCCCGGGTAATGGTGAAGCCGGAGGCGACCATCTGGTCGAGCCCGACCTCGCGGGTGGCGCCCTGCGCCACCGTATTGGTGGCCACGAGCCCCAGCGTGCCGTGCGGGTTGAGCAGGGCGTGGGCGCGCAGGAAAAAGTAGGCGACAAGATCGGCACTTCCTCGGTTCCCATCGGCGAGCACGTGCACGAACCACTCACGCAGGTTCTCGCCCATTGATCCAGTGAGTTTCTTTCCGCCCAGGAAGGGCGGATTGCCCACAATGGCGTCGAAGCCGCCGCGTGCCGGGGTCTCCGAGAAGACCTCGGGGAAGGCCAGCGGCCAGTGCAGGCACCGCCAGCGGTCGTAGTCCGTGGCCACCGTCGGGGTCAGGCCCCGCTCCGGGATCGCCTCCAGGCCCGCCGGGTCGCCGTCGCCACCGGGCGGGAAGGCGGCGCTCGCCGCGGCGGCCAAGCGCTGGTAGGCGTCGTCACGGCGTCGACCGGGCTTGCCGGCCACGTCCGGGTCCAGACCGGAGGCGATGACGGCGTCGGCCAGGCAGGTGAGTGTGGCCAGCTGCTTCTCATTGGCGCTCTGCTGGCGCAGCTTGGTGGTGGTGGAGCGGGCGGGATCGGTGTCATTCACCTCCGAGGCGAGCTGGTGGCGGCGGCCGGTGACCTCCGCCAGGATCGCGTCCACATCCAGCTCCGGCAGCATCCGACCGGCGGCGTCCAGGTCGAAGAGCCGGTCCTTCCGCGCCGCGGCCGGGTCGATGTGCAGGGCGCGCAGCTGCTCCAGGTCGGTGATGCCGAGCAGAGAATTGCCGACGAACACCTTGTCGTCCACGAAGCTGAAGGGCAGGTTCCGGTCCAGGGACACCAGCCACATGGAGAGCTTGCACATCTCCACCGCCATCAGGTTGATGTCCACTCCGTACAGGCAGTGCGCCACCACCTGGCGCAGCGCGTGCCGCTCGATCTGTTCCGGCGACTTGTCCGGCGACGTCGTGCCCTCCTGCTCCCAGGCCTCCACCAGCCTGCGGGCCAGGTAGCGGGCCGCCGCCACCAGGAAGGCCCCCGATCCGCAGGCGATATCCGCCACGCGCAGGCGCAGGATCGCGTCGGAGGCGATAAGCCGCCACTGGGAGCGGTCCTCGCTCTGGTGCGGGCCAGGGTTGTAGACCAGTGGGGCGAGCGCATGGGCCACCACGTCCTCCGCCAGGGAACGCGGCGTGTAGTGGGCGCCGGCGTCGCGCCGCGAGGGCGTCTCCACCACCAGCAGCTCGCCGGGCAGGATCACCACCGGCCGACCGCGCAGATCGCGGCGGATCGCCCCGACCCACGGCCGCAGCCGCCCGCGCAGCCCGGCGTCGCGCGTCACCGCGAGCAGGGCCCGCTCGGCGTCCTCCATGGCGTCCCCCGCCGCGAGCGCCTTGGCGAGCGCGGGCTTGGTGCGGGGCTGGGCGGACGGCTGGTCGGCCTTGATCCAGGCGAGGATGGCGGCCGCGAGATCGGCGTCGTCGCCGTGGGTCTCGGCCAGGTCCTCCAGGACCGTCAGCGGCACCTCCGGCTCCTCACCGTTCCTGCCGAGTAGCCCCAGCACCACCTGATCGCTGCGGCGGCAGGAGTAGCCGAGCAGGCCCTCGTAGATGTAGCCGATCTGCTCCACGTCGATGTCCCGGAAGGAGACCCGCTGCGCCTCACCGCCGGTGTGGGCGACCTGCACCGAGCGCAGAACCTCCAGCATCACCCGGTCGGACACGCGCACCATCAGGGCGCCGTCGGGGCCCGTGGCGGTCAGGAAGCCGAAGCGATCCGGGTCGAACAGGGAGCCGCCGTAGGCGGGCATGCGCACGTCCTCCCAGGTGGCGCCGCCGAACAGGGCGCCGGAGGTCGCCAGCAGGCGGTGCCACACGAAGTAGGTGCCGTCCAGCGACTCCTCCCCCTCCTCGCGGGCCCGCTCGTCGAGCTCGTCGAGCACCCGGGACAGGCCGTAGCCGCTGCGGTAGAGGTCCTGTGTGGGCAGCAGGCCGCGTTCCTCGGCGAACAGCAGGAACACCACCCGCATCATCACGGTGACCACGCCTTCATACACCTCGTGGGCGTCCGCCGGCAGCGGGTCGGGGCGGCCCTGGCGCACGGCGTCGGCGGCCGACCGGGAGACGGCGGAGACCACCAGCTCCACCGCGCGGCGCACCTGCGTGCCCAGGGCCTCGGTGATCTCCTCGGCGGCCAGCACCGAATCGGCGAACAGGCGGGGCAGGCGCTCCTCCGTCCTGCCGCCCAGCAGGCGCTGCACCCCCAGCAGGGTCAGGAAGGCGTCGCGGGTGGCGGGCTCCTCGATCCAGGTCTGGGCGTCCACCACGCCGGAGGCAGTGGTGGCGCCGCGCGGGGCGCTGACCAGGGCCCACCAGCGGCCGTCGGTGACCACGCCGATCGAGCAGGTCGACTCCGGGGCGCGCAGCATGGCGTCCATGCGGTCGACCGGACTGGTGGCCCAGCCGTCGTCGCACACCTCGCGCAGCGAAGCCACCGGGTCAACCACCAGCACCAGTGCGCCCACGGCCGTGCCGGTGGTGCCTGCCGCGTCTCCCGCAGTCATGGCTCCCCTACCCGTGCCGGCCGCGTCTCCGGCCTCACGCAGCAGCGCACCACTCGGGGCCACGGTCACGGCGCCGCCGTCGCTGCGCACCCGGTGGGCCTCGACCAGGGCGGGCCGGTCGGCGGCGGCCGTGTAGTAGCCGCTCCAGCCGATCACCTCGGTGAGCACGGTGCGCACCCACGCGTCACGGGCGGCACGGTACTCCGGCAGGGCCGCCTGACGGTCCCGCGCCCGATCCCACGCGTCCCAGGCGGCGTCGAAGGCCGGCTTGGCGCGGCGCAGCACCTCCTTGCGGTCGTCCTCGAGCGGCGGGACGCCCTGCGGGTACAGGCGCGTCATCACCGGCACGGACAGGAACGGGCCCTCGGTGTCCACCAGTTCCAGCCAGTCGCGGTGCATCTGCGCGGCGGAGCGAGCTCCCCTCCGGGAGCCACCCCCACGGCCCGCGCGGGCGCCCCCGGCGGGGGCGCCCGCGCTGCGGCGGGAGGTGCGGCCTCCCCTGGTGGTGTTGCGGCTCATCGGCGTCCCTCCCACTGGTCGGCATCCTGCTCGGACACGGCGAACACCAGCCCCATGGAGGCGATGAAGGGCTGCACGTCCTCGTAGCGACGTGCCACGGCGTCGGCCTCCCGCCGCTCCTCGTCATCGAGGGCGGCCAGACGCTCCGCCATGGCGTGCATGTCGCGCTCGCGCTGGCGGCGCTGGTCATCCAGCCAGGCGGCGAGCATGTCCTGGTTGCTCTGCTCCTCGGCATGTATCCGCTCCAGCGACTCGGTCAGATTGGTGCGAAAGGCCGCATAGATGCCGTGCACCCGCGCGGTGTCCGCCCGCTGCCGCTCCCGCAGCTGGTCGTCGACGGCGTGCTGCAGCCGCTGGGCGCGTCTGCTCGTCTCCTCCTCGATGCGGGTGCGCAGGTGCGCGCCGTCCGCCCGCCATGCCTGAACCAGCCGCTCGCGCACCGCCGGTGAGGCGGCCCTGAGCTCACCCGGGTCGAGCATCCGGTCCAGGACCGCGTTCAGCTTCTCCTCCGCAACCGTGGAGCCGCGCAGCCGCACGCCGGTGACGAACACCTGCTCGTGCAACCGCAGCCCGCCGCGCCCAACCAGCACCAGGCGTGACACCGACGCCGCATAGGTCTCCTCCAACCCTGGCATCACCACCGCCGTGACCCGGTTGATCTCCGACCGGGGGCTGAACAGGCGCGCACGCAGCGTGCGGGTCGCCTTGCGCATCAGCGGGTGCCCGAGGTGCACGTGCACGATGCCGGGCAGGGAGGCGGAGCGCTCATCGAAGCTGACCGGGCGGGGCCGGTCCGGGTGCAGCAGCGGCGCCAGACCCGCCACGGCCTCATCCCAGGAGCGGTCCAGCGCCGGCACCCGGAAGGCCGCAAGACCCTCGGGCACGGCGTCGAACTCCTCCAGGCCGCCGACCTCCTCCAGCGGCCCGACCGGCTCCAGGCCGGGCTGGTTGGCGAGCCGCAGAGCCGTGTCCACCACGCGCCGCCCGGCCTGCGGTGTCAGGTGCATCTGCGCCTTACGGTCCTCATAGCCGCGCGCCAGGTCCGTCAGGGAGCGGTTGAGTTCCCGGCTGCCCGCCAGGGTCTGATTGACCGCCCGCTGATCCGCCGTCTGGGTCCTGCGGGCACGGTGGGTACGACCCAGCAGGCGCGCGGTGATCTGACCGTCGACGTCGTCGATCAGCGGGTTGAGCGCGCCCAGGTCCCGGGTCTCGGTGGTGATCTTCTCCGCGAGCCGGTTCAGGAAGTCGAGCTCACCGGAGCAAAGGCCTTGAGAGGCACCCCCCCCCGCCGCGGAATGAGGTAGGTCACCTCGGGCGTGTGGTGCTGCCCGTAACGGTCGATGCGACCGATGCGCTGCTCCAGGCGGGACGGGTTGAAGGGCACGTCGAAGTTCACCAGGCGGTGGCAGTAGGCCTGCAAGTCAATGCCCTCGCCGGCGGCATCCGTGGCCACCAGCACCCGCACCGGCTCCTGCGTGGGGTCGTCGTTGAAGCGGGCCCTGATCCGCTCGCGCTCCTCCGCCGGGGTCGACCCCTGGATCACCGCCAGCCGGTCCGCGCCGTAACCCTGTGAGCCGAGCACGCCGACAATCCAATCCAGGGTGTCCGCATACTCGGTGAAGACGACGACCCGCTCATTGGTCCAGTGCCTGCCGTCAGGGCGGCAGACGGCGTCGAGCACGGATGCCAACGCCTCCAGCCGGGAGTTCGCCCGCGCCTGGTAGCCGCCCGCCCAGTCCGCCAGATTCTCCAACTCCGCCTTGGTGGCGGCACTCAGCGCGTCGCCGCTGCGGGTGGCCAGGAGCGTGTCCGTCTCGGGCTGCTCAAGGCGGCCCTCCTCCTCATCCGACTGGCCCGAGCCCATGACCTCCGCGTAGTAGTCGTCGACGTCGTAGTAGTCCGCGCCCGCCGCCACCGGATCGGTCAGGTAGTTGCCGAGTGTGCGGGCGAAGGCCCACGGGCTGGACAGGAAACGCTTCTTCAGCAGCAGGGCGGCGATGTCCAGGCTGCGCCGCCCCTGCTGGCGGCCCGAGGCGCGCAGCAGCGAGTCGAGCTTGGCGTAGGCCTCCTCCTCATCGGCGGCGGCCGTGTACTCCACGGAGTTGACCTTGCGGCGCTTGAAGTCCCGGTCCGGAACATCCGCCTTCAGCCGACGCACCGTCACCTCATCCAGGGCCTTGCGGTCGATCTCGGCGCCGCGGGCGAAGCGGCGCGTGTCGATCATCTCCAGCAAGGCGGTGAAGGACTCGGTGTAACCGTTGTGCGGGGTGGCGGACAGGAACAGGCGGTGCTCGCACTTCTCGGCCAGGCGCCGCAGCGCCCGCGTGCGCTGGGAGTCCACCGCGTAACCGCGGCCGCCGCCGATGGCCGAGGGCGCGGCCGGGGCCACGTGGTGCGCCTCATCCACCACCAGCACGTCGAAGGCGTAGTTGTGGGCGCTGCCCGGGCGACCGGCGTCGTCCAGTACCTCGCGCAGCAGCCGCTGGGCGCGCACGCCCGGCAGCCAGGCCATGGACACGATCACCCGCGGATACAGGCGCAGCGGGTTCGCGGCCAGGCCGTAGGTGCGCCGGTCGGCGGCAATCCGGGCGGAGTCGACGATCACGAACTCCAGGCCGAACTTCTCGCGCATCTCATCGCGCCACTTCAGGGCCAGGCTCGGCGGGCACACAATGATCACCGAGCGGGCGCGGTGGCGCAGCAGCAGCTCCTCAATGACCAGGCCGGCCTCGATGGTCTTGCCCAGGCCGACGTCATCGGCGAGCAGGAGGTTGGTGCGCGGCGCCTCCAGGGCGCGGCGCAGAGGTTCGAGCTGGTACGGCTCCAGGGTCGCGCCCGAGCGGAAGGGCGCCTGGTAAGCCTTGGCGTCGGCGGAGGTGACCGCACCCCAGCGCACGGCGTCCACGAAGGCGCCCAGGGTGTCCGGGTCGTCGAAGGCATCGGTGGAGATCGTCTCGGGCAGGCCGCGGTCCGGAATGACCGAGTTGCCGACCTCCAGCTCCCAGATGACGGTGAGCTCCTCGCCCATGCGGTCCTCGGCCAGCGATTGCAGAGAAACCAGGTGCTCCAGGTCGGTGCGTGAATCGTCGGCGGGACTGTGGGGCAGGCCCTGCTCGCGCACGTCGGTGACGGCCCAGGTGACGCCCCGCACCTGCACGACCTGCCCGGGTTCGGGCAGGGCCGGAGCAGCATCAGTGCCGGAATCCTGGCTGGAGCCTGCGGTCGCGCCCGTGGACTGGGGTGAGGTCTGCGTAGTCATCGGTGCCTGTTCATGCGAGAGCGCCCGTTGCTGGTGGCGGGGGGCGCGAGACGAGCACACTGTAGTCCTAGTCACCATCGTCTCGGAGCGCGCGGACTCATTTCAGGCGACCTGAGCCTTATTTGATTCCTGCCCGCACTCCCGGCCGCCAACTGACATCCCCAAAGGGCAAGTACTCACCTCGCACCCGCAACATCGTCATCCACTTCATGCGAGACTCAGGAGTTGAACGCCACGCAAGGAGCTGAACACGCGGTCGGCGCTGACCAGCTGATGCCCCCACAGCATCGCCTGAGTCGCGATGATCCGGTCGAAGGGGTCTCTATGCTCCCAGTCCAGCTGGCCAGCGGTTTGCGCATCCCTGGCATCTACACTCAGCGACTGTAGACCCACACTCTCCACCAGATCCGTCCAGTCGTCAGCCAGTTGCCTTGCCTCATTCCACTTGCCCAGACGAACCTTCTGCGCGACTTCATACGCGCTAATGGAGGAGACAAGCAGGTCCTGTACCGGGTCTGCGAATACCTCAAGGACATCATCGGGCAGGCGCTCCGGTTCCGCGATCAGCCACGCCACGACGTGTGTATCAAGCAAGTAGGCCATGCCTACTCCCACGCTTCAAGCTCGTCTTCTGGCAGGGGCTCAAAGAAGAACTCATCAGGAACCTTGAGATCGGGGCGCGCCCCGAAGGTACGACGCCCTTCCGAAACGACGGCCTTAAGCGTGGCGATGGGCCTGCCGCCCCGAGCCACCGTGATCTCCTCGCCGGCCTCGACGCGGTCTAACAGCTCCGAAAGATGCGCCTCGGCCTCGGCAACACTGACCTGCACGCTCATGTATCTAGCGTACCGCCGGTCAGCATGAGCGACCAGGCAACGCCGTGCAAGAAGCCCTCGGATGCCCCCGTTCGCACCCCGCAGGGCCTTACAACCGTCCCTGCGCGACGTCATTGCCCACAAGCACCGACGCCTCCGCACGCTTAAGGCGCCTTCACGACTCCCCCAATTCCAGACTTTTCGCTGCAATTCCGCCATTTTGTCCCAGACTGCCGAACCCACCGCCGAGGCTCCCATGTGCGCCGACGTCCCCGCCGCACGCAGGAGGCCTCACCGGGCCGCACACCGCCTACTCAAAACCGCAAAATAAAGCCATTTCCACCAATACGCTCATTTCTTAAGCGTGCGCCACACCTGCTGCTCCCCTCCGCACCAACACCACCTTCCCCGGCCACGTCCGTCCCAACACATCCGTCGGATGCGTACCTTCGTTGCTTTCACCGGGCGAACGCCCCCGCACCTGTCACAGAATGCAGCACTTTCAGATTGCACCAGTCTCGCATCCACGCAGAAACCGCAGGAATCCGCGACTACGGTGAGCGCAGGCGGCGGTGGCGGAGCTGAAAGTGCTGCATCCTATGACACCCCCACGCCACATCAGCCGCCGCCAACCGCTGCCCACACCCGAGCCGCCGCCAACACCCGAGCCGCCACCAGCCCCGCCCCAGCCGCCTCACCCGCGCCCCGCCGTGCCTTTTCACCCGCATCCCAGCCGCGCCTTGGTGACGCCTGCACACCCTCACCCGTCCGCTTGCATAGGCTGACGCCATGAGTTGGCTGATGGGCATCCGCGTCGTGTGCACCATCATCGTCGCAGTCACGACGGTGATCGGCGTCTTCGTATTCGGCCGCGCCTGTTGCACCATCGCCAACCGCATGGGCGTGGGCCGGCCCGTCCCCCGCGAGCGCCTGCTCCCGGTGGGCCGGCGCCTGGCGCGCATGCTCGGCGAGGTCCTCGGCCACACCGCCTTCAAGGGCCGCCCCTGGATCCGGGCCGCGCACTGGCTGGTGATGGTCAGTTTCCCCCTGCTGTTCCTGACCCTGGTGACCGGCTACGGCCAGGTGCTGGCCGGCCCGCACTGGGAGCTGCCGTGGCTGGGCCACCAGGCCTGGTGGGCGTGGGTGGTTGAGCTCATCGCCTGGCTGAGCCTGGCGGGCATCGTCCACCTGATCATGGTGCGCCGCCACCTGACCCGCCGCCGCGCCGCCGCGCCCCCCTTCAACACCGACTCCGCGGGCGGCACCCGCACCCGCACCTCCCGTTTCGCCGGCTCCAGCCAGGGGCAGGCGTACTTCGTGGAGGCGGTCGTGGCCGGCGTGGTGGCCTGCGTGCTGGTGCTGCGAATGCTGGAGCACGCACAGCTTGCGCTGTCCGCCGACCCAGCCGACGCCGCCCTGGCCCACTGGACGCACTTCCCACTGACCGCCTGGACCGGCTCGCTGTTGGCGCCGCTGAGCGCGAACGCCCTGGCGGCCGCGATCACGGTGGTGGCGACCATCAAGGTCGTCATCTCCATGAGCTGGTTCGTAGTGGTGGGCCGGCAGCCGTCGATGGGCGTGGCCTGGCACCGCTTCCTGGCCTTCGTGAACGTCTACGCACGCCGCAACACCGACGGCACCAAGGCGCTCGGCCCCGCCAAGCCGCTGGCACTGCCGGACGGCCGACCGCTTACCGCCGATACCCTGGACGACCTCGACGCCGCCATGGAGGCCGCGGAGGAGGCGGGCACCGAGGTCAAGCTGGGCGTGGAGCGCATCGAGGACTTCACCTGGAAGGGCCTGCTGGACTTCTCTACCTGCACCGAGTGCGGCCGCTGCCAGGACCTGTGCCCGGCGTGGAACACCGGCAAACCCCTGTCCCCCAAACTGTTCACCTTGGCCCTGCGCGATCATCACGCCGCCGCCGCCCCCTACCTGCGGGCGGCCAGTGCGCTCGGGGTCGAACCCGACGATGTCACCGATGAGATGCTGGCGCAGCGCCGCGGCGCCCGCAGGCCGCTCGGGCGGCTGGCCGGCATGACCGACGGCCTGGAGGACGACGACGATCTGGGCCTGGCCCCGGGCAGCGCCCACACCGGTGACGTGCTGGGCGCGCTGCTGGCCGCCAAGGCCGCCCCCAGCGAGACGGGTGTGGCCACGCGCCCGGCGCCGCTGAACGGCGAGGTGATTACCGCGGACGTGCTGTGGTCCTGCACCGCCTGCGGGGCGTGCGTGGACCAGTGCCCGGTGGACATTGAGCACCTGGACCACATCATCGACCTGCGCCGCCAGCAGGTGCTCATGGCCTCGGCCTTCCCCAAGGAGCTGGGGCAGATGTTCCGCAAGCTGGAGTCCAAGGGCAATCCCTGGGGGCTGGCGGCGCGCAAGCGCATGGACTGGGCCAAGGGCCTGGACTTCGACGTGCCGGTAATCGGTGAGGACATCGAGTCGGCCGAAGAGGTCGACTACCTGTTCTGGGTGGGCTGCGCGGGCGCGTACGAGGATCGGGCGAAGAAGACGACGCGGGCGGTCGCCGAGCTGCTGCACACCGCGGGGGTGTCCTTCGCGGTCCTGGGCGACGGCGAGGCCTGCACCGGCGACCCGGCCCGCCGCGCCGGCAACGAGATCCTGTTCCAGACGCTGGCGGCGCAGAACGTCGAGACGCTCAATGAGGCCGGCGCGCAGAAGATCGTGGTGACCTGCGCCCACTGCTTCAACACGCTGGCCCGCGAGTACCCGCAGGTGGGAGGGCGCTACGAGGTGGTGCACTACACGCAGCTGCTCAGCCGGCTGGTGCGGGAGGGGCGGCTGCGCCCCGTTCCCCCGCAGGCGGGGCCGACGGCGCAGCCCGCCGCGGAGGCTGGGGCCGGCGACGCTCCGGGGGAGGGCGTCGAAGGCGTGGCGGGGCTGGCGGGAGCGGCCCGAGGCACGAGGGCCGCGGATGGTAGCCGAGACGCCCTCCCACGGGACGCCGCCCCATCCCCTACCGCCCCGACCGTCACCTACCACGACGCCTGCTACCTGGGCCGTCACAACCGCATCTACTCCCCGCCGCGTGAACTGCTGGAGGCGACCGGCGCCACCACCGTGGAGATGCCGCGCAGCCGCGACCGCGGTTTCTGCTGTGGCGGCGGCGGGGCGCGGGCCTTCATGGAGGAGTCGATCGGCACGCGCATCGCGGTGGAGCGCTCGCGGGAGGCCATTGGCACCGGCGCGCAGGTGGTCGCCACGGCCTGCCCGTTCTGCACCACGATGCTCTCCGACGGCGTCGCCTCCGAGGGCGCCGACGTGCGCGTCACGGACGTGGCCACCCTCATGCTGGAGGCCGTCCACCGCGGCCAGCAGCCGACCCCCGCGTGAGGACCCGGCGGTCGGCGAAACGAACGCAGAGTCGCTCGACACCAGACTGCACGCGCCCCATCCGGAGGGCAGGGCTTAACACGCTCGCCCCGTGGCCTTCGTAACCGCCTTGCCGGAGCGACCCAACCTTCGCGCGCGAGCACCGACGCGGACCTAATGACGCTCTTGACAGGAGCCACTCTACGCCATAGAGTCCTCTACGCAATCGCGTAGGAGGTGTCATGCGGCTTCATTTCGACACACCCGTGGCGCTAGAGAATGTAGACAAGCGCTTCGGCCAGGTGCGTGCGCTCACGGGACTCAACCTCCAGATAAGCACTGGCGGGACCGTGGGCCTACTCGGGCCGAACGGATCGGGCAAGACAACACTTCTCAGCCTCATCGCCGGCCTGCGCCGCCCAAGCGCCGGTAAGGTCAAGCTGTTCGGAGTCGATCCGCGCACCCCCGAGGCCAGAGTCCACCTCGGAGTTACACCTCAAGGCCCCGGAATCGTCAAGAACATGAGCGTCCTCAAACTCGTACGGTTCGTGGCCGAACACTTCGCTGACCACGAAGCTCCCGAGGACTTGCTCAGCGCCTTCGGCCTCGACCACCTCTCCAAAAAGGCCGCAGGCTCGCTATCCGGAGGGCAACAGCGGCTCCTGTCCGTCGCGCTCGCATTCGTTGGCCGGCCTCGCCTCGTGCTGCTCGACGAGCCGTCAACGGGGTTGGACGTGAGCGCGCGACGCCACCTGTGGGACACCATCCAGGAAAGAGCCAGTCAGGGCGTCACGATTTTGCTTACGAGCCATTACCGGCTCTTCGTGTTTGAGGGTGTGGTGGTGGGGTAGTCGTGGGTGCGCGTGTCGCAGGGGCGGGTAGGGGTCGAGGTCCCCGATGATTGGTGGTTGCTGAACACCACCGATCACGGAGACCTCGACATGGCCGAGACTACCTTTGCTGCCCCTGATTTTGCTAGTTTCCTGGGCCTGGACGCGCTGGGACTGACTGTCACCGGCATGCGCATAGATGGCGGCGGTGCACTGGTGGAGTGTCGGCTGCAGGTCTGCGAGGAGGATGCGTTCTGCCGGGTCTGCGGGGCCCAGGGCGCCCCGGTGGGGACCGTCGCGAGGCGGCTGGCGCATGTTCCGGTGGGCTGGCGCCCAACCCACTTGCTGGTGCGGCTGCGCCGGTGGCGCTGCCAGGGCTGTGGGCGTGTGTGGAGGCAGGACGCGTCTCGTGCGGCCGCCAAGCGGGCGAGGCTGACCTTGGCGGCCAAGGAGTGGGCGATCCGGGCCGTGGGGGTGGAGTTCATGTCCATCTCGCGTGTGGCGGCAGCTCTGGGGGTGTCCTGGCACACCGCCAATGAGGCCGTCCTTGAGCGGGCCAAGGACCGCTTGATCAATGATCCTGGACGTCTGAAGGGTGTGGAGGTCATCGGGGTGGATGAGCATGTTTGGCGGCACACCCGCAAGGGCGACAAGTACGTCACCGTCATCATCGACCTTACACCCGTGCGCGACCGTACCGGCCCCTCCCGCCTGCTGGACATGATCGAAGGCCGCTCCAAGCAGGCCTTCAAGCAATGGCTCCAGGAACGCGACGAGGACTGGCGCAGCCGGATCGAGGTGGTCTCGATGGATGGGTTCGCGGGCTTCAAGACCGCCGCCGCCGAGGCCCTACCCGGCGCGACGGAGGTCATGGACCCCTTCCACGTGGTCGCGCTGGCCGGGGACAAGCTGGATGAGTGCCGCCGCCGCACCCAGCGCGAGACCACCGGGCGGCGGGGCCGTAAGGACGACCCCCTGTACAAGGCCCGCAGGCTGCTGCGCACCGGGGCGGGCCTGGTGAGCGACAAGGGCTGGGAGCGTCTCGAACAACTGTTCGCCGACCCCCACAACACTCCGGTAGAGATCATGTGGGGCGTGTATCAGAAGATCATGGCCGCCTACCGCGCCAAGGCCCCCGCCCAGGGCAAGACCCTGATGGAGAAAGTGATGCAGACCCTCACCACCGGCGTGCCTGACGCCCTCGAAGAGCTGAAGTCGCTGGGCAAGACCCTGGCCCAGCGGCGCGAAGACATACTCGCCTACTTCGACCACCGCGGCACATCCAACGGACCCACTGAAGCAGTCAACGGCCGCCTGGAGCACCTACGCGGCATCGCCCTGGGCTTCAGGAATCTGACCAACTACACCATCCGCAGCCTCATCCACGCCGGAGGCTTCAGACAACAGCTACTACACCCCTAAACGCGAAGAGCCCCATTACCTCGACGAAGTTCAAGCGCTCGCTGACCGCATCGTAATGATCCGGGACGGTCATATCAACGCCGACGACGACGCATCCTCCTTTGTTCGAGGTGCGGCGACTACCGTCATCCGCCTGACGACCTCCGACGACCGCGCATTAAACCTCGCGAACATCCGCAGCGCTCAGCGGGAGGGACGAGACGTCATCCTTCACGTAGACGACGCCAGTGCCGCACTCCAATCACTGGCCGACGCTGGAGTTGACTACTCCGACATCGACATCCGCAAGCCCAGCCTGGAGGAAGCGTTCGCGCAACTATCTATCGGTCAGGAGGCATCATGAGTACTGGGACAGACACGACGGTCATTCTCCAATCGCAAATAAAACTGGCCAGAGAATGGACGCGGTTCGAGCTCGCAATATGGCTGAGAGAACCTACCGCTGTAATCCTCAACATAGCATATCCGCTGATTATGCTAATGTTCTTCTTCGTCTCGCCGATGAATATTCAGTCCGACTCCAACCTTGCTCTCTCCCTAATAGGATACCTGAGCCTCGTGGGTGTACTAATGGTGTGCACGAACTTTCCCGCCACCGGAGTGCCCGAAGCACGCGAAAGCGAGTTCTACCTATTTTCGCGCACCCTACCCACAGGACCAGGCCCGCGCCTGGCAGGTTGGCTTATCGCGCCTATAGTGTGTGCCCTCATCAGCGCGACCGGAACCTTCCTCATCGGCGTACTGGTCACCGCCGCACACCCCACACTCAACCAAGCGGTAGTAATCCTCGGCGTCGCCCTACTGCTCACCCTTCCCATCACAACACTAGGCCTAGCCCTTGGATTCCTACTCTCGAAGAAGACCGCTCTCGCAGTAAGTCTAACAGTCGCGTTTGTCATGATCCTCTTCGGTGGCATTAGCGGTATGCCCATGCCAACGTGGGTCGACGCCGTTGCCAAGTTTCTACCTACAGGCGCAGCTGGCGCCATCACTTCTGATTACCTAAGCAACCGGCCATTCATCCCAAGCAACCTAGCGATCATTCTCGTATGGACCGTTGTTGCCACCATCGGCTCAGTAGCGCTGTACCGTCGCGATGAAGGAAAGAACTTCAGATAGAGCGTCGGCACATGGTTTCCACAATCCCCTCACCACCGGCATCCCGCCACGGGGAGCCTTTTGAGGAATGCCCGCATCCGCCTCGGCCGAACAACCCTCCCGGTGCGCCCGCATCATGTAGACTCGTATGTTGGCGAAGGAAGGGAGAACAGCATGCATGATGAGAGAGATGAGGCGGCAGTCATCGTCGAGCGAATCGATGAGCTCCGTATGTTTTTTCGCCGTCGCACACAGATCAACGACCGTTTCGTGTACCTGCTCCTCGCGGCGACTTACGTCTTAGGATTCGGTGGACAGTACGCCCTGCTGCAGGTATCTCCTACTGTTGGTGGTGCGGGTTGGATAGTTGCTATCGTCGGCATGGCTTCACTGCTCATGATCTTCACCCACAGCTTCAAGCAGTACCGCGGCGTTCACGGACATGCATCCAGGCGGCCCGCCATCTTCGGAACCGCCTGGTTGATTGGTCTAATACTGACGGCGTCAATCAGCACAGCGGCGGCTGCGCTGTTACGGCTCGACAGCGTAGAACACGTCGCTTATGGGACGTCCTGCATTCTCATGGGCGCCATTTATGCATTCTCAGGCACCTATCTCAACAACAGTCTCAGGGAGCGAGGCCTAGGCCTGTGGCTGATCGCAGTCGGGGTTGTCGGCATGCTACTCGGCATGCCTCTCATGCTGCCGACTATCGGCATACTCTCCGGGGCCGGATTTCTCTTCTGCGCCCTAACTACCCGGCCTCCCGGTCATAGAACGTTATCCACATCTCCGACGGCACGCGCGCGACACTAGGTTGTTCCATATGCCCAACGCCCCGTGTTCCCGCAGAGCAAGAGCGATCCCACGAATAGGCCTCGAGGTGCAGTACAGTGTCTTCCGTTGAGATGGACGAGTTGATCCATGCCCCTACGCGTCTCAAGATAATGGCGGCATTAGTTGAGTTGGGCGAGGACAGTGAGATCACTTTCTCCCGGCTCCAGGACCTCCTCGAAATGACGCCCGGAAACATGTCCGCCCATATTAAGCGTCTTGAACATGCAGGATACCTCGCGACAACCAAGACTTTCACTCGCCGCGGCGTCGCCCAGACACGAATCAGAGTCACCGGCCGGGGCATCACCGCCTTCGATAAATATGTGAACGACTTACAGGCTCTAATCGGAAGGCCTTTGGCCACTCCTACACGCACGGAACAGTGATGGCGAGTTCTTCGATCCTGCCCGCACACCGTCCACAACGTCGGTTGCCATCGGCGGGGTCCTCCAGCCAGCCGACTCCCGGCGGGACGGGCGAGTCGAAAAGCGCTCCGGTCAGCGGGTGTGGGTCGGTCACGGCTCAGCTCCGGTAGGGGTCGATGTGCAGGCGCATGCCGCGCGGGTCGCGTACCAGCCCGGCCGTCTGAAGCAGGTCGCCGACCACCCGATCGAGTGCGGTAATGCCGTTGAGCGTCTCCACCACGCGTTTGCCCGTACGAGCAGCATCCCGCAGCGCGGCGCGGGTCTCGGCGGCGACGACGGCGGCCAGCGCGCGTTCCAGCTCCGCCGTCTCGGTGGTGTAGCAGGTCAGGGCGCGCAGCCGATCGACCGCGTGCAGCACCGGCCGCCCGCCGATCAGGACGACGCGCGTGCCCTGCCGGGCGGCCGGGCGCGGCAACTCGCCGGCATCTGGGGCGCCTGCGACATCCGCGCCCCGTGCCGCCAACTCCGGCGGCAGTACCGGCTCGGGCCAGGGGACGACGCCGCCCACGAGGCAGGCGGGATCCTTCAGGTCCAAAACCACCGGCGGCTCGGGGCGGCAGGTGGGTGGGGGTGCCGACTGCCGTCCGGTCGTGGGCTCATTCGACGCCGCAGCGGCGGACGCAACGAAGTGGTCGGCCACCTCGGAGCGCCCGTCGCCGGCGGTCGTATCCCGCACGGCCAGGGCGCGCAGCCGGTCGACGGTCTCCCGGTCGGCGAACTGACTCGGCCCGAGCCCGGCGACGAATGCTCCGCGCGCCACCACACCGGCATACTCCATGCGGCGCAGCACCGGCAGCAGCGGGCCAATGCCTCCCGGCACTCCGGCGGCGAGCGCCACGTCCCGGCCGACGACGCCGTAGCGGTCGAGCAGGGATTCGACGTCGGCGACGGCCTGCTCCTCGGCCGTGACCTGCGGCGGGGAGAGTCGGCGCCAGGATGCGGTCGCGAACGCTGCGGCGAGTACCGGGTCGTAGGTGGTTGTGGTGCCGCCGAAGGTGGGAGCTCCGCCGGTCGAAGCCGACTGCCGCCGGGGACTCGACTCCGGCGGCGCCGGCGCTGCGGGCGGGGTCGACGATGTCGATGCTGTGGGCTGCGTCGACGGCGGCGAGCCCGCTGCTCCCGCAGTACGAGCGCAGCCGGTGTAGTAGCCGGTACGGTAGCCGCCGTAACGGCGGGCACGACGACTGCGCACCCGCCGGGGCGGGGCGGCGGTCGGCCGCGGCTGAAGGAGCGCCCGCGCCGGTGCGAAGGAGTCGGCCGTGAGCCACCCGGCAAGCACCAGTCCCCACTGCTCCTGCGCCTCCAGTTCGTCCCTGCCCACGGGATCACCGACCGTGGGCGCCAGCGGCGAGTCGGAGGGGAAGAAGGCGATCTCGCCCAGCACGGCACCACCCCGGCCCGGGGCCGGCAGGTCGCGGGGCGCCCCCGGGGGAATGGTCGTCGCCGGCGACCTCGGGGAGGCCCCGGCGGAGGGCATCGCAGCGTCCGCCGCCCCGGCATCTGCTTCGGCCCGCCGTCCGGCCCCGGCCCCGCCCGGTGTCCGGCAGAGCCAGACCACTTCCCCGGATCCGATGAGCTCATCCAGCATGGCGGGACGGTAGTCGGCGACCCGGGTTGGGAAGACCACCGCCTCCCACAGTCCGGCGGGCAGCCATACGCCCTCCAGGGCGGCAATCGCCTCCGCGAGCGCCTCCACGCCGTGCGCGGGCGCGACGCCGACGCCGATTTCACCGGTGCCCTCGGCGGTATCGGCCGCTGCCGGCGCCCCCGCCGCCGCTGATACGGAACCCGCCTCCTCCGCACGGCCAGTAATGCCGGCACGCTCCAGCACGAGCCGCTGCAGGGCCGCGGCCGGCACCGGCTTCACGGCGGCGCGGGCCTTGGCCAGTGAACGGTTGCGCACCCTGGTGAACACTTCGGGCGCCATCCAGCGGGACTGATCGCCGCCGCCCAGGCGCATGAGGGTGCCCTCGTCGACCAGCACCTGCAGTACCTCCACGGCCACAGCCGGGCCCAGCCCGAAGGCCTCCGCCGTCGCCTCGGCACTCACCGCTGCGTGGGTGCGCGCATAGCGCAGCAACAGGTCGGCCAATGGTGTGCGGGACACGGTGATGGGGCTCGGCGAAACGTCGGCCGCATCCGGCCCACCCGGGGCCGCGGGGGCTTCGGCGCACACTCCCGCGGCAAGGGATGCATCCGCATCGCCCTGGCGTTGCGCCCAGTCGGGCACCGCGACACCGAGAGCACTGCGCAGCATCGCCGCGTCCTCCGCGCGGGCCCAGCACTCGCGCCCACCCACGCGCACCGGGAAGGCGCGCCGCGCCCGTTCCAGCTCCGCGAGCCCGGCGCTTACGCCGGCGTCGTCGTCGGCCCGGCAGCGTGCCACGAGCTCGCCGACCGAGAGCGGGCCCAGCTCGCGCAGCAGGTCGGCCAGGCCCTCGGCGTCGGCGCGCACCCGCCGCCCGGGCGCCAGGCGCTGCAGTTCGGAGTCGACCCGCGCCATGACCTCCTGATCCAGCAGGTCGGCGATGCCACCGTCCCCAATGAGTTCGGCGACGACGTCGGGGTCCAGGGAGAGCAGCTGGGTGCGGCGCTCGGCGTGCGGCAGGTCCTCCTGGTACAGGAAGGCGCTGGTGTAGCCGAACAGCAGCGGACCGGCGAAGGGTGACGGCGTTTGCGTGACCGCCTCCACCAGGGTGGCGGTGCCAGCGGCGAGGCGCTCCATGAGGCCGCGCAGCGCGGGCAGGTCCCAGACGTCCTGGAGGCATTCTCGCGCCGCCTCCACCGACACGGGGAAGCCCGGGAACTGGCGGACGGCCTCCAGCAGTTGGCCGGCCTTCAGGCGTTGCAGCCACAGCGGGGCCCGGCGTCCGGGGTGGGAGGCCGGCATGAGCAGGGCGCGGGCGGCGCACTCACGGAAGCGGGCGGCGAAGACCGCCGTCTGGTCGACGCGGCTGCGCACCAGCTGCTCGATGTCTGCGGCGTCGAAGGTGAACAGCTCCGCCCCCGGCGGGCGCTCACTGGGCGGCGCGAGCAGCACCATGCCGTCGTCGGCGGTGGCGATCTGCGGGTCGAATCCCAGCAGGCGGCGGGCCCGCTCCTTGACGGCCAGGGCCCATGGCTCGTGCACGCGGCGCCCGAAGGGGCTGTGCAGGATCAGCCGCCAGGCGTCGTTCTCGTCGCGGCAGCGCTCCAGAACCAGGGTGGTGTCGGAGGGGACGACGCCGGTGGCCGACCGCTGCTCGCGCAGCAGCGCCACCAGATTCGCTCGGGCACTCGCATCCAGGCCGGCGCGCTCCAGGCGCCGCGTCAGGGCCGACTCCGGCGCCTCGGCGAGGCCGCCGTCGCCGAGGACCGCCGCGGCCTGGCGCAGGAAGGCGCCCTTGGCGGCACCGGTGGCCGCCGGGCGGCCCGCCCCCTCGCCGTGCCAGAACGGCAGGCGGGCGCTGCGGCCGGGGGCCGGGTCGACGATCACGCGGTCGGGCTCGATCTGGCGGATGCGCCAGGAGGCGGTGCCCAGGGTGATCACGTCCCCCACGCTGGACTCGTTGACCATCTCCTCGTCCAGTTCCCCCACGCGGCGGCGACCGGCGGCGTCGCCCTCGGGCAGCATCACCGGGAACAGGCCGCGGTCGGGGATGGTGCCGGAGGCGGCGACGGCGAGCCGTTGTGCCCCGGGCCGGGCGGTTAGCACCCCGGTTGCGTGGTCCCAGACGATCCGCGGGACCAGGTCGGCCAGGCCGGCGGAGGCGTAGCCGCCGGCGAGCAGGTTCAGGACCGCGTCGAATGCGCTGCGCGGCAGGTTCGCGTAGGGGGCGGCGCGGGTGACGGTGGCGTACCAGTCGTCGGCGGTGCGGTCCTCGACGGCGACGGCGGCCACGGTCTGCTGGGCGAGCACGTCCAGGGCGTTGGGCACCAGGGCGGTGTGCTCGATGCTGCCGGTGCGCATGCCCTCGGCGACGACGACGGCGTCCACGAGCTGGGTGCGTTGTATGGGGTAGATGGTCCCGCGGGGCCGCCCGCCGACGCGGTGCTCGGCCCGGCCCACGCGCTGCAAACCGGCGGCGACCGACGGCGGGGGCGCCACCTGGAGGACCAGGTCGATGGCACCCATGTCGATGCCGAGTTCCAGGGAGGCGGTGGCCACCACGCAGCGCAGTCGGCCGGACTTGAGCTCCTCCTCCACCTCGCGGCGCTGCTCCTTGGAGACGGAGCCGTGGTGCGCCCTGGCGATCACGGGCGCCCCCGCGGGCAGGGGCTGGGTGTGCTGGGAGGCCCCCATCTCCCAGGACTCGTGGTGGCGGACCGGCTCGCCCGTGGCGGGCGGATCGGAGAGGTCGGCTGCGACGTCCGGAGCGTGCGGGGCAGCCACGCCAGCTGTGGCGGCGGGGGCGGCGCCCCGCTCGGCCTCCGGAGCGGGATGCCGATCCCGCTCGGCCAGGTAGGCGGCGTAGTCCTCGTTCAGGTGGGCGGTGAGGCGTTCGCAGGCGCCCCGGGAGTTGACGAATACGAGCGTGGTGCGGTGGGCGAGGATCTGCTCCAGCAGCGCGTGCTCGATATGCGGCCAGATGGAGGACGTCATGCGGGCCGGAGCCCCGGCACCGGCTCTCGCCCCGGCCGTCCCGCCGCGGCGGGGCGTGCCCCGCAGGGCCCGCTCACGGCGGTCCCAGGTGGCCGGCACGCGCGTCATGTCCGCCACGGGCGCGGCGACGGTCACGTCGGGGGTGGCGTGGGCGTCGTCGTCGGCGATGACGCTCACCGGGTGGATGCCGCCCAGGAAGCGGGCGATCTCCGCGCGCGGGCGCACCGTCGCGGACAGGCCGATGCGTTGGGCGGGGCGGGGCAGGAGCTCGTCGAGGCGTTCCAGCGATAGGGCCAGGTGGGTGCCGCGCTTCTGGCCGGCGAAGGAGTGGATCTCGTCGACGATGACGGTCTCGACGCTGCGCAGCGTCTCGCGCACGGCGCTGGTGAGCATCAGGTACAGCGACTCGGGCGTGGTGATGAGGATGTCGGGCGGGCGGGTGCCAAGGCGGCGGCGCTCGGCCGGGGTGGTGTCGCCCGTGCGCATGCCCACCGTGACGGGGGCGGCCGGCTCAGCCAGGTCTTCGGCGGCCGCGGTGATACCGGCCAGGGGACGGCGCAGGTTGCGCTCCACGTCGGCGCCGAGGGCCTTCAGCGGGGAGATGTACAGGACCCGCACGCCGCGGACGCGCGGCTGCCGCGTGCGACGGCGCTCGGCCGGGGCGGCACCGGCCGGGGCGGTGCCTGCCGGAGTGGGATCATCGCCCTGGGCCGCCTGCGCCGCGGGCCGGGAGAGGCGGTCAATGGCGGACAGGAAGGCCGCCAGGGTCTTGCCGGAGCCTGTGGGGGCGATGACCAGGGCGTTCTCGCCGCGGCCGATCGCCGCCCAGGCGCGCCGCTGGACCGGCGTCGGCCCGGCCGGGAAGGCGGCGTCGAACCAGGCGCGCGTGGCGGGAGTGAAGTCATCTGGCAGCGTCGGCGACATCGGAGCCAGGATAGGCGCGGCCACCGACGGGAAACGGGGCGGCCTGGAAAGTCCGACGACGGTGCGCCAGAGTTTCACACACGCGGCAGGCAGACTTGGGACAGCACATGCGTGAGGCGCGGATGCTCAAGAGTCTGAATCAGAAGCAACTCGCGCAAGTTCGGGTTAAGTGTCGACTGGTTCCTGTCCCCGACCGCAGCAGCCGTTCCACAGCACCGAGGCGCGGATCTGGACTACCGCGTCTTGATCCGACATATAAACGTCGAACGCGAGCGCGCAGGAAGCCGACGACATCCGGCTCTTCGTGTTTGGGGGTGTGGTGGGTGGTGTGCTCTGGTCCACCCGGGGCGGACCTCTCCCGCGCCCGAAGGCGCCGTCCCGTGTCCGAGCGCGTTCTCCCATGCCCGGACGCTGTTCCCGTGTTCGGGGGCTACCCCTGTGTTCGGACGCCGTTCCCGTGCTCGGGCGCTGCCCCTATGTTCGGACGCTGTTCCCGTGCTCGGGCGCTGCCCCTGTGTTCGGACGCCGTTCCCGTGCTCGGGGGCTGCCCCCGTGTTCGGACGCCGTTCCCGTGCTCGGGGGCTGCCCCGGTGCTTGAGGGCGGCCTTCGCGTCGCTGTTCGAAGCGACAGTGCTCTCGGGCGTGAAGTGTTGGCTTTCGACCTTGGGGTGTGGTTTACGACCCCGGGGTGGTCGTGATTCGCACCCCAGGGTCGTAAATCGACATGATAAATCGACATGAACGGCCGTCCTGCGGACCATCGCCGGGGTCTATGGGTGCCACCGACCCGGGCACAGTGCCGGACGGAGCACCGAGCACGCCCCCGGACGGGTTCTGGCGCGCAGGCCATGACGGGACGGTCACCTGGGGCGATGTCACGGAGTGCTTGTATCGGGTGATGTCGCGGCGGGAGCTCGTATGGGGTGGTGTCGCGGGGGCGGACGGTTCGTACCTTCCACTGACGGTTCGTCACTTAGCACCCACGATTCGGCACTTGTTACGACGGTTCGGCACCTAGAGGTACGAACTGTCGTAACAAGTGACGAATCGTCGACCGGAACGTACGAACCGTCGCAGGAAGTGACGAACCGTCATCCGGCACACACCAATGAACACGCGAACAGCCCGCGCTCCCAGGCAGCGACACATGCGCTCACGCCACCAAGGAGGCACGACATCAAAACCACTGGAACCACCGGAGGGCTGTTCACAGGGGGCGCCCCACCACTACGCAGTTCCCACACATTCCGCACGATCATGCGCAAAGATCATGATTGCATGGGAGCGCCGGGGCAACCACCTGACACCGTCCACACCAGCCCGAGAACGTCCCCGGCACGACCAAGAACACCCCCTCCACCCCCAGACGCCCCTTCCGGCTCCAAGCCCTCTCGGGCGTGGAGGGAGGCACTCCGAAGAGGTCGTACTCGGCACCCTCCCGGCATCCGACCGGTCACCGCATACACCTCGCCCCGGCATCCTCCCCTTGTCCTTCTTCAACCAGGCCTGATCGTGCGCAGGCTCAGCGTCGGCGCCCTCCTTCATCCAGCATCCTCCCCTTGTCCTTCTTCGACGCCTTGGCATACGCCCCCGCGTACTTCCTAGTGATCTCCGCCCTGGCCCGCATTGACAACCCACTCCCCATGCCCACCACCGTCCGCGACTCTCGCGGGCAGTTCCAGATGAGGCACCGAACCTCTCGCGCGGGCGTCTGAGATGAGTCTCGTCGCCCCCTTGCCTCGCGCCACCAAGCATACTAAGGTGGAACTAAGCGATATTGATCATTATTTTCATTAGTTAGAGGTATTTCATGGCTGCTCCGGCCGTCTCCCCTCCCACCGAAGCCTCCCAGGCACCCGATTCCGCCGCGCAGACCGCTCCCGAGGACTTCGCAGACTTCGCCGACGTCGCCGACAACCGGGCCCGCGCCGCCGCCGGCAGGCGGGCCATCAAACGTCTGGGCACGCCCGTACGCGGGCGTCTGCACCTGGCGCAGGCGCTGGTCATAATCTCCGGGCTGCTGGCCGTGGCCCCCTACCTCGCGCTGGTGCGCCTGGGCGAACTGCTGCTGGCCGCCCACCGCAGCGGACAGAGCCCGGACTCCCAGCAAGTGCGCACGGTGGTAGTGGTACTGGCAGCGGCCTACACCGCCCGCCTTACTCTTCACTTCGTCGCCCTGATGGTCGCGCACTTCGCCGATCTCACCCTGCGCGACAAGCTGCGCCGCGACATCGTCGCCCGCATCTCCCGGGCACCGCTCGCCTGGTTCACCGAATCGACCTCGGGGCGGGTGCGCAAGGCGGTGCAGGACGACACCACCACCGTGCACACCGCCATCGCACACGGGCCGGTAGACCGTCTCAATGCGGCGATCACCCCGCTGGCACTATTGATATGCGCCTTCTGGATCGACTGGCGACTGGGACTGCTGTCCGTGGCCACCATCCCCGTCTACGCCTTCATCTACTCCCTGTCCATGCGCGGCATGACCGAGAAGACCATTGAGATGGACCGTCGGCTGGCCGTGGTGTCCTCCACCATGACCGAGTTCGTCGCCGGCATCGGCGTGGTCAAGGCCTTCGGGCAGGTCGGCCGCGCCCACGCCGCCTACCTCAAGGCGGCCGATGCCTTCTCCAGCGCCTACAGCGGCTGGTCAATGCCCCTGATCACGGTCAGCTGCCTCGCCTACACCTGGGTGTCCATCCCGGTGCTGCTGCTGGTCAACCTGGGCGGCGGGAGCCTGCTGCTGCGTGCCGGAGCGGTCACCATGCCGCAGGTACTCGCCGCCAGCCTGATCGCCCTGGTATTGCCGGGCACCCTCGACGCCGTCATGACCATCTCCTGGAATTACGAGTTGGCCGGCGCCGCGGCGCAGCGCCTGTGCGACATCCTCGACGCCCCCACCCTGCCCGCCGCCGTCCACCCGCGCCGCCCCGAAGGCGCCCGGGTGGAGATCGAGCACGTGTCCTACTCCTACGGCGACACCCTCGCCGTCGACGACGCCTGCCTCACCCTGAAGCCCGGCACCGTCACCGCCCTGCTGGGACCCTCCGGCTCCGGCAAGACCACCCTGGCCACCCTGATCGCCCGCTTCGCCGACCCCGACGCCGGCGCCGTACGCATCGGCGGGGTGGACCTGCGCGACATGGACGAGGACACCCTGTACGAGACCGTCTCCTTCGTCCTCCAGGACCCCCAGCTGCTGACCGCCACCATCGCCGAGAACATCGCCCTGGGCCGCCCCGGCGCCACCAGGGAGCGGATCCGCGCCGCCGCCCGCGCCGCCCAGATCGACGAGGAGATCATGGCCCTGCCCGACGGCTACGACACCGTCGTCGGCCGGGAGGTCGCCCTGTCCGGCGGGCAGGCCCAGCGCATCGCCATCGCCCGGGCCGTCCTGTGCGACACCCCGGTGATCCTGCTCGACGAGGCCACCGCCATGGTCGACCCCGAGTCCGAGAGCCAGATTCAGCAGGCCCTTTCGGAACTGGTCAAGGGCCGCACGGTGCTGGTGATCGCCCACCGGCCCGCCGCCATCCGCGGCGCCCACCGCATCGTCGTCATGGACCACGGCCGCATCACCGCCGCCGGCACCCACGACGAACTGCTGGCCGAACCCCACTACCAGGCGCTCCTGCGGCAGTCCGAACGGGCGGACGCCCCGCGCTCAGGCAGCGCGCCCGTCCCCGCCGCACCGAACACGGATGGCGTCGACGCCGCCGACGCCACCCCCGCGGTGGACGACTCCGCCCCCGTAGCCGCTGCGAACAATCCGGACAAGCCCGACGAAGCCGCCACCGCCGTCGACGCGGCCGGCGCCCCGGAAGACGGTCCGGCGGACACGGACTCCGGCCGCACCCGGGACGAGCGGCGCACCCGTCCGGGCCCTGTCGGCCGTTCCAGCGGCGGCTCCCTGCTGCGCGGCTTCCGCCGCCTGATGACGCCGTCGGCCTGGCACAAGACGGTGGTGGGCCTGTGGCTGGGCGTGGTCAACGGGGCGTTCAGCGGCCTGGCGCTGCTGTTCCTCATGCCTGCCGCCACGGCCCTGGCCACGGGCGGTACCAGTTGGGGCCTGTCATTCGGCGGGTGGATGATCGCGCTGGTCGTCTGCGCGCTGCTGGCCACCGCCAGCGACTTCATGGGGCAGCGCCTGGGCATGATGGGGGCGCTGGGCTTCATGCACGACATCCACCACGCCGTCGGCGACCAGATCGCGCGGCTGCCGCTGCGGTGGTTCACCGCCGACACCGCCGGCGTCATGTCGCGGGCCGTCACCAAGGAGATGGTCGACCTGGCGCAGTCCGCCGCGCACTTCCTGTACGCCATCGTCTCCAAGACGGCCGGATGCGCCGCCATCTGGCTGGGCGCGTGGGCGTGGGACTGGCGACTGGGGCTGCTGCTCACGGCCGCCGTGCCGGGGCTCGTCGTCATTCTGCGCGCCTCTCAGGCACTGATCGGCCGTGGCAAGGCGGTCGCGGAGCCCGCCGAGCGCGAGTTGGCGGTGCGGATCGTGGAGTTGACCCGTTGCCAGGGCGCCCTGCGCTCCTGCCACGCCGCCTCCGGCTACGGGCGGCTGGTAGCCGCCTTCGACGACGGCATCCGCGCCCTGCGTCGCGCCATGTGGTGGGAGGGGGCCGGGGGCCTGCTCAGCGGCGTCTTCACCCAGGTGATCGTCGTCGCCATGATCGCACTCACCGCCGTCCTGGCGACCTCGGGCGCGCTGGCGGCGCTGCCCGCCGTCGCCACGATCGGCATGTGCCTGCGCTTCACCACCATGCTCAATGACATCGGCACCGGCATGATCGGGGTGGAGGACCGGCGCGAGCTCATGAAGCACCTCGACGCCGTCATGGACGCCGAGGTGCAGCCGGAGCCGGCAACGGCCGCAACGCTCCCGACTCCGGGCGCGGTGGAACTGGAGGACGTCACCTTCGGGTACCGGCGCGAGCAGCCCGTGCTGCGCGGGGTGAGCATCCTTATTCCCGCACGGTCCATGTGCGCCGTCGTCGGCCCCTCCGGCAGCGGGAAGACGACGATCGCCCGGCTGGTCGCCCGCTTCTGGGACGCGGAGGCCGGCAGTGTGCGGGTCGGCGGCGTCGATGTGCGGCAGATGCCGACCGCACAGCTCATGGCGCAGGTGTCCATGGTGTTCCAGGACGTCTACCTGTTCGATGACACCCTGGAGGCGAATATCCGGGTCGGGCGCGCGGACGCCACCGACGCTCAGGTGCGGTGGGCCGCCGAGCTGGCCGGTGTCACGGAGATCGTGGACCGCCTGCCCGGAGGATGGCAGGCCCGCGTGGGAGAGGGCGGGCGGGCCCTGTCCGGTGGGGAGCGGCAGCGGGTGTCGATCGCCCGGGCGCTGCTCAAGCGGGCCCCGATCGTGCTGCTGGATGAGGCGACCAGCGCGCTGGACGCCGAGAATGAGGCGAATATCGTGGCCGCCATGGAGCAGTTGCGGCGCACCTCGACGCTGCTGGTCATCGCCCACAAGCTGGAGACGGTCGCGGCCGCCGATCAAGTGGTTGTTCTCGGCGCCGACGGGCGGGTGGCCCAGCGGGGGCGGCACGACGAACTCGTCGACGCCCCCGGCCCCTACCAGGACTTCTGGCTCCAGCGCACCCGAGCCGCCGGCTGGCAACTGGTGTAACAGCGGGTGTAACCGGCTCTTCCGGTTTGGGGGGTGTGGTGGTTCGTCGGGCGGTGGTGGCGTGTGTGTCTGGGTTGGAGGGGGCCTGGGTTGGACGGTGCCTGCGCGGCTGGGCTGGGCGGGTTGACCGCTGAGACCGGCACTCATAACACACCGATACCGGCACATGTGACGCATCGAGACCGGTGCCTGTGACGTGCTGAGACCGGTACTTGGTGTTTGAGGGCGCGTGGGCCTGACGGTTCGTGTGTTGCCGCGACTGTGTTGACGTGACGGTTCGTTCCTTCGCGTCAGGGTTCGTATGCTCTGGCCGGCGATTCGTACCTTCTTGTGACGGTTCGGCACCCAGAGGTACGTACCGTCGTCGGAAGTGCCGAAGCGTTGGTGTCTAGTGCCGAACCGTCATGCGAAGTGCCGAACCGTCACCCCGGGGCGCGCGGGCGCACACGCCACGTCCGCGCCCCGGACGGTCATGTCCGCGCCCCTGGCGGTCATGTCTTGGCCCGGAGCGTGTCGAGTAGAGCATCAAGATCACCGGCGTGCGTCGTTCATGATCGCAATCCCGGTCCGGCGCCCAGATGATCCCAACGGCCCCAACGAATCGTCCCCACAAGCCAACACCGGCCCGAAAACGTCCTGGTCCGGTGAGAACGTCCTCGTAAGCCCGAAAACGTCCTGGTCCGGCGAGAGCGTCCTTATCAGCCCCAAACCCTCACGAACGTGGAGGGCATAGGGATCACGAGGCCGTACTCTCGCCAGATCGGCGCCCACCGACAACTACCACCGCACCCTCAAACCGGAAGAGCCACACAACCGGGGCCGGGCAACCGGCGGACCAGATTCTTTGGCCGAGCGGCTGTCCTGATCTGGGCGGACACGCGGTTGCGCCGTAGTGCCGTCAGGCGCCAAGTAGGCGGGCCCATTGGGGTTCATCAAGACCACTCGGCCCGTCAAAGATGTTCTACCCCTGCAGACTCATCGGTCAGGCGGTCCAGAATCTCCGGCACCCGCTGCGTCACCGCGGCCCAGAACAGGTCGTCATTCATGGATCGGTAACCCGTGTGGGCCGCAATGTTCCGCGTCGCACTGATCGCCAGCCGCTCCGCGCGAGTGACGGCCGTTAGATACGGCACGAACTCGGGTCGCTCGAACCCAGACTCGGCTGCCGCAGGCCGGCGCGTTCAGCCAACTGAGTCTGCGTCAACCCCACGTCACGACGAGCGGCACAGATGAACTCGGGCGCCGCTTTGGTATCGAAGCGCCTCATACACCAAGCGTATAGCAGGGATGATATAGCCATTGGGGTGTTTGTGTTGGCGACTCGACGTAGCGTGAGCCCCATGCCCGCCCCCACCGGCACCGCTCCGTCCAGCCCCACCACCATCAGTGTGCGCGGCGCCCGCGTCCACAACCTGAAGAACATCGACGTCGAGGTGCCGCTCGGGAATCTGGTGGCCATCGCCGGCGTATCCGGCTCGGGCAAGTCCTCCCTGGCGCTGGGGGTGCTCTACGCCGAGGGCTCCCGGCGCTACCTGGAGGCGCTGTCCACCTACACGCGCCGTCGGATCACCCAGGCGGGCCGTGCGGACGTGGACGAGGTCCGGCATGTGCCCGCGGCCCTGGCCCTGCACCAGCGGCCGGCCATCCCCGGCGTGCGCTCCACCTTCGGCACGGCCTCGGAGCTGCTCAACAGCCTGCGGCTGATGTTCTCCCGACTCGGCAGCCACTGCTGCCCCAACGGGCACCCCTGCCCGCCGAGCATGGACGTCGCCCTGATGGTGCCGACCAGGTGCCCCGTTTGCGGGGAGGAGTTCTTCGGTCCCGGCGCGGAGGCGATGGCCTTCAACTCCGAGGGCGCCTGCCCCACCTGCTCGGGCACGGGCACGGTGCGCACGGTGGACGAGTCGACCCTGGTGCCCGACGAGTCGCTGACCATCGACGAGGGCGCCGTCGCCCCCTGGCAGAACCTGATGTGGTCGCTCATGAAGGACATCGTCCGGGAGATGGGCGTGCGCACGGATGTCCCGTTCCGCGAACTGACGGCGCAGGAGCGGGAGATCGTGTTCCACGGCCCCGCCGAGAAGCGGCATTTCCTGTACGTCAACGAGAAGACCAACACGGCCGCCGAAATGGACTTCACCTACTACAGCGCGGTGCACACCGTGGAGAACGCACTGTCCAAGGTGAAGGATGAGAAGGGCATGAAACGCGTGGAGAAGTATCTTCACGCGGCCGACTGCCCGGACTGCGGCGGCACCCGCCTGAGTCCCAAGGTGCTCTCCACCACGCTGGCGGGCAGGAACTTGGGGCAGGCCACCGCCATGACGCTGGACGCGCTGGTTCCCTGGATGCGGGGCCTTCCCGCCACCCTGCCTAAGGACATGCGGCCGATGGCGGACAGCATCATCGCCTCCTTCCTGGACAACGCCGGGCGCCTGAACGACCTCGGCCTGGGTTATCTCGCGCTCGACCGCGCCAGCATCACGCTGTCCACCGGCGAGCGGCAGCGGGTCCAGCTCGCCCGCGCGGTGCGCAACGAGACCACGGGTGTGCTCTACGTGCTCGACGAACCCAGCATCGGCCTGCACCCGTCGAACATCGACGGCCTGATGGAGGTCGTGGACAGTCTGATCGCCGACGGCAACTCGGTGGTGCTCGTCGACCACGACGTGCGCGTCCTCAGGCGGGCGGACCACATGATCGAAATGGGTCCCCTGGCCGGAAGCCAGGGCGGCACCGTCATCGCCCAGGGCAGCATCGACGAGGTCTGCCGCAATCCGCGGTCGAAGATCGCCCCCTTCCTGGCCGAGGGTGCGGAGCTGCTGAGCCGGCGCCGCACCGACCGTTCCGAGATGTTCGACCTGGGGACGATCCTGTTGGAGACCGCCCCCATACACACGGTCCACGCCTTGAACGTGGAGGTGCCGAAGGGACGGTTGACCACAGTCACCGGTGTATCCGGTTCCGGCAAGACCACCATGGTGCTGGAGAGTCTGATCCCCGGCCTCCGGGCCCGGTGCGAGGGGCAGGCACTGCCCGCTCACGTCAGGCGCATCGAGGCGGAGGGCATTCGCAGGGCGAACCTGATCGACGCCTCGCCCATCGGTACCAACATCCGCTCGACCGTCGCCACCTACAGCGGCATCCTCGACCACCTCCGAAAGACCTTCGCCGGCACGGACGACGCCAAGGCGCGGGGCCTGAAGGTCGGCGCGTTCTCCTACAACACCGGCTCACTGCGCTGCCCCACCTGCGACGGCACCGGGCAGATCTCCCTCGACGTGCAGTTCCTGCCGGATGTGACCATCACCTGCCCGGACTGCGGTGGCCAACGCTACGGCGAAGACGCCGAGGAGATCCTCTGGACGCCGCGACACTCCAAGGAGTCTTATTCGCTGCCGCAGCTGATGGGAATGGACGTCGGCGAGGCCCTGGAGGTATTCACGGGCAGTAAGAAGATCCACGAGAGGCTCTCCGTCCTGGATGATCTCGGACTCGGGTACCTGACGCTCGGGGAGGACACTCCCGCGCTCTCCGGTGGTGAGGCCCAGCGCCTCAAGCTCGCCAGCGAGATGGGCAGGCGGCAGGAGGATGCGGTGTTTGTGTTCGATGAGCCGACGATCGGCCTGCACCCACTGGACGTGCAGGAGCTGTTGGACGTGTTCGACCGGCTCGTCGGGGCCGGTGCGACGGTCGTGGTGATCGAGCACGATTTGGACGTGATCGCGAACTCCGACTACGTCATCGACATGGGGCCCGGGGGCGGCGAGGCGGGTGGCCGCGTGGTGGCCGCCGGCGCCCCGGAGCAGTTGGTCGCCGACCCGGCTTCGATCACGGGACGCTACTTGGCGGAGCATCTGGCTCAAGACGGCGGGCGCTGAGTGCCAATGGACTATCACAGCTTCTCTTCCGGCTTCCGTCTTCGCGGCGTCGAGCTGCCACCCGGAGGACCCGACTACGAGCTCGGCAAGGAATACGGTTCCTATATGGAGACGTATCTGGTGGAACCAGGTGACGCACCCGGGTCAGGCCTTGCCCCATACACTCTCGGCATTCACTCCCCAACACCGGGGATACGGGCCCTGAGCGGGGCGTTCCCCACTCCGAACCGGTGGACGGCATGCGTTGTTGCCAGGGGAATCCCGTTTCTGGGAGATGCGCGTGATCCACACTCCTTCACCGAGGTTCGCGAGGCCCGCCGCGACGTCGTCGATGCCCGAGCGCTTCAAGATCCGCCGCTGCTATTGCTCATCACCGAACTGAGCATCGTGGCGATATCTTCAGTCGGCGTCGCTTGGTCCACTCAGCGCCTGGCACTCGACGGGTTCGATGTTTCTACGACGCCGCGTGATGGGTGGCTTGTGTGTCGTCCGCGGTCGGAACCCGGCGGCGTCCTGCTGGTCAATTTGCAGGACGGTCAAGTGACTCCTCCGGTTTGAGGATGTAGAGGCCGGTTGAGGTCGGCACCATCGGAGCTGCGCTGGTATGACCTCCACCAAGCGGTGGTCCTCCTTAGCGAGAGCCGTTGGGATACGCGCATCGAGTGTGGCACAGCTCCGGAGCGCGCCGCCAGAGTCCGCTCCGGCCCCGTTGCCGTGCCTCGCGACTGCGCCGGTGTCGCTCCCGCCACCGGTCGAGCCCACGCCACTCGCACCGTCAATCCTCGGCGCCGGCCTCCTCGGCACCGCCGCCCCCGGCGCCGTCGGCGTCCTTCCGGGGCCGGCCCCTCCCCCGCATGGGTGCGGCCCTGACGCCCCGGCCGGCGTCGTCGAGGGCGCGCCGCAGGATGATCTCGATCTGTGCGTTGACCGAGCGCAGGTCGTCGGCGGCCCACTTGGCGATGGCCGCGTGGACCGCCGGGTCGAGCCGCAGCAGGACCTGCTTGCGCTTACCGCCCATCATCGGCGCCCTCCGTCACCGAGCCGACCGACCTCAGGCGTACAGGGAGCCGGCGTTTACGACGGGCTGGGTGCGCTGATCGGAGCAGAGCACCACCAGCAGGTTGGAAACCATCTGGGCGCGGCGTTCGTCGTCCATGGAGACGATGTCATCGGCCTCCAGCCGCTTGAGGGCCTGATCCACCATGGTGACCGCACCCTCGACGATCTGCTCGCGCGCGGCAATGACGGCGCCGGCCTGCTGCCGCTGCAGCATCGCCTGGGCGATCTCCGGCGCGTAGGCGAGGGAGGAGATGCGCACCTCAATGATCTCCAGTCCGGCGATCGCCACGCGCGCGGCCACTTCCTCCGCCAGCTCGGCGGAGACCAGGTCGGTGCCACCGCGCAGTGAGGTCTCACCGGGACCGGGCTCGTCGTAGGGGTGGGTGGTGGCCACATGCCGCAGCGCCGACTCCGCCTGCGCCTTGATGAAGGCCTCGTACTCCTCGACCGCGAAGACCGCCCGGGCCGTGTCGGCCACCTGCCAGACGACGATGGCGGCGATCTCCACGGGGTTGCCGTCAAGATCGTTGACCTTGATCTCGTTGGTTTCGAAGTTGTGGACCTTGATGGATACCTTCTTGCCGGACGTCAGCGGCGGCACCAGGACCAGGCCGGTGCGGCGCACGGTGCCGATGTAGCGGCCGAAGAACTGGCGCACGCTGGTCTGCCCGGGGGAGACGATGGTGAAGGAGGTGAACAACAGCAGCGGGATGATCAGGCCCACCGCACCCACGACCAGACGCAGCACCCCGCCCGGTTCACCTTTGTCAGCAGCGATAGCACCTGCAACAAATACGGCGACAGACAGGCCAAACAGCCCCAGCAGCAGGAGCAGCACCGGGAACGCCACACCGGATCCGGAACTGGGGGCGGATCGCTCCGCAATGTCGACTCGCCCCTTGACGGCGGCAGGCTCCTGCTGGACGGTGGGGACGCGGGACTCCGTGGACATGATGACCTCCGGTTCAAACCGCCGCGGCGGAGGCGAACTCCTCCCGACTCCCGCAGCTATAGCAATATGATAGCTATTTTTCGGTCGACGGCAAGCCTCTTCCCATACCGCCATCGACCCGCAGGTCCACACCTGTCACAAAATGCAGCACTTTCATACGCACCGCGCGTACTGCAACGCCAGAAACGGCCTAACTCCGCCGGACCGCCGAAGCCTCACTACCTGGCCGGCCCATAAAGTGCTGCATTCCGTGCCACCTTGACCCAGCCCGCGCCCTGGATCCGCGCTTCTACACCGGTGAACCGGGCACGGACGCCTGGTCGGCGTGCCGCAGTGGCCACGCGCATACGGTCTCCGGGCCACCCCGTAGCCTGGAGTCATGAGTCCGGAGGACGCCCCCTCGCTCTTCGACGCCGCGGCCGATGCCGGCGGCCCGATCGTCGACGACCCCACCCGGCCGCTGGCAGACCGGCTGCGGCCGCGCACACTCGACGATGTCGTCGGCCAGGACCACCTGCTGGCCGCGGACGCTCCGCTGGGGCGGATGGTGTCCGCCGGGCGCCTGGCCTCAATCATCCTGTGGGGCCCGCCCGGCTGCGGTAAGACCACCATCGCCCGGCTGCTGGCAAACCGCACCGGCCTGGTGTTCGAGCAGGTGTCGGCCACCTTCTCCGGGGTGGCCGACCTGCGCAAGGTGTTCGCCGCGGCGGCGCGCCGCCGCGGGATCGGCCAGGGGACGCTGCTGTTCGTCGACGAGATCCACCGCTTCAACCGTGCCCAGCAGGACTCCTTCCTGCCGTATGTGGAAGACGGCACGGTGGTGCTCGTGGGCGCCACCACGGAGAACCCCAGCTTCGAGCTCAATGGGGCGCTGCTGTCCCGCTGCCAGGTACTGGTGCTGCACCGGCTCAACGACGCCGCCCTCGCTGAGCTCCTCACCCGCGCCGAGGCGCTGCTCGGGCGCCGACTCCCCCTGACCGACGGTGCCCGCCGCGCGCTGCTATCCATGGCCGACGGCGACGGCCGCTACCTGCTGGGCATGGTCGAGCAGGTCATCGGCTATGCGGATTCCCAAGGGATGACGGGCTCACAGGAGAGCAGCGGTACCAGCCCAGCCGCGACCGCACCCGCTGGTCAATCTGTGAACTCTGAGCCGGCCGCGGCCGAGGACTCCACCATGCGCACAGGCACCGCCCAGACCGGACCGGTTGACCTGAATGAGGAGGACCTGGCCGCCGTCATCGCCTCCCGCGCGCCCTTGTATGACAAGTCCTCCGAGGAGCACTACAACCTCATTTCCGCACTCCACAAGTCCATGCGCGGCTCCGACCCGGACGCCGCCCTGTATTGGCTGGCGCGCATGCTGGCCGGCGGGGAGGACCCACTGTATGTCGCGCGGCGCCTGGTGCGCTTCGCCTCCGAGGACGTGGGCATGGCCGATCCCGGCGCGCTGCAGATGACTCTGGCCGCGTGGGGCGCCTACGAGCGGCTGGGCTCCCCGGAGGGTGAGCTGGCCATCGCCCAGGCGGTCGTCTACCTGGCGACGGCGCCGAAGTCGATCAGTGTCTACCGGGCCCTGGGGCGGGCGACGAAGCTGGCGCGGCAAACCGGCTCGCTCATGCCGCCGGCGCACATACTGAACGCGCCGACCCGCCTGATGAAAGAGCTGGGTTACGGCGAGGGCTACCAGTATGACCCGGACACCCCGGAGGGATTCTCCGGCGCCGACTACATGCCCGCGGACCTCCCGCCCCGTAAGCAGCGCGAGCGCCTGTACGAGCCCACCGCTCACGGCCACGAACGGCGCATCCGCGAGCGCCTGGCCTACTGGGACGGCCTGCGCGCCAAGCTGCGCTCTGAACAATGAGCCGCCGCCATATCAACCGACCTCGGCGGTTATAACTACCGACCTCGGCACGTAACTTCAACCGACCTCGGCGGTTATATCTACCGACCTCGGCACGTAACTTCAACCGACCTCGGCGGTTATATCTACCGACCTCGGCACGTAACTTCAACCGACCTCGGCGGTTATATCTACCGACCTCGGTGAAGGGCGGCGGCGGTAAGTGCTTGCGGTCGGCGCTTGTGGCCAATGCGCATGGTCAGCGCTCGTACAGGACGGCGACGGTGCGGCCGGGGATCGTGATGGCGCCGGTGTTGGCATAGAAACGAGTGCCCTTGACGACCGGGTCCGCTCCCTCCAGCTGGATGTCGCTCAGCTCGAAGTAACGGTCCACCAGCGCATCCACCCGTTGCTCCACGGTGCCGGGCGCGGGGTTGATGACCACGAGCAGGCCGTCCAGGTCAGGGTCGATGTCGCTGTCCCCGGCGCCGTCGTCGATCAGCATAACCACCAGGCCCGGAGCGTCGAAATCACCGGTGGGGAAGGACACCCGCTCGCGGATGAGCGCGGCCGATCCCAGGGAGAACAACTGACTGGAGCGCCGCAGCCGCAGCAGGTCGAGCGCCTGCTGCCGAGCCGTGGCAATGTCCGCCGCGGTGGGGCGCAGGTCCTCGCGCATGAGAATGCCCGCCTGCACCACCCAGGCATCGAAGTTGCGGGATGCGGGCGGCAGGCCCCGTCCCCAGCCGTTGTCCTGCCCGGTCCAGTCGATCGCGTTGAAATGGTCGCCGGAGTTGTAGGAGTCGGTGTCCAGCGACTTGCTGCGCAGCAGTTCCGTGCCCGCCGCCCAGAAGCAGGGGGACTGTCCGAGCGTGACCGTGGCCAGGCACAGTGTGTTCATGCGGATGCGCTCGGCCATGGGGGTATGGAGCGGCAGCTTGTAGGCGAGCCGGTCGAACAGGGTCTCATCGTCGTGGGCGTCGACGTAGTTGATGGAGTCGGTGGGGACCAGCCCGTACGCGGCGGGCTCGTCGCCGTAGCGGATCTCCTCGCCCCTGGCCCACTGCCCATGGGAACCGGGTAGCTCGAAGTCACGCAGGTTCCCGGCCAGTGCCAGACGCACCAGGTCGGTGCGCCAGGCCAGGTCGGCGCGCTTGGTCTCCTCGGAGCGGTCGTCAAAGCCGTTTGGTTCGGTCAGCTCACCGTTGCCCAGACCCTGCGGCACGCGCGGGTCGGTGTCGTCGCTGCGTCCGTGGACGGCGTCGCGAACACGGTCGTTGAAGGTGCCGATGCCCAGCAATCCTGCCTGCCCCTGGGTGGCCTGGGTGAACAGGGCGTTGTTGGCCACCTCCCCCATGTTCCAGCCCTCCCCATACAGGTAGATAGAGTGGCCGACGGCGTCGTCCGCGACCTGCGCCAACGCATCCCGGAGCCGGGCCATGGTCTCAAGCGAGTGGTAGCCCATCAGGTCGAAGCGGAAGCCGTCGACGCGGTAGTCGACCACCCAGGACACGCAGGCGTCGATCATGAGCCGTTCGGCCATACGGTGCTCGGTGGCGATGTTGTTACAGCAGGTGGACATCTCCACGTTCCCCGCGGCGTCCAGCCGGTGGTAGTAGCCGGGCACGATCCGGTCTAGGACGCTGTGTGCCTCCTGCCCGGAAGCGCCCGTGTGGTTGAAGACCTGATCGAGCACCACCTGCAGGCCCATGCCGTGAATGGCGCCGACCATCTCCCGGAACTCATATACGCGCGCCCCGCCGTCCTGGCGTCCCTCGCGCGCATAGGAACCCTCCGGGACCAGCCAGTGCCAGGGGTCGTAGCCCCAGTTGTAGGCGTCTTGATCGGCGACGGCGGTGATGGCGGCCTGCGGGCGACGCGAGGCCGGGGAGGCATCGCGGGGAATGTGTGGGGCACGCTGGGCGGCCCGGTCCTCGGGCACGGAGCAGAAGTCGAAGGTGGGCAGCAGGTGCAGGGTGTCGATGCCGGCGGCCGCGAGACTGCGCAGGTGGCGGGTGCCGTCGGAGACGACGGCGAAGGCTCCGTAGGTGCCACGCAGCTGCTCGGGCACGGAGGCGTCAGCGGCGGAGAAGTCGCGCACGTGTAGCTCGTAGATGGCGCGGGCGGCGTCATTGGCGACGACGGGGCTCAGGTTCTCCCGCCAGCTCGAAGGCTTGAGCGCGCGCTGCCCCAGGTCGACGACGACGCTCCTGCGCGAGTCCACGGTTAGCGCGCGCGAATAGGGGTCGGTTACCAGATTCGTCTCCACACGGCCGGTGGCCGGGACGTAAACGCGTACCTCCCACAGGTACTGGGAGCCGGCGTCGATGCCGGCGGCGGTGGCGGCCGGCCCGCCCACCTTCCAGCGGCCATCCCAGGATCCGGCGTCGACCCGGTCGGCGGGCACGCGGATCGGATCGGCGTCGATCAGCGGCGCGCAGCCGGTGGGGTCGCCGGTTGGCCAGGCGAGCAGGGCCACGTCGACGGCGGTGGGCGCCCACAGAGAGAAGGTGGGGACGCCGTCGGGGCCGATGCTGGCGCCCAGCGGGGCCGAGCCGTCCCGGGCGGCGGCGTCGGCGTACAGGTGGTCCAGCAGCGGCCAGGTCTGAACACCGGTGAAGGCGGTGATCCAGCCGCCGGTGGAGGCGGCGGTGCGCTGCACGACCGCCAACTGGCCGGCCAGCAGCAGTGTTATGTCCTCGCGCTCAACACTGCGTCCGCCGAACTCGTCCTCCAATGACAGGGCGAGATAGCCGCGCAGGGCGGGGACCGCGGCCATGGCCTCCTCGCCGAGCAGGTCCTCCAAGGAGCCGACAATGGCCAGGGGGATCTCCGTGCCGCCGGGGCCACGATCCAAAATGCCATCCACAATGCGCGCACCGCCTTCGGGCGCCGTGACCAGCCCGAAGGTTACGGGCATGCGGGGCTCGGTCTCCTCCGTCGCACGCACACCCAGGGAGTGAGCGTCTACCATCGCCGGAAACATGTCGGCTGGCCAGGCCAGCGTGGACTCATCAACCCAGTAGGCGCGAGCCTCCCCCACACCGGGCAGCTCATGGCGGACCGGAGCGTCGTGATGCACCGGGGTGGTGATGGCCATGGGAACACCCTCCTGCCTGTTGACAACGAGTCTAGTCAGACGCTTCCAGGAAGGCCCCACACCTGTCAAGACACCACGGCGTTGCGGCCCGAGCGGACGCGGGCAGCGCATTTGGGTGTGCTTCTGCGGGCACCGCATTTGGGCGCGCCTCTACGGGCAGCGCCGTCGCTCATGGCCGCAGCCCCCGCAGGTAGACGTCGACCAACCAGTCCTGCCAGCCGGGGGCCATTTCATCAACAACCTCCCCCAGCGGTCGAGACACCTCGACCACGCCGACTTGAAAACGGACGGGGTCCACGTCTTGACGCACCAGCCCCGCCGCGCGGGCCTTTTCAAGCACCTGCGCGATCCGCTCAAGGGCGCGCTCGCGCAGTGCGGGCCCCGGCCCGCCCACCGCGAACAGTTCAGAGTCGGCGCCGACCTGCATCAGCAGCCGCCCTAACCGCAGCGCCGCCAACTCCCGCACAAAGCCCTCCCAGGCGGATTCGGAGTCATGCTCCCAGGCCTGTTCGCAGCGCCCCGCGGACGCATCCAGATGTTCGTAAACCTTGTCGGCAACCCCGATCACCAGGCTCATCCGATCCGGGAAGTGCCGGTACAGCGTGCCCATGCCCACGCCCGCCTGAGCCGCGATTCTCCTTACCGGTACGTCCACCCCGACATCGGCAAACAGGTTCCTAGCGGCCTCGACGATCGCCTCCCGGTTGGCAACGGCGTCCACACGCATGGTGATGCTCCTCTCCCCCGCGGGGCGGCACCGCGGGCTTGCCCAGACTACATCCGGAGCGATACGCTCCGGTACACATCCGGAGCATTCCGTTCCATTTACAGAATCGAGCAAGCGATGACCACCTCAGACACCACCCCGGCGCCGGCACCCGCCGCACCCCAGGACCCGCGGCACTCCACCCGCGGGCTCCTACTGGCGACCATCGGCATTCCCATCGTCATCATCCTCATGCTCCTGGCGTTCCTGGCGCCGTCGATCAGCTCCGGAGCCAAAGACCTGCCCCTGGCCCTGGCGGCGCCCGAGGCCGCGCGTGAGCAGTTGCTGACGCAGCTAGAGACCTCCGCACCCGGAGTGTTCGACGTGACCGTCGTCGAGGACGCCCAGGCGGTGACCAGCGCGGTTGAGAACCGCGAAACCATCGGCGGGATCGCCATCACCGCCGACGAGTCGGGCCAGCAAGTCGAGGTCGTAACTGCCTCCGGCGCAGGCAGCCCCTACGCCGCGCTACTGACTAACCTCGCCACCGCGCTGGAAGCACAGCTGGACGCACAGGCCGTGACCGCCGCCCAGGCGCAGGGTGCCGACGCCGCAACGCTCGCGCAGGTCCAGCAGGAGGCAAGCGCCTCGCAGACTGTCACCGTTACCGACGTCGCACCCCTAACCGCCGAGGACCCGTCCGGCGTGGCCCTGTCCGCGGTCGCGCTGCCACTGGTGTTCGGGGGCCTCGCCTCGGGCGTGGTCCTAAGCCTGGTGCTGCGCACTTCTCCGTGGAAGCGGGCCCTGGGGGCGATCGGAATCGCCGCACTGGGCGGCCTGTGCGTAGCCGCCGTGCTGCAGACCTGGTTCGGCGCCGTCGCCGGCTCCTTCCTGCTGCTGTGGGCGGGTCTGAGCCTGGGCATCGCGGCGATTTCACTGACGCTGCTCGGCCTGCAGGAGCTCATGGGCTACGCGGGCCTGGGACTCGGCGTGGTAACCATGCTGTTCGTGGCAAACCCGCTCTCCGGGCTGGCTACGGGGTGGCAATGGCTCCCCAGCGGGTGGGGAGTATTTGGGCAGCTGCTACCCGTGGGTGCGGCCGGAACCTGGCTGCGCTCGGCCGCCTACTTCGACGGCGCTGGCATGGGGGCAAGCCCTTGGGTACTGACGGCCTGGATCGTCTGCGGCCTCGCTCTGCTGGCGCTCGGCGCATACCTAAACGCCCGCCGCAGTCGCGGCGATCGCGTGAGTTGAGTCCACTGCACCGAACCATCTTGTCAGGCCCACTGAGACGGCCCACTGAGACAGCCCGCTGGGACGGCCCACTGAGACAGCCCGCTGGGACGGCACGGAGGCGAGCGCCTTCAGGACCGTCCCGACGGGCGTCGGTGGGGACGGTGCTCAGCTCCACGGTGGAGACGGTCCACTTGCCGCCTCCGACGGCCGCATGATCGAGGCGAGGCAAGGCCCCGGTCGGAGGCGCAGCCACGTTCGTCCCAGAGTGAGCCGCCCGTCAAAATACCACCGAGTTCGGTCGACGTTACTGCCGAGTTCGGTCGACGTTACTGCCGAGTTCGGTCGACGTTACTGCCGAGTTCGGTCGACGTTACTGCCGAGTTCGGTCGACGTTACTGCCGAGTTCGGTCGAAGTTGCATGCCGAGATCCGTAAGCGCCGACTACGGCCCTAACACCCGGCACGCGAGCGCACCCTCGACCATGTGGCCAAGCCGCCGAACACCCAATCCCGCCACGTTCACTAGTTGACCGAGCACGTAATTGAGAACTATCCCCCGTGCTCGACACTCCACCTGCCTGCATACAGGACACTCAACATACACAGGACCGTCTATCACCACCCACGCACGTCTTTTCGCCTCACGCGGTTTGGAACTTCACGACGTCCTACCGCGAGAAACCCCCAGAACTCTTAGGCGAGAGCTAAACGCGCACGTGTGCGGATAAGTCCAAGACTGCACAGGGATAGATGCGCACCGGGCCGACGGCGTGCAGGCGAACAGGTCCGAGCTTCCAGGCAGTGAGGTGAACGTAGCAGGACTGGCGAGTTCTCCCGAGGCAGCGGATGGCAAGCCGAGACTCGCTCCTTCGACCCGCTCCAAAGTTGGTGCCGCGCCAACAGACCTGTGCGCGTCATCGGTGCCATCCTCGGCCCGTAACTTCGACCGAACTCGGCAGTAACGTCAACCGAACTCGGCAGTAACGTCGACCGAACTCGGCGGTTATTTCGACCGAACTCGCGGGGGAGAGGCGGTCAGTGGGCGGTCAGTGGGCGGTCAGTGGGCGGTCAGTGGGCGGCCCAGGCGCGCCACAGGCGGGCGTACTCGCCGTCGGCGGCCAGCAGCTCGGCATGCGGTCCCAGTTCCACGATCCGCCCGTCGATCATGACCGCCACCCGGTCGGCGGCAGCGGCCGTGTCCAGCCGGTGGGCGATGGCCACCACGGTGCGGCCGGCCAGGACGGCGTCCAGCGAGCGCTCGGCGGAGCGGGCGGCGCTGGGGTCGAGCAGGCTGGTGGCCTCGTCCAGCACCAGCGTGGCCGGGTCCATCAGCACGATGCGCGCCAAGGCGACCTGCTGTGCCTGCCCGGGCGTCAGCTGCACCCCGCCGGCACCTACGCGCGTGTCCAGTCCGTCGGACAGTCCTCGCACCCACTCGGCGGCGCCCACCACTCGTAGGGCGCGTTCCAGTTCGGCGTCGGCGGCGTCCGTGCGCGCCAGGCGCAGATTGTCGGCCAGGCTACAGGCGAAAACATGGTGCTCCTGGGTCACCAACGCGACCTCGCGGTGCAGGGCCTCCTCGGTGAGCGCGGTCAGGTCGACGCCGCCATCGCCGTCGTCGACGACCACCCGCCCGCGTGTGGGCGGGTGAATGCCGGCGAGCATGCGGCCCAGCGTCGACTTGCCCGAACCGGACGGCCCGACGACGGCCAGCCGCTCCCCGGGAATCAGCTCCAGGTCGACCTCGTGCAGCACGTCGCGCCCGGGCAGGTAGGCGTAAGAGACGCCGCGCACACGCGGAGGCCGGCCCGTCACCGCCCCGCTGGTGGCCTCCCGGTCGGGAGCGACCAGCTCCACGCCCACGATGCGGGACATGGCCGCGCCCGCCGTCTGCAGGGAGTCGATCCAGAAGGTCATCTCGGACACGGGCGTGCGCAACTGGACGGCGTACAGCGCCACCGTGGTGATCGCACCGAGGGTGACGGCCCCGTGGCCCGCCAGCCAAGCGCCCCAGGCGACGACGGCGATCACCGGCGCGAAGGAGCCCAGTCCCAGGGCAGTGATCAGGACGACGCGCAGCCACAGCGTGTACTGCTCGGTGGACCAGACCTCTATCATGGCGCGGTCCAGGATGCGATTGCGGCGCGCCCCCAGGCCGTGGGCATCCACGGTGGCGGCCTGGTCGGCGGTCTCGGCGACGACGCCGTCGACCTCGGCCCACATCGCGTTCATGGCCCGGTAGGCGGGCACGGCGTGGCGCAGGTACCAGCGCGCGGCGGGCAGGACGGCCACCAGTGGGAGGATCAGCGCCGGGCTGAGCCGCGGCGAGGTGAACACGGCGGCGCCCACGATCGTGAGCAGCGTGAGCACGATGACGAGGATTTGGCTCACGCCCCGCTGCACGACGTTGCGGATGGACTCCAGGTCACGGCCGGTGCGGCCCAGCAGGTCGCCGGTGCCGGCAGATTCGACCACCGACAGCGGCAGGTGCATAACCGAGGCGACCAGCCGCTCGCGCAGCTCGGCGAAAACCCGCTCCCCCAGCACGCGCGCTAGGTACTCACCGCAGCCGGCCAGGGCGGCGTTGCCGATCGCCAGGGCGATGACGACGGCGATCAGTACCTGCAGCCGGCCGGCCGCAGAGACGGCCGCAGCACCCTCGGCGCCCGCGGCGCCCGCCACCAGGTCCACCATGGAGCCCAGCACCCGCGGGATGCCCACCGAGGCCAGGGCGGCCAGCAGCTGGATCGCCGTGACCGCCGCTACGGCGCCCTTGTGCTCCCCGATCAGTTCGACGGCGCGGCGGCGCACGGCAGCGCCGTCGGCGACGGGTAGGCGCCGGTTCATCGCCGACCTCCCGCCTCGACGCCGCGCTCGACGACGGCGCGGTAGGCCTCCAGCGCGCTCAGTTCGTGGTGGGTGCCGCGCGCGAGTTCGCGCACGTCCGCGCTTTCCCGTCGGCCACCGTGCTCCACGCCTGTCGGGCCTGCGTCGGCGCGGGCCCGGCGCGCATCGGCTGCGAGCCCGTCGTCCGCGGCGACGACGTCGAGCAGCACCACCTCGTCGCAGCGTCCCAGCAGCAGCGGCGAGGCTGTGACGACGACGGTGGTGAGTCCAAGGCGATCCTCACGCAGTCGCCGGGCCACCAGGTCCTCGGTGTGGGAGTCCAAGGCGCTGGTGGGCTCGACGAGCACCAGGACGGGGGCGCGGCGGGCGACGGCCCGGGCCAAGGCCAGGCGTTGGCGCTGTCCGCCGGAGACGTTGCGGGCCTTTTCGGTGAGCTGGCCGTCCAGGCCGCCGAGGGAGTCGTGGGCGTCGCCCGCGGCGGCGACGGCGAGGGCATGCTCGGCGCGTTCCCGCTGGGCGGCGGTCAGGGGCGCCGCACCGCCGCCGGCGGCGGGTCCGTCGTCGCCGTGGGCTCCGGCCACCGCGCCGTTGCGGATGACCTCGGCGGTTGGGCGCGGTCCGCTCAGGGGGATCTCGTCGCCGAGTATCTCCTCGGCGAGCGTCCCGGCGAAGGCCTCGGCATGGGCGCCGGAGAAGACGATCGTGCGCCGCACCTCTTCCAGGGGGACCGCACGCAGGTCGCTGCCGCCGAGCGTGACGGGCCCGTCGGCGTCGTCGGCGCGGCCGAGCCGCTGAGCCAGGGCGGCGGCACGGGCGGGGTCGGCGCAGACCAGGGCGGTCATGCGTCCGCCGCGCAGCACCACCCCGGAGCTCAGGTCGGTCAGGTCGCCGGCCGGGTCCAGGCGTGCCCCGGGCACGACGCCGGCGTCGTCGGTCAGCGGCGCAACCGCCTCGATGCGGGCCACCTTGCGTGCCCCCACCCAGGCGCGGGTGGAGAACTGGATCAGGTCGGCCATCACTCCCAGCGGTCCGACCAGGAAAGTGGTGTAGCCGTAGAAGGTGACCAGCTGACCGGGGGTGATCGCCCCGGCCAGGGCAGCGCGGGCACCCGCGCCGACGACGACGGCGGTGAACACCATGGGGGCGCCGGCCTTGACGGTGGCCAGGAGCGCCTGGGTGGAGGCGACGCGAATGCCGGCGTCACGCACCCGGTGGGAGGCCTCGGCGTAGCGGGCGGTGTACACGTCCTCCCCGCCGATGCCGCGCAGCACCCGTAGTCCGGACACGGCGTCGGTGGCAATGGTGGACAGGCGTCCCTGCTCCTCGCGCTGCACTGACAGGCGCCGGTTCAGGGGGCGGATGAAGGCGCCCACCAGCGCCAGCACGACCGGCAGGCCGATCAGCACCAGCAGCCCCAGCGGCGCGGATGTGCGCAGCATGAGCACGCCGACAGTCACGACGCTTACCAAGGCGCCGATGACGTTGACGCCGAAGTACATCAACGCACCGATGTTGTCGGTGTCGGCGTCAATGGTGGCCACGACGTCACCGCTGGCGATCTGGCGTGTCACTGCCCGCGAGCGCAGGCCCAGGCGGTGGGCGGCGCCCCGCATGGTGGGCTTCCAGGCGCTGGCCCAGGCGCCCATGCCGGTGGCGTCCTCCAGGCCGGCGGTGAGCGCGCCGAGCAGGCCCAGCCCCAACAGCGCGGCCAGCCCGGGCAGCAGCCGGGTGCTGAGGCCGGCCTCGAGACCGGCGTCGAGCAGGTCGCCCAGCGCCAGCGGGATGAGCGCCTGAGCGAGATAGGAGGCGGTGGCGACCAGGACGCCGCAGGAGATGGCGGGCAGACTCATGCGGGTTACGGCGCGCAGCAGACCGCCCGGGGTGGTGGGTAGCTCCGGGGGTGGCGTCGTCTGCACCGACAAGAAGGCGGGCCACCGGCGCGGGGCGCGGGCAACGGGGATCGACACGGCCCCAAGCCTATGCGGCCCGGAACGCGTCGGCCTGGCCCGGCCCGGAACGCGTCGGCCTGGCCCGGCCCGGAACGCGTCGGCCTGGCCCCGGCCCCGGCCGCCCGGCCCGGCCCCGGCCGCCGCCGCGGCCGACACCCTCATCACGGCCACGAACACTTGCCTCCTACTACGAGCGAATGGTAGTGCCTTGGGCTCCGCTGTGGCTGCGGGCCACCGCAGCGGCGGGACCTCGGGCCACCGCGGGCGCGAGGGCGTTGTCCGCCGACAGGGGCTTGGGGCCGCGGCGCAGGCGAGCACGAGGTGCTGCCCCTGGCTCCGTACACCGCGCGCACTCCCCACTTGAGAGCAGGCCTGCGCACAGCCGTGGTCGGTCAGCTCGTCTGCTACGCCGGTTCGACCTCTACTACGCCACTTAGGCGTTTCCTGAAGGGTTCCGAGACCTTCAACAAAGGCCTAACCGGCGTACCCAACGGCGAAGTGGCGTAGTAGACGCGCCGGCAAACCCCCACCCGCGCACCACCGCGTCACGCGGCCCGCACCAGACGGCAGATCGCAGCTGGGGCGCACTTGACACGCCCGCCACCGACTCCGCTAGCCTCATCCCATGACTACTTCGACGCCCACGACCCGTACCCTGATGGTGCGCGCCGAGAGCATGCGTCGAATGCAGATGCGCTGACAGCGCCAGCCGTCGCTGTTTCAAAGTAACGGTCAGAGTCCGAGCCGCCTGCGGGCGCTCGTTGTACTCCGCGGTCGCCGATCACGTCGGCCCGTGTTTAAGCCCCCGTTATTCCTCCATTCGGCGCCGCCACGCGCCCGTGCGCACTGCACCCACCCACCTCGCCGAGGTCGGTCGAAATAACCGCCGAGGTCGGTCGAAGTTACGTGCCCAGGTCGGTCGATGTGGCGGCAGCCCCAAGCCTTACAGGAAGCATCATGACCATCTTCGCCCCCACCACAACCTACGGCGCATCCGTCCCGCCCACCCCTGAGAACCAGGGCCGACTCGTCGACGCCGCCACGACGTCGTCCGCATATTCGTCCGCCGCCTCCCCGGATGCCTCCGACCTAGCCCCGCACGCCTCCGCCTCCCCCTTCGACGTGGTCCACGACCGCGCCGGAACCGCCAGCCTGAAATGGGACTTCGCCGCCGCCCGCCGTCGCCCCGAAACCGCCCTGCCCCTGTGGGTGGCCGACATGGACCACGCCACCGCCCCCTGCGTCGTCAACGCCCTGCTGTGGCGGGTGCGACACGGCATCTTCGGTTACACCGAGCCCGACGCCGCCTATGACGCCACCCTGGCCGCCTGGTTCGCCCGCCGCTACGACTGGCACATCGACCCGGCCTGGAACGTCGTCACCCCCGGGGTCGTTCCTGCACTGGCGACGGCGGTGCGGGCCTTCACCGAACCCGGCGACGCCGTCGTCATCGAGGAGCCTGTCTACTACCCGTTCCGGGAGGTGGTCGAGCAGCAGGGGCGCGTGGTGGCCCCGGCGCCGCTGGTGCGCGGCGCCGACGGCGTCTACCGCCGCGACCTGGACGCCCTGGAGGCCGTGCTCGCCTCCTCCGGCGCCCGCCTGCTGATCCTATGCAACCCGCACAACCCGGTGGGCCGGGTCTGGTCACGCGCGGAGCTGACCGAGCTGGCCCGGATCACCGGCCGCCACGGCACGCTCGTGGTCTCCGACGAGGTGCATGCCGACCTGGCCCTGCCCGGACACCGCACCACACCCTTCGCCACTGTCTCCGACGACGCCGCCGCCCGCACCATCACCTGCACGTCGCCGTCGAAGTCCTTCAACCTGGCGGGACTGCAAGTGGCCAATATCCTCATTTCCGACGCCGACCTGCGCGACCGCTTCCGAGCGGCCGTCAGCGCCGGCGGCTACTCCCAGCCCAACACGCTGGGACTGACCGCCTGCCAGGCGGCGTACAAGTCCGGCGACGCCTGGCTCGACGCCCTGCGCAGTCACGTCGACGACGCCCGCCGGCACGTCATCCGTCGTCTGGAGCGGGTGCCCGGCATTGAGGTCTGCCCCGGCGAGGGCACCTACCTGCTGTGGCTGGATTGCACCGGGCTGCTGGAGGCCACGGGCCTGGCGGCGGCGGAGCTGGACGACTTCATCACCGCTCAGGCCGGCTTGTGGCTCGACGACGGCGCCCTGTTCGGCACCGGCGGCGCCGGCTTCACCCGGCTGAACATCGCCTGCCCGCGGGCAACCCTGGATGAGGCGCTGGATCGCCTAGAAATCGCCGTGCACGGCCTGCTCGCACGCCCCACCGCCCTTCCACCGAGATCGGTAGAAATAACCATCGAGATCGGTAGAAATAACCATCGAGATCGGTCGATATAACGACCGGCGCACAAGTCACCACCCGCCCCAGCCGGCGAGAAAGTTCTTATGCCCAACTCCAATTCCGCCCCCGCACAGCCCTCGACCCCCGCCGTCGACCCCGCCGTCGATTATTCCGGGTGTCGTACCGCCCCGATCCAGCACCACCACTCCTGGACGGACTCGCCCACCCCCTGGCGGCTCGACACCGTCTTGGCACACGTGGGCACGGGCACCGATCCTGCCACCGGCGCCATCACCACGCCGATACACCTGTCGACAGCCTTCGGGCACCCCGGACTGGGGGCATCCACCGGATACGACTACACGCGCACCGCCTCCCCCACCCGCGACGTCCTTCAGGACGCGCTGGCCCGGCTCGATAGCGGGGCCGCCGCCTTCGCCCTGGCGTCCGGAATGGCGGCGGTGCAGCTGACGGTCACCACACTGGCACCGTACGGTTCACGGATTGTCGCCCTGGAGGACCTGTACGGCGGCACTTACCGCTATTTGAAGTGCCTGGCCGACGACGGCGCCTACCAGGTGGACTTCGTCGTCGGCGAGGTCGGGCTGCGGGAGGCGCTGCGAAAGCCGGCATCCCTAGTGCTGATCGAGACCCCCACCAACCCGATGATGGCCGAGTTGGACATCGCGGAGGTGTCCGGGTGGGCGCATGCGGCCGGCGCCCTGTTGGCGGTGGACAACACCTTCTACACCCCGGTGATCTGCCGTCCGCTGGAGCTGGGGGCGGACGTGGCGGTCTACTCGGCCACCAAGTACCTGGCTGGTCACAACGACGTAATGGCGGGCGCCGTCGTCGTGGCCGACCCGACCCTGGGCGAACGGTTCCAGTATCAGCTGAACACCACCGGGCCGACGTTAGGCCCCTTCGACGCCTTCCTGCTGCTGCGCGGCCTGAAAACGCTGTCGTTGCGCATGGAGCGGCATGAGGCCAACGCCCGGAAGGTGGCCGATTTCCTGCGCGCCGACGCCCGGGTGAGGCGGGTACTGTATCCGGGGCGCTCGGGCATGGTGTCCTTCGAACCGGTCGACGGCGTCGACGTCGCCGCATTCCTGGAGGCGGTGCGCGTGTTCACCTTCGCCGAGTCGCTGGGTGGGGTGGAGTCACTGGTGACCTGTCCGAGCGTGCAGACGCATGCGGACGTCCCGCCCGCCACTCGCGCCGCCTACGGGCTCACCGATTCCCTGCTGCGGCTGAGCGTGGGCATTGAGGACGCCGAGGATCTGGTCGCCGACCTGAAGCTGGCGCTGGAGCGAGCGGCGCGACGGCGCGATTAAGGCGGCAAAGGCACTCACGGCAACACCAAATGCGGCCCAGACCACAGACGCCAAGGTAACTGCTTAGCAACACGGCTAGGTAGCATGCCGTCATGGATTCCTCCACAGGTCCGAGCTTCCTGTTCTCGGACACAGAATTACTGGCCCGCAGGGAGCATGGACAACGGCAGACCGCAGCGGCTGCGGCCATCGAGCAACACCTGGACACGAATCGTGGGCGCCATACCGCAAACCGCCCAGATAGACGGCCCTCGCGTGGCGGCCGACCGCCACGCGGCAAGAAACCTGTTGTCCCGCCAGTGCTGTACTTGCCCTCAACCGGTGCTCCGAACACCTACGGCGCCGAGATCGAGTTGCGCAAGACGAACGACGGGCGGATGGCGCTGCTGGCCTACACGGCGCTGGATCGCCTGGCGGACTGCATGGGGCCACATCAGCCCTGGGTGCTGTATCCGACCGAGAGGCTGGGGGATCTTGAGGCTGTGGAGCACTACGACGTCATCTACCTGGACCTGCCGGTGCCGCAGGAGCTCTGGCGCACGGCAGCGGACACAGATCGAAGGCCGGCGGGATGAGCGAGGAGTTCCGCTTCGAGTATGACTCCGCGACAGAAATCGCCGCGCGGTTCGCTACTGCCCAGAACGACCTAGAAGAAAACGCGCCGACCATGCCCTATTCGGTAGACGCCGGAGACGGCAGCACCTACATCACCAGCATGATCTCGCAGCTGGCGGTGGACGCCGGTACACTGGCCCTGGCCGCCGAGCTCGGCAACACCAAAATGAAGAGTGCCATCAACCGGGTCACCGGCGCCGACGACGACGTCGCGCAGACCTTCCGCGACATGGAAAAGGACATGCCATGAGCGCCATGCAGATGTACACCGATCCCGTTGGCGGCGGTACTTTACAGATCGACACCACGATGCCCGGCGACGTAGAGTCCGTCGACAGTGCCGCCGACTGGCTCAAGAAGCTCCAAGACGGTTTCTATGATGCACGCTCCATGTTCAACAACGCCGCCACGCTCGCCAACGCGAATCTATCGGGAGAACTTGCCAGTGCGGTGGTTGCATACTCGAACGATCTGACTGACGCCTGCAGCGATGCGTACGATCGTGCGAAGAACGCCGTCGATGTAATCCGCGCCTTCGCAGATCAGTTAGGGTGGCGCAAGGATGATATGGCCGAACACCGTGAGACCGCGATTGCTGGCGGACTTGAGGTGGTTGGGAACGTCATCATGGCGCCGACGCCTGTGTCTAAGCCTGCTGATCTCGGCGATGACGCCACCGCCGCCGAGAAGCAGAAGTGGACTACCGCCAATGATGCCTACGAGGACTACCAGACCAAGAAGGCCCTATTCGACGAAGTCAGTGAGGACGTCCAGGACACCTTCGACGAGCTCGACAAATGGATTGACGAGCACCTCGTCACCGCGGAGTCCGACACGCTGGCCAACGTCCTTATGGATGGGGTCAAGGCGATGGTGGAGAACGCCATCGGCGAAGGATTTGAGGTAGGAACGCAAAACGTCTACTACAACAAGGCCACCGCGCTGTACGATGCCGCCGTCGCAGCGGCAACCGCGAAGGCAATTGAGCGCTCGGGCAACCCCGCGGTCAGATCCGGCAACAAGCCTCCCAGCCAGGACGCCGTAGACAGAAACCTGCGCCGTTCCACTAAGGCTGACGCCGCCGAACAAGTAGCCAAAACCGGCAAGAAGGTCGCTAAAGGCGCTGGCGTCACCATCACCCTCGGATTCATCGGCGTCGAACTCGCAACAGGAGACTCACCATCCGAGGTACTGATTCCAGCCGCCGCTTCGGCGGCGACAGCAGCAGCTATAGCAAGCGCACCAGTAGGGGTAACTATCGTCGCAACAGCAACTGTTGCAGCTGGCGTAGGCTACGTGTACAAGACTTATGTACCTTTGGAGATTCGCGAGAAGATAGACGAAGGCCTCAATGACATATGGGACTGGGGCGCGGACCGCGTGGATGACGCGACCGACTGGGTCTCCGAGCAGTGGAACCGGATCTTCGGATGAGCCCGGATCGCCAAGTCTTCCGCTGGGGAAGGTGGAAGTATCCCCGCGTCATCACCTGCGATCATGCCGACGTCGACCGGATCAGAGCCCCCTGGTGGGACCTATTAGCAGTAGGGATGTCATTGCTACTTTCGTGGATGATGGCAGCGTTATACAACAACATAATTTGCGCCGTCTTTTTTTGTCTACTCGCCATACCATTTGCATTGTACATTCCTGTTGCGGTCGACCATCGGTGGGCGTTGCGGCGGGCGCATGAGTACTGGCGGCACACCGAGGGCGCCACACTGTTCTTCCCAGACCGGAGCATCGCCATAGCCGAGTACGCGTTCTTCGGCATGGTATTCCTTGCCGGCGCAGCCGGCATCGGCCTTGTATGGTTCATGCAACTCACCCAGACACCGATCGGCTCCACCATGCGGGGCACCGTATTCTTCGCCTCGCTGTTCATGGGCCTGGCCACCGCGTCCTGGCGCAAGACACCGTTTACCCTGCGCCCCAGCCCGGCACTGGCCCTCACTCACCACGGCATCCACATATGGCCCGGCACCCGCCACGAAACCTTCATCTACTGGGAGAACCGGCCACAAGTAACCAAGGTGGTCGCCTACCAGCTGCTCCTAACCACCACCGCCAACGCCGTCATCACCTGCTACCGCTACGGCCACGAGTTCCCCATGGGAAGCCTACCCATGGAATACAACCAGCTACGCCGCGTCGTAGAATTCTACACCCGCCACCGCCGCCTCCGCCACGAACTGGCCAAACCCGAAGGACTCGAACGCGTACGCTCCCTCATGCAACACCCCGTCTGGGAAATCGAAGAGCAACTACCCCCACCGAAACCCAAACGACCACGCAGACACCGCAAGTGAATCGATCTGCCATATGATTCGACCTTCATTTCATCCAACGCGTCACCAGGGTAGGCGGGGGCGCTTATGAGTTGGCTATACATAGTGCGTCATAGAGCCGAACGCGCCACCGAGGAAGCGCGCACCAAGATTGTCTGCTGTGATGGCACCACAGACTGGGCGTCCGAGCAGTGGAACCGGGCATTTGGATGATCTGGACAACGCCCCCGCGCGGAACGACACAGATTGCGCAGCCCCATAGGGCGGCGCATATCGTCTCATGCGAACAAGCAGACGATGGGAGTACGAAAGCCGCCAAGCTGTTCTTTCTTATTGGCGTCACGTCCCTTGCCGGGGCAGGCGCCGCCGCCACCGTCTCAAACCTATCACTCGCTATGGCGTTAACGTCATCGGCGATCGGTTACCTGCTCTACACACCAGCATTAGTGACGCAAACCAGATTGAGACGCCGCGCAGCGCGATACTGGCGACATGAACGAGAAAGCACAGTGACATCGGCGTCATGGATCCGCCTACTGTACAGCTGTTTCGTAATCACTGCCACTTCCACAGGTCTTGTATATTCAGTGTGGCTGGCCTGGAGCCAACCCACCAACGGGTTCATCACGGGGATCAGCACCACGGGGTTCGTGACACTCATATTCACCTCTGCCGGGTCATCTCTAGGTACGAGCCAAATAGCACTTCCCAGCAGTTCCGCCATCAAACTAACCCCCGAAGGAATCCTATTTTGGCCCGAGCAGAAACACGAAACATCGATCCCTTGGCATGAGGTCCCGGCCATCAACGGCACACACAACGGTGCGTTACATATCGTAACGCGGCAAAATAAGAGCTTTATTGTCCCAGTCAGCCACTTACAGCCCGGATTTGTACAGTTATGCCGCACTATCGAGTTCTACGCCCAGCATCCAGAGCTCTGCCACGAACTTGGCACTTCTGAGGGTCTGCCCCGCGTCCAACTCCTCATGAACAACACCGTCGAACAAGTCGAACAAACCTTGCTACCCCGAAAACGCGACAGGGACAACGACGACGGAGACTTCAGATGAGTTCTGCCAGTAATGCGTCCGGTTGGCTGCGACGCCGGAAATACCCCCGCATCATCACCTGCGATCAGGCAGACATTGACAGGACCAAGGCTCTCTGGTGGGACGCATTTACCTCCGCGACGCTGCTATTCCTCTCATGGGCGGTGACAGCATGGCACAATAATGTGACCCTAAGCATCGTTACTGGACTGGCCGGCTTGGCATCGATACTGCATATTCCTGTTGCGGTCGATCATCGGCGGGCGTTGCGGCGGGCGCATGAGTTCTGGCGGCACACCGAGGGCGCCACACTGTTCTTTCCCGACCGGAGCATCGCCATAGCCGAGTACGTTTTCTTCGGCATGGTATTCCTTGCCGGCGCAGCCGGCATCGGCCTTGTATGGTTCATGCAACTCACCCAGACACCGATCGGCTCCACCGTGCGAGGCACCGTATTCTTCTCCTCCATTGCGGTCAGCTTGGCCACCGCGTCCTGGCGAAAAACCCCCTTCACGCTACGCCCCAGTCCGGCACTGGCCCTCACTCACCACGGCATCCACATATGGCCCGGCACCCGCCACGAAACCTTCATCTACTGGGAGAACCGGCCACAAGTCACCAAGGTGGTCTCCTACCAACTGCTGATAATCACTACGGCCTCCGCCGTCATCACCTGCTACCGCTTGGGCAGAGAGTTCCCCATGGGAAGCCTACCCATGGAATACAACCAGCTACGCCGCGTCGTAGAATTCTACACCCGCCACCGCCGCCTCCGCCACGAACTGGCCAAACCCGAAGGACTCGAACGCGTACGCTCCCTCATGCAACACCCCGTCTGGGAAATCGAAGAGCAACTACCCCCACCGAAACCCAAACGACCACGCAGACACCGCAAGTGAATCGATCTGCCATATGATTCGACCTTCATTTCATCCAACGCGTCACCAGGGTAGGCGGGGGCGCTTATGAGTTGGCTATACATAGTGCGTCATAGAGCCGAACGCGCCACCGAGGAAGCGCGCACCAAGGTCGTCAGCTGTGATGACGCCGATGACGTCTACGGGAAGGGGTTCCTCTCCACGCTGGCCATCACGGCGCTGTACGCTCTCTGCGCATGGTTCTTCTTCGCGATTTCCGCAATCGCACTCGGTGCAGTCTTCGCCGCCCTGGCGGTCTCCTCCGCCATGGCCGCAGCTATACTTGACCGTAAGTCGCTGCTGCGCCACGGCGCCCACGAGCACTGGTACCGGGACGGATCCGGGATCGCGATTATGCCCTCGTGGCGCCTGCTCGCCTACGATTGCTTCGCGATCACCATCTCGGTGATCGGCGTCGGCGTCGGCGTGGTACTGCCGTGGTTCATTCCCCAGGAACGGATCGGCGGGGTCGGCAGCAGCGCCGTCGCGCTGCTGATACTTCGTGCAGTGATCTCCGAGCTGAGTAGGAAACCATCAGGGATGCCGACCGGTCCTGCCATCATCCTGAACCACGAGGGGATACGTCTATGGCCGGGCCAGCGCTACGAGGCCTGGATCCCCTGGGAGGAACGCCCGCGTGAGGCCGGTGTACAGAACGGGGCATTGCTCATCACCACGCGCAGACGAGACACCATCATCTTCCCGGTCAGCTATCTACGCCCCGGCTGCACCCAGATCAGCCGCGTCTTGGAGTTCTACTGCGCTCACGCGCCCCTCCGCCACGAACTCGCCAAACCCGAAGGACTCGAACGCGTACGCTCCCTCATGCAACACCCCGTCTGGGAAGTCGAACAGCAACTACCCCCACCGAAACCCAGACGACCACGCAGACACCACAAGTGAACCAATACGTGACGACGTTAAACATATCACGACGACACCATCATGTGATCACCTACATGCACACCATTAACGTTGACTCCTGACAAACGTGCGTGCGAAAGGGAAGCACATGAGGTCACGTAAGCCACCCGTCGAAGGCGTTCTCCGCGGTAAGCAGCACTACCAACATTCAACAGTTCTGACCTTCGACCAGGTCGACCGCCAGAACGACAGATGGCTACAGGCACAGGCGGTAGGTGCGGCACTGGGCATTCTCTCAGCATGGATGGCCGCGAGTCTAGCCAGAGCATTCACCCTCGCCGTGTAATTTGGATTCACCATCCTTTATTGCCTGACGTCCTGTATTTCGATACTGTCGAGCGATCCGATCACCTGTACGCTCATCATGAGTGGCGCTCCGTCCCCGAGGGCGTGGAACTCACATCGATCAAGTCCTGGCACAGCCGGGCCTGCATGAACCTGCCGAACTCGATCATGATCGTCGGCTCCCTGATCACCCTTGCCATCCCATGGTTCGTCCCTTATCGAATCCCAGGCTCTATCGGGTCATCGATGACCGCGATCAGCCTGCTGGCAATACTCGTATTCGGCATACTTGCCGATGAGCCACGGAAACCGCGCACCCGCCCCGCGATACTGCTACAACCCGAGGGCATACTCGCCTGGCCCAACGAACCCTACAGGTGCCGCATCCCATGGACCACGTCCCCGGAAGCAACAGGGATACGCCACTACGGGCTAAACATAGTCACACGCAAGCGCCTGGAATTCGCGATCCCCCTCAAGCACCTCAACATCAGCGGCAGACAACTCGCCCGCGTCATCGAATTCTACACAAAACACATCAACCTCCGCCACGAACTGGCCAAACCCGAAGGACTCGAACGTGTACGCTCCCTCATGCAACACCCCGTCTGGGAAATCGAAGAGCAACTACCCCCACCGAAACCCAAACGACCACGCAGACACCGCAAATGAGCCAAGCACACCTAACAACCTCGCCTGCAACCATTTCGACCGAACTCGGCAGTAATATCGACCGAACTCGGCAGTAATATCGACCGAACTCGGCGGGGAGGGGCGGGGTGGGGAGGGGTGGGGTGGGCAGGGAAGGCCTCCAGGGGAGGGCTACCAGCTCACCGGCACCGGGGCGCCCTCGCGGTAGCCGGAGGCGGACTGGACGCCGACGATCGCCCGCTCGCGGAACTCCGGGATGGAGCCCGCCCCGGCATAGGTGAAGGAGCTGCGCACGCCCGCCACGATGGAGTCGATCAGGTCCTCCACGCCGGGCCGCTCGGGGTCCAGGTACATGCGGCCGGCACTGATGCCCTCCTCGAACAGCCCCTTGCGGGTGCGATCGAAGGCGTCCTCCCCCTCGGTGCGGTCCGCCACCGCCCGTGCCGAGGCCATGCCGAAGCTCTCCTTGTAGGCGCGGCCGTCGGCGTCGTACTGCAGGTCGCCCGGAGACTCATGGGTACCGGCGAACCAGGAGCCGATCATCACGTTGGAGGCGCCCGCCGCGAGCGCCAGGGCGACGTCGCGCGGGTGACGCACCCCGCCGTCGGCCCACACGTGCGCGCCGAGCCGCGCCGCCTCCCGGCTGCACTCCAGGACGGCGGAGAACTGGGGGCGGCCCACGCCGGTCTGCATGCGAGTGGTGCACATGGCGCCCGGGCCGACCCCCACCTTGATGATGGAGGCGCCGGCGTCGACCAGGTCGCGCACGCCGGCGGCAGTGACCACGTTCCCGGCGACGATCGGGAAGGCGTCGGGCAGGGCGGCGCGCACGGCCCCCACCACCTCCACCATGCGGTCCTGGTGCCCGTGGGCGGTGTCGACGACGATCACGTCCACCCCGGCGCCTGCGAGTTCAGCAGCCCGCGCAGCCGGGTCCCCGTTCATACCGATGGCGGCGCCCACACGCAACCGACCGGCGGCGTCGACGGCGGGCCGGTAGATGGTGGAGCGCACCGCCCCGGAGCGAGTCAGCAGACCCACCAGGCCGCCGTCGGCCCCCACCACCGGTGCCAGGGTGCGGCGTGCGGCCCGGAGCCGGTCGAAGGCCTCACGCGGGTCGATCCCCTCCGCCAGGGTGACGAGCTCGGTACTCATCACCCGCCGCACCTGGGTGAAGCGGTCCACGCCGGAGACATCCGCAGTATTCACCATGCCGATGGGTGCGTTGGTGTCGGCGTCGACGACGACGGCGGCCCCATGCGCACGCTTGGGGATCAGGCCCAGGGCGTAGCCGCAGGTGTGGTGCGGCTTGACCGTCACCGGGGTGTCGTAGACGAGGTGGGAGGCCTTGACCTGGCTGACCGTGTCAGCGACGACGTCGAGCGGGATGTCCTGCGGGATGATGGCGATGCCGCCGCGGCGGGCGACAGTCTCCGCCATGCGCTTGCCGGCGACGGCGGTCATGTTGGACACCACGATGGGGATCGTGGTGCCGCTGGCGTCGTCGGTGGCCAGATCCACGCCCGTGCGCGATCCCACGGCGGAACGGGAGGGGACCATGAATACGTCGTCGTACGTCAGGTCGAAGGTAGGCGTCATGCCGTTGAGGAACTTCACCAGGGGATTCTACGGCGGTACACCGCCCGCCGCTGGCCCGGGCCGCCCGAATAAGCGGCTCCTCCAAACACGACCACCACACGCATCCCTTACCGAAGTCGAGTTATCGGCGTGAATGTGGCACTTAAGATCGGGGTTTGGCTGGTGTGGTGCGGCCAAGTCGGGGTGAACATAGTCAGGGCGGTGAACCCGGGCCGGTGCTTGGCAATCGCGGGCAAACGTGCGGGGCGCGAGTGGAGCGTCTGCCTGCAGTTGGACCGCCTGGCTGCCGCTGGACCACCTGGCTGCCGCTGGACCACCTGAAACGCACTCTCTCAGACGGTCCAACCGCAGGAGCCCGGTCCAACCGCAGGAGCCCGGTCCAAGCACGAGGGCGGCAGCCAGCCGGGCCCACACCCACCACCGCCAGCGCGCACCCCGCCGGATGGGGCACCATCCCCACCCCCGAAGAAGGCCTCTGGAAACACAAAGGCTGGGCCGGATGAAACAGCTAGAACATCACGACACGCCGACCTAAAGCACCACGTGCGCGCCGATAACCCGAACCTGCGCCGCCGATAACCCGCATCGTCGGGATCGCGGCAGGCACGGACAGGTATGGAAAACGCCCCGCAACACCGACTGTTCAGCCGATGACGGGGCGTCAGTGCGCCAGGAGGGACTCGAACCCCCAACCTTCTGATCCGTAGTCAGATGCTCTATCCATTGAGCCACTGGCGCAATCCGGTGCGGACATTCCGGAAGATTACTCGGACTGCGGGCAACCCACAAATCCTCAGCCAGTGAGCCTGAGCACAACCGGGGTCGACGACACTGGGGAACAGGCTGCGGCCCGGGGGAGGTTGCTCCTCTCCCCCGGGCCGCAGCCTGTTCAGGCGATCTCAGATCCGGTGGCGGCGCCGCATCCACAGCAGGCCAGCGCCGACGCCCACCAGGGCCAGGGCGATCAGCCCAAGCGCGGTGTATGCACCGGTGCGCGCCAGAGACTGGTTGCCTACCTTGCCTACCGTTCCGGCCACCGGGTCCTTCGGTCCCGGTTCAGGGGCCTTGGCCTGAGAGCCGGAGCCGCCCGTGGGGCGCCCGGCACCGGCCGCTCCCTCAGAGGGCGAAGGCGCCGCCGTTCCCGACGGGTCTGCCGGTGTGCCGGAGGAGGGCTCAGGTGCGGGTGCGCCGGTGGCCTGAGCCGTCGGAGTCATGGACGGGTTCGCCGCATCGACCTGCTCACCGGCCACACGCAGCTCGGCCGCTGTCACCCCGACCAAGTCACCCGTACGGGTGTTGTTCAAGTCCCAGCGCACGTAACGGCCACGCACCGACTGGTTGAGCTCCAGAATCGTGGGCGCCCACCTGTTGGGGTTGATCTCCACATTACCGACCGACACCCATTCCTCCCCGTCGGCGGACACCAAGGCGGTCATGTCCGTGGCGTGCGCGGCGTCGGTGGTCTGCTCGGGGGTGTAGTGGATCTTGGTCACGTCATAGTCGGCCCCAAGGTCGACCGTGTAGCTCGCCTCGGCCGTGTCGACGGCGACAGCGCTGAAGATATTGTCATCCACGGCGGCCCCTGCCCCATCGGGAGCGACCGTCGTCAGGGATGACTGCGGCAGGTAGCCGTCGGTCTTCCAGTCGATGCTGATCTCCGGGGAGGTCCAGGCGGCCCAGTCGGAGGCCACCGACCAGTCTCCGCCGAGCGGGGACACGCGCACGGTCAGCTGGTAGTCACCGGTGGGCGCCTGCTGCATGTTGCCATCGGCATCGTAGTAGCCACCATTCCAGAGGTAGGCGGGGTTCTGCCCGCGCACACGCCACTGGGTGTCGTAGCCGGCGGGGCCCAAGTAGGTGACGCTGCCGTCGTTATAGACCCGGGACACCTCCAGTACGGCGCCGCGATAGGGGATCAGCGTCTCAATCAGCACCACGGGCAGGTCCTCGTAGGCTCCCTCGGTGGTGCGAGTGGAGTCGCCGAACACGTAGTTGCCGGTGTCCACGGGCACCACATCCATGTCCACTATGCCGGTGCGGTCACCGAATACCTGCGCGGCGGCGAGGTTGCCGGCCACACCCGAGTAAGGGATGCGAATCGGCTCGGAGTCGGCGTCAACGGGGGTCGCCACCACCCAGCCGCCGTAGAGGTCGCCGTCGGCGGCATCGGCGGGGGCGGTGATGGTGACCGATACGGCGGCGGTTCCGCCGGCCGGAACAGTCACCGTGGTGCCATCGGTCGATACCGTGGCCGGCGTGGCGGTTCCCCGCTGGGGGGCGGAGGCGGGGCCAGTGACCGTGACGGCGTCGGTGTGCGACAGCGTGTAGGTAACTGGCGTGTTCGCCAGGTTGGTGAGGGTGACCTCCTGGGTGTTGCCCTGCGGGTAGTGCTCGGACTCGCCGAGGTTGAGCACGGAATTACTGGTGGAGGTGGTGGCCTGAATGGCGGCGTCGACGTTGATCAGCCCGGCGCCCTGGCGGGCGACCGGTTCAAACACACCGGTGTCCTCGGAGCCAGACCAGGCCAGCGGGGTAGCGGTGGAGCGCAGCCGCCAGGCGACGGCGTCGGTCGGGCCGGTGCCCTCGGACTCGCGGATCTCGGGGTGCGCCTGCATGATCAGTGCGGTCGCCCCGGCCAGGTACGGGGCGGACATGGAGGTGCCGGAGGAGGAGCGGTAGCCCCCCTGCTCCAGGGTCCAGGTGGACCAGATGGAACCACCGGGGGCCACCACGTCGGGCTTCAGACCGAGGTCGGAGTTCAGACCCCAGGCACTGAAGGAAGAGACCTGTCCACCGGTGGAGAGGTTGAACTCGGCCGGCTCCTCAGCGAAGGTCAGCTGTGAGTCCTCGGCAAGTTGGGCGCGAATGGCATCTCCCGACTCCTGGTCGATGGCGACGGCCGGGATGGACGCGCTGCGCCCGTCGGCACCGATCAGGCTGACGCCCAGTCGCCCGGGAAGGGAGTTATCGAACACGATTCCTACGGCACCGGCGGCCTCGGCGTTGGCGGCCTTGACATCGAAGCCGCAACCGCCGCGTCGCACCATGACGATACGCCCGGCGAAGGCGTCCGCATCGGCGGGCTGGCACAGCAGTGAGGCGTCGGTGACCTCGTCACCGCCGTCGGCCGCCAGGTCCCCGGAGGCGACCAGCGGATACTGAACGTTGTTGTCGCGCTGCACGGAGGCAGTGGTACCTTCGGCGACGGCGTACAGGAAGCGCCCTTCGCTGCCCGCAGTTTCGGAGGAGACGGTCAGGTAGTGCCCCAGCGCAATGGTGTTGTCGATACTGCCGGCGGCCAGGATGTGCTCTCCTGCGGCTGGCGCCCCCATGCTCCACACGCCGTTCTCACCGGCGTTGCCCTGGGAGGCGGTGACGACCACGCCCTGGTTGGCCAGGGTCTCGGCGGAGGAGGTGATCGGGTAGTTGGTCACCAGCATGTAGTCGGCACTGATGGACAGGTTGATGATGTCCATGCCGTCGGCGGCGGCCCGCTGCATGGCGGCGGCCATCACCTCCGCATCGGAGCTGCCCTCGCAGCCGAAGACCCGGTAGGCGCCGATCTGGGAGTCGGGGGCCACGCCGGTGACCGCCTCGGCGCCTGCGCCGCCGGAGCCGGCGGCGATACCGGCCACATGGGTGCCATGTCCACGGCAGTCATCGGGGTATGGGTCCGGCATGGGCCGATAGGAGATCTGGGGGGCTTGCGCCGCCACCGCTGGATCGCCGTAACTGTTGCCGACGAAGTCATATCCGGCAACGACCTTGGCGTTCGGGAAGGCGGTGGAGCCGTCACCCTCGGTGGTCGGCACGCCCGGGGTGCCGGTGCCGCCGAACTCGGTGTGGTCGTAGTCGACGCCGGAGTCGATGATGCCGATCTTGATGCCCTCACCGGTGTAACCGAGCTCGGACTGGACGATGCCGGCGCCGGTCAGGTCCAGTGCGGTGGACATCTGGGGGGTGAGCAGCCCCTCTTCCTGCTCGGCCTGGCTGCGCGGATCCGCGGAAACGTTCTCCTCGGGCTCCGGAATGCGGACGACGGGTTGAACAGAGGCCACCTCGTCGAGTGCGGCCAGAGCCTCGACGGAGGCGTCGTCGACGGTCAGGGCCAGCCCGTTCCACAGGTCGCCGTATGCGGTGGTGACCTCGGCCTCAATGCCTGCCTTCTGGACGGCGACCGCGAACTGGCTCCGTTCGGCGGTGACGATTGCGGCACTGCCGCCAGCGGCGACGGCGGGTGAGTGCAGTTCGACGAACCAGCGGTTCTCGATGGCCTCGGCAGCGGTGCCGTCCGGCAGGACGATGTCGCGGGTGATCTTGGCGCTTGGGTCAAATCCCGAATCGGGAATGACCGGGACGGCCGGGCTGGCGGCGATGGCGTCGGAGTCGCCGGGCGCCGCCGCGGCCGGCGCCAGCAGGGCCAGAGCGGTAAGGGCCGCCGCCGCTGCGGCCAGCGGGCGACGGCGCACCGCACCCGCAGGGCGTTGTTCAGGGTGTTCGGATCGGTGATGGCGCAAGGTTCTTCTTCCTCGGATCGGGGACGGGGAACACGTTGTTGAACCAGAGCAGGAAGCTCCACGGCCCAAGTTACCCATCCGAGACACCGAAAGTGAAGTGGCGAAGCGATACGCGAGGCGTGGTTCGCGTCACGGAACCATCTACGCCGACCGCTATCCGAGGACATCCCGCCAGGCCACGCGCCAGCCCGCCCTATTCCCCCAGCATCCCCGACCACAGGCTGGAAACACCGGGTTTTCGCTGAAATCCAGGAGTTTGGCGGAGATGGGGAGATTCGAACTCCCGAGGGGTTTTATCCCCAACCTTCTTAGCAGGAAGGCGCACTAGGCCACTATGCGACATCTCCAGTTGCCGGATCGGCCCGATGAGCCTACCCCAGCACACGGGGCGAGGCAACGACCGCCGCGAAGCCCGCGTGTGGCGCCGCCGACGGCGACACCTCGCCTCCCGTGGCGGAGAGGGAGGGATTCGAACCCCCGGTGCGCCAGGCGCACAGCGGTTTTCAAGACCGCCACATTCGGCCGCTCTGTCACCTCTCCAGGTACGGATCGGACCCTACCACCTCCCTACCCACACCGCCGAATGGGACAACACTATAACGTCGGTCACAGAACAGGACCTTCGTCCCCTGTACGTCGCACCCGGCAACGAGTATCGTCATAGGCATGACGTTATATAACGTCATGTATCGGAGCGCACCGCCGCGCTCAATCCAGGACGGCCACACCAATGACGGTGTCAGGCCCGGCGCCCTCGCCGACGGCGAGTGTGCCGCCATACGCAAGCCCACAGGCATGACACGAAAGAGACCTCATGGCGAATCCAGCGACACTCACCCCACCCGCCACCGCACTTCCAAACGCCGGTGCCCGCCTAGACCGACTGCCCACCAGCCGCTTCCACTGGTCGGTGTACTGGATGGTCGCCTTCGGACTGCTCGTGGGCTGGAGCAATGCCATCGGCGGCCTGGTTCTGGCGGTACTGACACAGATCGGATGGACCAACACCACCTCCTCCGCGATCTTCTCCTCGCTGACCACCGCCGGGATGTTCATGGGCGCACTGATCGGCGGCGCAATCGGCGACCGCCTGGGACGTCGCAACGGCTTCCTGGGATTCGTGGCCTTCCACATCATCACCATGCTGGTTGCCGCAGCCTCCCCGAACATGACCTTCCTCATCGTGGTGCGCGTCTTCATGGGAATCGCGCTCGGTGGACTGCTCACGGTGCTGTTCGCCTCCTGGACGGAGTACGTCCCCTCACGGGATCGCGGCTCCTGGTCCTCCCGCGCCTCCTTCATCGGCAACTGGTCCTACCCGATCTGCTCACTGATTGCCTCCTACCTGGTCGGCGTGGTCAGCCCCGAGGCGAACTGGCGCATCCAGTTCATCATTCCCGCCGTCACCTCAACAATCGTGCTCGCCGTGGTCTGGCGGCTATTCCCCGAATCACCCCGTTGGCTGGAGTCCAAGGGCCGCTACCGGCAGGCCAATGAGCTACTGGACAAGATCGAGGCCGACGTGGAGCGGCACAAGGGCATAACCCTGGAGCCGGTGTCTGCGGCCGCGGAGCAACACACCAAGGCCAGGGGCCAGGTGGACCTCCCCTACAGCGCCCTGTTCAAGGGCGAACTGCTCAAGCGCGTGATCGTCGGCTCTTTCGCCTTGATCGCGATGAACGTCATCCAGTACACGCTCATCAACTGGCTACCGACCATGCTGCTCTCCCAGGGCATCGATCTGGCCGACTCCGTGGTGCTGAACACCATGAGCATGTTCGGGGCTCCCATCGGCATCTTCATCGCCGTGTTCATCATCGACCGCTTCCCGCGCCGAGTCTTCGGGATCGGCCTGCTGCTGATCATCGCCGTGCTGGGGTATGTCTACTCGCTGCAGACCTCTATGACCGCCCTGTCGATCATGGGGTTCTTCTTGATCATCTTCGTCTACATGTTCGTCTGCTTCGCCTCGGCGGTGTACGTGCCGGAAATCTGGCCGACGGCGGCGAAGCTACGTGGCTCCGGGCTCGCCAACTCCGTGGGCCGCATTAGCGGAATCCTCTCCCCCTATGCGGTGGCCGCCCTGCTGGACGCCTCGGGCGTGACCGGAGTCTTCATTCTCCTCGGGGCGACGGCGGTGGTCACCGCGGTCATCATCGGCGTCTTCGGTGTGGAAAGCCGGGGAGAGTCTATTGAGTCGATTTCCGACGTCGACCTCGGCTAATACCGACGCATCCACCTCGGCTGGCGGAAACGAACGGGGTGGTCTCCCATCTCCCCCGAGCCGCTCGTCCCACCTCCCCTTTTCCCCTCATTAAACCACTCTCACTCAGTCCTTCACACACAGCCCAGAAAGGAATCATCATGAAGGCTCTTGCACGCTACGGCAAGGAATTCGGCGGATACCGCCTAATCGACGTCCCGGTCCCCCAAATCGGGGAAGAGGACCTGCTCGTCAAGGTCGGCGCCGCCACCATCTGCGGCGCAGACATGAAGCACTTCCGCGTGGACAACGGCTCGCAGGAGTTCAACTCCATCCGCGGTCACGAGTTCGCCGGCGAGATCGTCAAAGTCGGCTCCAGGGTGACCGACTGGCACGTCGGCCAGCGCGTAGTCTCGGACAACACCGGTCACGTCTGCGGCACCTGCCCCGCCTGCGAACAGGCGGACTTCTTGTGCTGCGAAAACAAGGTGAATATCGGCCTGGACAACAATCGCTGGGGCGGCGGATTCACCAAGTACACGATCATCCCCGGTGAGATCCTACGCATCCACCGGCACGCGATCTGGGAGCTGCCCGACTGGCTGCCCTATGAGCAGGCGGCCGCCATCGAGCCGCTGTGCAACTCCTACAAGGCCGTGGCCGAGCAGACCCACCTCAGGCCCGGGCAGGACGTCGTGATCATCGGCGCCGGCCCGCTGGGCCTGTACTCCGTGCAGGTCGCCAAGCTGATGGGCGCGGTCAACATTGTGCTGGTGGGGCTCGACGCCGACGTCTCCACGCGTTTCAAGGTCGCCAAGCAGCTCGGCGCCACGCACCTGGTAAACGGCTCCCAGGAGGACGTGGTCGCCCGGTGCCAGGAGATCTGCGGCAAGGACAACCTCGGTCTGGTGATCGAGTGTTCCGGCGCCAACATCGCCCTGGAGCAGGCCATCACCATGGTGCGGCCCAATGCGGAGATCGTCCGCGCCGGCATGGGCTTCAAGCCGCTTAACTTCCCGATCAACCGCATCACGGAGTGGAACATCTCGCTCATCGGCCACATGGCCTACGACTCGACCACCTGGCGCAACGTGCTGCGATTGGTCGACCACAGACTAGTCCAGCTCGAGCCGATGATCACCCATCGCTTCGGCCTGTCCGAATGGGAGAAAGGCTTCGAGGCCATGGCCGCCAAGGACGCCATCAAGGTCGTCCTCACCTATGACTTTGAGGACTGACTTTCGAGGACTGCCCTCGAAGATCGGCCTCATCGACTGATTCCACCGACCCCGGCTTAAGGAAGGAACAACACAACATGCTGGCAGATCTGGTGTGGTGGCTGCGCCACGCGCAGGCGAAGGGATACGCGGTGCCCCACTTCAACACGTGGAACGCCGAAATGCTCATGGGCGTCATGGACGCCGCACAGGAGGCCCGCTCCCCCGTCATCATCTCCTTCGGAACGAGTTTCACGGGCAACGTCGTATTCGAGGAGTTCGCCTGGCTGATGCGCAATATGGCGGAGCATGCGAATGTTCCCACCATCGTCCACTGGGACCACGGGCGCAGCTTCGACATCGTCCACAACGCCTACATCCACGGCAACAACGCCGTCATGCGGGATGCCTCGAAACTGCCCTTCGAGGAGAACATCGCCGAGACCAAACGCGTTGTGGACTACTTCCACCCGCGCGGCGTGCCGGTGGAGGCCGAGCTGGGCCATGTGGGTGACTACGGCGACTACGAGGCGGCGCTGGCGCACTATCAGTACACCGATCCCGCCCAGGCCGCGGAGTTCGTGGAGCGAACCGGCTGCGACGCCCTGGCGGTCGCCATCGGCAACATCCACGGCCCCTACAGCTCCCCGCCGCGCATCGCCCACGACGTGCTGGCGGCGGTACGTGAGGCCGTCGACGTCCCACTCGTGCTGCACGGAGCCTCCGGCATCCCGGACGACGACGTGCGCCGAACGATCGCCAGCGGCGTCGCCAAGGTAAATATCCACTCCGAGCTGGGTCAGGCGGCCATGGCCGCCATCCGGGAGGACACATCCACCAGCTACGTGGACACGCAGCTGCGTGTGCGGGCGGCGCTCAAGCAGCGCGCCCTGGAGAAGATCGAGTTGTTGGGCTCCGCCGGGCAGGCACAGGCCATGCCCGTGGTGGCCGGCGACCTCAACCGGGTCACCGGCGGGCATCCGCCGACCACCGAGGGGTTGAGGGCACAATGAGTCGAAAGATCGGTCGGCCGGATGCGGGTCCGACGGATACACAGATGGACTCCGCGCGGGCCCTGGCCACCCTGGAGCGGCTGCCGGTGTCCCGCTGGCACTGGCAGGTGTTCTGGGTGCTGGGGCTGGCGCTTCAATTCAACGGCATCCTGAACTCCTCGGGGAACTCGGTCCTGGCCGACCTGGTGGACCGGGGATGGTCGAACAACTACTGGAACGCCTTCTTCTCCTCGGCGATGATGATGGGCTTCTTCGTGGGCTCGCTGGCCGCGGGCAGTCTCGGGGACCGGATCGGTCGCAAGCGCACCTATGAGATGTGCATCCTCGTATTCGGCTCCATGGCGTTGACGGCGGCCTGCACCCCGGGCATGATCTTCCTGATCATCTGCCGGGGCCTGATGGGGATCGGTATGGGCGGCGGCATCGTCCTCGGCTACGGCACCTTCACCGAGTTCATGCCGGCCCGGGTGCGCGGCACCTGGTCGGCCCGCATCTCCCTGCTGGGCAACCTCTCCCCCCTGATCGCCGCGATCCTGGCCGCCGTGCTCATTCCGGCGTTGAGCTGGCGGGCGGTATTCGTGGTGGCCGGGACCCTGGCGCTGGCGATACTCGTCGTCGTCCATTTCCAGCTCGAAGAATCGCCCCGCTGGCTGATCGCCTCGGGCAGAGCCGACGACGGCGTCGCCATCGTCCGCAGGGCCGCCGCCCGCTCCGGTGGTGTCCTCGTCGCCAGTCCCGACGACGCAGCCACCCGCCCGCCGGCCGCCGGCGTCAGTGACACTGCTGATGCTGCGCACGGCGGCACTGCCGAAGCCGCACCCGTCCCGCAGACCGAGGTCGCGGTTCCGCTCTCGGCGTTCTTCACCGGCGAGCTGGGCCGCCGCACCCTGGTGGCCACCGCCACCCTGATCGCCATGAACCTGTCTCTGTACACCATCACCCAGTGGGTGCCGACCATATTCGTCAACCAGGGGATCGACATTTCCAAGTCGCTGGCAATGTCGATGATCATGATGATCGGCGCTCCGGTGGGGGTGTTCATCTCCACACTGATCATGGACCTGCTGCCCCGCAAGGTCCTCGGGCCGGGGCTTATCGTCCTGGTGGCCGTGCTGGGGTACGTCTACTCCCGGCAGACCTCCGAGGCCACGATTCTCGCGGTCGGCACCCTGATGATCGTGGTCCTGTACGTCTACAACAGCTTCTCCTCGGCCGTCTACGCGCCCGAGATCTGGCCGACGGCGCAGAAGATGCGCGGCCTGGGCATCGCCAATTCCATCGGCCGGGTCGTCGCCATCGCCTCGCCCTACCTGGTGGCGTGGCTGCTGACCGAGTTCGGTGTGATCGCCGTATTCGTGGTGCTGGGCCTGCTGCTCAGCGCCTGCGCACTGGTGCTGGCTCTCTTCGGCATCGAGACCCGGGGGCGCAGCGTCGAAGAGATGGCACTACCTATCCGCACGGCTAAAGCCGCTTAGTTTCTCAAAGAGGAGATACACACATGAGCACCAATTCCAAGGCCGTACTCGACCACCCCGGCCTAATGACCATCAAGGCCTGTAAGCGCCCGACGCCCGGCCCCGGCGAGGTTCTGATCAAGATCGCCCGGGTCGGAATGTGCGGCTCGGACATGCACGGTTTCAAGTCCGGCCCCTACATCCCGCCGCAGCCCGGGCAGGAGGTGGGGCTGGGGCACGAGCCCGCGGGCGTCGTCGTCGACGTCGGTGACGGCGTGGCGGAGTTGAAGGCCGGCGACCGCGTCTGCATCGAGCCCGGCATCCCCTGCTACACCTGCGAATTCTGCCTGTCCGGGCACTACAACGTGTGCCCGAGTGTGGACTTCATGGCCACCGCCCCCAACTACCGCGGCGGCTTAACCGAGTACCTGGTGCATCCGGCCGCACTGGTGTTCCCGCTGCCCGATGAGCTCAGCCTGGATGAGGGAGCCCTGGTGGAACCGGCCTCGGTGGCCGTGCACGCCGTCGAGATGGCGGGCGCGCTCCTGGGAAAGACCGTCGTCATACTCGGGGCGGGCGCCGTCGGTCTCATGGTCGCCATGGTCGCCCGCATGGCCGGAGCGCGCACGATTCTCGCCGTCGATCTGCAGGACAGCAGGCTCCGAACGGCACGCGGCCTCGGCGTCGACGTCGTTGTCAACAGCGGCGGGGGCGACCCGGTCGCTCGAATCCGGGAGGCCGTCGGCCGGTACGGGGCCGACGTCGTCTTCGAGACCGCCGGCGCGGTGCCCACCGTGAGGCTCGGTCTGCAAGTGGTCAAGCGCCGCGGCCGCTTAATGGTTGTGGGCACGGTCCCCGGCGAGGCGCCGGTGCCGTTCCTGGCGATCAACCGTGAGGTGACGATCCAGACCGTGTTCCGGTACTGCAACTCCTACCCGACCACCATCGAGCTCATCCGCTCCGGCGCTTTGAAGGTCTCGGAGTTGATCGACCGGCACTTCGCCTATCCGGACATCCAGCAGGCCTTCGAGACGGCCGTGAGTGACCCCGGATCGTTCACCAAGGCCGTCGTCGTCGTTGATGACTCCCTGAAGTGAGGCGACGACCTTGACCATCCTCGACGTCTTGTGCGTGGGCTCCGCGGTGGTCGACATCCCGCTGCACCCGGTCGACAGACGCGTTTTCGACACCGTCTCCTACCCGGTTGACGACATCTCCATGCAGGTGGGCGGCGATGCGCTGAACGAGTCCATCATCCTGTCCCGCCTGGGCGCCCGGGTGGGGCTGGTGACCGCGGTCGGCGACGACGCGGCCGGCGCCTTCATCACAACCACCGCCCGCTCCGAGGGCGTGGACGTATCCCGGGTGCGGGTGCGGCGAGGCCTGACGACGTCGTTGAATGTCGGCCTGGTCCAGCCCGGCGGTGAGCGCACCTTCATCACCAACCGCAACGGCAGCCTGTGGCTCACCGAGGAGGGCGATCTCGACGTCTCCGGCCGCATCGGATTCGCCAAGGCCCTTACCTTCGGCTCGATCTTCAACAATCCCCTGCTGTCCGGGAAGTGGATGGCCGACCTGTTCCGCCGGGCGAAGGCCGCGGGGATGCTCGTGTGCGCGGACATGGTGCCCAGTCGTACCGGTGCGGGGCTCGAGGAGATCACGGAGGCACTGAGGTATGTCGATTACTTCTTCCCCAATGCGGACGAGGCCATCGCCCTAACTGGTGCTCGCAACGAGTTCGAGGCGGCGGCCGTACTGGGCAGCCACGGGGTGACCAATACGGTATTGAAGCTCGGGGCGCGCGGCTGTCTGGTTCACAATGCCGACGCCACCGAGATTGTCCCCGCCATCGGCCGTGACGCCGTGGACACCACGGGGGCCGGAGACAACTTTGCCGCCGGATACATCCGTGCCCTGCTGCGCGGCATGAACCCGGTGGATGCGGCCGTATTCGCCAATGGGGTCGCCGGCCTGTCGGTGACCCGCGTGGGCGGCACTGCGGCCGTGCGGTCGTTGGAACAGGTCGAGGAGTTCATCGCCGGCATCGACACCTCAACCGTACCGAACAAGTGACCGAACAGAGGGGAGTGAGGGCTCTTCGGGGTTGAGGATGTAGCGGCCGGTTTAAGGTCGGCGCGAGCAGAGCTGCGCTGGCATGCTCGCCACGTGTTGGCCATTGGTCGGCACCTGTGGACTGCCAAGCTGCGGATGGACCGCAAGAACGCGGTCCATGTACGCGGCCGGCAGCCGACCGGACCCACGCCCACCACCCCCAACACCCTCAAACTGTCAAGAGCCGGATTGGGGTGCTTCGAGGGTGTGTTCGCCGAGTTCGGTAGATACAACCATCGAGTTCGGTCGGTATGACCATCGAGTTCGGTCGATATGACGATCGAGTTCGGTTGGTGGGGCCGGCAGGATGGCTTACCGTGAGTCTTGGTGGCTCGCGGTGGATCGTGTCCGATGGTTCGGGTGCTGGCCCGACGATTCGGGTGCTGGCCCGACGGTTCGTGCCCGACGGTTCGTGCCCGACGGTTCGTGTGTTGCGGTCGACGATTCGTCACTTGTTTCGACGGTTTGTCGGGTTGCACGAGCCGTGCTTGTTCATGCCAAATCGTTGGTGGCACCTGACGAACCCTCCGTCCCGCGATGCCATCTGATGAAACCGCCCCATCGATGTCGAGAACCAGCACCTCACGCCCCAGGGCGCGGCCGCCCGGAACAACCACGCGGAGGCCATCCTCGGGCGCCTGGCCGCGTTCGAACACGGGAGGCTACGTTCGAGTGAGGGAGGGGCCGTCCCAGGGCCGACCAGAACACACCGCCCGCCACACCCCCAAACACGAAGAGCCCCAAAACGTCCAGAATCGGCACAAACACCCCACCCCTCCCAGCACACGCCCTCAGACTCGTTGGAACCATGCGGACCTGGTGAGCGGCGTCGGGCGGGGGAACATCGTTCGTGCCGAATCTGAACACTTCCCCCACCCCGCCGACCCCACCAACCGAACTCGATCGTCATATCGACCGAACTCGATGGTTATATCTACCGAACTCGATGGTTATTTCGACCGAACTCGGCGAACACACCCTTTAACCGGAAGAACCACAAATGCTTCCACGCTGCCTGACTTCCGCGTGCTCGCGGGCGGCACAGGCTGGGAGCTGTGGGGCAGACTCGCCACCGAGACGGGCAAGGACTGGCGCAACAAGGGGGCGATGGGGGATGATGGCACAGCGGCGCGACCTCTCCGGTTTCGAGATTGTTTGCACCCCCATCGTCACCGGAAGGTCGCGCCGCGCCCCCACCCAGACGGAGACTTCGCCGAGCCCCTAGCTCACGGACAGCTAGCCAATGTCGTAATTGAACCGGTAACGGGCGGCCGTGATGTGTTGACGGCCCACATAAATGAGCCGCCCCGCCTCATCGAGCATTTCCCGGTAGAAGAAGAACAGCGGGTCCCCGACCAGGATCTGCAGCACCTCCGCCTGCGAGGAGGTTGCCGCAAGCGCGTCGATATAGGAGTTGCGCGATCCGCCGATCCGTACCCCATGCTCGGCCAAGACCTCGAACAGCGAGCCCTCGAGTGGCGTCTCCATCAGGAAGGCTAAGCGACTGTATGGGTAGTAGTTGTCCTCGATCATGATGGGGACGCCGTCGGCGTAGTGCACCCGCTGGATGTTCAGCACCTGCGTGTCCGCCAGCTCGAGCGGCGGGGTGAAGGCCGAGGGCGTTTCCTTGAGAAGTGCCCGGGACAGCACCTTGGCGGAGGGCGTCATACCACTGGCCCGGCAGGACTCGGAGAAGCTGGAAATGTGCTCTATCTTCTTGGCTATTTTGCTCGGGCCGACGAAGGTGCCCTTGCCCTGGCGCTTGACGAGCAGCCCGTGCTCGCACAGCTCCTCAATGGCACGCCTGATGGTGATGCGGCTGACCCCATACATAGTGGCGAGTTCCGGCTCGGTGGGGATGCGCCCGCCGGGCTGGAACTCGCCGGAGTCAATGGCCGCGCGCAAAGACTGCATGACCTGAGCGAACAGCGGACTGGTGCTCTGCCGATCCAATGGAACAGCCCGTTTCGAGCTCATCACGTCCTCCTCATGCGGCCGGGGTCTTGAGGCCGTACCGCCGCACAAGTGCCAGTATGTCCGCCCCGATGCCGCTCAGGGCATGCAGGCGGCCGCGTTCCGCCGTCGCTCATCCCCGGCCGAACAGGCCACGACGGCGAGACTGGTTCCGCAGCTCGGTCGGCGCCTCGGGCCTGACAGGAACATCCAGAAGACCCTCGCTCAACGCCTGTCCCACCGTCGGCCAAACGGGCATGCGTGCGGCCAGCGTCATCTGCAGGGCATGGTAAATGTCCGGGTGCCCCTCCCAGGTGCGGGTGGAAAGCTCATTCGCCTGGTTCAGCTCGTGGGTCCACACGCCGGGGGAGGCGATGAGAAACTCCTCGGCGTAGTCGAGCCAGGAGCGGTAGCAGTGCTCATAGTGCTCGACGTCCATCTCCCCACGACCCGCGGCAAGCAGAGCCCGACGGATGGCGGCAGCGGCCGACACCCCCTCGCAGACCACCCAATGCATGCGCTCGTGCACAATCGGACGGCCGTCGAAGTCGGTGGTGTAGACGAAGCCGGGCGCGCCGTCGACCCGCCAACCGTCGGTACGGGCGCGGTCGAAAAGCTGTTCGGCGGCCTCCATCATCCAGTCGGGAGTCGGCAGGGAGCGGGCGATCAGGGCGGCGCGCGCCTGCACGGTCAGCCGCGACCACTCCAGGCCGTGACCGGGGGTGACGCCGTAGGGGCGGAAGGGGTGGGCGGGAACGTCACGGTTGTAATCCAGGCGCGGCTTCCACTTGGTGTCGTAGTGCTCGGGCAGCCGCCAGTCGTGGGCACGAGCCTGAATATTGACGGCGTAGTCGATGATCTGAACGGCGCGGACCAGCCAGGTGGTGTCTCCGGTGACGTCGGCGGTGGCCAGGTAGGCCTCCACCGTGTGCATGGCTGCGTTGATGCCGCGGTAGTCCTCGGGCCTGGTGAAATCGGCGGCATAGGACTCGATGGGCAGCCCGTAGGTGTCGTCCCACCAGTAGCGGTTCTGGATCTCCATGGCGTCGCGCAGCAGCTCATGTGCGCCGGGCCGGTTGGCGGCGGTGGCGGTGGCGGCGGCCAGCAACACGAAGGCGTGCTGATAGCACTCCTTGCGGGCGTCGGGATCGACCGGGATGCCGTGGCCCTCGGCGTCGAGCTCATGGCGGACGGCGGAGTACCAGCCGCCGTGCTTGTAGTCGCGCATGACCCTACTGAGGGCACGCACACCGTGGTCGACGTAGCGGCGGCAGCCGGGGATGCCCAGCAGCGCCCCCAGGGAAAAAGCGAAGGTCATGCGACCGGTGATCCACAGCTCTACCGGGTGGCTGGTGTCGACGACGCCGTCGGTGCCGATCCAGCCGAAGCCTGCGGGCACTTTGGCGGCCCGCGCGTAGCGCAATAAGGCGTGTGTTTCCGCGGCCAGCCAGCGGTTGTGCTCCGGGGCGCCGAACCATCCCAGTCCCATGAGTCCTCCTCGACCCGTACTCGCTGCCCGGACCTGCGCGCCGGGGTCACCCCGAACGTTAGCAGGCCAAGCCTTGGCAGCGCACGGGCATCAGAGTATCTGGGTGACGGCGTCGAACTCGTGGCGGCCGGCGCGGGGATGGAAGGCGTCGTCGTCGCCGTGCCCGACGGTGATGACGGCGATGGCCTGCCAGGGGCGGTCGGCGTGGAACTCGGCGTCAATGCCGGGCAAGTCGGCTCCGGTCATGACGCCGACGTCGAGTCCCTCGGCGCGCAGGGCGAGCACCAGGTAACCGAGCTGGATCAGTGCGGAGTCACGGGCGAGTCCCTGACGCATCTCCATCGAGCCGGCCAGGCGCTGGAGCATCTGCTCGGAGGCACCGAGCTCCCGCATGGACTTGTCCAGGGCGAGATCGGCGGAGACGATCAGCGCCAGTGGGGCGCCGATCACCGGCTCCTGGTTGATCCCGGCCATCAGCGGCGCTAGGCGCTGGCGAGACTCCGGTGAGGCGAGCAGGTCCAGACGCATGGGCTGAGAGTTCAGGGCGGTGGGTGCCCAGCGGGCGTTGTCATAGGCGCGGCGCACCTGCTCGATCGGCGCCGGCTCGTCCCGGAAGGAGCGGGCCGTGTGGGCGTCGGTGAATAGTGCTGCGAGGAGGGATTCATCGGCGGCGGCGTCATAACTGCTCATGGAAGGACCAACCGACGTGCACTAAAGTAAATTCCGGGCCAGTCGGCAACAACCCGTTACGGTCTCGTCACAACCAGCCACACACCGCCCACGCGTCCCTGACGCGGGGCAGCCTCAGCACTACACCACGCTCCTGCGCAGCAACACGTATCCGCCCATCAACGAAACCAGGGGGTAACCCACCGCTACAACAACAAGCGCCGGATAGCTCACGGCGTTGACCACCACCACATCAGCCGACGCCAAATAACCGAACACGTTGTTGGGGAGCCATCGGCTGATGAATTACGTCACCCCGAGCGGCATGAGCCCCAATACCATAGGCGCGATAAGGGTAATCGGGCTCTTCGTGTTTAGGGGTGTAGTAGCTGGTTGCGGAAGCCGCCGGCGTGGATGAGGCTGCGGGTGATGTAGTTGGTCAGGTTTCGGAAGCCCAGGGCGATGCCGCGTAGGTGTTCCAGGCGGGGCGTTGGTGTTCTCGGTGGGTCCGTTGGAGGTTCCGGGATGGCCGAAGTAGGCCAGGATGTCGTCGCGCCGCTGGGCCAGGGTCTTGCCCAGTGAGGCAAGTTCTTCGAGGGCGTCAGGCACGCCGGTGGTGAGGGTCTGCATCACCTTGTCCATCCGGGTCTTGCCTTCGGCGGGGGTCTTGGCGCGGTAGGCGGCCATGATCTTCTGATGCACAGCCCAGGCGGTCTGTACCGGCGTGTTCTGGGGGTCGGCGAACAGTTGTTCGAGCCGGTCCCAGCCGCTGTCGGTTACCAGCCCGGCGCCGGTGCGTAGCAGCCTGCGGGCCTTGTACAAGGGGTCGTCCTTACGGCCCCGCCGCCCGGTGGTCTCGCGCTGGGTGCGGCGCCGGCACTCATCGAGTTTGTCCCCGGCCAGCGCGACCACGCGGGTAGGGGTCCATCACCTCTATCGCATCCGGTAGGGCCTCGGCGGCGGCGGTCTTGAAGCCCGTGAAGCCGTCCATAGCGACCACCTCGATCCGGCTGCGCCAGTCCTCGGGCTGGTCCTGGAGCCATTGCTTGAAGACCTGCTTGGACCTGCCCTCGATCATGTCCAACAGCCGGGACGGACCCGTCCGGTCGCGCACGGGTGTCAGGTCAATGATGACGGTGACATACCGGTCGCCCTTGCGGGTATGCCGCCACACGTGCTCGTCCACCCCGATGACCTCCACGCCCTTCAGACGGCCGGGATCATTGATCAAGCGGTCCTTGGCCCGCTCCAGGACGGCGTCGCCCTCGGTGTGCCATGACACCCCCAACCCTGCCGCCACACGGGCAACACTCATGAACTCAACCCCCACGGCCCGGATCGCCCAGTCCACCGCCGCCCGGGTCAGCCTGGAACGCTTGGCGGCGGCTCTAGCGCAGTCTTGGCGCCACACGCGTTCGCAGCCCTGGCAGCGCCACCGCCGCAACCGCACCAGCAGGTGCGTGGGCCGCCACCCCACCGGCACGTGCGCCAGGCGCCGGGCCACCGTCCCCACCGGATCGCCCTGGGCTCCACACCGCCTGCAGAACGCGTCCTCATTCAAGGCCTGCAGCCGGCACTCCACCAGCGCCTCGTCAGGCGTTATCCGCTGACCGGTCACGGTAAGCCCCAGCGCGTCCAGGCCCAGGAAACTAGCAAGATCAGGAACAGTGAAGGCAGTACTCAGCCATGTCGAGGTCTCCGTGATCGGTTGTGTTCAGAAGCCCCCCAATCATCGGGGACCTCGACCCACACCCACCACCCCGACACGCGCACCCGCGACTACCCCACCACCACACCCTCAAACGCGAAGAGCCGGTAATCGCGATGCATACTCCTAAAGCAACAGCAGCGCGCCTGAAAAGAAAAGCAAGCCCCGCGGCGAACAGTGCGCTACATACTCCCGTGAAGCACTGAACGAAGATCTGCCTCCACACCGTCGGGTCGGCCAAGGTGATTGTGTAAGCCGAACCGGAAAGCAGCAGCGCCTCGGCCGGCACCAGCAGGACCAGCATGGCGAATAGACCTGCCGCGCTGCCGAGCACCGGCGGAAGCGATTTCGCCAAAACGTACCGCAGCGTCCTTTGGCTGGCAGTGTATGTCGTGTATATGAATTCCGAGTCCCACTCCGAGCAGATGAACACAATGGATGCTAGACCGAAGAATATCTGCGCGAATGAAAACCCGAACCCGGAAATCTCGTACAGGAACGAGGCGTCAGTCAACGGCTCCCCGGACAAATACGAAGAACGCACGGAGAACGCCACCGCACATGCCATTCCACCCATTACCACCAGGCCCGTAAGAACACTCACCCACACCGCTCGATACCCGGCCAGCACGCGGCACTGGACTCGTAGCTCCGAGAAACGCGACATCGTGAGGGTTATTCATAGGGGCAACTCGCCGCCGCGGAATTCCCGCACATTCCGCACGATTGCGTGGAAAGGTCGTGATTGCATGAGGGCTCCGCCAGCGCTGTGAATAAGCCTCCGTGTAATAGCTCATTATCAAATCACCTGACCGAACCGGACGAAACAGAGGCTCGGCAAGGTTGTTGTCTGGGTTGGGGGTTGTTAGGGGTTTTCGGTGTGTTGGTGCGGGTGCGGCGCGACCCGTCGGAGACGATGGAGGTGTTCGCAAAAAGCCATTGCCTGGAAGGTCGCGCCGCCGTGTCATCATCCCCCACTCCTGCCTTGTCGCGCCAGCCCCTGACCGGAGTGTTCAAGAGTGTCCCGGACCCGCGGCATCGGCGCGGGGTGCCGTCACCGCCTGGACACCGTGCTTGCTTTGGCGGCGGTCGGAGTGCTGGCCGGGTGCCGCACCCTGCTGGCGATCTGGGAGCACGCCCAGGACCTGACCGGCGGCCAGCTACGGCGACTGGGGCTACCGCAAGACCGGGACATCCCCTCGGAGTCCACCATCCGCCGCACCCTGCAAGACCTCGACCCGGACGACTTCGACGCCAGGGTGGCGTCGTGGATGCTCACCCGCACCGGCACCATCGAAGGGCGCAGGGTGATCGCGGTCGAGCGGGCAAGACCATGCGCGGCGCCAAACCCAAGAACAACAACAGCGGCGCAGACGCCGATAATGGCGACAGTGGCGGCGGTGATGGTGGTGGGGTGCCGCACCTGCTGGCGGCGCTGGACCAGGAGGCCGGGGCGGTACTCGCCCAGCAGCGCGTGGCCGACAAGACCAGTGAGATCCCGGCCCTGAAACAGTTGCTGGCGCCCTATGACCTTCAAGGCACTGTAGTGACTGCTGACGCCCAGCGCTCACCCAGACCGACACGGCGCAGTGGATCACCTCCCACGGCGCCGACTATGTGCTGACGGTCAAGAACAACCAGCCCGGCCTGCGAGCCAGGCTCAAGGCCCTGCCCTGGACCGGCGTCCCCGCAGCATCGAGTGTGGACACCTCCCACGGGCGCAGGGTGCGGCGCACCATCAAAGCCGTACAAGCACCCAAGTGGGTCGACTTCCCCGGCGCCGCCCAAGTACTTCAGGTGCGTCGCACCCGCACCACCACCAAGCACCAGCCCGACGGCAGCAAGAAGTCCAAGACCACCACCGAGGTCGTCTACCTCATCTGCTCCATACCGCCCGAGGACGCCCAGCCCGAGCAGGCCCCGCCCGAGACCGTGGCCGCCTGGACCCGCGGGCATTGGGGCATTGAGGTGCGCCATGAGGCGCTTTGTTTCCGGACGGAGGTGAGAGGACTCCGGGGCCCGGTTGTCGCAGCAGCCGGGTGAAGCTGAGGGCAGTGGAATGCTGGGTGTTTTTTGGACTCTTGGTTGTTGTGTGTTTGTCAGGCTGCTTTCGGGGTGGCGGCCTGTTGTAGTTCGCGTTCGAACTGGTTGGGTGTGCGGTAACCGATCCCCGAGTGCAGACGTGTCTGATTATACGTCAATTCAATCCATGACGCCACATCCCGTATCGCCTTGTCCCGGGTGGGGTAGACCATACGATGCACGCGCTCATTCTTCAGTGTCGCGCCCATCGACTCCGCCCACACACTTGTCCCAGCACACCCCCGTACGCCCCACCGACGGCCGAATACCATACTTCTTCAAATGGTCGGCGAAGGCTTGGGAAGTGTACTGCGACCCCCAGTCGGAACGGGGACGCCGTCACCCCACGGGTAGGCTTGCAGTTGCGCACCGCCATGTCAATCGCCTCACGCACCAGGTCGGTGCGCATATGATCCGCCAGAGCCCACCCCACGACCTTTTTCGTACAACAATCCAGCACGGTGGCCAGGTACACGAACCCCACCCAAGTAGGAATATAGGTAATATCCCCAACCCACTTCACGCCCGGAGCATCCGCGGCGGGAGTCTCGCTGGACCAGGTCGGGGCGCTCATCCAGGTCCTGGGCCGGCACGGTGGTGCGCACCTTTCGGCGCGGCCTAGCCGCTTTCAGGCCCAGCTCACGCATGATCGACCTGACCGTGTCCGCATCGGCGGGGATGCCCTGCCAGCCCCTATGTGGCGGCCACCCGCCTGTACCCGTAGATGCCGTCGGACTCATCGAAGATCTTCTTGATGTGCCCGGCCAGCTCCCGGCGCCTGATGGCTGTGGCGGACTCGGGCCTGGCGCGCCAGTCGTGTGGTAGCCGGACTTGGAAACCTTGGCCCACTGGCACACCCCTGCCGATCGGGAAGTTGCCCTCTTCGCTGTGAATGAACTCCTAGATGCGAGTCACTCGTGTTCCTTCGCAAGCAAGGCCGCCGCTTTCTTGTGGGAACTCACTGCTCCATCCGCGCCTTGTGCAGCTCGGCCTTCAGCCGGGCCAGTTCCTGCGCCTCGGACTCGTTTTTCTGCTCCTGGGCGTCGGCGTGCTGCTTGCGGTATTTAGCGACCCAGTTGCCCACCCTCTGGGCCACCAGACCATAACAGGCCACGACCGACGCGATCGACCGGTCCCCTTCCACCACCTCACGGGCCACTTGCGCGCAGCAGCTCTTCGGAGCACTTCGCCTTCGTCATAGTCACCCATCCTAACTATCAGATCACGGGAAATGCTAGCCATCCCCCAAGTCCCAAAACAACCTCGCGTTCCAGCCAGTCAGTTTGAGGGTCACGCCCCACGACAAGCACAACCAACATAAACGTCAGATTGTTTGTGTAAGGGTGTGGTCTGACCTGTAAGGAGACGAAACTGTGAGTGTGAATGTGGCTGCTGCTGAGGAGCGGGCTGCGGCTGGTGAGCGGCAGCGTGAGATCGCTGAGGAGTTGAAGGCCTCGGGCGCGTTGGATGAGATCTTCGCGCAGATCGATGCCGGCACTCCGTTGACCGGAGAGGATGGCCTGCCCACCGGCGTGCTAAAGGCGGCCCTGGAGCGGGGTCCTGGGTGGCCGAGCTGACCGGCCATTTGGGCTACGAGAAGGGCGCTGCGGACGCCTCAGCGCATCCCAACTCCCGAAACGGCACCAGCCGTAAGACCTGAGTCCTGACGGTTTAGTGCCCTGCGGTGTTCAGGCTGTTGAGGATTTGCTGCGCGGTCTCGGTGAGCTGGGGTTGGGCGATGACGTGGTGGCCGTTGATGGTGATGGTGACTTCCTGGAGCGGCCCCAGCTCGCGTACGAGCCGTTTGATGCTGATGCCGGTGGCGGCTTGTAGGTGGCGGGCTACCGCCAGGGATGCCATCACCACGGTCAGGTGGGCCTGGATGGCGTCGTGGGTGCGGTGGAAGACGGGCCTGGCCCGCAGGTCATGCTTGCTCATGCGCAAGGGACTGCTCCACGTGCCACAACTCGTGGTACGAGGCGATCACCTCACTGGCGGGCATCACGGTGGCGGGGATGTTGCTCACGTAGCCCTTGAGCCCCGCCAAGCGGCGTGCTCGGGCCAGAGCCTTCTCGTCCAGGACCTGGTCACCCTTACTGACGGTGACGAATCTGGTGGCCTTGGGACGCCGGTCCCCAGCAACGACCGCCCGAGCCCGGTTTTCCTGCGCGGTCAGCGTCTTGCTGGTGCCGGGCGAACCGCCTGGCGGAATACGCCCATACAGCCCGCCACGAGCCCGGAAACTCCGCTGGGCTCCAGACGGGCTCATCACGCAGCTTCTCGTTCCTCTCGGTCCAGCGCGCGCCGCGGCGTGGGGTGATCGTGTCGATCACCTGCCCATCGGCCAAGGCATCCCCGTGCCAGGCGAAGTGGGCGGCCAGGTCCGCCGGCGCCTTGGTCATGCGCGAGCCCACGATGAACCCCAAGCCGGCCTGATCGAGTGCTTCAAGGTTGGCCGCGGAGAGCATGCCGGCATCGGCGACCACGACCAGGTGCTCAATCCCCGACGCCTCCCCGAACCCCTCGACCATGGGGATCAGCGTGCTGGTCTCGGCCTTGCTGCCCTCCCAGCAGCCAACACGTAACGGGAAGCCCGTCCGGTCCACCAGCAGCCCCACGATCACCTGCGGGTCGACCCTGCGCTCCTTGGAATACCCCACCCGCCGTAGGTCGTCCTCCTTCTCCACCTCGAAGTACAGGGTCGTCACGTCATACAAACACAGACTGAGGTCGCCGCGGCCGGTGACGTGCCGCAGGCAGGCCGCCTGAATGCGGGAGCGGTAGTCACCGGTAATGCAGCGTGCCAGGGACCGGAACAGGGAGCGTGGGGTTACGGCGTCAATTCCGAGCTCGCCCAGCACGGCGGGGACCTGCTCCTTACTGGTGGGCTCCACGAGTCGGGCCAGCACCATCTGCCTGAAAGCCTCATCCCCGCCAGTGGCCTCACCCAGCCCCAGGGGCCTCATACGCGCCGGCCAGCACGTCCCACAGCAGAGCCGAACGCTTAGCTTCCACCACCGCCGGCGCGGCCTGGCGGGCAGCTTGAGGTGTCAGGCCGGCCAGGTCCAGCACACCCTGGCCGCCCCGGATCTTCTCCCTGCCGGCCTGAATCAGGGCCGCCAGCTCCGCCTCACCTGTGCGCTGAGCCCAGGTGCTCCACAATCCGTCGCACCCCGCGCTCCTTAGCCACGATCTGCACCGCCGTAGCACCAGAAGCGGTACGCACCTTACGAACATACCGGCTCACACCCCCGCACCCTACCGCCAACCGGATTAGTGCCCCACAACCACCAACCCAACCACGCCACACCAACGAAAAAGCCCATCTACTGCCACCCACCGTCAGGAGTCAGGTGACCGGCCATTTGGGCTACGAGAAGGGCGCTGCGGACGCCTCAGCGCATCCCAACTCCCGAAACGGCACCAGCCGTAAGACGATCAGCACCGAGATCGGGGATGTTGACCTGGACGTGCCGCGGGACAGGGCCGGCACCTTCACCCCGATGCTGGTACCCAACGGTGCAACGCCGCCTGGACGGCCTGGACGGGATGATCATCAGCCTGTACGCCGGCGGAATGACGGTGCGGGACATTCAGCATCATCTGGCCTCGACCATCGGCACCGAGCTGAGCCACGAGACGATCAGCAAGATCACCGACCAGATCGGCGAGGAGGTCCTGGCCTGGCCCCGCCGGCCGCTGGAGGCCCTCTACCCGGTGATTCTGCCAGGGGCGCGATCGTGGTCAAGATCCGCGACGGAGCCCATGTCTCCAACCGGGCCGCACACATCGCCGTTGGCGTGGACATGGACGGAATCAAGCATGTGCTGGGGATCTGGGTGCAGGCCCATGAGGGGGCGAAGTTCTGGGCCGGGGTGTGCGCCGAGCTGGCCAACCGCGGCGTCCTAGGGGCGTGCTGATCGTGTGCCGGGCGGGCTGACCGGGTTTCCCGAGGCGATCGAGGCGACCTGGCCGCAGGCCACCGTCCAGACCTGCGTGGTGCACCTGATCCGGGCCGCCACACGGTTCGTGTCCTACAAGGACCGCAAGGCCGTGTGCGCCGCGTTGCGGCCGATATACCAGGCCGCCAACGAGGAGGCCGCCCCGGGGTGGCCCTGGCGGCCTTCGAGGCCAGCGAACTCGGCCAGCGTTATCCGGCGGCGGTCAAGACCTTCACCGACGCCTGGGGTGCGGAACACGGACGTTCCTGGCGTTCCCGCCGATGCTGCGCCGGGTCATCTCTCCCCCACTTCGTGGGAGGTACCCCCTCAACCAACTCCATCGAGTCGCCCAGCTACCAGCTGCGCAAGGTGTCGAAGAACCGGGGACAGTTCCCCTCCGACGCCGCCGCGGTGAAGCTGCTGTGGCTGGCGATCTGCAACATCGAGGACAAGCGCGCCCGAGAACGGGACAAGGAGAAGAACCTACCCGCCAGCAAACGCAAGGCCAAGGGCCGGCTCGTGGAAGGAGCGGTAACCACCAACTGGAAACAAGCCCTCCAACAACTGGCCCTGGCCTACCCGGAACGAATCAACCCCCACCTGTGACCCAAACACTTACACAAACACATTGACAGGCTCGGTCAAGGGGCTGAACGCGATCATCGTGACCGCCTCCACGACGGCCAGCGCGCCGGTGGTGGTCGGCGCCGGCCTGCGCCGCGGGAGCATCCGCTCGGGTCAGGGCGCGGCCTGGTACCTGACCCGGTCCATGCCCGCTATCGGCGGCCTGGCCCCGGACGGGACGCGTACCCTGGTGCGGGCCGACTCCGCGTTCGCCACCCACGAGCTGATCAGCGCCGTGATTGGGATGGGCGGCCTGTTCTCGGTGACCGTCCCCCAGTGGCCCACCGTTAAGAAGGCCATCACGACCATCGCCGAGGATGCGTGGGCCCCGATCCGCTACCCGCAGGCAGTGTTCGACCAGGCCGCCGGTACCTGGGTCAGTGACGCCGAGGTCGCCCAGACCCAGTTCACCGCTTTCACCTCCCACCCGGAAGCCGAGCAGATCCCCTGCCGGCTGGTGGTGCGCCGCGTCAAGGACCAGCGCCAGCAGACCGCCACGAGCGGGCAGGCCGGCGCCCAGGGCGAACTGTTCCCAGTGTGGCGCTACCACGCCTTCATCACCAACACCGACTTACCGGCCGTGGTAGCCGACCGCATCCACCGGCGCCACGCCATCATCGAGCAGGTCATCGCCGAGCTCAAGAACGGGCCGCTGGCCCACCTGCCCTCAGGAGTGTTCAGCGCCAACGCCGCCTGGCTGCAGCTGGCGGTGATCACCTTCAACACCTCCCGGGCGGCCGCCATCGCCGCGAGCATGCCGCTGGCCCGCATGCGCACCCTCCTGACCCGCATCATCTCAGTACCTGCACGCCTGGCCCACCACGCCAGGCGCACGATCGTCCATCTGCCGGCACGCTGGCCCTGGGCCCGTGCATGGCTGCGCCTGCACCACGCCGCCAACGACCCTCCCGACAGCCGCGCGGCCTGATCCACCCAGCCCCCACCCTCCCCGGCGGGCGCGCGACCCAAGGAAGGACCTAAGCGGAAAAGGTCGGTACGAGCCGACAGACTAAACACGCCCAAACACCATCAAACAGACAAACAACACATTAACCAACCCGACCACCCCCACAACGGTGGATCAGGGCTTATCTGGCGCCGGCGGTTGCCGGCTGGGGTTGGTTGATGGTGGTCTGCTCGCCGACGTCCATGGCCTCAGCCTCTGACTCGGTTTCGGGCTCGGCGATGGTGTCGGTGGTGTCGGTGGTGTCTGGTGGTGGTGGGGTGTAGGCCTGCTCGTGCTGGATCGGAGTGTGCATGCCTATGGCGGAGTGGGGGCGGACGGTGTTGAACCAGTGCACCCACTCGGCGGTAGCGAACACGGGCATCGTCGATGCCCTGCCAGGGCCCGTGGTCGTCGAGGTAGTGCCGGTTACGGATGAGCTCGGCCTTATAGAGTGTGTCAAGCCCCGGGTTTTGTGGAGGGTGTTTTATCTGGCGCCGGTGGTTGCCGGCTGGGGTTGGTTGATGGTGGTCTGCTCGCCGACGTCCATGGCCTCTGCCTCGGGCTCGGGCTCGGCGATGGTGTCGGTGTCGTCTGGTGGGGTGTAGGCCTGCTCGTGCTCGATCGGAGCGTGCATGTCGATGGCGGAGTGAGGCCGGGTGTTGTTGAACCAGTGCACCCACTCGGCGGTAGCGAACTCGACATCGTCGATGCCCTGCCAGGGCCCGTGGTCGTCGAGGTAGTGCCGGTTACGGATGAGCTCGGCCTTATAGAGTGAGTTGAGGGCCTCGGCCAGAGCGTTGTCGTATGAGTCTCCCTTGGAGCCCACCGAGGCCACAGCATCACAGTCGGATAGGGCCTGCCCGTAGCGGATGGCCCGGTACTGGACCCCGCGGTCGGAGTGGTGAATCAGGCCCTTCAGATCCGCGCCCTCGCGCTGGCGCTGCCAGATACCCATCCTCAAAGGGGGGCGCCCCTGGGCCAGGTCGGTGTACAAGCTCGTGGAGGTCTGCCAGCCGACGATCCGACGCGAGTACACGTCAGTGACAAAGGCCACATACACCCAGCCGGACAGGGTGCGTACGTAGGTTATGTCCACACGCCCACAACTCGTTGGGCCTGAACGCGCTGAAGTGTCTTTTGACCAGATCCGCCGGGCACTGCTCCCTTGGGAGCGCTGCGCGTGGTACGCGGTGATTTGGCGCGGCGGATGCCGTGCAACCCCATGGCCCGCATCAGACGCACCCGCGGTGCAGCGTGCCGCATGCCCCAGCCCATGCCGCTCACAGGACTCAGGCCGGTTCAGCATCGCATGCATCTTGCGGGCCCCCACCCGCACAGTAGTTCTTCTCATGAACCCGCCCGATCTCAGCCTTCAGGGCCTGGTCGCGCACAGCCCTTGCTGATGGGGGACGGGTCTTGGCTGCGCAAGTAGGTGCTCGGGGCGATCTTGACATCGGCGCTGGTCAGCACCTGGCAGATCGGCTCGACCCCGAACCCCTCCTTGTGGGAGTCGATGTACTTACAGATCAGCGGGACGGGCGGCCTGGCTCCGCCGCGAAAAAAGCCGACGCGCTCCTCAAGATCGCGTTCGCCCGCCTCAGTTCGCGGCTTGTCGGCCTCCAGCTGCCTGATCCGCTCAGCATCGGATGTGGTGGTTCCTGGCCGGGCGCCCGCGTCGACCTCGGCCCCTCTATCACCCAGGTACGCAGCGCCTCGGGGTGGACGCCCAGCTCCTCGGCGATCCTTCTGATCGCCCCCTTAGACCGCTCGGGGTCCCTACGGGCCTCCACACCCCATCCTGGTAGCCCGCTCCCGCAGCCCTCCTCGGGGTACTTCCTTTGTGCACTCCCGGCAGTGATCCTTCCGTGTATTCACTGCCTCCATCAAACCCGGTGCAGTTCAAGCCAAGCTCAAGGCCCTGCCCTGGAAGGACGTCCCCGCCGTGTCGGGGGTTGACGCCTCTCACGGGCGGCGGGTGCGGCGCACCATCAAAGCAGTCCAGGCCCCCCACTGGGTCGGCTTCCCCGGTGCCGCCCAGGTCCTCCAGGTGCGCCGCACCCGCACCACCACCAAGCGCCAGCCCGGCGGCAAGAACAGCAAGCGCACTACCAGGCGCACCACCGAGGTCGTCTACCTGGTCTGCTCTGTTCCGATGCAGGACGCCCAGCCCGAGCAAGTCGCCGCCTGGATCCAAGGCCACTGGAGCATTGAGAACCGACTCCACTGGGTGCGCGACGTAATCTACGACGAGGACCGCCACCAGCTGCGCACCGGCTCCGGCCCGCAGGTCATGGCCACCCTGAGGAACCTGGCCATCAGCCTGATCCGCACCGTCTACGACGACCCGACCACCACCGGCATCGCCTCAGCCAACCGCGCCATGACACGCAAACCCACCAAAGCCATCAAACTCCTAACAACCCCCTAACCACACACCAACATTGCCGAACCCCTGCCCTCGATCCAGCCCGAGACGGTGTGGACGATGGAAACAGGTACGTCTAGGAATCGCGCGCGAGAGCGGCGCGCGGTGCTCCGTCCTGGGCCTTCAGGTCGAGACGCGTGTTGGCGGAAGACCCGCGTGCACTCACCTACGACCCACCACCTACCTTCCTTCCCGGCAGCGGCGAGAGAAGAGATTCTGACACGTCGCCATTAACAACGACACAAGTCGCATCATCCGATCGGCCTAGACACTCGGACGATGTCATCCCGCCAAGTAACCGGGATTCTAGAGTTGCAGTCGGCATCTCAATCGGGGAGTGCCGCGTCTCAAGATAGGAGGTTGCCATGCGTCGGAACTTTGCCAAGGCCCTGTTGACTGCGTCTGGTGCGCTCATAGTGGCGGTCGCAAGTTCGGGTGTTGCCACAGCTCAAGAGGATCAGCGGGCCGCGGAGGCTGTGGTCGCAGCTCAGGAGAACGTCGTAATTAACACCGGGTTGTCCATCGAGGCATACGAAGCGGGAGACGCTATCGTAACGGAGGATGGTGCTTTCAAGATTTCTGGTGATGGAGCTGAATGTGCATCGACCGGTGTCGCGCCTGTGGCAGCAGCATTTGGCGTCGACCTCCAGCACGCCGCCTACGACCTAGAGATGGCAACACTCAATCTTAAGCCGGTTGACGCACAGCAATCCGCAACGCGCGAGCTAATCTCACCCGCACACACCAGAAACTCATGTGATCGACAGTACAATCGCGACGGCAACACTTGTCGTCGCATGCGGGGCGCCCGCGCAAGAGCGATCTGCTGGAGTGCCATCACTGCTAAGTACGCCGCTTGTCTAGCCTCCGCAAGCCGATGAACACTTATCGACGACACTGCACCGACAGCACTGGGACGCCCATTGAGCTCATCCTCTCAGCACCATTCCCGAACCCCAATGGCGACTCCGCCGACTGGTGCTGCCACATCGAGACCCGGGGTTTGAACAACAATTATTCTCAAACAATATGGGGCGTGGACGCAATACAGGCACTTGAGCTCGCGTGCCAAATAATCTCGGCGGTCCAGGAACGAGAGGGGCTTCAATTGACGTAGGACTCGGAGCGGGCGACCAGGCGGACGGACCGGAGTAGGCATCCGGGCGCACAACTCAAGGAGTCGGTGTAGGCGATTTCATTCTCAATGTCCACCATCTCCCCTCTACGTCTCAGGAGTTTCGACCGGGTTATCTTGTCGCATCACGGCGAGCAACAATCATGTAGCGTTGCTCTGTGATGCCTTCCTTTCTTCCTTTGTTTGACCGCAACCGCAGAGTTTCCCCGGTACGCTGCACTTCGCGCCACCCCTCGTGGTCGGGCGCGAGCACAGCAGGAGGAGGCGCCATGGGACGCGGCAGCAACCTGCCCCGGGTAGGGGGATTCAACAGGGCCGTCGTACTGGAGGCGATCCGCCACTCCGGCGACGGACTCACCCGGGCACAACTCGGACGGATCACCGGCCTGGCACCGCAGACGGTATCCAATGTGACCCGCGAACTGCTCGACCAGCACCTGATCCGGGAGACCGGCATCGTCACCCCCGGCGGCAGGGGCCGCCCCGGCGTCGCCCTCACTCTTAACCCCGCGGGCGGCTACGCCGTCGGCATTCACATCGACCCGTCCGCCCTGGGCATCGCGGTAGTGGACCTGACCGGCGAGATCGTCGCCGAGAACTACGGTCCGCTGCCCTCACCCCAGGACTCCACGGCGGCAATCGCGCACCTGCAGCGCGAGGTCGACCGCATGGTGCAGGAGGCCTCGGTTCCGCGCGGCAGGCTGCTGGGCATCGGCGTGGCCGCACCCGGCCCCATCGACGATGACGCCGGCACCGTCAGTCCGCCCCTATTGCCGGGCTGGGGCACGGTACCGCTACGCGACCTGCTGGCCCGGCAGACAGGGCTGGACGTCGTGCTGGACAAGGACGTCACGGCGGTGGCCAAGGCACACCTGTGGACCGGCGAGTCGCCGGATCCGGCCGACTTTCTGGTGTTCTACCTCGGCGCCGGCGCCGCGATCTCCCCCGTGATCGCCGGGCAGGTGGTACGAGGGACAACCGGCAACGCAGGCGAAACCATGCACCTGCCCGGCGATCCGCTCTCCGACTCGCCCCGCGGCCGCATCCTGGGCACTTCGCTGGGTGAGCGCGAATTGGTGGCGCATGCGCGCGAACTCGGCATGATGCTTCCGGGCGCGGTCGACTCCTGGGATCCCCATGAGATCGAGGAGGGGTTCACCGACCTGCTGGACCGCGCCGGTCGGGGGGAGGCAACGGCGACCGAAGTGTTCGCCTCGGCGGGGCGTGTGCTCGGCGCTGCCGTACTGGCCGTGGCCGAACTGCTGGACATATCCGCGATCGTCATTACCGGCCCGCGCTGGGCCGCCATGCGGCCGCTGTGCGAACCCGATTTGCAACACGCGATCGCCGATCACACGCTGCACGGGCAACCGCGACCGCTGACCGTGCACACCTCCTCGCTCGGCGAGCGCGCCGGAACCGTGGGGGCCGCCTGCCTGGTGCTCGACCGCGTCTTCTCGCCGACGCCATCAACGCTGCTTATCAGCGAGTGAAGCCCTCCGAAACGAGAAGGTTTCAGCCCGTCGCCGAGGGCGGACTGTCCATATTCGGGACAAACGTCGTGGAAATCGCTCGGTACCGTTTCGGCGGTCGCATGATTCCAACGTTTTGCTACGGGTGCGCGATGACCTAGGACGCGTTTGTCCCGAATCTGGACAGTTCCACCATTATCCACAGGCGTTCTTCGCGACACCCTCATTCACAGGACTCGCCAGCCTCGTTTGCGACATCGGTGTGGATCCAGCAACTTCGTCGTATGGGACGGAGGATCGATCAAGACCTTCTGGAGCTGGTACGCGGCTGCTACGGCGCTGTGCGGCTGCGGGATCTCGACCTGGACCGCACCGGTCGACGCCATGCCCATAAGCTCATCAGGGCCGGAGAGCTCAATGAGCATCCGCATGGCGTTGTAAGCATCCCGGGCACCGACCAGGCCCTGATTCTCGCCCGCATCCACGGCGGGGTCATCACCTGCCAGCATGCCGCCATGTACTACGGCTACCCGCACCCGCGCCGATGGCAGGTAGTGCACCTGGCAGTACCGCACGGTGGAGGCGTGCCCATAGTCAAGGACGAGGTGCTGCACGTCGACCGTTCCCTGCTCCCACCGTCACCGACTGAGTACCCGGTGGCACCAATCCCCTCAATGCTGGCCCACTACCTACGCTGCGCCCCCAACCGTGAAGCACCACTCATGGCCTGCGATGCAGCCCTGCATCAAGGCCACACCAGTGTAGAGACCATAGCGGCACTACTACGCGGCCCGGGCTCACGCCAGGCCAAACACCGCCTGGCCCTGACCAGTCCACGAGCGCGCTCACCGCTGGAGACACTCGCCCGTCTGCAACTGCACGACGCCGGAATCCCCTTCGTGGATGGCATGGACATTCCCAGGGTGGGGGAAGTTGACCTGCTGGTCGCGGGCTGGCTTGTACTGGAGCTCGACGGCTACACCTACCACGAGGACGAGTTTCAGTTCGGCCTGGACCGCCGCCGCGACCGGGAACTGGTCAGGCAGGGCTACCGGGTCGCCCGCTTCACCCGCCAGGACGTCGAAGCCGGTCAGGTGGGCGAAGAGATTCGGGGCCTGCTCGCCGCGCGAAGGCGGTTGGCTGGCACCTGAAAGCCAAAGTGTCCAGATTCGGGACAAACGCTCCCTCAACGTGAACAGGTGTCCTCGGAATCGTTGGTATCACGCGGCTTCGGCGGGCGGCATCGGGCGTGAGAAAACCGTTTGTCCCGAATTTGGACACTTCTGGTGGCCGCAGGGCGTGTTATGTCTCAGGACATCGGTGACAGTTCTGTGTCAGGACATCGGTGACAGTTCTGGCTGTTTGGGTGGTGACACTTCGGGTCGGATTGGGGCATGAGTTCAGCGAACCGTCGTGTCGATCCGCGTGTGCGCCTGGAGATTGTCCGGTGGCCTGATGACGCCCCGCGCGGGGCGGTCACCACCTTCTGCGCCGAGCAGTCCATCTCACGTAAGACCTTTTATGCGATCCGTGCCCGAGCTCGCGCCGAGGGCGAGGCCGCGGCCCTTGAGCCTCGCTCCACGAGACCACGTAGGAGTCCTTCGGCCATCAGTGCTGATCAGCGCACCCAGGCCCTGGACGTGCGTGCCGCGCTAGAGAGCTCTGGCCTGGACTGCGGCCCGATCAGCGTGCACGACAAGATGCAGGCCATGGGCCTTCAGGCGCCCTCGCCGGCGTCCCTGGCCCGGATCTTCCGCGCCGCCGGCGTGGCCCGCGCCGAGCCGGCCAAAAGGCCCCGGGCGGCATGGCGCCGTTTCGTCTACCCCGCCCCGAACGCCTGCTGGCAGACGGGGCGCCACCGAATACGTACTGGCCGGCGGCCGCAAGGCCGTCATCTTCCAGCTCATCGACGACCACTCCCGCCTGGCGGTTGCGTCCCTGGTCGCCGCCTCCGAGACCAGTCAGGCGGCCATCGCCACCTTCGACAAGGCCGTCGCCCGCTACGGAGTGCCCCAGCGGCTGCTGACCGACAACGGGGTCGCCTTGAATCCCACCCGACGCGGCCGCAAAGGCAAGCTGGTCGGCCACGTGCGCTCCCTGGGGGTGGAACCGATCACCGGCAAGCCGTACAAGCCCACTACCCAGGGCAAGAACGAGCGCTTCCACCAGACCCTGTTCCGCTACCTCGACGCTCAGCCCCTGGCCCTCACCATCGCCGAGCTTCAGGCACAGGTCGACGCCTTCGACCACATCTACAACACCGAACGCCGCAACCAGGCCCTTCCCGGGAGGATGACACCCCAGCAGGCGTGGGACGCCACCCCCACCGCCATCCCGCCAAGACCCGCCCCACCCGACGAGACCGTGTCCGTGGGCGGTCCGCCCGCACCCACTGTTACCGCCTCGGGCCAGCCCACACGAGGTGCCAGACCACCCGAGCGCCGCAAGACCCCACCCTCAGGGACCCGGCAGGTATGCGTCGGCGCCAACGGGACCGTCAACCTGGCCTCGATCACGTTCCTGGTCTCCAAGGCCTACGCCGGCAGCCAGGTCATCATCGACTACAACCCCGACACGATCATCATCACCACCACCGACGGCGAGGTCCTCGCTCAACACACCTGGCCCGCACCCGGCACCCGCTACGTCTCCACCCACACACACCCAACCCCACCAACCAGCACCGACCACCACACCCCACAAGACCCAGAACTGTCACCGATGTCCTGACACACCAAGTGTCACCGATGTCCTGACACACCAAGTGTCACCGATGTCCTGACACACCAAGTGTCACCGATGTCCTGACACACCAAGTGTCACCGATGTCCTGAGACATCACAGGTGGCCGCAGGGCGGCGAACACCGCAAATATAACGACTAAACAACGTCCTCAGGGACGGCTTGACAGCGTTTTATCCATTTGATGGAGTATTTAGTGACGGCGTCACAGTGGACGCCCCGGCGCAAAGGAGCCCACCCATGCCCCACTCACCCGCACCCCTAACCCGCCCGGTCCCGAGCCGCCGCAGCTTCCTGATCGGCGCCTCACTCGCCTCGGCCGCCGCCGCGCTCGCCGCCTGCTCCGGCTCCTCAAGCGAGCGCTCCAGCAACACCCTCAAGGTCGCCTACCAGAAGACCTCCGCCTTCACCCAGCTCGAGGACCTACTGACAAAAGCCAAGGGCGAGTTCGAAGCCGCCAACTCCGAAGTCACCATTGAGCTGGTGCCCATCGAGGCCGAGCAAGACCAGTACTTCACCAAGCTCGCCCTGATGAACGGCTCGGATTCCACCGCCCCCGACGTCATCTACGAGGACTCCTTCCAGGTCCGCTCCGACGCCGCCGCCGGCTACCTCATGCCCATCGATGAGTACGTGGAGGCCTGGGAGGACTGGGACCAGTTCGTGGACTCCGCCAAAGAGGCCGGACTCGGCGACGACGGCAAACTCTACGGCGTCTCCATGGGCACCGACACCCGCGGCATCTACTTCAACAAGCAGATCTTCGCCCAGGCCGGGCTGCCCGAGGACTGGCAGCCGACCACCTGGGATGAGATTCTCGACGCCGCCCGCACCATTAAGAACAAGGTCCCCGACGTCATCCCGCTGAATATTTTCGTCGCCAAGGCCGGCGGGGAGATGACCTCCATGCAGGGCTTCGAGATGCTCCTGTCCGGCACCGACTCCGAGCTGCTGTACAACGCCGATACTCAGAAGTGGGTCACCGGCTCACAGGGCTTCGTTGACTCCCTGGCCTTCATGGACACGGTCTACGCCGAGGAACTCGGCCCCGGCCTTGATGTCGCCCTGGACGCCACCATCGGCAACCGCGTCTCCACCGAGCTGCTTCCTGAAGGAAAGCTCGCCATCGCGATCGACGGCTCCTGGATGCCCGGCGGCTGGATCTCCGGCGACAACCCTTGGCCCGAGTGGGAGGAGACGATGGGGCTGGCCATGATGCCCACGCAGAACGGCCAAGGCGAGGGCTTCACCTCCATGTCCGGCGGCTGGACACTCGCCGTCGGCTCCAAATGCGCCAACCCCGACGCCGCCTTCCAGTTCATCTCGATCGCTCTGAACTACGAGAACACCCTCAAATACGACACCGAGAACGCCCAGGTAGCCGTGCGCACGGACGTGGCCGAGTCCGAGGAATACCTCTCCTACAACCCCAGTTTCGAGTTCTTCTCCGGCCTGGTTCAGTACACCCACTTCCGCCCCACCACCCCCGACTACTCACAGATCTCCGGGAACATCCAAATCGCCTGCGAATCCGTGGTCACCGGTGACGCCACCCCGGAGCAGGCCGCCGCCACCTACGACTCCGGCCTGATCGCAATCGTCGGCGAGGACGGCACCGAGGCGGCCTCCTGATGTCCGTCCCAACCGCAACCGTTACGACGGCGGTACGCACGAGCGCGTCGTCGTCCCGCCGGCATAGCCCAGGGCGAGTTCTACAGCGCACCGCCCCACTGATTCCCGCCGTCGTCCTGCTCGGCATGTTCCTGCTCGGCCCGATTCTCTACTCGCTGTACGGCTCACTGACCGACCGGGCGATGAGCGGTTACAAGGCGGCCGCGCCACAGTTCGTGGGCCTGGACAACTACGTCGCACTCCTGTCCGATCCGGCCTTCCTGAAATCGATCCTCCTGACGGCGGTGTTCGTCTTCGCCTCGGCGATAGTCGGCCAGAACGTCCTGGGCATGGCCTTGGCCGTCCTCATGCGCCACTGCGCCCGCCCGCTGGCCTCCCTGGTGGGCGGAATCGTGGTGGTGGCCTGGGCGCTGCCGGAGATCGTGGCGGCCTTCGCCTGCTACGCCTTTTTCGCCTCCGAAGGCACTCTCAACTCGATGCTCGCCTTCATCGGCCTGACCGGCCCCAAGTGGCTGCTCACCTTCCCCATGCTTTCGGTAATACTCGCCAATGTCTGGCGCGGCACCGCCTTCTCGATGATGCAGTACAACGCGGCGCTCGCGCAGGTGCCGCCGGAGGTGAAAGAGTCCGCCGCCATCGACGGCGCCTCCGCCGCGCAGAGCTTCTTCCGGATCACGCTGCCGATCATTCGACGTTCCATCGCCACCAATCTCATGCTCACCACCCTGCAGACGCTCGGGGTGTTCACCCTCATCTGGGTGATGACCGGCGGTGGCCCGGGCACGAGCTCCTCCACCCTGCCGGTGCTCGCCTACCAGGAGGCCTTCAAATTCTCCCAGGTCGGCTACGGCACGGCGATCGCCACCGTCACCCTGCTGGTGGGGGCGGTCTTCTCCGTCGTCTACATGAAACTGCTCAAGCCGGAGGTGGACTGATATGCCCCACATGCCCGACATGCCGCAGCAGACCGCGCCGCTAAGACTGAGCGCCCCGCGCGGGCGCGGGTTGAAACTCGCCGCCTCGGCGATCATGGCACTGATCGGGGTGTGCTTCCTGATCCCGCTGGCCTGGATCATCCTGTCCGCCTTCGATCCCGCGGCCACCGTGTCCATCTCCGTGCCCGAGACCTGGACGCTGTCCAACTTCACCGAGATCGCCAACGTCGATGAGACCCTGCGGCCCCTGTGGAACTCGGTGCTGATCTCCCTGGGCACGGCGACACTCACCGTGGTGGTGGCCACGCTCGCCGCCTACCCGCTGTCGCGCTTCCAGATGCGCTTCAACAAGGCCTTCATGTACACAATCCTGTTCGGCACCTGCCTGCCGATCACGGCCATGATGGTGCCCGTCTACACCCTGTTCGTCAGCTTCCAGCTACTCGACTCGGTTGCCGGCACCATCGCGTTCATGGCGGCCACATCCCTGCCCATGGCGATTTGGATGATGAAGAACTTCATGGACTCCGTGCCGCTCTCTCTGGAGGAGGCCTCCTGGGTGGACGGCGCCTCCGCCATGACCGCCCTATGGCGGATCGTAGTGCCACTGATGAAACCCGGTATCGCCGTGGTGTTCATCTTCGTGTTCACCGGTGCCTGGGGCAACTTCTTCGTTCCCTTCGTGCTGCTGTTCGCCCCCGAGCACCAGCCCGCCGCGGTGGCCATCTACAACTTCTTCGGCACTCACGGCTCCATCGCCTACGGCAAGCTGGCCGCCTTCTCCATCTTCTACTCCACTCCCGTGCTGCTGCTCTATCTCATTGTGCAGCGCCGCGCGGGCGGGGGCTTCGCCATGGTCGGCGCCGTCAAGGGCTGATACGGCGCCAACAGCTCATCGCATAGCAGGCCACCACCGCGCCGCATACAACACCAGGAAAGACCAACACATGCATTCCAATCCCCTCCTGACTGAGCAGCGCACCGCGCGCCTGCTGCGCGACCATGTGCGCCCGGCGATCCATCGGGACCGCAGGCCCCTGAAGCTGTCGACCTGGCAGGCACCGGGTGAACCGGTCCCCTTCACCCAGGCCGTCGCCGAGACCTACTCCCCCATCGCCGTCGGCGCCCCCTGGGGACCGCCGTGGGGCACCACCTGGTTCCACGCAACCGGACGGGTGCCCGCGGCATGGCGCCAGGCGGAGGGCACCCAGGTAGAGCTGAGCATCGACCTGGGCTTCACCCCCACCCAGCCCGGCTTCCAGGCGGAGGGCCTGCTGCTGCAGCCCGACGGCACGGCGATCAAGGCACTCTCCCCCCGCAACCACACGGTCCCCTGGGACAGCGGGCCGGATGCGATCGACGTCTACGTCGAGGCCGCCTCCAATCCCGACGTCGCCGGCGACTTCGACTTCTCCCCCACGCCTTACGGCTACAAGGAGACCGCGGGCAGCAACCCCCTCTACCGGCTGGGCGCCGTGGATGTGTGCCTGCGCGACGACGTCGTGTGGGAACTGACCCAGGACCTGACCGTCCTGCTGGAGCTGGCCGCTGCCCTCCCGGATGACTCCACCCGCCGCGCCCGCATCGATACGGCGCTGGAGCGCGCCGCCGACCTGATCGACCCCGCCGACGTGGCCGGCACCGCGGCTGCCGCCCGCGCCGAACTGGCCGGAGTGCTTGCCAGCCCGGCCTATGCGAGCGCGCACCATGTGCTCGCCGTCGGGCACGCGCATATCGACTCCGCCTGGCTGTGGCCGGTGCGCGAGACGGTGCGCAAATGCGTGCGCACCTTCTCCAATGCGTTGGCGCTTATGGACCAGGACCCGGACTTCGTATTCGCCTGTTCCTCCGCCCAACAGTACCTGTGGGTCAAGCAGGCCCAACCGGAGCTGTATGAGCGCATCCGGCAGCGGGTGGCCGAGGGACGCTTCGTGCCCGTGGGCGGCATGTGGTTGGAGTCGGACACGAATATGCCCGGGTCGGAGGCGCTCGCCCGCCAGTTCATTGAAGGGAAACGTTTCTTCCTGGAGGAGTTCGGGGTGGAAACGCGTGACGTGTGGCTGCCGGACTCCTTCGGCTACACCGGCTCACTGCCTCAGATCGCCCGGGCCGCAGGGTCAACCTGGTTCCTGTCCCAGAAGCTGTCCTGGAACGACACCGATCACATGCCGCATCACACCTTCTACTGGGAGGGCATCGACGGCTCCCGCGTGCTGACGCACTTCCCCCCGGTGGACGCCTATAACGCCCGGCTGACCGTGGCCGAACTGCGCCACGCCGAGGCGAACTTCGCGGAGAAAGGCATTAGCACCAGCTCGATCGTGCCTTTCGGCTACGGCGACGGCGGTGGGGGCCCCACCCGGGAGATGCTGGCAGCCGCGCACCGCTTCCGCAGCCTGGAAGGGGTGCCTACGGTGGAGCTGGGCAGTCCGAACACCTTCTTCGAACGCACCCAGGCCGAGTCCCTGGCCGCCGGGGGTGGAGGCGGCACTCGGCTACCGGTGTGGAACGGGGAGATGTACCTGGAGTTCCACCGCGGCACCTACACCTCCCAGCTGCGCACCAAGCAAGGCAACCGCCGCAGCGAACACCTGCTACGAGAGGCCGAGCTGTGGGCGGCGACGGCGGCGGTCTACGAGGGCGCGCCCTACCCCTACGAGGACCTGCAGGAGTCGTGGCGCACGGTGCTGCGCAACCAGTTCCACGACATTCTCCCGGGCACCTCCATCGGCTGGGTGTACCAGCGCACGGAGGCCGAGTACGCCGAGGTCACGCGCACGCTAGAGGCGGTGATCGGCGACGCCGTCGCCGCGCTTGTGGGAAGCGGGGATACACCGCTGCTGCTCAACGCCGGCCCGGCGCCGCGCGACGGCGTGCCCGCACTGGGCGCCGCTGAACCGGTGCCCGCCGTAGGCGAGGTGTCGGTGGAGCGGTCCGGGACCGAATGGGTCATCGGCAACGGGCTGCTCCGCCTGGTGGTCGATGCCGCCGGGACCCTGACCTCGGTGGTCGACCTGGAGGCCGACCGGGAGCTGCTTCCGTCCGGCACCCGGGCGGGCCTGTTGCAGCTGCACCGCGACACTCCGCGACAGTGGGACGCCTGGGACATCGACGTCGAGTACCGGCACACGGGCACGGACGTGCTTGACGTACGGGGCCTGGAGGTAATGCAGGACGCGGAGGGCGCCTGCGTGCGCCTCACCCGCGCCCTCGGGCGGGCCTCCACGCTGGTGGAGCGCATCCGCCTGCGCCCGGGAGCCAAGCAGGTGGTCTTCGACTTCGACGTTGACTGGCACGAGCGGCAGCAGCTGCTCAAGCTGGCCTTCCCGTTGGACCTGGTGGCGGACGCCTCCACCGCGCAGATGCAGTTCGGGCACGTGTCCCGCCCGACGCATCAGAACACTTCCTGGGACGCCGCCCGCTACGAGGTCTGCGCCCACCGCTGGATTCATGTGGGCGAGCCGGGTTACGGGGTGGCGGTGTTGAACGACTCCACCTACGGGCATGACGTCACCCGGGACGTGGACGCCTCCGGCCACCCCACGACTACGGTGCGCCTGTCCCTGCTGCGGGCCCCCCTGTTCCCGGACCCGGAGGCCGACCAGGGGCGGCACCGGCTGCGGGTGGCGCTGCGCCCGGGGGCAACGATCGACGACGCCGTGCGGGAGGGATACGCTTTCAACCTGCCCGAACGTATGGTCACCGGCGCCCGGGAGCTCGCCCCGCTTGTGTCCGTGGAGGGCGCCGGCGTGGTGGTGGAGGCGGTCAAACTCGCCGAGGACCGCAGCGGTGACGTCGTCGTCCGCCTGTATGAGTCGCTTGGGGCTCGTACCCGCGGCACACTCACCACCGGCTTCGCCGCCGCCTCGGTGGAGGCCACCGACCTGCTAGAGCGAGCGAGCGAGGATGCCCGTCTGCGCACCGTTCCCGCCGAGGGCATCGGCGGAGAGCAGACGGGCGCGCTGACCGCCGTTTTCGAGCTGCGCCCTTTCCAGATCCTCACCCTGCGGATCGCGCAGGCCTAAGGGTTAAGCATCGGTCGACGGCGGGGCCGACCACCGCCCCGCCCATGCGTCATGAAGGTCTAGCGGGTTCTGGCGGCGAAGGCGGCGGGATGCCGCGGACCGCAGTCAGCTGCTAAACCGGCTCTTCCGGTTCGAGGCCCCCAACACCGAGTCCGGCAGATATAACCAACGAGATCGGCAGAAATAACCATCGAGTTCGGTCGGTGGAGCTGGCGAGTCGGGGAAATCTGGCTCTTCGTGTTTGGGGGTGTGGTGGGTGGTGTGTTCTGGCCTGTCCGGGCGGAACTCTCCGGCGTTCGAAGGCGCCGTCCCGTGTTCGATGATTTGCTTCAGCGTTCGTGTCCGGTTTTGGGCTGAGGATCAGACCGCATGGGTAGGGTCTTCGTGACACCTTGAGGAGGGTGCGCGATGAGCAGTGATGCTGACACGACGAGGGGTTCTGGGCGTCGGGCCAAGGTGTTCTTGTCGCCTTCGCAGAAGTATGAGATCTACGTAAGGCTGATGCGAGAGGAGGTCACGGTGGGGGCGGCTGCGACCGAGGCCGGAGTGGACCGCTCCACGATCGTGAGGCTGCGGCAGGTCGCCAGGCAAGGCGCCTTGGACGCGTTGTCGGCTTCGCGTCCGGGTTCGTCTGGCAAGTCGGCTCGTGATGTCGAGCTTGAGCAGGCCAGGGCCGAGATCGACCGCTTGACCCGTACGGTGACGGAGCAGGCGGTGAAGTTGGTGGTGCTGGAGAAAAAAGGGGGCTCGGTCTGATGCCCGGTGCCCCGGTCCCCGCCCGGGTGGATGCGCCCGTCAAACAGGGGCTTTTGGAGCTGGTGGACTACGCCACCGGTCAGGGCTGGACCGTGGCTAAGGCCTGTGAGGTCCTGGGACTGGCCGAGCGACGCTACCGGCGCTGGAAACGGCGCCAGAACGGGGTAGGACTGGCCGACGCCCGGCCTGGCGCCGCTGTCAATGCCCTGATGCCGTGCGAGATCGAGGCGATTGTGGACGCCTTCGAGACTTTCGGTGAGAAGGACTTCTCTCACCGTCGCCTGGCTCACCGAGGCTCCTACAACGGGTTGTTCTGGGCGTCGGCCTCCACCGTCCGCAGGGTCCTGAATGACCACGAGCTTCGGTTCAGGCATCCCGCCCGGCCAGCGCGCTCCAAGCGTCGTCCGTTCCCCGACTGGGCGACGTACAAGCCCAACTCGATCTGGATCTACGACTCCACTCACTTCACCGCCTGCGGCATGACTGTGCTGATCATCGAGGATCTGGTCTCACGCAAGTGGATCACCCATGTGGTCTCCAGCGAGGAGACCCACCACCAGGTCCGCCTCGCCTTCGAGCAGGCCCTGGACGCCGAAGGCCTGCTCGAGGCCGCCCTGGAACGAGCCCAGGCCCTGAAGCGCCAGCTGACGCTTGACGGAGACGATGAACTGACCCCGATCCTGTTGGCGGTGTCCGACAACGGCTCCCAGATGATTGCTGCCAACACCCGCAGGTTCATGGCCATGGTCGCCATCGCCCAGCACTTCGGACGGCCGGCGACACGCGGCCGACCAGGCCCGGGGTCGAGTCCCTCAACGGAACACTCAAGGCCGAGTGGCCTCACCTGCTGGCAATCACCGATCCCGCTGTCCTGAGGGCCGAACTCGACTCTGTGCGCACCGAGTACAACAGCCAGCGCTTGCACTCCGGAATCGGCTACGTCACACCCCTGGACGAGCACACCGGGCGCGGGCCGGCCATCCGCAAGGCCCGCCAGGAAGGCCTGAAACGGGCCGCTCAGCAGCGCCTTGCCTACAACCGCAAACAACGAGACAATCAAACCAACCAAGAAGACCACGATGATGTCTGATCCAACCGCCCCAAGCGGACATTAACGCTGAAACAGGTCATTCGAGCGCGGTCTGCCGTGTCCGGACGCTGTTCCTGTGTTTGAGGACGGCCTGTCGCCGTCGACGGGCGTGGCACCCGCAAGATCGGGCGGCCCCGGTGTCTGAGGGCTGCTCTGGTGTTTGAGGGCGGTCTGGGCGTTGCTGTTCCGGTGGCCCGTACTCTCCGGCGTGAGGTGCTGGTTTTCGACATGAACGGCCGTCTTGCACACCATCGCCGGGGGTCTATGGGTGCCACCGACCCCGGGTACAGGGCCAGACAGTTCGTACGTTCCACTTTCGGTTCGTCACCCAGCACTCCCACGATTGGGCATCTGGCACACGCCAATGAACACGCCAACAGCCCACACCCACCAAGCAACGGCACATTGGGCTGCCGCCACCAAGGCGGCACGACATCAAAACCACTGAAACCACCCCAAGGTTGTCCCCCCCCAGGGGCGCCCCACCACCCCGATTCTGGACACTTCCTCCGCCCCGCCGGCCCCACCAACCGAACTCGATGGTCATATCTACCGAACTCGATGGTTATATCTACCGAACTCGGCAAACACGGCCTCGACCGGAAGAGCCGGAAATCCAGAATCGGAACAAACGGCACGACCGTACCCTATGCCACCCGCCAGACCCGCATGATTCCAGGGCAAGCCAGTGCGTCTGGTTACCGACTCGGCCTACTGCCCGACGCCTGGATGCCCACGCGATCAACTCGGCCGTGGCCCAGGCATGCCGGATCCCAACCACGCCAACGCCCACACTACCCACCCCACCACACTCCAAGCCTGAAGAGCCGCTAAGCCAAGAACTGTCCGCCCGGGTCCGTAACCGTAGTGACCCACCAATTACATACGCTCTCATCCCTGCGCCGATTCGTGCGCGTAGCCACCCACCTTTGCATAGAAATCACGAACCCGTTGAGGCACGTCTCGCTCCGAAAGTTGCCTGAACCACCATGCATCACCACGCCTCTCGGCCTCCTGCATGTACCAGCACTTATACTCCAGGATCTCGAGCGCACCCTTCAGCGCAGCTATCTTCATGCGCGTCTTTCGACGCTGATCCTCATACATTCGAAGACGTTCCGTTATTGTCGAATCGCCCTCAAAATACAGATCCATAAAGTGTTTAATGCTAGCGAGAGACATGCCCGTCTCTTTTAGCGTGTGGATAATAAAAAGAGCCTCAAAATCACTCTCCGTGAACGTGCGCACGCCCGCCGCATTCCGTGCCACGAAGTCAAGCAGTCCACGCCTGCCGTAGTACCGCAGAGTCGTCTCTGGCATGCCCGTCCGCGCGGACACTTCCTTCACCGTATAGGTCTTACCATCTCCCATGGAGCACCTCCTGAACCTTGCCTTAGACCATGGTCTCAAGTGTAGACCGTAGGTGCGGAACGCAGGCCGGGGACCGCTCCCGGCCCACCGAGAGAGGCGAGACGTACCATGGAAAACGAGCTGTTCGAACTTACCCGCAGGCGTAGGTCCATACGCCGCTACCGAGGCGGGCCTGTAGACGACGAGGTGATTCGGGAGATCATGCGTGTGGCAATGACGGCCCCGAGTTCCTTCGGACACGATGCGGTGGAGTTCGTCGTGGTGAGGGATCCGGACATGATTCGGCGGGTCGGCGCCTGCAAAACCCTCGGCGGGTCTCAGGTGGAGGGGGCGGCCGCGGTGATCGTAACTCTGGTTCACACCGCAGACAGCCGTCAGGCCGAGTTCTGGATCGAAGACGGAGCTATTGCCTCGGTGTATGTGCTGCTTGCCGCCGAGCAGTACGGCCTGGGCGCGTGCTGGGTGCAGATCCGGAACCGTACGGGCCGTCATGACACCTCCGACAAGGAGATCCGCGACCTATTGGGCGTGCCCTCGGGATTCACGGTACTAAACCTCGTGGCTGTTGGCGAGAAGGGCGAGCACAAGCCGCCTTACACGGACGCCGACCTGACGTGGGAGGACGTGCATTACGAGAAGTTCTAAGCCTCTTCCGGTTTGATGTATGCGTGTCGAGATCGGCTGCTATAACCATCGAGTTCGGTCTGTTGGGTTGGCGGATCGGAGGAAGTGTCCAGGTTATGGACAAATGCGCCGTTTACGGGCTCTTCCGGTTTAACGGTGTAGTGGGTGGGCGTGGGGCCGGCAGGGTCCCGGCCTCGTACTTGGACCGCGCTTCTGCGGATGGACCGGGCTCCTGCGCTTGGACCGTCTGAGAGTGCGTTTCAGGCGGTCCAACCGCAGCCAGGCGGTCCGGGTGCGGGGTGCTGAATCAGGCCAGTGCGATTACCTTGGACGGTTGCCACCCGCGGTCGACAGTCAAGATGCCGCAGGCCGCGAACGTGATCAGCAGCCGGCCCGGCTGAGCCACGCGCCCGGCTGATCTGCCGGCCCGGCCGAGACACGCGCCCGGCCGGGCTGTGGGACCGGCCGGGACACGGGCCCGTTTCATTGCCAACGACGTCCAAGTCGATCGGACAAGGGGGCCCGGTCGGCGACCAGACGCCCTGGCCTGCCCACCACACCGGGACGGTAGGCGAACCCCTCCAGCCACTTGGCGCGGTACCGCGGCCTGCTCACCACACCAGGACGGTAGACCAGCACCTAAGAGCCAAAGTGTCCGGATTCGGCGCAAACACCCCGTCCCGCCCAGCGCACGCCCTCGGATTCGTTGGAATCATGCGGATCTGGTGGGCGGCGTCGGCCGGGGGATCCTCGTTCGTGCCGATTCTGGACACTTCCCCCCACCACGCCGGCCCCACCAACCGAACTCGTTCGTCATATCTACCGAACTCGATCGTCATATCTACCGAACTCGATCGTCATATCTACCGAACTCGATGGTTATATCTACCGAACTCGGCGAAGACACGCTCGAACCGGAAGAGTCGCTCACTCGGGCCAGGCGGCCTCCGCCACGCCCAACGCCTCCTTGGAGTCCAGTTCACCATTAGTCCATCGGCTCAAGGCGCTCCACAACGCCTCCGTGCCCACGGTTGACGGCATCGAATCCGAGGCGTCGAAACGAATCACGGATTGACGCGATTGCAGCAGCACAGTGGCGCGCCGAGCCACATCCGAACGCAACTTCGAGGCATCCACACTCCGGTTGGCGGTGGCCACACCTCCAAGGTCAACTCGCCTCTGCGCCCACTCGGGGCTGGTCAAATAGGTCATAACCGCCTCGACGGCCTCGGGATCAGGACCACCCTGCTCGTCGTTGCCCGCAGTCGTCTTGGGTGATACGGCAGCCAGATCCACCAGGAAGTCCCCGCCAACTATCACCGGCGAACCCGCATCGTCATCGGCCGCCCCCGGCACGAGGAAAGCGGAGACAGCACCCTGCGACGACGCCTGGGAGGCGGTGGCTGACGGCTCGGCACCACTTTGAGGAACGGCCGAACCACTAGCCCGTGTACCGGAGGCGGTGCCAGTGGCGGCACCCATTCCGCCGTCGGCGCTGACCACCGTCGCACCCTCGGGCAATAGGTTCTCATAGCCGGAGGAGGCGTGCAGCATATAGCACGACCCACCCAGCAACTGCTCGGCAGCCTCCTCCACGGTCACGGCTCCGGCGCCCTCGCCCCCGCCGGGCACATGCCCATCGGTCAGCAGCAGCTCACCGACCGTGTCCAAGGCGCCCACGGCCGAGACGTCGTCGAGGGCGACGGCGTGATTCGCCCAGGCGTCGTATGCGCCGACGCCGCGCGTGGCCAGCAGAGTTTCCTCCAGCCAGTCGCTTACGGGCCAACCGCTGGAATCGCCATCGGCCACACCCAGGCACCAGGGGGTGGCACCCGGCGTCTTGTCGGTCGCGGCGCCTTCCTCCGCGGCGCCTTCCGCCGCGGCGTCCTCATCCACAGGGTCACCGGCATTGTCCGCGGCAATGCGCTCAGTCAACGCCACCAGCTCATCCCAGGTGGTGGGAACCTGGTAGTCGGCCTGCGCGAAGGCGGCCGGGGAGTACCAGATGAAGGACTTCACCGAGGCCATCAGCGGGGCGGCGTACAGGACGCCGTTCACCGAGCCGGCCTCCAGCCAGTTGCGGTCCCAGCCAAGCTCAATATTGGCGCCGACAGAGTCCGGCAGCGCCACCAACATGCCGGAACGCGCCAGGTCGCCCACCAGACCCGGCTGAGGGACCACCGCCAGGTCCGGAAGGTCCGCAACCCCTTCCTCGGACCCGGGCTGTTCCATGGACCGCCGCAGCAACACCTCCAACTCGTCCGAGCCGGAGTGGACGACGTCGATGCCGGTGCACTCCTCGAACTGTTCCAGGGAGGCCTCGAAGCGTTCCGCCTCCGTCCCGGTGAACGCGGTGGCGATGGTGACGGTCGTACCCTCGGGGAACTCGACGCCGGCCAGATCAGCGCAGGGCTGTGCGGCCGAGCCGGTGGGATCGGGGTGGTCGGCCGAGCAGGCGGCCAGACCTCCCGTCAGCGCCAGGAACGCCGCCGCAGCCGGGGCCGCGACCTTGGCGGCGGCACGCCGTCGGGTGATCCACGACCGTTTCATGTGCTCCTCCGGGTTCTCTCCACTACGGCGTCCAGTACGGCCGCACAACCATCGTGCCATACCGTATCGGTAACAAGATCCCCCTGTTCTTTAACCCACTGTGGCGCCGACCCCATTACCGCCCCGACGCCCGCCCAACGCAGCATCTCGACGTCGTTTGTGCCGTCACCCACGGCAATGGCGTGTTCGGAATCCGTTCCGAGCCGACCAACGAGCGCCTCCAGCGCGGAGGCCTTGGTGATTCCCTGCGGGGCGACGTCGAGCCACGCCGTCCAGCCGACCGCATACTCCACCGAGTGCAGGGCGGCCCGAGCGACCACGGCACTGAACTCCTCCACCGGCATGCCCGGCGCCCGCAGCACCACCCGAGTCACCTCCCCACGGCGCAGCTCCTCCAGAGGGACCACCGTCTGCTTCTCCATCAACTCGCCGTCGGGGAAGGGCCGGGACACCCGGAAGCCCGCCCCCAGGTCTTCCACGGCGATGATTCCGTCCGGCACCGCCTCCAGCAGCGCGTCGATGGCGCTGGACGGGTTGAAGGTGCGCGAGTCGACGATCTCATAGCCACCCGGGAAGGCCGGATCCAGGCGCAGCGTGATGGCGCCATTGGCGCAGACCATCCACCCGTCGGTCATCCCCAGGCGTCGGGCTACCGGCAGGGCGGCTGTGATGCCGCGCCCGGTGGCGATCACCACCTGCACGCCGCGGTGACGCATGCGGGCGATCGAGGCCATGACGCGTTCGGAAACACGACCGTCCAGGTCCAGGATGGTGCCGTCCACGTCCAGGGCCACCACCAGCCGCTCATCCGGGAGCATGCGGGCCCGGCCGCTCCCGCCGTCGGCCTCCAGGCGGTCCAGGTCGGCCATGCGGGCACGCACCAGCGCGTGGTAGTCGTCGTGGGACAGCGTGCGGTCGTATCCGGGCCCGTAGACGCCGACCGTCTGGGAGTTCCAGGCGGCCGACCCGACCAGGGCGACGCCGTCGCCACGCCTGGGGGTCTTTCGGTCGGGCTGGGGCGGGGTGGGCGTTTCCCTGTCCATACCGTCAGGCGACCGGCTCGATGACCTCAAGGCCACCCAGGTAGGGGCGCAGTCCCTCGGGCACGACGACGCTCCCGTCCGCGCGCTGCTGGTTCTCCAGGATGGCAACCATCCAGCGGGTGGTGGCCAGGGTGCCGTTGAGCGTGGCCACCGGGGCGGTCTTGCCGTCGCGGCGCTCCCGGATAGACAGGCGCCGCGCCTGGAAGGTGGTGCAGTTGGAGGTGGAGGTGACCTCCATCCAGCGATTCTGGGTCGGCAGCCAGGCCTCACAGTCGAACTTGCGGGCCGCGGAGGAACCCAGGTCGCCGGCGGCGGTGTCGATCACCCGGTAGGGCAACCCCACCAGGGCCAGCATCTCCTCCTCCATGGCCAGCAGCCGGGCGTGCTCCTCCGCGGCGTCCTCCGGGCGGCAGTAGGAGAACATCTCCGCCTTGTTGAACTGATGCACGCGGATGATGCCGCGGGTGTCCTTGCCGGCGGCGCCCGCCTCGCGCCGATAGCAGGTGGACCAGCCCATGTACCGCTTGGGTCCGGCGGACAGGTCGATGATCTCATCGGTGTGGTAGCCGGCCAGGGCGACCTCGGAGGTGCCGGTCAGGTACAGGTCGTCGGCGGGCAGGTAGTAGATCTCGTCACTGTGGGCGCCGAGGAAGCCGGTGCCGCCCATCACCTGCGGGGTGACTAGGGTGGGGGTGATCATGGGGATGAAGCCGTGCGCAACGGCCCTGTCCAGGGCGGCATTCATCAGCGCCAGTTCCAGGCGCATGCCCCAGCCCTTGAGGAAGTAGAAGCGAGCACCGGAGACCTTGGCGCCGCGGCGCGTGTCGATGATGTCCAGGCCCTCACCCAGAGCCAGGTGATCGGCCGGCTCGAAGCCCTCCGCGGCGAAGTCGCGCGGGGCGGGGCCCTCGTGACGCAAAACCACGTAGTCCTCCTCACCGCCGGCCGGCGCCCCCTCGATGAGATTCTGGAACTGGGAGGCGAGCTCCTCCAGGGTGGTGGCGGCGTCGTCGGCGGCCGCCTGCGCCTGGCGGACCTGCTCGGCCAGCTCCTTGGCGCCGCGCAGGGCGGCCTCGCGCTCCTGCGGGTTGGCGGCCTTGCCGACCGACCGGGAGACCGTTTTCTGCTCGGCGCGCAGGGACTCGAAGGCGGCCAGGCTGGTACGACGCGTCTGGTCCGCCTCAATGATGCGGTCGACGAGGGCGACGTCGGCCCCGCGGGCACGCTGGCTGGCACGGAAGGGCTCGGGGTTCTCCCGAAGCTCACGCAGATCGATCATGAGTGCGAGTGTAACCAGGCAGGGACGGTCTGCCTGAACTGGACCGGGTTTGATGGAGGCGGTGAATGTACGGAAGGATCACTGTCGGGAGTGGTACCTGTGGGAGTATCCCGGAGAGGGTCGCGGGAGTGGGCTACCCGGATGGGGCGTGCAGGGGCCTGTAGGGACCCGGAGAGGTCTAAGGGGGCGGACCTCGAGGATCGCCGATGAGCTGGGTGCCCTGCCCCGAGGCGCTGCGTACCTGGGACACACAAGGCCGAGGTTGACGCGGGCGCCCGGCCGGGAACTACGAGCGAGGATGCTGAGCGGATCAGGCAGCTGGAGGCCGACAAGCCGCGAGCCGTGATTTGCTTCAGCGTTCGTGTCCGGTTTTGAGCTGAGGATCAGACCGCATGGGTAGGGTCTTCGTGACACCTTGAGGAGGGTGCGCGATGAGCAGTGATGCTGACACGACGAGGGGTTGGGGGCGTCGGGCCAAGGTGTTCTTGTCGCCTTGGCAGAAGTATGAGATCTACGTAAGGCTGATGCGAGAGGAGGTCACGGTGGGGGCGGCTGCGACCGAGGCCGGAGTGGACCGCCCCTACGATCGTGAGGCTGCGGCAGGTCGCCAGGCAAGGCGCCTTGGACGCGCCTGCGGCCTGGGGGTGCGGGTTCGTCTGGCAAGTCGGCTCGTGATGTCGAGCTTGAGCAGGCCAGGGCCGAGATCGACCGCTTGACCCGTACGGTGACCCAGCAGGCGGTGAAGTTGGTGGTGCTGGAGAAAAAAGGGGGCTCGGTGGGATGCCCGGTGCCCCGGTCCCCGCCCGGGTGGATGCACCCGTCAAACAGGGGCTTTCGGGGGCTGGTGGATTACGCCACCGGTCAGGGCTGGACCGTGGCCAAGGCCTGCGGGGGTCCTGGGACTGGCCGAGCGACGCTACCGGCGCCGGGGCACGGCGCCAGAACGGGGTAGGACTGGCCGACGCCCGGCCTGGCGCCGCTGTCAATTCCCTGATGCCGTGCGAGGCCTGTGGCGAATTGTGGACGCCTTCGAGACTTTCGGTGAGAAGGACTTCTCTCACCGTCGCCTGGCCCCGCCGAGGCTCCTACAACGGGTTGTTCTGGGCCTCGGCCTCCACTGCCGGCCGGGTCCTAAAGTGACCACGAGCTTCGGCCCCGGGCATCCCGCCCGGCCAGCGCGCTCCAAGCGTCGTGCGTTCCCCGACCCGGCGACGTACAAGCCCAACTCGATCCTGGGTCCACCGACTCCACTCACATCGTCTCCGCCTGCTCCATGACTGTGCAGTTCACACCGTCCGCAGGCATTCTTACTGCGACAACCTGCCCCCGAACACCTACGACAACCACTACACACCCGCGACGCCAGCCACTACGCGTGGAACACGCCGCATGAACCAAACCCCCGTGTCCACAAAACAGGGGCAAGCCCCATCGTTTTCGTGTAGCGTCCGGGTCGGGAGGTCCTGATTATGAGTGATGGTGAGTCGACGTCCTCGCCCCAGCCCGGGCGGGCCGGGGACATGCCCGGCCCGGGTTCGGGACCGGTGCCGGAGGATCTGTCCTGAGTGAAGAACTCACGATTCACAATCGAGGAGATGCGAGAGACCGCATCAGAGGTTCTGGCACGGTTTGATCGTGATCGGGAGATTCAGCGGCTGCTGCGGCAGGGACTGACCCCCCAGCAGGTGATTGAACGCACCGGCTCCGAACCCAGGTTCGTGGCCCACGTGGGCCAGCAGATGGAGCGGGGTGAGCCGGTGCGTCCCGAAACCCCGGAGGAGCTGATCTTCCGGCGCTTCCTGGGGCAGATCAGCAGCCAGGAGATGATGGACCGGCTACGCACCTGGCCCTACACCTTCGGCCGCATCCGCGACTACGACGACTACGAGCGCGGCTCCTGGGACGACGTCGACGGCCTGAGCTCATTTGGGTACTTATCCGATCAGGAGTACCACGAGTTGCGGGCGATCACTGATCCGATGCCTAAGCCGCCCGACGATCCCATGCCCTGGGATGAGGACTGGAGGCCCCAGTGACACCCCCAACCCGGCACACCGGGAACACCCCGGCGCCGGAGGTTGTGGAGGCCACCGCCACCCAGATCCAGGCCATCATCGACCGCCTGCCCGGTGTTGACGGGTCCGGGTGGTGTCGGTAGGGTCACAGCATCGTTTTCGTGTAGCGTCCGGGTCGGGAGGTCCTGATTATGAGTGATGGTGAGTCGACGTCCTCGCCCCAACCCGGGCGGGCCGAGCCGCCCGGGGACATGCCCGGCCCGGGTTCGGGTCCGGTGCCGGAGGATCTGTCCTGGGTGAAGAACTCACGATTCACAATCGAGGAGATGCGGGAGCGCGCGGCCGGGGTTCTGGCGTTGATTGACAGTGATCGGCAGTTCGAGCGGCTGCTGCGGCAGGGACTGACCCCCCAGCAGGTGGCTGAGCGCACCGGGGAGGAGGAACGCTTCGTCCTGACCGTCAAGCGCATGATGGAGCGGGGTGAGCCGGTGCGTCCCGAAACCCCGGAGGAGCTGATCTTCCGGCGCTTCCTGGGGCAGATCAGCAGCCAGGAGATGATGGACCGGCTACGCACCTGGCCCTACACCTTCGGCCGCATCCGCGACTACGACGACTACGAGCGCGGCTCCTGGGACGACGTATATCGCCTCGGAATGAAAGGATATCTAAGCGATCAGGAGTACGACGAGCTGGAGGCGATTACTGATCCGATGCCTAAGCCGCCCGACGATCCCATGCCCTGGGATGAGGACTGGAGGCCCCAGTGACACCCCCAACCCGGCACCCCGGGAACACCCCGGCGCCGGAGGTTGTGGAGGCCACCGCCACCCAGATCCAGGCCATCATCGACCGCCTGAAACCAGACCACACCCTGCCCCGCAAACCCACCCGGGGTTCGTTCTGGCACCAGCTGCAAGACGCTATCTCCAACGCCTACCGGGCTCGGGCCGGGGAGCACGGCTCACGCGGGGGCCGTGCGATCATCATGGCCGGGTCCCCAGGGGCCGGTAACTCCCAGGCCGTGGCCACCGCCCGCAAGGTCCTGGGACCAGAGCGCTCCAAACAGGTGGGGGTGGAGGAGGACGGCTACACCACCATCGACGCCGACGACATCAAACAACTCCTCCTGGGCAACCCCGTGCCCGGCCTGGACGTCAACCCCGAACTACTGGCCCAGGCCCGCACCCACTGGGACACTCTCATCACCACCCACGCCCCCACCCCCCTGGCCGACGCCCGCCCCATAACCCGCAGCGAACTGGCCACCCTCGTCCACCCCCTATCCACCAGCGCCGCCGACCTCGCCCGCAGCGACCTGCTCAGTGAGCGATTCGACGTCAAGATCGAAGGCACCCTGATCGGAAAGAACAAGGGGCCCCGTCTGATTCGTGAGCTCGAAGCCGCCCGCTACACGCGGGTGACCATCGTGGCGGTAGACACCCCCGAGCACATGTGCCTCGAAGGCGCGAGGGACCGATGGGCCGGGCCCCGCTCCCAGGGCGACCCCACCGCCCGCTACACCCCACCCACAGCCATCACCACCACCTTCACCACCAGCCCCAAACGCACCCGCACCTGCCGGTGCATCGAAAACGCCCAAACAACCCACCGGCTCGCCACCACCAGCACCACCCTGACCAACACCGACCTACTAATCACCCACCGCAAAGACCGCGGCCCCACCATCATCGACCACACCGACCGCAACGGCAACACAAACTCCTACTCCACACCCCACCCCCTCCTCAGCATCATCACACCACCACACACCCGACAAACAACCACCACGAAAAGCTCCACCGCCTCCACCGCACCAAGACAGCCACCCACCCGCCAAAACCCACTACCCAACAGCAACACCCCACGCCCCTACACCCCCAAACCACCCCAACCAAACCACGGCACCGAACGCTAACGAACCCACCACTGATCAACCACCACCACACGAGCTCCGGCACCGCGCAACCGCTGTCGACACGCGCACCACGAGCCGGTGTACCCCCTCTCCCTAACAGACCACTCCCCGCCCAACGGATGTAATCCATCCGGACGTGATCTAGAGTTAATACCGATAAACCGATCCCTTACCCACCCGGCTCATCCGGCCGGGCCACCGTCTACGGATTCAGGACCCACCATGTCCAGCACCACTCCCCCGTCCTTCTCCCAGTTGAGGTCCTTCGTCGCCCTGTGCGATCACCAGCACTTCGGCGAGGCGGCATCCGCCTTAGGGGTGAGCCAACCCAGCCTGTCCCAGGCGATCACCGCACTGGAGAAGCGCGTGGACGGGGAACTCGTCGAGCGCACCACGCGCCGGGTGCTGGTAACGCCGCTCGGCCAGGCCCTGCTGCCCTACGCCCGCGAAGCCGTGCTCGCGGCCGAAGCCTTCAACGAGGCAGTCACCAACCAGGGGGCCGCCCTGGCCGGCACCCTGCGCCTGGGCGTCATCCCCACTCTCGCCCCCTACCTGGTACCACTCGTGCTGGATGGCCTGGGTCACGAGCTGCCGCTGCTGAATCCCGAACTGCGGGAAATGGTCACCGGCGATCTGCTCGATATGCTGGGGCAGGGCCGCCTGGATGCCGCAATCATCACCATTGATGTCGATCTGCGCCGCGCCACGGCCATACCCATGTTCAGCGAGCCACTGGTCATCCTTGTCCCAGCGGACCACGCCTGGGCGGGCCGCGACGATGTCGCTCCCACCGAGCTGGACGAGCAGCGGCTGCTCCTGCTCGACGAGGACAACTGTCTACGCGACCAGACTCTGGCCCTGTGTCAACGCTACGGCGCCAACCCGCCGACCGCCGTCGCCACCACCCTGTCCACGGTGGTGCAGATGGTGTCCCACGGCGTCGGCGTGACGGTGGTCCCGGAAGGCGCCTTGAGTCTGCTCGCCGGAACTGAGTACGCCATCGCCCGCTTCGCCGCCCCGGCGCCTACTCGGCGCATCGGCATGGCTCACCGCCGCTCCTCCTCCCGCGGCGCCGACTTCTCCCGCCTCGCCGAAGTCATCACCAACCTGGCCCGGCGCGCCGGCCTGCCCGGCGCCCGCAACCTGCCCAGCGCCCGCGGCAACACTCCCTGATGCCCCCCAACCACCGAGTTCGGTCGATATAACCACCGAGTTCGGTCGAAATAACCACCGAGGTCGGTCGATATGGCGGCGGCACCGAACCTGGACATCCGACCGGCGGGGCCGGCGACTGCCGGCGCCCTCGGGCGTGACGGCGCGGGTCGGCGGGAGTTGCCGGTGTTCCGCCGTCGGTGTGCTCTCCTGCGCCGGTCCGTTCCGCACGGCCGACACGCCTGCGCGGGTCCCCATGCCCCCGCCTAGAACCACCAGCCCCACCCGGCCGCCACGCCCCCGAACCGGAAGAACCGTCTCCGGCAGGTAAAGGACGCAGCCGGTGGTCATCTGCTTGAGGATCAGGCGGCCTCCGTCCCGGGAACCCCGACCTCGCGGTCATCCGTTCGTCCACGGCCTTCCCATGCCACATCTCAGAACCAAAAGTCCCTGTATCCGGGCGCCGACACAACCGCACCGGTAGCCTTGACCGCATGACCGCCGGCCCCAACCCGGCACCCATTGCCGCCGTCGTCATCAATCCCGCCAAGCCGGCGATCACACGCCCCGTCCGGCAGGCGATTGCCGATGCGCTGCATCAGGCCGGCTACAGCACCATCTGGTTGGAGACCTCCACCCGAGAGACCGGCGCCACCCAGGCCCGGTTGGCGGTCGCCTCCGGCGCTCAGCTGGTGGTTGCCGCGGGCGGGGACGGCACGGTGCGATCCGTCGCCGCAGGGGTGGCTGGAACCGACGCCGAGATGGGGATCATGCCGCTGGGGACCGCCAATCTGGCCGCCCGCAATCTCGGCCTGCCGCTGCGCAACCACGCGGAACTCGCGCGCATCGCCGCCTCCGGCCGGGCGGCGCCGACCGACCTGTTGTGGGTGCGCACCGAGGCCGTTGGGCACACGGGTCCGCTGCAATCCGACGGCGGGACTGATACTCCCGGCGCCAACGCCCAAGGTCCCGACGGCGGGGGGAAAACTTGTGGCGACGCCGGCCCGGAAGCAGCCCCCGCCCAAGCCGGTAGCCATGCCGCGGACATCGCCGAACCGCCGCAGGGATGGGCGCGGCCGACCCTGGGTGGGGAGCATGCCTGCCTAGTGGTGGCCGGCATCGGCTTCGACGCCGGCCTGGTCGCCTCCACGCGGCCGGCTTTGAAGGAGCGTCTGAGCTGGGGCGCGTACGGGATCGCTGCACTGGAGAACCTGGGGCGACGCCGCATGGACCTGGTTCTGGGGATCAAGGACGCCACCTTGGCCGCCGTCGCACAGATCTCCGACGACGCCGGGTTCCATGCCCGTGTGACGCCCGAATCGCCGCCTGCATCATCTTGGCCTGTGCGCACCGAGCGGATGACGGCCCGCACACTGCTGATCGCCAACGGCGGGCGACTGCCGGCCGGTATCACGCTGCTGCCCGATGCGCGCCTGGATGACGGCATGCTCGACGTCGCGGCCATAGACACGCAGTACGGCCTGTGGGGGTGGGCGTCGTTGGCACGCCAGGTGCTGCCGCCGCATCCGGCCACCTACTCGCAGGGACGTGCCGCCCAGGTGCTCCTGCGGCGCGGACACGAAGTGACGGTGAGGTTGGATAGAGCCACCGCGGTGGAGATCGACGGGGACCTGGTGGCCCCCACGCGCGGAATCCGTGCCCGCCTCCAGGCCGGGGCCCTGAGGGTGCGGCGCCCCGCATAGCTCAGGGTGCGGCGCCCCGCATAGCTCAGGGTGCGGCGCCCTTAAGCGCCCGTCACCTCCTTCAGAGGGTGCGTCCGTCCAGCACGTCTGCCACCCAGGAGCGGGCCACGACGAAGTCCTTGTCGCTCGTGCCCGCGGGTACCACCACCGGCAGGGAGTCCAGACGCGGATAGGAGCCGAGAAAACGCAGGAATGGGCAGGTGCGGTGCAGACCGATGAAGGCCGCCTGCACGCGCTCGTCGCGGATGTGTCCCTCCACGTCGATGGAGAAGCGGTAGCGGCCCAGAGAGTCGCCGACGGGTCGGGACTCGATGCGCGTGAGGTTCACGCCGCGGACGCTGAACTGTTCGAGCATGTCCAGCAAGGCGCCGGCCCGGTTGTGCGGCAGCTGCACCAGCAGGGTGGTCTTGTCGGCACCGGTCGGCTCACCGACTCGTCCGGGTCGGGAGACCTTCACGAAGCGGGTGACGGCCTCGGGATTGTCCGCCACTCCCCCGGCGATGATGTTCAGGTGGTACTGCTCGGCGGCAAGCGGGTTGCACAGAACCGCCTGGTAGTCCAGGGCGGCGGCCGCGGCGTCGTCGGCCTGAGCCAGGGCGCGGGCGGGCGCGGAGGTGGAGCTGCCCTCAACATAGACCGCATCCGGCAGATGCTGGTGCACCCAGCCGCGGCACTGCGCCCAGGCATGCGGGTGGGTGGAGATGGCGCGCACGTCCTCCAGACGCGTGCCCTGGCGCCCGGCCAGCACGAAGGTGATGGGCACGGCCATTTCCGCTGCTATCACCAAGGGTGCGCCGGCCACGAGGTTGTCGAGTGTGGCATTCACGCCGCCCTCCACGGAGTTCTCAATGGGGACGACGGCGGCGACGGCGGAGCGTTCCCGCACCCGGTCCAGGGCGGTGGGGACGTCCTGGCAGGGGTCTAGGACGACGTCGCGGGGGGCCACCTGCCGCAGGGCGGTTTCGCAGAAGGTGCCGCCGGGGCCGAGGAAGGACCAGGTTGGGGCTGGAGACGTCATGGGCCCAGGTTATCTGGCTCTTCCGGTTTGGGGGTGTGGGGTGTTGGTTGGGTTGGTGCGGTTGTCTGGTTTGATGTGGTTGTCGGTGGTGGCGGATGGTGCAGGTGCGCCTGTGGTCGACGGTTGAGGTGCTGTAGAGGGCGCTGCCGCGGTCGGGAGCCGGCCTGGCTGGAATGCCAGCCTGGCTGGGATGCGGGCCCGGTTCATCGGCCAAGACGCCCGTGCCGGTCGGGCCGGATCTGGACGCTTCCCCCGGGCCCGCCGGCCCACCGACCGAACTCGACGGTCATATCTACCGAACTCGACGGTCATATCTACCGAACTCGGCGGTCATATCTACCGAACTCGGCGGTTATATCTACCGAACTCGGCGGTTATATCTACCGAACTCGACGGTCATATCTACCGAACTCGACGGTCATATCTACCGAACTCGGCGGTCATATCTACCGAACTCGACGGTCATATCTACCGAACTCGGCGAACACAGCCGAAACGGAACGGCCGGTTACCCCGGAGTCGACCGGCGGTCGCGATGCTCCACGTAGGCTGGCGGCATGAGCCAACCCGCGTATGCCCGGCGACAACCTCCGCGTCGGGCCGCGGTATGGGTGGTGGCGGTGGCACTGTTCATGGGGATCGTTGGCACTATCGGGGCTACAGGGGTTGTGGAAACGGCCGTGCCGGACGCGGCTGCCGCATCCTCCACCTCCTCATCGCCGGAGCCCGGGGCCGCAACAGGGGCCGCTTCGGCCGCCGACGGGCGAAGCGCGCCGTTGGTGGTGCTGGGGGTGGACGGCCTGTCCTGGCAGAAGCTGCGTGAGCTGTCGGGAGACGCCGACGCCCGGGTCTCCGCGGCGGCCGCCTCGGTGCTGAACTACGCGGAGAAGAACACCCCGGTCAACCTGGTTCAACGCACGATCGGGGAGGACACCTGCCCGGCGGATGGCTGGCTGACGCTCGGAACCGGGACACGCGCCCGCGCCTTCCACCGAAACACCCGGGATACGGCTGCGTGCGCCGACTCCACCTGGGAGGAGGCGGCCCGGCTGGCCACCGCCGACGGTTACGGCGCCCAGCCGGGCGCGCTGGCGCAGGCGCTGGAGGCGGGTGGGGCGAGCTACGCCGCCGTGGGGAACGGCGCCGTGCTGGCACTGACCACGCAGGACGGACCGCCCGCGACGCTCGACCCCACCACCGTGTCGACTACCGCCGACGGCCAGCTGCCCGATCTGACTCTCATAGACCTCATGGACGTCGGCCTCATCACCGGCTCTTCATCCTCCGCGGCCGCCGAGCGTGCCGCCGGTGCCACCGGTGCCACCGCGGGCGAGGCCCCGGCGGCACGGGCCGTCATAGCACTGGCGAGCGCGCTTGAGACTCTGGCGGGCCGAGTGCGCGTCGTCGTCGTATCCGTTGCCGACCCGCGCGACCCCTCCCCCCAGCTGGCGATCCTGCCCGCCGACACCGGCTCTGCGCGCGGCAACGTCAATGGCCTCCTGGTCGGCCCCACCACCCACCGCCCCGGCCTCATTCAGCTGACCGACCTGGCGCCGACGCTGCTGGCGGCCGTCGTCGGAGACGGCGCCGTTGCCGCCTCAGGCCTGGGCGGTGGTGTGCTGACGCTGCCGAGCGCCCCGCCGATCCCACCCACCGATTCCGCGAGCGCGCCCGACTCCTCCTCTGCAGCGCACACCGACCGCGTCTCGGAGCTGGCCGACGACGCCGTCCACGCCGTCGCCTCTAACCGCGCCGTAATCCCGGTTACCCTGGTGCTGCTGGCGGCCGCGCTGGCCCTGCTGATCGCCGTCGGTGCGGCATTGCGCCACCCGAGCTGCGGGGAGCGTGCCTGGCTGGGCGCAGCGGCCCGCTGGGTGACCGCCCTGCCGGCCGGGCTCTGGTTGGCCAACCTGGTGCCGTGGTGGCGGGCCGGGGCGTGGGCGCCGGCGGTGGCGGTGCTGGCCGCAGCCGCCTGGGGACTGGCGCTCGCCGTCGGCGCGGGGGCGGTGGCCCGAGTGGACCGCCTGGGTCGGTCGGGTGCGGCGCTGGCGCTGGCCGCCACCGGTCCAGTGGTGATCCTGGCCGACGCCGCCGCGGGCTCACCACTCGGATTCAACGGGCCGCTGGGGATGAATGCGGTGGTTGCGGGACGTTTCTACGGGGTGTCGAATACGGCCTTCGCGCTGGCTGCGGGCGCGCTGGTGGCGGTGCTCGCCGCCGGCGCGCAGCGGCTTGCCGCCGGGCATTCGCGCCGGCTCCCGGTGGTGGCGGCCGCCGTGGGCCTACCGGGGCTGGTCGTCCTGGTTGTTGACGGCGCCCCATTCCTGGGTGCCGACGTCGGTGGGGCGCTGACGCTCATCCCGGTGCTGGTATCGCTGGCCGCGGGCCTGGCCGGGGTGAGGTTGGGGCCGCGTCGTTGGCTGGGCGTCGCGGCAGTGAGTGTGGGCGTCGTCGTCGCCTTCGCGCTTGCGGACTACGCCACCGGCTCACGCACCCACCTGGGAGGCTTTGTGCGCCAGACACTGGACGGGAGCGCGGGCAGCACCTTGATGCGCAAGGCGGACGCGCTTATCGCCCCGTTCCGCACCAGCCCATTGGCACTGCTGGCTCTCGTGTTAGGGGTCGGATTCGCCATCGGCGTCGTGTGGTGGCTGTGGCGCACGGTGCGAGTTGCCAGGTCTGGGCGCGGCCCCTATGCGTGGCTGGCGGCTACGCCCGCACCCGCCTGGCTGGAGCCGGCGCTGCGGGCACTGGTGGTGCTCATGGCGGTGGAGATGGTTGTCAACGACTCCGGCGCAACCATGCTGCTGTTCTCACTGGCTGCCGCGCTGCCGGCGCTGGTCACGTTGTTGGAATGCGGCCCGGGAGTCGACCAGCGGCTCTGCCACATCATCGCACCAGACGGCGAGAAAGCCGAAGGCCCCGAGGCCTTGCGTCAATCCGCGGTGAAGTGCTGAAGCTCCTAGATACGCAGATATTCGCCGAGGCTCCCCGCTGCCAGGCACGCTTATGACCGCTCCTGCGCCCGGGCGCGGTAGGCGCGGAAGGGCATCGGATCGTGCAAGGCGTCGACCCGCTTGTCCATGGGCACACGCACGCGGCGCAGACGGCGGGAGGCCACGGCGCGCAGCACGTCCTTGTACTGGGCGGCACGGTGTATTCGGCCGGCACGGTCGTCAAGGGAGACGCGGTGGGTGATGTCGCAGGGCACCTCAATGACGGTCATGCCGGCGACCAGCACGTCGATACTCAGCGCAACCTCAACCCCCCAGCCATCGGCGAGCGGAGAAGCCGCCTCATAGGCGGCACGAGTGATGCAGCGTTGCCCCGACAGCGGGGCCACGGGAGTCCAACCGGTCGCCGAGAAGATGGCTGAACGGGCGGCGCGCACTACGCGCCCCTTCCCGCCGGCCCCGGCCTGCTTGGGGGGGACGGCGACGGACATGTCGGCCACGCCGTCGACGATCGGCGGGACCAGCTCGGCGCAGGCAGCGGCGGAATCACCCAGATCCGCATCAATGAACAGCAGCAGACGCGCGGGGCCGTCCTCGTAGTCGCGCATGGCCACCACGCTCGCACCGGTCTCCAGGGCGGAGGCCTTGCCCCGTGAGACGGCGTGGCGGACGGTGACGGCGCCGGCGGCGCGCGCATGCTCCTGAGTGCCGTCGGTGGAACCGTCGTCGACGACGACGACCAGGTCCACCCGGGGAATAGCCCGACAGGCACGCACTGTGGCCGCAACGCGTTCAGCCTCATCCTTGGCCGGGATGACGACGGCAACGCGCTGTTCGGCGAGCGGGTCGGGGTGCGGCTCAGATGGCGGAGTCGGGCTCACGGCCCCAGGGTAGCCATATAGACGGCGACTCGTTCTCAGGCGAGACGCCGTCGGGTCACAGTCCAGTCTCACGATGCGGACGCCGGTCGGTGGCGGTGCAGCTCCCGGCGTCACCCGCGCCCGAGTCTGTCAGCCATGGGCGCACTCACCCCCGGCCAGCCGGCCATCGTCGTTCCACCACCGTTCCTCCGCGGCACGACGGGCCCGCAGCGACATGTCGGCGACCGCCGCCGGCGCCCCATGTAGGTTAAACGTGCGTCAGAGGACCTCGGTCCCGATCTCGGCCATGTAACCGCGACTGAAAAAATTTGCTTACGCCCCCGACACATTTTAGTGACATCCATCACAGAATGGCACGCCAGAAAGTGGCATGGTCACCGCAAGGGGCGCGTCAAAGGCGACGGGTCCCATCGTCGGTCTCCCGGCCCCCGCTCCCACCGGGCGGGTCCGGGGCCACCGTCGAGCCCCTCCCCACGGTTACACCCCCGCCCGGGAGCGGTGCGCCAAACCGGGCATGATGGGGACATGAGCACCTTACTGAACGCGGCCGTCGGCTGGATCCTGGTCGCCGCAGCAGTCATCGCCGCGGTGCTCGCAGCGCACTGGCGCCGGGACCTGCTGCTCGCCCGCCGTGACAACGCCCGCCTGCGGGAGTCCGCGCAGCGCCGATCCACCCCCCGGGACATCCTCGCCCACGAGATTCGCACTCCCCTGGCCCTGATCAGCGCCTCCGCCGAACTGCTCGCGGAGGAGACGCCGGGAGACCTGAACGAGGTGCAGCGCCGCTTCGTCACCACAATCCTCGACAACGCCCGTGACGCCTCCCAGATGGCCGAGGACTTCCTCACCGAGGCCCGCCTGGACCACGAGGTGCTCTCCTTGCGAACACAGCACGTGGAGCTGCGCGGACTCGTGCGCGAGCTCATCCAGGAGATGCGCCGCTCGGCCCACACCACGATCCGCCTGGAGAGCCACGGCCGGCCGGTGCGCATCGAAGCCGACCGCGGACTGCTGCGTCAGGCGGTCGCCAACACGGTGACCAACGCCCTGCGACACTCCGACGGCGGCACCGTGACTGTGCACATCAGTGCGGACACCGACGACGCCCTCATCACCGTAATGGACGACGGCGTGGGCATGAGCCGCCAGGAGCGCAGCCGGGCCTTCATCCCTTATGCGACCTCCAACCCCCTGACGGCGCCCTCCAGCCGTGGCGCCGGGCTGGGCATGATGGTCACGCAGCGGATCATGGAGGCGCACGGCGGCCGCGTACTCATCGATACGATCGCCACCCGGGGCACAACCGTCTACCTGACGCTGCCGCTGCGCCCCGACACCCCGCCGTCTGGCGCAGCGCAGGACGTGGCGGGGGATGACGCAGTGGGGGATGACACCCCGCCCGCCATTGCGGCGCAGGACGACGCAGCACCTGTGCGCCCACAGACACGCAACCACCGCAGCGTGGAAGTGAAGGAGAAATCCGATGACGCATGACCCGGAGGTCGGGCCACCACTGACCAAACCCGTGGCGCTGGTCGTCGACGACGAACCGCAAATGCGCTATGTGGTCACCTTTGCGCTGGAGACACAGGGATTTGAATGCCTGACCGCGCCCGACGCACAGACCGCCTGGGAGATGCTCTCCGCCCGCGCAGTGGACCTGGTGGTCTTGGATGTGATGCTGCCCGGCGACTCCGGGGTGAAGCTGTGTCAGCGCCTGCGCGGCACCGGCAACCAAGTCCCGATCATCCTGCTGACGGCCATGCGCGACGAGCCGGACCGGATCGCCGGCTTGGAGGCCGGCGCCGACGACTACGTCACTAAGCCCTTCTCCCCACGAGAGCTGGCCCTGCGGGCGCGCGCCGTCACGCGCCGCTCCGGCACTGGACCCGCGCCAATAACAAACGGCCCCCTGCGGATCTCAACGGAGACCGGACGCGTATCCTGGTCCGGGCGCAACGTGCCGCTGCCGGACACCGAGTCTCGTCTACTGGCGGCCCTGGCCAGGCGCCGCGACGCCGTCGTCACCTGGCAGGAGCTGCTCAACGAGGTGTGGGGCACCAGCGACGAATCCGGAGGGCGGGAAATGGTACGCACGACGATCTATCGGCTGCGCCGTCACCTGCAGGCGCATGACGTGCCCGCAGACATTGTCGTGGCCGTGCGCGGACGCGGCTACCGCATGCCTCCCTTGGACCGGGACTGACCCTCGCCGCACCACCCCCACCCGCCGAGTTCGGTCGATATGACTGCCGAGTTCGGTCGACGTTACTGCCGAGTTCGGTCGATATGACTGCCGAGTTCGGTCGACCTCGGCGGGTGGGGGTGGTGCGGAGCGACGAAAATGACACGCCTGTCACAGTTCGCGACCGTCGCCCCATCGCCCCTGGAACGTGCGCCATGCATCATGGTGGTGACTTGGCGCACAGCTGCGCCCTACACATTCCGAAAGGCACTCCCATGCGTACTTTCTCGCGGTACGGCACCGCGCTGCTAACGGCTGTCATGGCCGGCGGACTCGCCCTGTCCGGCTGCGCCGGCACCACTGACTCAGACTCATCCGCCAGCGGATCCGCCGAGGGCCCGATCACCATCGCCTGCGGCGCGATGGAGGATCTGTGCCAGGCCTGGACCGACAAGTTCACCGAACAGACCGGCATCCAGGCCACCTACGTGCGCCTGTCCTCGGGTGAGACCGTCGCCCGTCTGGCCTCCGCCAAGGACAACCCCGAGTTCGACGTCTGGCACGGCGGCCCGGTCGACGGCTATGGCGAGGCCGTAAACCAGGGGCTGATCGAGCCCTACACCTCCCCCGAGGCAGAGAAGATCCCCGACGAGTACAAGGACCCCGACGGCAACTGGACGGGCGTATACATCGGCGCGCTCGGCTTCTGCTCCAACCAGTCCCAGTTGGACAAGCTGGGAGTGGACACCCCTACCTCCTGGGACGACCTGCTCGACACGAAGCTGAAGGGCCAGATCTCCGTGGCCCAACCCTCAACCTCCGGCACCGCCTTCACCACCCTATGGACCCAGGTGACGCGCCTGGGCGGCGAGGACGCCGGCATGGAGTACATGAAGAGCATGCACAACAATGTGCTGCAGTACTCCAAGTCGGGAACCGCCCCCGGCCAGATCGCCGGGCGCGGCGAGGCCGCCGTCGGCCTGGTCTTCTCCCACGACTGCGTGAAGTACCAGGAGGAGGGCATGACGGACCTGGTCGTGTCCTTCCCCGAGGAGGGCACCGGCTACGAGGTCGGCGGCGTCGCCCTGGTGGCGGGTTCCAGCCACAAGGAGGCCGCCCAGGCCTACATCGACTTCGCCATCTCCGCCGAGGGGCAGAACGTCGGCCAGACGGTGGGCTCCTACCAGGTGCTGACCAACCCCGACGCCGACACCTCCGACAAGATGGCGAACCTGGACGACATCAACCTGATCGACTATGACTTCGCCGCCGCGGCCGATGCCAAGCCCGACCTGACTGCCCGCTTCGACGAGGAGATCGCCGCCGAACCAAAGGAGTAGGCCCGACGCGCACCACCGTCGGCCGGCGCGCTCCCCGCCCCGGGAGCCCCGGCCGACGGCGCCCAAGGAGCCCCGGCCGACGGCGCCGCCTCACCGGCCCCAAACGCCGTCGTCCCGCCCACACCACCGGCCGACGCCGCACCCAATTCAACGAGGACTACTCAGAGGACCACTCATGACCTCAAGCGCGACACCGCTGACAGCCTCCTCCCTCACCCAGGCCCCACCCGCCCGGGCCTCCGGACGCAGCCGCACCCACGTCAAACAGGATCCGGTGACCACGACGATCCTTGTGGCCGTGCTCATCGTGCTGGTGATGCTCGTCCTGCTGCCGCTGGGCCGTGTGCTGGGCGAGGCCCTCTCCGCGGACGGACTGGCCGTGCTCAGCAAGCTGGCCTCCTCCCGCACCAACCGCTCCACCGTCCTGAACACTCTGGTGCTCGGCACGGTGGTGGGCACCATCGGCACCCTGGTGGGATTCCTGCTGGCTTATGTGCAGGTGCGGGTGGCCTTCCGCGGCAAGCGCCTGTTCCACCTGATCTGCCTGCTGCCGGTGGTCTCCCCACCCTTCGCGGTGGCGACGGCGTCCATCACCCTGTTCGGCCGCAACGGCATCATCTCCACCCAGCTGCTGGGCCAGGAGTGGAACATCTACGGCCTGCCGGGACTGACACTGGTGCTGTCACTATCCTTCTTCCCGGTGGCCTACATGAACCTGGTGGGCATGCTGCGCAGCCTCGACCCGGCCATGGAGGAGGCGGCCGCTTCCCTAGGGGCCTCCAAGTTCACGGTTTTCCGTACGGTGACGCTGCCTATGGTGGTGCCCGGCCTGGGAGCCTCGTTCCTGCTGCTGTTCACCGAGGCGATCGCCGACCTGGCCAATCCGCTGGTGCTGGGCGGGGACTACACGGTGCTCGCCTCGCGCGCCTACATCGCCATCAACGGCGAGTACAACATCGCGGCGGGGGCCGCCTACTCCCTGGTGCTGCTGGTGCCTGCGCTGCTGGTTTTCCTGCTGCAGCGGTACTGGTCGGGCCGGTCCTCCACGGTGACGGTGACGGGCAAGCCGACCGGCTCCTTCGAGCTGCTGCGCGCCAATGTGGCCCGCATCCCCCTGCTGGCCGTATCCGTGGCGGTGCTGGCGCTGGTGGTGACGGTGTACGCGGCCGTGGTGGTGGGCGCCTTCGTGGAGATCCTCGGCGTGAACAACTCCTTCACGCTGCGGCACTTCGAGTACCTGCTGTCCGGCATCGGCAACGAGTCAATGATCGACACCACCATCTTGGCGCTGATCGCCACCCCGATCGCGGGCATTTTGGGCATGCTCGTGGCCTGGCTGGTGGTGGTGCGCATGCGGCGCGGCGCCGCCGTGGTGGACTTCCTGGGCATGCTGGGCCTGGCCGTGCCGGGCACGGTCATCGGTATCGGCTACCTGGTGACCTTCAACCGTCCGGTGGCGCTGTTCGGCGTCAACATCATCCCCCCGCTCGCCACCGGAAGCGCCATCGCGGGCGGCGCCGTCGCCATTGTGATGGTGTACGTGGCACGGTCCATGCCCGCCGGGCAGCGCTCCGGCATCGCCTCCCTGCAGCAGATCGACAAGGCAATTGACGAGGCCTCGACGTCGTTGGGGGCCTCGGGCGCGCAAACCTTCCGCCGGGTGACGCTGCCGCTGATCCGGCCGGCCTTCCTGACCGGCCTGGTCTACGCCTTTGCCCGCTCCATGACCACGCTGTCCCCGATCATCTTCATCACCACCCCGCACACCAAGATCATGACCTCCCAGATCCTGGCGGAAGTGGATGCGGGCCGATTCGGCAACGCCTTCGCCTTCTGCACCATCCTCATCCTGATCGTGATGACCGTGATCGGCGGCCTGAACCTGCTCATTCGCGGCACCGGCGCGGGACGGGAGCCGCGCTGAGGCAACCGTTCAGCACCGGGGCACGACGGCGTCGTCGTCCCTCCCAACCATTCCGCACCAGCCATGCCCCTGCCAATGGGGCGAGAGCCAAGGAGGCTCCCACATGACCACTTCCACCACCACCTCCACCGAGCACTCCGACAACTCCGCCGCAAGCAAGGACGCCCCCACCGGGCACCTGGAGTTGCGCGACGTCGTCAAAGTGTTCTCGAACCGCGGCAAGGACGTGTACGCCGTGCACGGGGTGAGCCTGGACGTCGCCCCCGGGGAGTTCATCACCTTCCTGGGCCCCTCCGGTTGTGGCAAGACCACCACGCTGCGCATGATCGCTGGCTTTGAGAACACCACCGAGGGGCAGGTCATCCTCGACGGGCAGAACATGGTGTCCCTGCCGCCCAACCGGCGCCCCATGTCCATGGTGTTCCAGTCCTACGCCCTGTTCCCGCACCTTTCCGTGCGTGACAACGTCGGCTACGGTCTGAAGCTGCGGCGCACGCCCGAGGCGGAAATGCGCGAGCAGGTGGACGTGGCGCTCACGTCCATGAACCTGACCTCGCTGGCGGACCGGGCCCCCAATGAGCTGTCCGGCGGCCAGCAGCAGCGGGTGGCGCTGGCGCGCGCCATGGTGGTCCAGCCCAAGGTGCTGCTGTTCGACGAGCCGCTGTCCAACCTGGATGCGAAGCTGCGCGTGCGCATGCGCCTGGAGATCCGCCGTCTGCAGCAGCGCATGGGCATCACCTCGATCTATGTCACCCACGACCAGTCCGAGGCGATGACCATGTCCGACCGGATCGTGGTGATGAACGCCGGGCGGATCGAGCAGGTGGCCACCCCGGAGGAGATCTACCGGCGGCCCGCCTCCACCTTCGTGGCGGACTTCATCGGCCGCGCCAACTTCCTGCAGGCGAGGGCGCAGGGCGTGGCCGCGGGCAAATGCGGCGTGCAGGTACTGGGGCGCGGCGTCGAGGCCGCCTGCCATGAGGCCGTGCGCGACGGCGACGCCGTCACCGTGGTGGTGCGCCCGGAGTCGGTGCGCCTGGAGCCGGTCGGTGCGCAGGATGCCGCCGCCGGGGCGGGTGAGCTCGTGGGCGACATGGGCCGGGTGCTGTCGGCCGTGTTCTACGGCGACCACGTGGAGTACGAGGTGGAAACCCAGGTGGGCACCATCGTCTGCGTGGAGTCCGATCCCGACGTCAGCGCAGTGCACGCGGAGGGTGATGTTGTGCGCGTGGGCTTCGCCGCCTCCCGCGCCTGGGTTCTGCCCGACGACGGCGAGTGAGCCGTCAGCCCTCGCCCACCATCACGTACGCAGGCATGCCGCTGATGCTTCTCTCGGTGGCCGTTAACGGCGCCTGCGCCGTGAAATTGCGCCGCTAGCGCTCAGTCGCGCAACTCCTGCGCGGCCGCAGGGCGCGTTGGGCACGCCCCTTCGGTGTTTACTACGCCGGTTAGGCCTGTGCTGAAGGCTCCGGAGCCCTTCAACAAACGCCTAACCGGCGTACTACAGCCCGAACCGGCGTAGTAGACGACCCCGGCCCCGGGCGCCGAGACACCGCCGGTGCCGCATCGTTGCGATCACACAGACACCACCCGTCACCATCCCGTAATCTAAGGGCGTGACAAATACAGCCAACACCGGCAATCCCACCGGCCCGGTTTCCGCCGGCTACCTGTATCAGACACTGCGCGGTGCCCTGCTGTGGGCGGGCCTGGCCTGCATGGTCGGCGCGGCGATCAGCCCGTGGTATCTGCGTGCCCCCACCGGATATAGCAGGGGCGACGTGGGTACGTTAGGTCTGACGGGGATGCTCTTCGGCCCGGAAAGCCTGGGACCGGCGAAATTGCATGCGGCCGTAGGCGTTGCTCTGGCCATCACGCTGTGGTTGTGCGCCCTGGGACGGGTAGGAGCCAACAGCGACCGGGTAGATGCCGCAATAGCGCTGATGACGGCACTCACCCCACTCGCACTGATCGCGTCCCACGCGGCTCTCACCAATAGTGTTGGCGCCACACCCGGCGTGGGATTACCGCTGATGCTCCTCTCGGTGGCCTTCAACGGCGTCTGCGCCGTGAAACTGCGTCGCTAGCGCTCTCTCGCGCAGCTCCTGCGCGGCCGCATACAGGGCGTCCGGGTCGGCGCGCCCATGCGGGTAGGGCGTGTCCGGGATGATGACGCCGTCGGCGTCGAGGTCGAAGGACACGCAACTGCCGGAAGAGTCCGGGCCGTCCGTCGTCTCGGAGAGCCACCTGCGGGCACAGAGCGTTACCGAATCCAGCCCGGGCGTTCCCTCCGCCGCGGCCAGAACCGCCGCCACCTGCTCCTCAACCGTCGGCGTCGGGGCGCGTGATCCGGAGGGAGTCGGGGCGGGAGACGATCTCCGCCTCCACTACGAGGCGCTCCGGCATGAGTTCAGGCATGGCCGGGTAACGGTGCGTCGTCGCCGTAAGCACGGCGTCCTGGCCGCCGGCCCAGGAGTCCACCTGCCGGCTCAGCCGACTCAGCGGTCCCTGTCCTCACCCTCAGAAGTCCCAGTCCTCGTCCTGGGTGGCCTCCGCGGTGCCGATGACGTAGGAGGAGCCGGAGCCGGAGAAGAAGTCGTGGTTCTCGTCCGCGTTGGGGGAGAGCGCGGCGAGGATCGCCGGGTTGACGTCGGTGGTGTCGGCCGGGAACAGCGCCTCGTAGCCGAGGTTCATCATCGCCTTGTTGGCGTTGTACCGCAGGAACTTCTTCACATCCTCGGTCAGGCCGAGTTCGTCGTAGAGGTCCTCGGTGTACTGCTCCTCGTTGTCGTACAGCTCCATGAGCAGCTCGATGGTGTAATCCTTCAGCTCGGCCTGGCGCTCGGGGGAGGCCTCGCGCACGGCCAGCTGGTACTTGTAGCCAATGTAGTAGCCGTGCACGGCCTCATCGCGGATGATCAGGCGGATCAGGTCGGCGGTGTTGGTGAGCTTGGCGTGCGCCGACCAGTACATGGGGGCGTAGAAGCCGGAGTAGAACAGGAAGGACTCCAGCATGGTGGAGGCGACCTTGCGCTTCTCCGGGTCATCGCCGCGGTAGTAGTCCAGGATGATGCGGGCCTTGCGCTGCAGGTTCTCGTTCTCCTCACTCCAGCGGAAGGCCTCGTCGATCTCGGCGGTGGAGATCAGGGTGGAGAAGATCGAGGAGTAGGAGCGGGCGTGCACCGACTCCATGAAGGCGATGTTGGTCAGCACCGCCTCCTCGTGCGGGGTGCGGGCGTCCGGGATGAGGGAGACCGCACCGACGGTCCCCTGGATGGTGTCCAGCAGGGTCAGGCCGGTGAACACGCGGGTGGTCATGTTCTGCTCGGCCTGGTTCAGCGTGGCCCAGGACTGGACGTCGTTGGACAGCGGCACCTTCTCCGGGAGCCAGAAGTTGCCGGTGAGCCGGTCCCAGACCTCCAGGTCCTTGTCGTCTACGAGCCGGTTCCAGTTGATGGCCTGGACGCGGTCGATGAGCTTGATGGGCTCAGGCATGGGGTCCTCCCGGGTGTGCTCAGCTGAGGCACCTCATGCTACCGACGACGGCGCCCCGCCCCCGCTCGTGCCGACGTGAGATGCCCCGCGGCCGGGGCCGGCCCCTGGTCCATCAGCTAGCAGTGGTCAAGCTTCGCGCTAGTGTCGTGTGTCGTTAATTCCTGAACGGTTGTTTGGGTGGGATGATGGGCATGGCTAATCGTCCTGCTCCTGGTGTGGTGCTGCGCGAGGGTGATCGTGGTGAGCTGGAAGGGCTGGTGCGCTCGCGCAGTGCGCGGGCGGGGCTGGTGCGGCGGGCGCGGATTGTGCTGCTGGCCGCGGACGGGGTGTCCAACACCGAGATCGCCCGGCGGGTGGGCGCCTCGCGTACCACGGTGATCGCGTGGCGGGACCGCTACCAGCGCCTGGGCATGGACGGCCTGGAGGATGCCGGGCGTCCGGGGCGGCCCCGCAAGGTGGACCACGCCGCGGTCGTGACCGCCACGCTGACCCCGCCCCCGAAGTCCTTGGGGGTCACCCACTGGTCCACCCGGCTGCTGGCCTCCCGGCTGGGAGTGTCGGCGGCGACGGTGGCCAGGGCCTGGAGGGCTTACGGGATCAAGCCGTGGCGGGAGCAGTCCTTCCGGTTCTCCACCGATCCCGGAGGGTTATTCATAGGGGGTGTGGGTGATTCGCGACACGCGCATAGAGGGTAAGGGTTAGGACGGCCTGCTCCTGAGACGCTTTGGGTGTCATAGTCCAAACTTCTCAGAAAGCAGACCGCCACCATGAACGCTAGCACGAAACTCGACCCCCACCAGCTCACTGACCTGTGCGCCATCTTGCACAACCAGGGAGATCTGCCGGTGGCCGGCAGCCGGGTCCTGGGCCTGTACCAGCGCGTGAAGCTGACCGTGATGGCGCTGCGCCACAACATCAGCCAGGAGCTGCTGGCCGAGATCTTCGACATCTCCCAGCCCACCGCCTCCCGCATCATCGGCGCCTACACCACCCTGATCGCCCACGCCCTGGGAGACAGCGTGCCCACGGTGGAGGACCTGGATCCCACCCAAACCCTGATCATTGACGGAACCGTGCTGAAGTGCTGGGACTGGAAGGGTGTCCCGGGCCTGTTCTCCGGCAAGTACCGCACCACCGGGCTGAACGTACAGGTGGCCTGCACCCCCTCCGGGGCGATCGCCTGGGTCTCGGACCCGCTACCCGGAGCCACGCATGACGCCGCCGCGCTGCGGGCCAGCGGCCTGCTGGACGTCCCACCCGACCACCTGCCCGACGGCGCTACCGCTGCCCTCCATATCGGGGATAAGGGCTACCTCGGGCTGGGCATGACCACCCCCATCAAGAAGTTACCCGGGATGCCCCTGCACGAGGCCGACAAGGCCTTCAACACCTCGATCAACCGCATCCGCTACATGGCCGAACGGACCATCGCCAACCTCAAAACCTGGCGCGTCCTACACACCGGCTACCGCCGACCCATACAAACCTTCCCAACAACCATCACCACCGTACTCGCCCTCACCTTCACATACACCCCATGAATAACCCTCCCGAGCTGGTCGGCAAGGTCACCGACATCTGCGGCCTGTACCTGGGCACCAACCCCGACGTGCCAGATAACGCGATCGTGCTGTGTGTGGACGAGAAGTCCCAGATCCAGGCACTGGACCGCACCATGCCGGTCCTGCCCATGCAGCCCGGGCTGATCGAGCGCCGCAGCAGCGACTACGTCCGGCACGGCACCACCACCCTGTTCGCGGCGCTGGAGATCGCCACCGGCAAGGTCACCGCCGTCACCAGGCCCCGCCACCGCCACGAGGAGTTCCTTGCCTTCCTGCGGCAGGTGGACAGGGCCTACAAGGACGCCGTCGACCCGGACACCGGAGAACGCGTCCAGCTGCACCTGGTCATGGACAACTACGCCACCCACAAGCACAAGGACGTGCGCGCCTGGCTGGAGGGCCGCCCCCACATACATGTCCACCACGCCCCCACCCACGCCTCCTGGATGAACCTCGTGGAGGTCTGGTTCTCCCTGATCGAGCGCCAGGCCATACGCCGCGGCGTCTTCAAGTCCGTGCAGGACCTGAACAACAAGCTCCGCGCCTACATCACCGGCTGGAACAAACGCGCCCACCCATTCACCTGGACCAAAACCGCCGAACAGATCCTCACCAAAGCCAACCGTCCAGGAATTAACAAAACACGACACTAGCATTCATAACTGACGGCTCGTTCTTTGAGGCTATTCGATGGACAAACGAACCCGGGCAGGAACGAGCCGTCCGAGCACTCGCCCACCACACGCCCGTGTTGACAATCTCCCACACCCTCATGTCAGCTCCAGATGCATGTCTACAATCACCACCAACCCAGCGGACACCCCTCTATAAAGCAACGTTAAACTCGGAGAATATCGGCTCATCTATCTTCTCATCCAGCCACCCTTGGACCTAGAGCACGCCGACGGGCGTCCCACCATGTCAAACAAGCAGCCAGAACATAGCCCACGGCGAATCCAAATGGCACCAAGTACCAAGATTCCGGCTTGAGAGACTCTTGATAAAGTTGGTACATAAAGCAGAGCAAACCAACACTAGCGCCCGCACATCCCACCGAAAACGGATCATATCGATTGGATTTACGCTGAACCAACAAGCGAGCAATGAGACAGACTAGCCATACGGCGACTACTGCCCGCCCCAGCATTCCATAAAGAGTTCCTGGGCCGTCGCCCGCGGTGGATCCTGTCTCCCCATTCATAAAGACTACATTCATCAGGCGGTCACCTAAAACCAGAGTTCCGAATGATGCAACAACTGGAGTAAAAAGCCACAATCCTGCAAGAACGAGTGCAAACTGCCCGAATTCTGAGACAGTAGTGCGTAACGGGATCCTCTCAGTCTTTGGGGACCGCGAAGAAGAGGCAGGCGACGTCGTCGACAAGTGGTTCCTCTTTGATCGACTCGCATCACCGGAAATAACTTCCTCAAATGGACTAGGCTTAGCGTTGGGCGACTGAGGCGTCCTATGATTTGCAGCCTCTGAATGAGTGGAAGCTATCTTACACCATGGACAGGCGGTGTTGTGAGGAGGGTAGACATGGCCTGGATCACGCTTACAGACGGTCATCTTTTGCCTTCGCTCGTAGTGGCGGGGTCCGGCCATGCAACAGCGAAACTTGGCACCTTGTTTCGGCGCTGTAGCCGGGAGCTGTTCGCTAATAGTACCACGCTGCAGTGAGCCTTTCTCATCAGGGTTGGGGGTGGGGTGTTGGGGATCGTTGGGGTGGTGCGGGAAGGTGGGTGTGTTGTTGGTGGGTGCACGCGGAGCCTTCCGGCAGCATGGGTTTCGGCCAAAAGAAACCATGCCCGGAAAGAGGCCCCGCGCGGGTGTCCTATCGTGCCACCCACGGGCGTGTGGTGTAGCGGTGCGGGGTCCTTCCTTGGGCTGGTTGAACTGCACCGGGTTTGATGGAGGCAGTGAATGCACTGAAGGGTCACTGCCGGGAGTGCTACCCATGGAAGTATCCCGAGGAGTTGCCGGTGGCGGGTTACCCGGATGGTTGTGGAGGGGCCCGCCGGGACCTGGAGAGGTCTAAGGGGGCGAACCTGGAGGATCGCCCAGGAGCTGGGTGCCCCGCCCCTGAGGCGCTGCGTACTTGGGTGAAGAAGGCCGAGGTCGATGCAGGCTCCAGGCCGGGAACCACCACATCCGATGCCGAGCGGATCCGGGAGCTGGAGGCCGGCAAGCCGTGAGCTACGCAGGGCGAACGCGATATTGAGGAGCGCGTCAGTTGTCTTTCGCGGCGGAGCCAGGCCGCCCGTCCCGCTGATCTGTGAGTACATCGATTCTCACAAGGGAGGAGCTGCGGGGCCTGTGCCGGTACTGCCAGGTCCTGACACAGTCAGGCACCAAGATCGCCCCGAGCACCACTTGCGCGGCCAAGTCCCGTCCCCCATCGGCAAGGAGTAGGCGCGACCAGGCCCTCAAGGCCGAGAACCGGGCGGGTTCATGAGAAGAACTACTGCGTGCTGGGCGCCAGGAAGATGCACGCGATGGGGGGCCGTCCTGAGGCCTCTGAGCGGCATGGGCTGGGACATGCGGCGCCCGCTGCACCGTCGAGCGCCTGATGCGGGCCATGGGCCTGCACGGCCACCGGCCGCTGCCCGAGTCGCCCAGGACGACCCGGTCGGCTCCCAAGGAGCAGTGCCCCGCGGACCTGGTGAACCGGCACTTGTCGGCTTTCAGGCCCAACGAGCTGTGGGCCCGTGGGCATTCCCCCACTAGGTGGGAGGTACCCCCACCTATGTGCGCCCCCTGTCCGGGTGGGTGTACGTGGCTTTCGCCCGCCAACGTGCTGCTCCCGCAGGATCATCGGCTGGCAGACCACCCGCCAGCCCGTGACGCTGACCTGGCCCAGGGGCGCCCTGAGGATGGGTGTCTGGCAGCACCCGGCGCGAAGGGGCGGACCCGGGAGGGCCTGATTCACCACACGCGGCCGGGGCGGCTGTACCGGGCGATACGTTACGGGCAGGCCCCTCCGACTGCGACGCGGTCGCCTCGGTGGGATCCAAGGGCGATCTCCTTTCGGTTTCGCGCTGGCCGAGGCCCTCAACTCGCTCTATAAGGCCGAGCTGATCCTTGGGCCGTCACTATCTCAACGAGCATGGGCCCTGGCAGGGCATCGAGGACGTGGAGCTCGCCACTGCTGAGTGGGCGCAACTGGTCGGGCAACACCCGGCCTCGCTCCACCATCGGCATGCGCGCCCCGATCGAGCACGAGCAGGCATACACCCCACCAGACGACACCGACACCACCGCCATCGGCGACACCGCCGCCGACGCCCAGGATGTCGGTGAGCAGACCACCACCAACCAACCCCAGCCGGCAACCACCGGCGCCAGATAAACCACCCTCCACAAAACCCGGGCCTTGACAACGCAGCGGCGCGACCTCTCCGGTTTCAGGATTGTTTGCACCACCTATCGTCACCGGCGGGTCGCGCCGCACCCGCACCAACACACCGAAAACCCCTAACAACCCCCTACCCTGCCACCGACTTTGCCGCCCCCCTGGCTACCGCCGCCTGACCGAGCCACCCAACACCATCACCCGGACCACCAAACTCGAACTCTACCGAACCGGACGGTGAAACCACATCAATAACAGCCGAAACGACCCAACGCGCGAGAAATACTCATCTATCACAACGTCCGATACATCTTGTCCAGCGATTCACACCATTCTCCGGGGGTAGGCCGCACCGCTGGATTTCTGGCTCCACCCGAGCCAAGGGCACGTTCTATTAGCGCCCGGATATCTCTAGGAAGAATGGACAAAGGCGGTGCAGCCCGCATCGGCTCAAATGGAGATCCTGGCCCACCGGAGTAGTATCCCATACTTATGCGCCTCAGAACTCCAGGGGATCTCCATCTCCTCTCCAAGCACCCCCTCGAAATGGTTGTGCACCATCAAGTAGCAGCATGTAAATATGCACACCAAGAGCGAACAGATCTGACTCTTGGCCGCGAACTACTTTATGGAAATCGACACCCTGCAACTCTGGGGCAGTATACTCGGGACGACCAACTTCGCAAAGGTAAGTGTGCCGCCCCCTGGTGAACTGCATGGAGTCACAATCAACCAAGGAGACCAATGCTGTGCGCATCACTAGAATATTACGTTCGTTGAAATCGCCGATCACAACTCCAGCGTTATGTATCATCTGAACCGCCGATGCCAAATTATACGCCGTTCGAGTCAGATATCTGAAATCGAAGTCCCGAGCCCACTGTGGGCAGCCAGGCATTGGGGCAAATCGATCTGCTCGATTCGTAATCTGATGGACCTCTAAAGCGTCCTTGACATCGATCTTAGGCATGACGAAACCGGCCACCGTTCCGTTCCTTAGCAGAACATCCTCCGGCCAGGCGAGGACTATGTGACCGTCGTTTCTGCGGGTCCTCGGTGTTTCCCGCACCATAGCGTGCACTTTCTGACGTTTCCTATTTAGCCCGTCGTTCTTCCTACGTCGTGCATCGATGCTAGTAATACCCCGAAACTCGGTATGAAAAACCTTAGCCACCCAGTCCGGACGACCGTGAACGTCAGCAATGTATCCCTCTCCTCCTCGCGACACCGATGCCCGATCCAGCCCGACACGGCCTCCCTGGCCGAGTTCGTATATGTCCATCGCAGATCCCCCGCCAATAAACCCTTCTTGGAAGCCAAGCATACCTGTCCCCGGCCGATACACAATCGTCAGTGTTTACATCTCGGTGCTCGACAGGGCGTAGCTATGCTTGCACATAACAATGATCACGTATTTCACCTCCTACCACTCGATGAAGATCGAAGATCGAAGCATTGAGTTTCTCGACGTATTCCTCGCCGACAGTCACCAGCGGACTGATAACGTCAACAATCCAGGTAGTGTCGCCCTGTTCACTTGCCGCTCGGACAGCAGCGATGAACGCGCGAAATGATACAGAAACCGGGAGACTTAGCTCTGAGCGTTCCGCCACCAATGTCAGTCATCCCCCTACAAAACGCATGAAACACCGAAACCAGTATAGAACCCGCTGAGTAAGTGTGCGCCTCTCATCCATCCTGTCTCGTGACTCGGGTACAACGTCAGTGGCAGCAAAAGGAGCGTTCTTTTCTTGGAGGGTGTTTACGACCACTATATGACTTGATGAAGTCGACTCGTATTGGTCAGTACCAAAGGGCGAAGCAGATTCGCCCTGGCTCCATGACGACGAATGCTCGGTAAAAGCTTCCGGATCAGTACGGGTTCCGACAACCAAAGTTTTGTCGTCTCCCGTTTGATCGTCGAGCTTATCGAGAAAGGTTTCCAAGGATTTCGTTGTAACTACCGATGGCACCGTTAGCTGTTTCCATATAGAAACGAAGAAAGGTGCGTACGCGGTGCCACCCTGCTGCTTGTTGAGAATCTTATAGCTCAATCCGTCAGTACTAATCGCAAAACTGTTTCTTCCACCTCGTATATATTCGAATCGTAAGTGACCATCCAACGCTCCCGAACTAGTAACGAAAACGGTTTCGTTGGCGTATTCACCTTTAGCTTCCGGTATTCGCGCGGATGGTTTTCCTTCAAAGTCACATACGATGATCCCATCACCAACTTGCGCGAATACCGCAGCGTTAGGTGACAGAACCGCGACCGTTAGAGTAGTAGATAGTGCTTTCGGAGAAAGATCCATGCGGCGGGATCGTCTCTCAATAGCCAGAATAACCTGCAGAAACAGCTTCTCAATGGCCAACCTTGCGGTTGCCTCGCTAGCGGCATATTTAACGAGTTCAGTAGCATGCTGCTTCACAACTTGGCACGCGGTATAGGATCCCCACGCAGACGTACCCGTTTCGCTCCCCGCGCCATCGGCAACGGCAGCAACAACCGAATCGCCTCCATTTACGAGTATGTAAGAATACGCGTCATCAGAGCCCGAGCCGACCGCTGTATGCGATTTCCCGGCTACGGACGCTCCGGAAACCGACCACACGCCCCGCTCCTCATATAGTTCGGCAACCATAGCTCTTGTAAAGAATCGCTCGTTATTGGAGAGTTCCCCACCCCACCGGTGGAAGAGCAATCTGCTCACCGGGCTCCCGGTGAGAGCTATCATCATAACCGAAGTTAACGGATTCAGATACTGACGACAGGGAGGCCGATAGCCACTGGAACATTTCCGCAAAAGCTAGCCCGTTCAGTTTAAGCGGCCCACGCTCTTTACTTACACGTTTGAGGACATCCCAATTGACGTTCTCACCTACCCCTACCGCAAACACTTCAACGCGCTTTTCTGCTTCAGCCTGATTCAGGCGTCGAAGAGCTTCTTCGAAACCCTCGTGATTAGGGGCTCCATCTGTCATGAGAAACAGCCAAGGGCGGAAGTACTCAAGATGTTGAGCTCGATATTGACTCTTTCTTTCTTCGAGTTGATCAAGAGCAAGATTAATTCCGCCAGCCATATCCGTCGACCCGTCAGTCTCGAACTCCGTCGGCTGCAATCTCTGCGCCTCTTGAAACGGTATGACAACGTGAGCAGACGTTCCGAAAGTTACCACTGACACTTCAGCTCGTTTCCGTGCGAGCGGGTCGTTCTGGATTTCATCAATGAACACCTTGTATCCATCCGAAAGAGCGGTAATTGGAGCTCCAGACATTGAGTACGATACATCCATAACTAAGACACAGGCGACCCGAGGATCATGATTCTGCTCGTTAACGGGTACGTACAGCTCAAGTTCTCTATTCATTGCGTGGACCTTTCGTTCAGAAGTGTGGGGTCGTGATGGGACCCATTTACTTGTATTCCGTGGTATTTCCAAACATAGCAACGGTGCGTTAAGTAACCGCGATAAGTCGATTACGGGATGGGACACGCCCGCCACGTCGCGGCCCTGATTGACGCTAGCTATAAGCGGCTCGAGCAGGAAGTGGAACGTCGACGTCTAAGGCATTCTGGAATGAGTGTACGGTGGCGGATCTAGGATGGTCTGGTTGATACAGGAAAAGTCACACATCGTGGCGGCCTACTTTTGAAAAGTCTTAAGACATCAAAGACAGCAAACCACTCATGGAGCTGTCCTCTACGAATGCGACCTTGGCTGGACAACCTATCGTCTACCGTGATGGCCTCCATGGTCGGGGCAAACGAGTCCGGTGCTGTTGCATGCCGAACACGTCAACGGGTCGCCTAATAGACTCAACCTGCGCTGCCCGTCACAGGCACTGCACGTAAACAGCTTCTTGAAGCACTTGGTGCACGTCATCGTGTCTCCTCCTGAGCGAGACGTTGGGACTTGAATGGCTCTCAGATTGTCAGCGGATGCTCACTTTACACCCCCCCCCCCCCCGATCGGGGCCTAGAGTGCAATGTTAATCGTTACCATACACATCATATTGTTATTTACGGTAGAGCCCAGTACATTTGTATCTAGTTCTTCTACTCGCGGGCGCTACTGCATGTCACTAGCGTACTCGCCCTAAGGGCGTGTTGTGTAAGTCGTTTGAGCCAGTGGTCGATGCTGGCGATGTGGGTGGTGGCTTGGTAGCGGACGGCGAGCTTGTCGTACTTGGTGGCCAGGGCCCGGTTCTGCTTGAGCTGGCCGAAGCAGCGCTCCACCGTATTGCGGTCCTTGTACGCCGTAGGGTCGAAGGCGGGCGGCCTGCTCCCGGCGCTGCCGCGTCGGCGGCGGTGGGCGGCCTGGTCTTTCTTGACGGGGATGGTGGCCTTGATGTGGTGGGCTCGCAGCCAGGCCCGGTTAGCACGGGATGAGTAGGCCTTGTCCGCGAGCACCATCTGCGGCCTGGTGCGGGGCCTTCCCGGTCCCGGACGCGCTACCCGGATCTTGTTCAGGACGGGGATCATCATCGGCCCATCGGCCGCCTGCCCGGCGGTGAGCAGGCGCGCCAGGACCCCGCAGGCGGCCAGGGGCTCGGCAAAGTCGTTGGGTGGTTAGGGGGTTGTTAGGAGTTTGATGGCTTTGGTGGGTCTTCGTGTCATGGCCCGGTTGGCTGAGGCGATGCTGGCGGTGGCCGGGTCGTCGTAGATGGTGCGGATGAGGCTTATGGCCAGGTTCCGCAGGGTGGCCATCACCTGCGGCCCGGAGCCGGTGCGCAGTTGGTGGCGGTCCTCGTCATAGGTCACGTCCCGTACCCAGTGGAGGCGGTTCTCAATGCTCCAGTGGCCTTGTATCCAGGCGGCGACTTGCTCGGGCGGGGCCTGCTCGGGCGGTATGGAGCAGATGAGGTAGACGACCTCGGTGCTGCGCCTGGTGCTGCGCTTGCTGTTCTTACCGCGGGTGTGGGTGGTGCGGGTGCGGCGTACCTGTAGTACTTGGGCGGCGCCGGGGAAGTCGATCCAGTCCGGCGTTGCCACGGCTTTGATGGTGCGGCGCACCCGCCGCCCATGAGAGCAGTCAACCCCCGACACGGCGGGGACGTCCTTCCAGGGCAGCGCCTTCAGTTTCGCCCTGAGACTGGGCTGGTTGTTCTTGACCGTCAGTAGGTAGTCGGCGCCCCGGGAGGTGATCCACTCGGCGGTGCTGGTCTGGGTGTGCAGGGCGTCGGCGGTGATGACCGCGCCGGTAAGGTCGTGGGGTGCCAGCAGCTGTTTCAGGGCGGGTATCTCGCTGGTCTTGTCTTCTACGCGCTGCTGGGCGAGCACCGCCCCGGTGCCCTGGTCCAGGGCCGCCAGCAGGTGCGGGGCCCCACCGCCACCATCGCCGCTGCCATCACCGCCGCCATCATCACCGTCTCCGCTGTTGTTGTTCTTGGGTTTGGCGCCGCGCATGGTCTCACCCGTCCACCGCGATAATCCTGCGTCCGTCGATGGCGCCGGTGCGGGTGAGCACCCACGAGGCGATCCGAGCGTCAAGGTCGTCGGCGTCCAGGCCGGCCAGGGCGCGGCCGATGGTGGACTCCGAGGGGATGTCCCGGTCTTGTGGTAGTCCCAGTTGCCGTAGTTGGCCGCCGGTCAGGTCCTGGGCGTGCTCCCAGATCGCCAGCAGGGTGCGGCACCCGGCCAGCACCCCCACCGCCGCCAAAGCCAGCACAGTGTCCAGGCGGTGACGCACCCCGCGCCGATCACGCGGGTCCGGGACACCCTTGAACACTCCGGTAAGGGGCTGGCGCGACAAGGGGGCGGTGGGGGATGATGACACAGCGGCGCGACCTTCCAAGGCAATGGCTTTTTCGAACACCTCCATCGTCTCCGGCGGGTCGCGCCGCACCCCCACCAACACGCCGAAAACCCCTAACAACCCACAACCCAGCCAACGACTTTGCCGAACCCCTGGTTCTCCTCCCCCGAGTCGCCGGTTCTGGGGCAAAAGGCTCAGTAGTACCAAGAACCGTGAGTTGACTCACACATACCGCCTGACCAGAGCGAGTAATCCCTGTCCCCGCAAGTCTGGCCGTACTCTCCGGCGTCGCTTCCGAGCGATGACGCGTAATAGAGACTATCGCACGCCGCCATATCTCCCGCGGTACACTGATTGTAATATTCATCCAAATAGGCGCCAGACCCATACTCGTTGTCGTCGTAGCGCGCGCCCCACTCGACGTCCTGTAGTTGCGATACGATGTCGAGAATCACGACTAATGGAGTGGCGATAGCCGTGGATTGACTAAGTACGTCCGTTAAGCCGTCGGCATTGTCGGGATCCATTCCCGCGTCCGTGAAAAGGTCATAAAGGCCGTTAATGGCGCGATCAGACGGACGCAATTTGAAAAAGTTAACCACCGTCGCAAGGCTAGATACATGCCACGTGCCACCATTCTTCTCGACGACTATCCCTAGTTGATTGGGGTTGGCGAGTTGGCGCGTGAAATCAACCGTTACCGTGTCGTTCTCTGAGGAGGGCAAACTGATGTCCACTGAACCATCCCTGAAGGACCAGGTGACCATCTCATCCTCATTAGCGGTACTAATGGTGACTGTTGAAGTACCGGGGTGGACAACGGAACGGTTGTTCCCGATATCAGTGGAAGTCAGGCCCCAATTAATCTGTACCCTCGCGGATTCGCGCTGATAGTAGGCATTGTCGTCGCCGACAAGGGTTGACCCATACACCATCGCTAGGCGGCGCTCCGGCAGAGCGAGTAGACCCGTAACGGAATCGTCGAACATGTCGCTAGGTCGGCGTGCGTTCAGGGCCGTGTCAATGACCTCTTCAACTGCGGCTTCGGGAGACTCTGCGCCCCGCGCCGTGGCGAAATCGGCCTCATAGTTGGGGGAAGCCGTACGGTCGTCCCACAGTGCCCGTCTCTGGTATTCCCATTGGGCGAGCGTCATGGTAGGTGAGATATACCAGCGCCCACCCTCCTTTACAAGTACTACCTCAAGGGGGTGGTCGCTAAAGAAGCTCTCCGTGACCTCACCGCTGTAGCGGGCCTCTGAGAAGTCAAGGCTAGAGAAGAAGTCATTCTCTTTGTCGGTGAGGGAGTTAGCTTTAGCCGCTTCGTACCGCATGCGCAGAGTATCCGCCAGACTTTGGTTAATCGTTACGTCTAGTGTCCAGGAGGAAATGGAGGCGACTGCAAGTCCGTTGGACTTCTGATCGACGGAATAGACCATTTCGGATGCGTTGATATTGAGCGAGTCCAAGTAGCTGTCGATAGCATCCTTGGAGAACATGGCGCCGGGTTCAGACTTCGATTTGCCGCCTGAATCTGAACTATTCGAACTACTAATCTCGTCGGCCGAACCTGTCAGCAGACTGGCCTCCGCCGGCGACACCATTTTGAACAAAGATATGAAGTCCTTATTAGGAATGGCCTGTGAAAAAGTACTCATTACTTCGTCGGGAGAAGAGGCTCCCAGCTGCGTCAGGTGCCGATATACCGCGATCGAGCCACCCCCTATCGCAAGGACCACCGCGAGAACAATAACAACCGGTGCCCATTTCCTCCGGTCGTGTTTGCTATCGATCTGATTCGGGGGCGGGGGAACGCTGCCAGACGGAACCGGTGCCGGGGACGGGGGCGGGGGAACGCTGCCAGACGGAACCGGTGCCGGGGACGGGGGCGGGGGAACACTGCCAGACGGAACCGGTGCCGGGGACGGGGCGGGGGAACGCTGCCAGACGGAACCGGTGCCGGGGACGGGGGCGGGGGAACGCTGCCAGACGGAACCGGTGCCGGGGACGGGGGCGGGGGAACGCTGCCAGACGGAACCGGTGGCTGAGATGTGGCTGCGTCGAAGGGCTGCTGACGAAACACAGTGGCGATCCCCGGGCCAGCAGCAACGTCAAGTGCTTTCGAGTGGTCGTCATCGGCCAGGTGAGTAGACGGAAAGTCGCCATCATATCCGTCTCGCTCCGCAGGCGCCTGTATAACCGACGTGCGATGTGCTGATGCCTGCAGAGCCTCGTGAACCACTGGGTCGTCTATCTGACCGAGCCAGTCTCGCAGATCGGGGTAGATCGCAGGATTCGCTGCCAGCGCGGCCCACAGGTCGGGGCGCTCCGCCGCCATCCGAGCCATGTCATGTGGACTAGTATTCGGATCGCTGGCCATTTCTGGAGAGAACTCTGATAGTTCTGTCATGGTGTACCTTTCTTGGACCGACGTGGTTCAGCTAGGCAGATACCTAGTTCGTGGGAGAAGCGGGGAGTACGGGGAGTGGCCGCGTAGCCACGCGCCACAGTCCACAACGCTGTTTCAGGTGCACGAGCGAAGCTCGTTCGGTGTGGAACTGGCCATTACTTAAGCCTCCTGTCATAACGGATATGACCAAACGTGCGGCGATGAGTATGAATATCACTAGCTTGCGGGAGCTAGCGCTACTAGTTCCCACTCTTCATAATCGAGGGATACGACGAGTTCCGGTGAGACTAGGTAGCCTGAGGCAATCGAGCGGTCGATAGTGATAGCTGAATCATCGATTGGGACAACGTACACAATGTTGGGCGCTACGTTGTTGTCTGACGTTGTGTAGTACACAAATAGTTTCTCGTCTGCACACATGGAGGCGCGCTCGTTATGGTGCCACCCTATTGATGATATGACGCCGTATGAGTCCGTGCCACTCCAGCTATTCGCCCCGTTGCTTATGGTGAATGTTCCGGTTATGCCATCATTGGGATCAGCTTCGTCAAGAACCTCAATCCACATATCCGACCAGGATGCGTCGCTCGCTGCGAGAACTGACCTTAGTTGCTCTCCCGTCCATTGCGACATAGGAGATAGTGCCCTGGTGGATAGACTGTCGGAAGAGCTGCCGTCAATCGTTGCGGTGATATCGCCTTGTGCCGACATTATTACATAAGTGCCCACAAAGGCGCCATCTTCGACGGTCTCTTCACGGAAAAAATACCAGCCGTCAGCCAGCAAGTGAGGCAAGTGAGAACTATTGAGTTGTTCGTGATCGACGTCGGCGTGTAGCTCGATGACTTCACCGCTTTGAATATCGATCGCTTGATGAGGCTTGACCTGCGCCACTGTTCTATCGCCCCACTTGGCGATATCTCCATCTATCGTTTCGTCACGTACGGTCCATTCTGACAAGAAAGACGTCCATTTTGGAGAACTGATATTCGGATGCTGCCAACCGCTGCAGTATCCTTCCTTCTCGCACGCGAATATGATGTCTTCATCAATTCCAAACGTTGCCAGTGAATCGCTCCAGGGCGCACGGGTGGGCGAGCCATCGTCGGAAGCCAATAACGTGTCGCCGACAACCACATAATTCCCCCAGAATCCAGTAGTGGTGCAAATGTAGAACGATGAGGCACATGCTGCGTCTTGTGTAAGTTTAGTTTGCCACTGCTTAGCTGGCTCACTTCCAGTGATGTCGTACGCTGTGACCTGGGAAAAAGAGACGGTTTCTTGATGGGCAAAGTCCGCGAGTTCTTGATTGGCGGATGCTGTCGAACGCGCCACGATCAGTTGGTCGCCAGCGGTACTTACCCAGGCATTGTCATACGGGCCAATGTCGAGTCTCCACCGTTCGCTAGTGCCGTTGGCCCAACCGGGCGAAAGCAGATCGTTCAGATTTCTGACATTGGCGTCCGAGGAGCGGTTATGTGTGGTGGCATAGATCGTGGTGGCAGCCAGGACAGCGACGACAACGGCTGCGACGACTACGAGGGGCTTGCGACGTGGTCGAGCTCCATGCGGTATTGTCAACGTGAGGCCAGGGCCGGCGTTATTGGGTGAAGGGAAGGCGGACGCCGCCCCCGGAAGAGGAAGTCTCACCGCATCTACGGCCTGTGTCTGTACAGCGGCGGATTGTGTGGTGTTGGGGTTGGTTTGGGTGTTTCGCTGTTGTAGGGCTCGTTGTACGGCGGGATCGGTCGATTGGCTTAGCCAGGTGAGTAGGTCTGGGTAGGTCGAGGGGTTGACTGCTAGTAGTGGGTGAAGATCTGGCCGGCTGGCGGCAATACGGGCGAGCTCGACCAGCGGGGTGTTGGGACATTCCGCCGCAAGGCGGTCCTGGTCGGCAGGCGGCGGAGGAGGAGGCGTTGTCATGGCGATAGGCTTGGAGTGCTGGGTGTTTTTGGACTGTTGCTTGTTGCGCGTTTGTCAGGCTGGTTTCGGGGTGGCGGCCTGCATTAGTTCGCGTTCGAACTGGTTGGGTGTGCGGTACCCGATCGACAAGTGCAAACGCCGTTGTTTATAAGAGGTCAATTCAATCCGCGCCGCCACATCCCTCGTGGCAGCCTGTTCTTGATCAGTGAACTACGTCAAGAGGACGGGTAGCTCTGAGGCCAGGCCGCGAGCGACGCAGTGATCAATCATCTACCGTGGTAGCCGCCATGCTCGGGGCAAACGAGTCCGGTGTTGTTGCATGTCGAGCATGTCAAGCGGTCTCCCAGCAGACTCAGCCCAGGCTTGCCATTGCATGCGCTGCATGTGTGTAATTGCTTGAAGCACTTAGTGCACGTCATCGTTGCTCCTCCCGAGCAGATATTGAGCCTTAGACGGCTCTCGGGTTAATGCGCTTTTTACGCTACCCCCCCCCGGCCGCCGTCAAGAACGCAAGACAAGTCGTTACACTATTCATCATGCCGTTATTTTCAGTATAGGTCCGGAACAATTTGCGGCGGTGTCGTTCGTTCATATTCAGACGACCGGCTGGTTGGAACAAGGGGGCATAGCTAGTCCTGCTTCTGGAGGGGTAATCCCACCAGGTTCAGTGGAGTCGGTGAGCGCGCGGAGAGACCTCCGTCTCCAGATGCGTGCCTGGACAACCAATCAAGTACTCTGGAGCCGCCCCGACCATGCTACGAACGGAACCGTTGATGATCGAGTCCTACCCGGTGCTGTCCCTCGTACCGCCGCTACTGGCGATCCTGCTGGTGATCGGGACGAAGAAGGTCATCGCCTCGCTGGCCGCGGGCATTCTTGCCGCCGCCGCGCTGATCGCCGACGGAGGCATTGCCGGGACCCTGACCAAGGTCTGGGAGGCCTTCTCGCAGATCTTCTGGGCTGAGGGGACGGTCAACTCCTACTACGTTCTCATCCTGGTCTTCCTGCTGACGCTGGGCGTGATCACCTCCCTGGTGCTGATGTCCGGCGGCACCCAGGCCTTCGCCGAGTGGGCCATGACGCGGGTACGCACCAGGCGCGGTGCCCAGGTCCTTGCAGCAGGCCTGGGGACCGCGATCTTCGTCGACGACTACTTCAACGCCCTCGCCGTCGGGCAGGTCGCCCGGCCCGTCTCCGATAGACAGCGGGTGTCGCGGGCCAAGCTCGCCTACCTCATCGACTCCTCCTCCGCCCCCGTTACCGTGCTCGCACCCTTCTCCAGCTGGGGAGCCTCGATCATCGGCATTATGGGGCCGATCGTGGCGGGCGTCGGCGTCCAGATCTCCGACGCCGGCGCATTCATGCGCTCCGCGGGAATGAACTACTACGCAATAGCAGCCCTGATTCTGCTGTGGGCTACGGTAGTCATGGAGATCGACATCGGTCCCATGCGGCGCGAGGAGAGCCGCGCCGTCGCCACGGGCGGCCTGTACGCGCCCAACGAGCAGATCCCCGGCCAGCTCACCGATTCTCTGCCACGCCACGAACCGGGCGCTAGGCGGGCCCTGATCGTCCCCTTCGCCGTCCTGGTGGTCGGCGTCGTTGGCGGAATCCTGGGTACGGGCCGCCGGGCGTCCGGCTCCTGGGCGATTCTCGACATGCTCGCCAATACCGATGTCGCCCTCTCGCTGAATATCGGCGGCGTCCTAGGCCTGGTGACCGCCGCCTTCTACTACTTCCACTTCACCCACGCCGACCCGGTGTTCGAGGCGAAGACGGCCGCCCGGGGTGTCATTGAGGGCGCCCGCTCCATGCTCCCCGCCATTGAGATCCTGCTGTGCGCCTGGATGCTGGGAGCGCTGATCGCCGAGCTCGGCACGGGTGCCTACCTGGGGTCGCTCGTCGAGTCGACGGCGGTCTCCGCTCAGTGGCTCATCCCGATGCTGTTCGTAGTGGCGGGGGCGATGGCCTTCGCCACCGGCACATCCTGGGGCTCCTTCGGCATCCTCCTGCCGATCGCCGGGGAGATCATGGGGTCGGTTGCCGGCGGCAGCGAGTTGCTGGTCCCCGCATTCGGCGCGGTACTCGCAGGCGCCGTGTGGGGTGATCACTGCTCCCCGATTTCGGACACGACGATCCTGTCCAGCACGGGCGCGGGCTGCAACCACATCACCCACGTCAACACGCAGCTGCCCTATGCGGGTGCCAGCGCGGCGGCGGCGCTGCTCGGATACGTGGCCTTCTCTGCAACAGGGTCCGGGGGGCTCGGAATCGCGGTCACCGTCGCCGCGCTTATCGGCTTCGCCCTAGCCATGCGCGCATTGCTGCCGCCCATCGGCCCGGCGGGAGAGAACGTGTCCATGGCCGCAGAAGCGGGCACACCCGCCAGCGAGGACCCCGAAGAGGTGCCGACCTCGGCCTGAGCGCCATCCACATCGGGCTCCACGGCGGCCTTGATGCCGAATCACGACCTTGGTGTGCGTTTCACGACCCCGGGGTGGTCGTAAAACGCACCCCAGGGTCGTAAACCGGGTCTTCCGGGCTGCACTTGGACCGCCCCGGACGCACTCCCAGACGGTCCGACCGCAGGGACGCGGTCCAACTGGAGGGACGCGGGCCGAGTGGGCCAAGTAGGGGCCCGGGAGGGTGCGGGCGCCGGGCCCGGCCGGCCTCACCGCCGTCGGCCGGCGCACCGGGCGCCGAGTCCCGCGCGCGGCGGACCGAAGTGTCCAGAATCGGCATAAACTACTCCGACGTCGCCGACGACTACGGACAGAACGTTGAAATCATGCGGTTGTCAGACACGGCCCCAGCGGTCGCCAACGGCCTTTGTGCCGAATCCGGACACTCCACCCCCACGGAGGGAGCGCCCGGACACCCACCAGGTGCTCGTCGGCCTACTCGGCATGCCCCGCACCTGAACCGATGACAACAGCCATTCGCTACACCCCCCATTTGGGAGGCGTCCATTGACTCAGCGGTACAGCGGGAGGGAGCCGGTCAGTGAGGTGACCTGTGCGCGCGGGCCGATGAGCGCCACGGCCAGGTAGTCCAGGTCCGTGGAGGCGACGGCCGCGAGCGCGCGGGTGTACTTGTCATAGGTGTGCGCCCCGGCCGCCGTCTTGGTGAAGCCGATGATCTCGATGGGAGGTTGCGCCTGCGCGAGTTCGGCCAGGCGCTCCGCTGGGGCGACCAGTACGGGGACGGGGGTGTCGGAGATGCCGGCGTGCATACGTCCGTCGGCGTCGGGCACGTCCGGGCCGATGAGGTCCCGATGCCGGGCACCGATGGTCAATGCCAACAGGGCGCTGGCGTTAGCGGCCCTGGCGGCAGTGGTGCCCTCAGCGATGACAATGACGATCTTGCGGTCGGTCGAGTTCTGCTGGCTCACAGCGGGTCTCCTCAGATGGGTTGACGGGTGTTGGGTGGCGGACGGATTTGATCCGGTCCGCGAAACGGTCAGGTAGAGCAGGAAACCGACTCGACTTCGGGCTGAGGCCGGGGCGGGCTCGACCCACGCGGAACATAGTAGTCACCCATTGGGTGACTATGCGGGCGATTTGTGGGGTGACTATGCTCCCGGCTGGGTGCTCGACGGGGTACTCGACGCCGCCCGAGCAGCTCAGGCACGTCACGCACCGGCAGACATTGGGGCCGATGCATCGTGATCGATGGCCACCGCGCGGGCGCGGCGTCGGCTCCGCCCCAGCACCAAGTTGAGGATCGGAGGACGCGGATCATGGCTTCAGTGGCGGAGCAGTTGCAGGCGCTGGGAATGACCGACTGGGAGTCTCGCGCCTACCTGGCGCTGCTGGAGGAGGCACCGGCAACCGGGTATGCCATCGCCAAGCGGGCCGGGATCGCCCGCTCCAAGATCTACGAGGTGCTCGCCTCCCTCGCCGCCGACGACTACGTCCAGGTCTCCCGCGGCAATCCCCAGATGTACGCGCCGCTGCCGCCGCGCGAACTCATCTCCCGTCTGCGCTCTCGCTTCAACGACAGCCTCGATGCCGCCGAGGCGTCCTTGTCCGCGTTCGCAGCCGATGCCGTCCATGATGGCGCCATCTGGGATCTACAGGGACGGGCCGCCATCATCGAGAGGGCCAACCGACTCATCGCCGCCGCGCAGCACCGCATCCTCGCGGAACTGTGGGCACAAGACGTGCCCGCCCTGGAAGACAGTCTGCGTCGGGCCGCCGACCGCGACGTGGAGATCATCATCGTCGGTTATGGCGAGATCGACCTCGACTGTGCGACCGTCCACCCCCACCCCGCCACAGACACCGTAACGGCCGGGCTGGGCGGCAGGTGGGTGGTCGTCTCGATCGACGACCGCGAACTCGTGGCCGGGAATGTCTCCGCCGGGGCGCACTCGCGCGCCGCCTGGACCAGCCACCCCGGCCTGGTGGTGCCCGTGACCGAACTCGTGCGGCACGACCTGTACAAGTTGGAGATGCTGGCGCGCCACGGGGACGTACTGGAGCGGAGCTTCGGCCCCGGTCTGCAGGTACTGCGAGACAAGTACGCACCCCTGAACTGAACCGAATCCCACCCAGGGGCCGGCGCAGGGACTCCGCCCTAACGTGGGCGCGCACGCTCAGACTCGATGCAGCTTCAGCGATTCCGCGGAATTACGCGGAAAACCGATGATCCACCTGAGTGGCGGGACCGCTCCTGCGTGCGCCGACATCCTCGGCGCACGCAGGAGCTGGCCGACACCCTTCACCCTGAACGGACGAACGTTGAAATATCAAGCAAAACTTGCCGACGGTCCGGATAGGCAAGAGGCATAAGCGTGCGCCGCACCCCGGACCCCGTTCGAACGCATCTGGAACCCCCGGTTCCGTACACGCGCTGACCGTTTTCGTCTGCAGCCGCACGCATCGCAAAGATCTCCGGCGCTGGAGACAGCCTCCCTGTGGCCTAGTCTCATCCCATGACCGAGACTCCCTCCGACATCCCTTCACCGGCACCCGCTGCGGCCCGGTCCGGCGGCGGCTCCGCCCGCCGCCCCACCCCCGTCGACGCCGTGGCCGAGCGCTACGTGGAGCGCCTGGTGGACCTGTCCCCCGAGTTCGCCGTGTCCGTGGGCCTGCCCGGCCGCCGCGGCGAGCTGGACGGCTACTCCCCCGAGGCGCTCGAGGCGCTGACCGACCTGGACCGCCGCGCGCTCGCCGAGCTGGAGCAGGTCACCCCGGTTGACGCGGTCGACCGGGTGACCGTGGCCGCCATGCGCGAGCGGCTGGGCGTCGCCATAGAGTCCGCCGAGGCCGGCGAGCCGCTGCGCCGCCTGGACAACATCGACTCCCCCATCCAAAACCTGCGAGACCTGTTCGACAACCTGCCCACAGCCACCGAGGCCGACTGGGCGGACTTCGCCGCCTGCCTGCGCGACGTGCCGCGGGCCCTGAGTGAGTACGCCGACTCGCTGCGCCTGGCCGCCAGCCGCGGGGACGTGGCCGCCCGCCGCCAAGTAGAGGCCTGCATCGGCCAGGCCCGCGACCAGGCGGCGGAGTCCTCCAGCTCCTACACGGCGCTCATCGACGCCGCCACCACCGCCGACGGCACCCCGCTGCCCGAGTCGCTGGAGGCGGAGCTGCGTGACGCCTCCGCACGGGCCCGCGCCGCCTACGGTCGCATCGCCGACTTCCTGGGCGAACAGCTCGCGCCGCTGGCCGGTGAGGTGGACGCCGTGGGCCGCGAGCGCTACGCCCGCTTCAGCCGCCAGTTCCTGGGTGCCACGGTCGACCTGGATGAGACCTACGAGTGGGGCCGCGAGCGGCTGGCCGCTATCGACGCCGAGCAGCGGGCGATCGCCGCGCAGCTGTACGGCCAGGGCGTGAGCGTGCGCGAGGCGATGGACCGGCTCAATGCCGACCCGGCGCGCACCATCCACGGCACCGCCGCCCTGCAGGCGTGGATGCAGCGCACCGCCGATGAGGCCGTCGCGGCGCTGGATGGCACGCACTTCGACATCCCCGCCCCGCTGCGCACCCTGGAGTGCCGCATCGCGCCGTCGGCCACCGGCGGAATCTACTACACGGGCCCGAGCGACGACTTCACCCGGCCCGGGCGCATGTGGTGGTCCGTGCCGGAGGGAACGGACACCTTCGCCGCCTGGCAGGAGCGCACCACCGTCTTCCACGAGGGCGTGCCCGGGCACCACCTGCAGGTCGGCATGCAGACCTATGTGCGCGACGAACTCAACGCCTGGCGCCGCCTGGCCTGCTGGGTCAGCGGTCACGGCGAGGGCTGGGCCCTGTACGCCGAACAGTTGATGGCCGACCTCGGCTTCCAGGACGACCCGGGCGACCGCATGGGCGTGCTCGACTCCCAGCGGCTGCGGGCCGCCCGCGTGGTGCTGGACATCGGCGTGCACTTGGGCAAGCGGCGCCCGCCGGAGCTGGCGGAGCTGCCCGGGGGCGGCGACGGCGTCTGGGACGCCGACTCTGCCTGGGCCTTCCTGCGCCACAACGTGGCGATGACGGAGTCCTTCCTGCGCTTCGAGCTGGACCGCTACCTGGGATTCCCGGGGCAGGCGCCCTCCTACGCGGTCGGCCAGCGCCTGTGGGAGGCGACCCGCGACGAGGCGCTGGGTCGCGGCGAGTCCCTGAAGGACTTCCACACCCGGGCGCTGCGCCTGGGCAGCGTGGGCCTGGACGTCATGCGCGAGGCGCTGGCCGCGTAGCGCGCCGCCAGGGACGGGGCCGGGCTAATCGCAGGCGCCGCGGCGGATCAGCTGCGCCCGACTGCGACCGGCCCCGCCAGGGGCGGGCCGCCACGGCGCGACGTCGCCCCGGGCTCACTCCTCCCAGAATCCGGCGACGTCCACGGCCCCGCCGGCGGCCTCGAAGTCGGCGCGCACGGCGTCGCGCAACTCGGCGTCGTGCAGCCAGTCCAGGGCGACGACGGCCAGCCCATAGGCGCCGTCGACGGCGGCGGCGTCACCGGTGGGTGAGCCGGCGGCCGCGGCCATCTCGCGGGTGTGCAGGGCGACGTCGTCGCGGTCGGTGACCTTGATCAGCGGGTGAATGCCGGGCACGCGCAGCGACACATTGCCGAAGTCGGTGCCCGCCGCAACCGTCTCCGTCACCACCCCGGCGGGCAGCGGGTCGCGGCCGCGCTCCCTCTGGGAACGCACCCAGGCGGCCAGCAGCGGGCCGTTGGAGCGCACCGGCATCTCGTTGGTGTTGGCGTCGGTAATGATCTCCACCCCCGTGCCGGTCATGAGCGCCGCCCCGCGCAGCAGGTCCTCCACGCGCCCCACCAGGTCCTTGAGCGTCTCGGGGTACTTGGAGCGGACCATCAGGTTGAGTTCGGCGCGCTCGGGGATGACGTTGGCGACCCGCCCGCCGTCGTCGACGACGGCGTGGACCCGGTCCATGGGCAGGATCTGCTGGCGCAGCAGGCCCAGGCCGGTCAGCGCCAGGGTGGCTGCGTCCAGGGCGTTGCGCCCCATGAAGGGCTGGGAGGAGGCGTGGGAGGGGATGCCGGTGTACACGGCGCTCATGCGGCGCACCCCCAGCCAGGTCTGGTCGACCAGGTCGTGGGCGTAGGCGTGGGTCTGGATGGCGGCGTCGACGCCGTCGAGCATGCCGCGCTGGGCCAGGATCTCCTTGGCGGTGTCGGACTCCTCGGCCGGGGTGGTCTGCAGGATGACGCGGCCGGGCAGGGTCCCGGGGCGACGGCGCTGAAGCTCCGCCAGCGCGAGGAAGGCGCCCACTGAGTTGGCGCACATGACGTTGTGTCCGCAGCCGTGGCCGACGCCGGGCAGGGCGTCGTACTCCGCCAGGATCGCCATGGTCGGGAGGCGGGAGTCGGCGGTGGCGGGCGGCTGCGGCTCATCGTCGTCTCGCGACTGCCCGCGCTCTGCGGCATCGGTCGCGGCGACAGCGCCGATTTCCGCACGCAGGGCCGTGTCCATGCCGAACACGCCCACGCTCGGGGCGATGCCGTGGGCGCGCAGCAGTTCGGCGACGGCGGCGACGGCGTGGTGCTCGGCGTAGCCGACCTCCGGGTGGGCGTACAGGTCGTGGGACAGGGCCACAAGTTCGGAGGTGAGGGAGTCGACAACCTCGGCCAGTTCGGCGCGCAGGCCGACCTCGGCGCCGGCATTCTCGGCGAGTGCGGGGGCGGGGCCGGCCGCCGCGGCGCGGGCCGCGGTCTCCTCGGCCATGCGCGCCTGCACGGCGGAGCAGGGGGTGGTGGGGCGGGACAGGTCGCGGAGGGGACGGGTCATGGGCCCGATTGTGCCGCGGCCAGGCCGCCCCGTCACGGTTCTTCCGGCCACCGGCCACGATCAGCAGGCGGCACTCATGCCCGGGTCAGTGCGGCGACGGTCTCCACGGCCCTGTTAAAGTCCCCGACCGGATCGATGACGGTCGCTACGCTCTCCACTGCCCTCAGGTCTTGCTCGTCGGAGACACTCTTCAGGTCGATGAATGCCGCGAAGTCCTCGCTCGCGCCCACCTGGCGCGCCACCATCGTCCGATAGGCGAACGCCTGCCCATTAGCCCCTAGACCGCGAGTCGACAGAACGTCGAAGAGTACCGGCCTGTCGCCCGACAGAGCGTATCCGAAGGAGACGCGAACACTCTTGTCATTGACATGCGCCTCAATGGGAACGTTCCTATCCGGCGCCAAGCCGAGTTCACGGAAGACATCATCCACCTGCTGACGCATGCGCTCTGATGCCCTCTGTTTCTTGGCGGCCGCCTTGACCAGTCGGGGGAAGTACTCATCCGCCAGACGCTCAACGTCGTCACTGTCGAGGATGGTGAGGACATGTTCCAGGTAGAAGTCCTGTGGGCGACGGCGATGCGCCCGGGCGATGTCCCCCCAACGTCCTGACTGCGTCTTGGACCGGAAGTAGTCAACCCAGCTGATGTAGACATCCCTGCGTACACCTGGCAGCGGTTTGCGCTCCACGGTGCCGTCCAGGTCAATCCCGAGGAAGCGCAGAGCGACGCGAGAACTCGGATCGTGACCGGTCGCCGCGATGACGCCGACGTTGCGCGGTTCGTTGGCGACGCGGTCGGCCAGGTGTTTCACGGTGTACAGCTCAGTCATATGAAGTCGCCTCCCTCGTCGCGGCTCCGGTCCGAGTTGCCCCACCCTCGTGCGTAAAGCGCTGGTTTACGACCTTGGGGTGTGGTTTACGACCCTGGGGTAGTCGTATATCGCACCCCAGGGTCGTGAATCGACATGACAGCCGTCTGGCGGGGCGGCATTGCGTGGCGAAGAGCCTGCCATGTTCTGGGTAAATAGGTTGTTGCTTACAGGTAGGGGCGGACGGTTCGTGTGTTTGGCCGACGGTTCGGCACTTGGCACTAACGCTTCGGCATAAACGGCGACGGTACGTATCTGTGGGTAGCGAACCGTCGCAGGAAGGTACGAACCGTCGCCCAGAACACACGAACCCTCACGGAAAGGAACGAACCGTCAGGCGAGCGCCCGAACCGCCACACCCGCACCAACACGCCGAGAATCCCAAAAACGCCTACTGAGCCACCAACTTTGCCGAATCCCTGGGGTTTGTCCCAGGGGTTTCCCGGCTCCCCGATCTTAGGCGGGGAAGCTCCTGGCCGAGTAACAGGCCCGGCCCGCGGCCGACTACCGTCCGGCGTGGCCTCCTGCGCGGTCTCCGGCAGCGGCACGACGCGTGCCGCCCCCTTGGCCGTGTCGGGCAGGCGGACGGCCCGGGCGGCGTCCCGCAGGCGGCGCTCCACCCGGGCGCGCTCGGCCAAGGCGGCGTCCCGCAGGCGGCGCTCCACCCGGGCGCGCTCGGCCAGGGCGTCGGGGCCGAGCGCCGGCAGCAGCGGACGCTCCGGGGGCGGCAGGATGCCGGTGTCCGCCGCCGCCCGCGGGTCGAGGCCCGCGCTCAGGCGGGCCAGCTCGTCGGCGATGCCCCGCAGCCGGTCCAGGGCTTCGGCGGCTTCGGTTCCCGGACGATCGGAGGCGGTCCGGTCCCGGGCGGCACGTACACGGACACGCCTCACACCTCCGGGTGTCGGGCACGTAGCACATCCCGGTTCCGCCACTGGCCGAGCACCGAGCCCGGCCCGGCGAAGGCGTCGAGGTCGGTGTCGTGCGCGAGCCCGGGCACGCGGTCCGGAATGAACTCACGTCCCCGGCTGACCACGAGCCGCAGGTCGCGCAGCACGCCCAGCCCGGCGCGTGGGTCCCCGGCGACGGCGATCAGGTCGGCGTCGAAGTCGGAGGCGAGCACGCCAGTCACGCCCGCCAAGCCGATGCCGGCGGCGGCCCGCGAGGTGGCTGCGAGCAGGACCTCCGTACGGGGCAGGCCGACGTACTCCAGCGCCTCCAAGCCACCGACGTAGCCACGGTTCGGGACGCCGGGGATACCGGCGTCGTGCCCGGCGACGATCTTGACGCCGTGCTCCCACAACATGCGGACAGGCGGGGCGAAAGTGTCGTCGCGCTCAAGCATGCGGGGCAGCTCCGCGGTGATAGTGCAGTCCACGTAGATGCCGGCCGCGGCGATCTCGTCGGCCAGGCGCGGGTCGGGTTCGGAGCGGGCGGCGGGGCTGATGAAGGAGGCATGGGCAAGATAGTCGACCCCGGCGCGCACGGCCCGCTCAATGCCCTGGGTGCCGTGGGCGTGGGCGGCGGTCCACTTGCCCAGGCGGTGGGCGTCGGCGAACAGGACGGTGAGCTCCTCCTGGCTGAACTGGGCCAGCCAGGGCACCGAGCCGGAGGTGGTGAATCCGCCGGTCGCCATCGCCTTAATGGTGTCTACGCCCCGCTTGTGGTGGAGCCGGACCTGGTGGCGGATCTCATCGAGTCCGTCCGCCTCGCTGCCCGCGTGATGGGCGTGGCCGGCGGTGACGGTGATCTGCGGGCCGGCAGCGACGATGCGGGGCCCGCGCAGGTCGCCGTTGTCGATGGCGTCGCGCAGGGCGACGTCCACGTAGTGGCGGGCGCCCAGACTCTGCGCACTGGTGACGCCGAGGGAGAGCAGCTCACGTGCCGAGCGGGCTGCGTTGAGCGTGAGTCGGGCGACCTCGTGCGCCCCGTAGTCGGGGTACTCCACGTTAGTGCCGGAGGTGGGCAGGTGGGCGTGGGTCTCGATGAGCCCGGGCATGAGGGTGGTGCCGGGCAGATTCAGGCGGCGCACCCGCTCGGGGGGCGTGCCGGCGGCGTCCGCGAACTCTCCCAGGCGGGCGGTCAGCTCGTCGGCCGTTCCGACGGCGAGGAGGCGGTCTCCGGCGACGACGACGGCGCCGCCGTCGGGAGTACCCTCACCGACACTTTCGAGACTGCCGGGGGCGTCGCCGCGGCGTCCGGTCAGCACGCGGTCGGCGGTCAGCAGGGTCACGCCGGTGCCGTCGAGGCGTTCGCCGCCGTCGGTGGGCGGGGTGATCCAGTCGGTCGAGTCCGGCTCGGGGTGGTGCGGGTCGAGGTGCTGGGACATGCGGGGTCTCCATCGCGGGTTCGTTGGGGCTCACGGGTCGGGCGCCGGTGACGCGCCCGGCGCGGCGGTCCTCGGTCCAGCCCCGCAGCTGCTCCCAGGACCCGGCTCCGCCGGGCCCGGGCAACAGCGGCGAGCCGCCGACCAGGTGTTCGCGTCCCGCGGGCGCGTGCCAGCGCTCGGTGGGGTTGCCGTCCACGGGCCTGCCGTCGCCGGGCCCGCCGAAGGCGGAGCGCCAGGTGCCGTCCTTTCTGGGCAGTATGCCATTGGCGCGGTCCTTGCGGTCTATGGCGAAGCCGGGGGTGGCGTGCAGGTCACGCGCATAAGCCCACAGGTTCGGGTAGTCGGTGATGCGGCGGGCCGGACCGATTTCGGTCGGGGAGCTGGGCCGGTACCCCTGGTCGAAGGAGGCCAGGGTGACGAACAGCCGAATGTCGGAGGCGGTCGTGCGTCGCGTCACAGGGGCCGCGTGCGGGCGATTGGAGTCTTGTGGTGGTTTTTGGTTTCGGTGGGGTTACAGTCCGTGTTCGTGGGTGATGTTGCCGTGGGTGGGTGCCGTGCCGGCCTGCTGGACGGGGCGCATCATTTGGAGGCCTACGCCCGGGTGCTCGATGAGGCGAAGGAGGCGCTGGAGCGGCTGCGCACCCTGGTCGGTGCGGCGCTGTTGGAGGCGGTGGATGCTGCGGCGCCGGCGGTGTTGGTGGCAGGGGTGCGGTATGCGGCCGCGGGCGCGGCGGTGGGTATCCGTGCGCGGGTGAGTATCGCCGCCATGCAAACCGCCGCCGCCCTGAACGCCATCAGTGTTGACAGTGGCACCGGTTCAGGTGTCGCTTCGGTGCTGGTGGTGGGAGCTGGTACGGGGGCAGTGCGGCCGGTGAGGGTATAGGGTGAGGATGACGGCACCGAGAGCAAGACTGCGTTCAGTGATGAGGACATCCGGCGGTTGCGGCGGCAGGCGGACGGCTCCGCGGACTGGGACCCCGTGCATCAGGCGAGTATTGGTGACTGCTATTTTCTGGCGACTTTGGATGCGTATTCGCTGTCTGAGGATGGTGAGCAGTTTCTGCGGGATCATGTGCGGTGGAGTGAGAAGGACCAGGCGTTCATCGTCACCCTGTACAACTTCTTCGGTTTTCCGGAGGAGATCAAGGTCACCGACTACTACACCAACGGCAACCAGGGTGATGACCTGGGAGGCGGGCGGCGGGGGCCGAACCTGATGAGCGTGTACGAGCGCGCCTACGGCCAGTACCTGGGCGACCACAACCTCCCGAACGGGAGGCCAGCCGATGCGATGCGGGCGATCTCCGGGCAGTACGGCCCGCCAGTAGTTGACACCAGAGGCACCTCGGGGTTCCTGGGGGCGGTGCGCGAGGATCATAAGTACACCGATGAGGAGTGGGCCCAGATCGAACAGGCGGTGAAGGATGGTAGGCCGGTCGTTGCAACTACGGCAGGAGGTGACTTCGGTGACGGCAACACGGCCTCGGATGCGACCGCCAACACCCACGCCCGCGCCGCCGACAAGCAGCACCCGGACACCGCGATCGACGATCGCGACAGAACCGGCGACTACCGCATTGTCGGCGGAGACTATTTCGGCGACGGCGAGTCTGGTGGACATGCCTATGTGGTGGTTGCGATTGATGAGAAGTATGTGACCCTGCGCAGCCCGTGGGGACATAACGACACAGCCGACGGCTCGGCCAGCGAGGATGACGGCATTATTCGCATCACCCGAGAAGACTTTGAGAAGTACTTTCAACACACCGATATTGGCAGAGGAATCCCCTAGTTTTCGCTCGGCGTCTACGCTGTCAATAGACGATTCTTTCGATCCCAGGGTCGAGTATGATGTAAACTTTGTAAGTCCATCCTCCGGTGCTCTGAGTGTCTGGTATTAATGGCCTGGGGTTGACGCCCAGCAATGTCACTGTTCCAAGGCCGTCGATGTGTGCCGTCTCCCCCAGGTGTAGTTCAATGATCTCTTCGGTTCTGTCTCTTCTCACCCACTTCAGTGCACCGATCCACTCATGGTTCTCCGAACGCATCCTGCTGCTCTGCAACTTGCCGTCTTCGGTCTCGACTGGCGGAATGCTACCGTGAATTTGTGCGTAGATTCCGCCCTCAACGGCGATGCCGTCGGGCAGCGGCACCTCCCGTATCGGTGGTCTGGTCCACCACAGCCAGCCACCAACACCGACCGCCGCCAACAGCGCCACTACCAAGCAGCCCGCCAGCGTCCGCAACACGCGCCGCCGGAACAACGCCACCGCCAAAGCCTCATCGTCAAACGTAGAGTCGACCGCCACGGTAGGCGCGGTAGATACGACAGGCTCGGTCTGCCCCGCACTGTCCGCCCCGGCACTATCCACTTCGGGCCGCGCATCGAAGTACTCGCCACTGCCACCGGTCGCCGATGCCACTGCCAACACGCTCCTCGCCCATCACGGGTAACCAGACGGTGACAATCATACGCCGGCTCGCGGGCCGGTAACAGTGCGCTCTGTCTGGGCCTTGGCATGTATTGGCATAGGTCCTCCGCGTCCTGGTGGGCGCCGTGCGTGAGGACCATGAGTACGCCGAACAGGAGTCGGTCTAGATCGAGCGGACGGTTAGACTGGCCTGTCGGTCGTCGCGGAGATGACCGACAGACGACGGCATTATCCGCATCACCCGAAAAGACTTTGAGAAATACTTCCAGCATGCGGATATTAGTGGGAAAATACCCTAAGTCCATCCACCGCTCTCGGTTTTATCGGTTGATCTCCTCCACCCCGGGGTCGAGTACGATATACACCTTGTAGGTCCATCCGCCGTCGTTATAGTTGGGGATGAGTGGTTCTGGGTTAACGGCGAGCAAAGTGACTGTTCCCAGTCCGTCGATGTGGGTGGTCTCTCCTAGTCGTAGTTCAGTAGGCTCTTGGACACCGTCATTGTTACGCCACAGCAGCGTGCCGATCCATTCATGCCTCTCCGAGCGCAATGGTCCCACTTGCAACCTGCCTGCTGTGGTCTCTACCGGTTCGATACTCACGTGAACCTGTGCGTAGCTTCCGTTCTTAGTGGCAAGCTCGTTAGGCAGCGGTACCGAGCGGGTTGCTGGTCTGGTCCACCACAGCCAGCCGCCGGCACTTCCCGCAGCAAGTAGCGCTACTACGAGGCAGCCCATCAGAACGCGCCGCATGATCCGTCGCCCCGGCGGGGCCACCTGGCCGGTTCCATCCGCCGGGCTCACGACGCAACACCCAGCAGGTTCACCTTCGCCCTTCGGTCCAATGGGAGCCATTTCGGACCGAGCATAGGAGTACTCACCGTTGCCACCGGTCGCCGATGCCACTGCCAACACGCTCCTCGTCAATCACGGGTAACCCGGTTGACGATCCTACGCCGACTTGCGGGCCGGCAACAGTGCGCTCTGTCCGGGCCTTGGCATGTATTGGCATCGGTACAGGCATCCCCTCAGCGTCCTGGTGGGCGCCGCGCGTGAGGACCATGAGTACACCGAACAGGAGTCGATCCAGATCAAGCGGGCGGTTAAGACTGGTCTGTCGATCGTCGCGGAGATGACCGACAAACGACGGCATCATTCGCGTCACTGACGACGACCTTGAGAAGTAGTTCGCCTGCACAGGCATTGGAAGAGAGAGCCCCTATCCCCGCCCGACACTCTCGGTATTATCGGACGATCTCCTCAACCCCGGGGTCGAGGACGATGTACACCTTGTAGATCCAGCCGCCGGTCTTGTCATCGGGGATAAGGGGCCTGGGATTAACCGCCAAAAGCGTAACATTTCCAAGGCCATCAATATGCGCGGTCTCCCCCAGGCGAAGCTCAACGACCTCTTCACTTCCATCAGTACGTATCCACCGCACTCCACCTACCCATTCGTGTTTCTCCGAGCGCAAACGGGCTGCGCGAAGTTTACCATCCTTCGTCTCAATCGGCTCAATAGCCCCGCCGTCGATCTGGGCGTAGATTCCGCCCTCAACAGCGATGCCGTCCGGCAGCGACACCTCCCGAGTTAACGGTCTGGTCCACCACAGCCAACCACCGACACCAACCACCGTAAGCGCCACGACCAAAAGACAGCCCGCCAGCGTCCGCAACACCCGCCGCCGAAACAACGCCACCGCCAAAGCCTCATCGTCAAACCTAGAGTCGACCGCCACGATAGGCGCAGTGGATACGACAGGCTCGGCCTGCCCCGCACCGCCTGCGCCAGCACCATCCACTCCGGACCGCACATCAAAGTACTCGCCACTGCCGCCGGCCGCCGATGCCACTGCCAACACGCTCCTCCCCTATCACGGGTAACCATATGATGACGATGCTACGCCGGCTCACGAGCGGGCCAAGCCAACCACACAGCCACCGGTCCGCGCCGGCGTCCGATCCCCGGCTTGAGCCGGCCAAGAGACCCACCGCCGCGACGCGTGCCAACGACGCGCGGACGTGCCCGCCGCCATATCCGCCGGTCTCGACACGTCATTAGTGCCGGTCTCGATGTGTCACTGCTGCCGGTCTCGGCGGGGAGGGCGGCAATCAGCCATAATTGTTCCGTGTCCGCTTCTCCGATGATCCGCACCGGATCCGCCGAGGTGCTGCTGTCGGATCTGATGGTCCGCCTGGAGCAGCGCCTGGGCGATGCCCCGAACACCGCCAAGGCCGGCCGACCCGGCCGCGCCCACGACGTCGAAGAAGGCGCCGGTGCCCACGGTGGCAGCCGCGTCATCGTCGGGCTAACCGGCGCGCCCGGGTCGGGCAAGTCCACCCTCGCAGCGGCCCTGCAAACACATCTGGGGCGTCGCGGCCTGCTGGCCGGAATCGTTCCGATGGACGGATTCCACATGTCCAACGCCGTACTGGATCAGCTCGGTCGGCACGGCCGCAAGGGCGCCCCGGACACCTTCGACGTTGCCGGCTACCTCTCCGTGCTTGACCGCGTGCGCTCCGCCCAGTGCCCGGACGTGCTGGCGCCCGTATACCGCCGTGATCTGCACGAGCCGGTGGCGGCGGGAACACTCGTGCACGGGCCGGGCGTGGTGGTCACCGAGGGCAACTACCTGGCCCTGGACCGGGGCGACTGGGAGGACGTGCGCGCCCGCATCGACCTGCTCGTGTTGATTGACGTGCCCGAGGACGAACTGGTGCGGCGACTGGTGGCCCGGCACCAGGACTTCGGCCGCAGCGCCGCCGACGCCGCTCACTGGGTGCGCACCGTAGATATGCCCAATGCCCACCTGGTGGCCGCCTGCGCGCACCGCTGCGACGAGGTCTGGCAGCTACACGCCGCCCGGCCCTGACCGGCCCGGCGCGGATTCGTCAGCCGCCGCGCTTAAGCTCAGATGCATCAGCCTGGCTCCAGGCGGTCCTCCGCGACTGCCTGGCACCTATCCACGCACCTGTTCGCCCACGCCGGGGTCCTGTCCACCTCGGCTCAATAGCCTCCATAAAGCAGTACTCGAAAAGCGGGTACGCGAAACCTACGGAGAGCATTCCAATGGCACATCTGAAGCTGAAGGCACTGCTGACCACATCCGCCCTGGTGGCGGTCACGGCAGCGGCGGGAACCGCCGCCTCCGACCCCGGAGGCGAATACTACGAGAGCCTCAAGAAGCCGGAGTGGAATCCTCCCAATGAGGTGTTTCCGATCGCCTGGACCACGCTGTACACGGACATCGCCCTGACCACCGGCCTCACCCTGGCCGACCTGTGGCAGGCCGGCGATCTCACGGGCAGCAACAAGGAGGCGAACCGGTTCCTGGCGGCGACCGTGGCGAACCTGGCCCTCAATGGCGGCTGGAGCTGGGCCTTCTTCCAGGCCAAGCAGCCGATGCTTGCCGCCGCCTGGGCGGGGACGCTCGCCGCCAGCTCGGCCGATCTGACCCGCCGTGTCTTCAAGGTGAGCCAGGCCCGCGGTGCGGCCCTGGCGCCGTACGCGGCCTGGACCGCCTTCGCGACGGCGCTGTCCTGCACGGTTTGGAGGCTGAACGTCCGCACATCCGGTCAGCACGCGTCCTGACCCCTGCCCCCGGGGTGACGGCCCGCCGACGGGTCGGGTGAGGCGACCTCCACCTTGCCCACCCGGCGGCCGTCCATGGCGATCACCTTCAGGCGCAGGCGCTCCCAGGAGACGACGTCGCCCGCCCGCGGCATCCGCCCCAGCTCGGCCATGACGAAGCCGCCCAGGGTGTCGTAGGGTCCGGCGGGCAGTTCATGCCCCAAAGCCCTGGCCACCTCCGCGCGGGCGGTTAAGCCGTCGATCACGACGACGTCGCCGCGGCGTACGACAGCCGGCTCCTCCCGGTCGTACTCGTCGGCGATCTGCCCGGTGAACTCCTCGACGACGTCCTCCAAGGTGACGATCCCGTCGGTGCCTCCGTACTCATCCACCACCAGGGCGATATGCGCGTGACCCGCGCGCATCTGCGTCAACGCTGACACCACCGGCACGGTAGCCGGAAGCAGCAGAATGCTGCGGGCGATTTCCCCAACCGTGCGGGCGTCGTCGGCGGGTGCGAGCAGGTCTCGCAGGTGCACGTAGCCGACGACGTCGTCATCATCCCGCCCCCGGCGCACCGGGTAGCGGGAGTGCTCCAGGCCCGACAGCGCCTTACGGGCAGCGGCCAACGAGAGCTCGGCGGCAACAAACTCCACCTCGGTGCGGGGCGTCATCACCTCCGCCACCGTGCGCTCCCCCACCGAGAGCAGGTCCACCACCATCCGCCGCTCCTCCGCGCCCAGGGCCTCCTGCGCCTGTATCAGGGTGCGCAGCTCCCCCAGTCCCACCGATTCGATCCGCGCCGCGGGGTCCTTGCCCAGCAGGCGCAGCACGCCGTTGGTGGAGGCTCCCAGAAGCCAGATCACCGGTCGCAACGCCGCAGTGATGGCTGCGAGCGGGCGCGCAGCCAGCAGCGCGACAGTGCGGGCCGACTGCATGGCGATGCGCTTGGGCACCAGCTCCCCCACCACCACCGACAGGTAGGAGATCAGCAGCGTGACCCCTATGAACGCGACCGCTAAGGCCGCCGCGTCGCCCATCCCCGCGGCCGTCAACACGGGCACCAGTGCAGGGGTGATCTGGGCGGCCCCGAATGAGGCAGAGAAGAAGCCGGCTATTGTCACGCCCACCTGGACCGCGGACAGGAACTGATTGGAATCCGCTGTCAGATTCTTGACCACCTCTCCGGCGCCACCACGTCGGGCCAGCTCATCCACCTGGGTTGGGCGCAGTGACACCAGCGCCATCTCGGAGGCCGAGAAGCAGGCGCCTATCAGAATGAATGTCAACACGAGCAGGCAGTTGCGCAGCAGCGGGTCCACGCGGGCATTGTCAAGGGTGCGACTCGCCGTCTCCTGGACGAACACTCGGACGCTCCATGAAGTCGTGCGCACGCGTCCGCCCCGCGATTCTTGCCATGCACTGACCAAAATCTGCACGAATGCTCATAGCCGCCCGGGGCATTGCCAAGAAAATACTACTAGAATGCCCGAAGTCACCCCATTCCTCTAACAACCCCCTAGCAGGAGATGTTTACTTTCCTTGTCACCAGCCCTTACGGGCCGTCAACCGACTAATGAGGCAGGAGTCAGCATCATGACCATGCACAACTTCGTCGTCGTGACCTTCGCGGAATCCAGCAAGGCTTACGAGGCACTCAGTGACATCCGACAGGCGGCGCAGGCGGACAGGATTTCCGTTCCGGCCGCCATCATCGCCGAACGGGAGCCGGACGGCCATCTGCATCTGGCCGAGGGCGCCGATTCCCGCATCGGCGACGGCGCCTTCTCCGGCGGCCTGATCGGCATGGTCATCGGCATTCTGGGCGGGCCGTTGGGGATGCTGCTGGGCTGGGGCGCTGGCGCTCTGGCCGGGGGATTCGTTGATGTGGGACGCATCAACCGCGCCGAGACGGCCATCGGCGAGTTCAGTTCGCGCCTGCCCGCGGGCACGACGGCGATCTTCGCCGAGACCCGTGAATATGCCGAGGAGGTGCTGGACGGGTTGGTCGCCCCGCTGGACGGCGTGGTGGTGCGGCGTCCCGCCGATGAGGTGCTGGCCGAGCTTGAGGCGGCGCAGGCCGCCACGGAGGCGGCGCACCGCGAGGCCACCCGGGTCATGCGCCAGGAACGGCGTCAGGAGCGCAAGGAGGCCTGGGAGGAGCGCATCTCCCGGCTGAAGGAGCGCTTCCACCGCTAGGCCGCGATGAGGCGGGCATGAGCCACAGCCGTCTCCGGGCACGGGATATCCATACCCCGATGCCCGGAGGCGGCTCTGTACTTATTGGGCGAAGGGCAGGGGCGCCAACCCGCGCACACCCGGCTCCACGGCGAAGATGGAGCCGGCGGCGGGCTCGACGTCGGCGGGCAGGTCCTCACGGGAGGTGGTGATGAACAGGGTTGTGTAGTCGTAGCCGCCGAAGGTGCAGGCGGTAACCTGCCGCACCGGCAGCTCGACGACGGCGTCCAGGCCGCCGTCGGGTCCGTAGCGGTGCACGGCCGCCCCGCCGTTCAGAGCCACCCACACCCCGCCGTCGGCGTCCACGCACAGCCCGTCCGGATGGCCGGCGGCGGGGTCGATTGACACGAAGGGGCGCGGATCGGTCAGGCCGCCGCGGTCGGCGTCGTCGGGCCGGTAGTCCATGACTACGACGGTGCCGGTGGGCGTGTCCGTCCAGTAGGCGGTGCGGGAGTCGGGGGAGAAGCCGAGGCCGTTGCAGATGGTGGCGCCGCCCCAGGCGGTCAGCGGCTCCGTGCCGGGGCCGTCCCACCGGTACATGGTGGCGTCGCCGGGGGTCTTGGCATACGGCATGGTGCCGATCCAGAAGCGGCCGCCCGGGTCGCAGCCGCCCTCGTTGGTGCGCACGGACGGGTCCGCGAAAAGCGTCGCCGCGGGGGCGAGGTCACTCAGGTCCTCGCGGCGACACAGGGAGATCCCGTGTTCGGTGGCGACGATCGCACCGCCGCCGGCGCGGGGGCGGATCACGGAGGCAACCGGGGAGCCGACGGGCAGGCGGCGGTGTCCGCCGTCGGCGGCATCGTCCAGTTCGACGACGGCGCCGGCAAGCATGTCAACGAAGCGGAGCCGCCCGGTGGCCTCCCACCAGCAGGGGCCTTCGGCGTGGTAGGCGATGGTGTCGGTGATGCGTTGGGCTCGCATGGGTCAAGGGTATGCGCCCACCGGCAGGGTCAGGGTCCCCGGTTGGCCGTTGCACGCTGTGTGCCGCACGACCGTGGCGGGATCTTCAACGACCTTCGTGACGTTTTACGACCTTGGGGTGCGTTTGACGACCACCCCGGGGTCGTAAAACGCACCCCAAGGTCGTGTTTCGTATTGCGCAGGTCGGGCCCCCATGCACCCTTTCGGGCTCTTCCGGTCTGGGAGTGTGGTGCGGGTGCTGGTGTCGGTGGTTGGCGTGGCCGGAACGCCTGCTGGGTGGTGTTGCGCGGGTGTGCGCGATGGGTCTGCACGCTTCAGGAGCGAGCGCCGTGGAGGAATCCGCGTGATTACGCGGATCTCACCGCCGATCGGAGTGTCATGACAGTGCTCCAGCGTGCATCGCGGACCCCGCTGCACGCTGGAGCGATACCACCGGATTCTGCCCCAGAAGCGGGTTCCGCGTACTTCCAAGGGAAACCGGGAATTGGGTGGGTTTGCCCTGATGGCCATTGCGTGCGCCCCGAAGCTCCGGCCCGGCCCGCCGCCCAACGCGAGGCACCGAGCCGTCACTCGCTAGTCGTCAGCACGCGAGCAGCACATCTCATCGCCGGACTCTGGCGTCGAGATCGGCCGCCGGAGAACCTCGCGGCAGCGACGCGGAGTCGGGACCAGCCGACACCCACCGCCTAACCAGCCAGCGGGGATGCGAGGTGCTTCCTGACTTGTCTTCGAGACGCAAAACGCGGCAGATGCGTGCCGGTCTCAATGCACCTGGAGGTGCAAGGTGCTTCCTGACGCCCTGGTCTTCCAGCTCAACGGGCGCCCCCCAGCGTCTCAATGCACCTGGAGGTGCGAGGTGCTTCCTGACGGCAAGACCGGGTGGGTAGAGCGACGGGTAGAAGGGTCTCAATGCACCTGGAGGTGCGAGGTGCTTCCTGACAACCCGTATGATGGATCCACCCACCTGGAGTGGTCGGTCTCAATGCACCTGGAGGTGCGAGGTGCTTCCTGACCGCTCCGTTTTTCGGTGGCCAGCACTGACGCTGCTGTCTCAATGCACCTGGAGGTGCGAGGTGCTTCCTGACCCCTGCCTCTGGAAACCGCGTCATACCGCCACTTCCAGAGGCCAGATCGCCACCGACCCCGCAAGCACCCCACGAGACCGGCTAACACCACCTCAAAACTACCACCTTTCGTTGAAAACAAGCCAAGCGCCACCGACATCCCCCATGACCCCTCCAGCCACCAACTTTCAACGAAGTCATGCGGAAAAGTCGGGGTCAAAACGCACCAAACTTTGTACCGTAGACCAAATCGCAACCTCACCGCCACACCCCACCAACACCCCACCAGCCACACACACCACACCAGCACCGCAAACCACACTCCCGGACACCACCAGCCTCCCCCCAGCCAACACCACCGACCACCCGGACACTGAACTGCACCCAACCAGCACCACCGACCACCAACGCCCCTGGCAAGCACCAACGCGAACACCCACCTACCCCGCCGGGACCTCTACTACGCCACTTCACCGTTGAGTACGCCACTTAGGACTCTGCTGAACGGTCCAGAGGACTTCAACAAACACCTAAGTGGCGTAGTAGAGCCCGAACCGGAGTAGTAGAGCCCCAACCGGAGTAGTAAACCCACCGGCCCCGGCCCCAACACGGCTCTTCCAGTTTGAGGGTGCCGGCAGTGCTGCGCGCTGCCGGCCTGTTGGGTTGGGGGCTGTTGACTGTCGGTGGTGTACGCCCGGGCGCTCCGCCGTGGGTTCGGGCCGCCACGCACGGCAACGAGCACCAACGGTCAGCTGCGTGGGTGGCCAGGCCCCCGCGCACCCGCGGTCGCCCCGCCCACCCCGCCTGATGCCGTCACGTGGGAGTACAGGCCCCCGCGCACCCGCGGTCGCCCCGCATCGCCGCCGCTCCGCCACGCCACTGATGGCCACGCCCCCACGCACCCGCGGTCGCCCCCGGAATCCAACACCCCGGGGATCTGGTTCGCGTCCGCCCGGAACTCTCCAAGGCGTTGCCGTATTCGACGGCGACCAGCACAGCCGGTTTACGTCCACCCGGGACTCTCGGCTCCGCCCGGCGCCCGGCGCGCTGACTGGCCGCGGCGAGGCCAGCCGGGACCGGCGCCGCACCTGTCCCGCACTCCCGCGCTCCTACTTGGATCACGAACCTGCGGTTGGACCGCACTCCTACTTTGGGTTGAACTGTCCGGGAGTGCGTCTGGCGCGGTCCAAGCGCAGCTAGGCGGTCCAAATAGAACCCTGTGCGGGGCTGCCGACCGAACCGCAACAGCCACACATCCCAGACACCATCCCAACCCGCACATCCCAAACCGGTAGAAGCCTCAACGCCTGCTCCCGGACAACTTCCCCCCTGGCCCATATGCGTTCGACCGAGTAACGCGTGGCTGCATCCGGCACGGGCAGCCTCCGCCTAGGTTTCGTCGAGCGCCACACACCACCTTGCCCGGAAACTGGCGCCGTAACGCCGCAACGCCGCAACGCCGTAGCACTGTAGTGCCGAAGCCCCGTCGCGCCGTTGGCGCTGGCAACATAAGAAGCTGCTCACCGCTCAGGGCAGCAGGCCTGCGAAGTGGACCCGGCAGCCTTCCGGACGGTGGGCGAGCCGGGTTTCGCGTACCGGATTCGCCCGATGGCCGCCTTCACGTCCGAATCGCCACCACCGGAGCGCCTCAACTCAACGCCTCATTCGGGCACAGCCTTACAGCATGCAGGAAACGCAGCCCTCCACCTCGGTGCCGGTCAGCGCCGCCTGGCGCAGGCGGATGTAGTACAGCGACTTGATGCCCTTGCGCCAGGCGTAGATCTGCGCGCGGTTGACGTCGCGGGTGGTAGCAGTGTCCGGGAAGAACAGCGTCAGACTCAGCCCCTGGTCCACGTGCTGGGTGGCGGCGGCGTAGGTGTCGATGATCTTCTCGGGGCCGATCTCATAGGCGTCCTCGTAGAACTCGAGGTTGTCGTTGGTCATGTAGGGCGCCGGGTAGTAGACGCGCCCGATCTTGCCCTCCTTGCGGATCTCGATCTTGGCGACGATCGGGTGGATCGAGGAGGTGGAGTGGTTGATGTAGGAGATCGACCCGGTGGGCGGCACCGCCTGGAGGTTGCGGTTGTAGATGCCGTCGCGCTTGATCTTGCCCGCCAGCTCCGCCCAGTCCGCGCGCGTGGGCACGTGCACCGACGATGCTGCGAAGACCTCCCGGACCCGCTCGGTAACCGGAACGAAGTCCTGGGTCAGGTACTTGTCGAAGAACTCCCCAGAGGCGTACTTGGAGTCCTCAAAGCCGACGAAGGTCTCCCCGCGCTCCACGGCCAGCTCGTGCGATGCGGTCAACGCCGCGAACAGCACGGAGGCGAAGTAGACGTTGGTGAAGTCCAGCCCCTCCTCGGACCCGTAGTGGATTCCCTCACGCGCAAGGAACCCGTGCAGGTTCATCTGGCCCAGGCCGATCGCGTGGGACTCGCGGTTGCCGCGGTTGATCGACGGCACCGACTCCAGCTCCGTCTGGTCGGAGACCGCGGTCAGCCCGCGCACGGCGGTGCGGATGGTGCGGGCGAAGTCCGGGGACTCCATGGTCTTGGCGATGTTCAAGGAGCCCAGGTTGCAGGAGATGTCCTTGCCGACGTGGGCGTAGGACAGGTCCTCATTGAGCACGCTCGGCTCGGACACCTGCAGGATCTCCGAGCACAGGTTGGACATGACCACCTTGCCCTTGATCGGGTTGGCGCGGTTGACCGTGTCCTCGAACATGACGTAGGGGTAGCCGGACTCGAACTGGATCTCGGCCAGTGTCTGGAAGAACTGGCGAGCGTTGATCTTGTCCTTGCGGATGCGCTCGTCGGCCACCAGCTCGCGGTACTTCTCGGTGACGTTGATGTCCGCGAAGGGCAGCCCGTAGACGCGCTCGACGTCGTAGGGGCTGAACAGGTACATGTCCTCGTTCGCGCGGGCCAGCTCGAAGGTGATGTCCGGGATGACGACGCCGAGCGAGAGGGTCTTGATGCGGATCTTCTCATCCGCGTTCTCCCGCTTGGTGTCCAGGAATCGCAGGATATCCGGGTGGTGGGCGTGCAGATAGACGGCGCCGGCACCCTGCCGTGCGCCCAGCTGGTTGGCGTAGGAGAAGGAGTCCTCCAGCAGCTTCATCACCGGGATCACGCCGCTGGACTGGTTCTCGATGCGCTTGATGGGGGCACCCATCTCCCGCAGGTTGCTCAGCAGCAGGGCGACACCGCCGCCCCGCTTGGACAGCTGCAGGGCGGAGTTGATGCCGCGGGAGATCGACTCCATGTTGTCCTCGATACGCACCAGGAAGCAGGAGACGGGCTCGCCGCGCTGGGCCTTGCCCTCATTGAGGAAGGTGGGGGTGGCCGGCTGGAAGCGGCCCGACATCATCTCACCGATCAGGTCCAGCGCCAGCGACTCATCGCCGTCGCCCAGAGCCAGGGCGACCATGGTGACGCGGTCCTCGAAACGCTCCAGGTAGCGCTTGCCGTCGAAGGTCTTGAGCGTGTAGGAGGTGTAGTACTTGAAGGCGCCCAGGAAGGTCTCGAAACGGTAGTCGTAGGCGTAGGCGGCCTTGAAGGCGGACTTGACGAACTCGGGGCGGTAGCGGTCCAGCACCTGCTGCTCGTAGTAGCCCTCTCGCACCAGGTACTCCAGCTTGTCCTCCAGGGAGGGGAAGGTGACGGTGTTGTCATTGACGTGCTGGAGGAAGTACTGGCGCGTGGCCTCCCGGTCGGCGTCGAACTGGATCATGCCGTTCGCGTCGTACAGGTTCAGCTTGGCGTTCAGGGCGTGGTAGTCGAGGTCCGGTACCGACGACGCGGCCGCCCGCGACTCCGGCGCCGCCGCGAGCGGGAAGCTCGTCGTATCCGTCAGCGTGTCTGCCAAAACTTGTCCAATCCTTCTTTGACGCGTTCGACGTCGGTGGGTGTGCCCAGCAGCTCGTACCGGTAGAGGAAGGGCACGTTCAGCTTGCTGGCGATGATGTCACCGGCGATGCCGTAGGCCTCGCCGAAGTTGGTGTTGCCCGAGGCGATCACGCCGCGGCACAGCGATCGGTTGTGGGGGTCGTTGAGGAATTTGATGACCTGCCTGGGCACCGCCCCCTTGATGGCGCCACCCCCATAGGTCGGAACAACGAGTATGTACTCCTCGTGGACGCTCAGCGGCTCATCCCCCGGGCGCAGCGGTATGCGCACACTGGGGTAGCCGAGACGCCCAACGAAGCGGTGAGTGTTCTCCGAGGTGGAGGAGAAGTAGACCAGAAGGGGGCGGTCGCTCACGAACGCCGTCCCCCGCTCAGATGACGGCGGCCTCAGCGGCGACGACGGCGAGGGCCTTGATCTTGTCCGGGCGGAAGCCGGACCAGTGCTCGCCGCCGGCCATGACCACGGGAGCCTGCGCGTAGCCCAGGGAGCGGACCTGCTCCAGGGCCTCGGCGTCGAGGGTGATGTCAACCGTCTCATAGGATAGGCCGGCCTTATCCAGGGCGCGGTAGGTCGCGGAGCACTGGACGCAGTTGGGCTTGGAGTAGACGGTGATCGCCATGTCGGTCACTTCCTGGCAGTGAGAGTGGATGGATGTTGTAGTGCGCGCGCCCCGGCACCAACACCGCGAACAGCGGCTCACCCGGGTGTAATCACACGCATGTAGTTCTCGGGAGGGCAAGCGCCCCCTGCTGCTCAAGACACTACCCCTAGGGGTGGAGGTGCGCCACTACCCCAAGATGATGTGGCTGGCGTGTCCTTGTGCATAGCGCCCTCCGAAGCTGTGGACTGTGCGCCGACCGCTGTGGACGCGCCTGTGGACTCGGCACAGACCCCCTGCGCCGACCTCTCCGGGCGGGCCAGGGTCGATCGCGCCCCGAGCTCCCCGGATCGGTGCCCCCCATGCTCCCGCAGGGGTCCGACACGAATTCCGGGCACTTAATCGCCCCCTCCTCCACAGGGACCGCACCCATCCGCATCCGCACCCGTCCCCAGGCTGGGGATGAAGTCATACAAAATGCCGCTCGAATCACGTCTCACCGGCGTGTCGCGCCGTCCTGAGTCCGAGCGCCGACCCTGCGCCCTCCCGACTCCTCAGGCAGCCGTGCTACGTTCCATGAGACGACTCACATCGGCCGACCGCGGATAACCGAGAGGACGACGCGACATGGACGCAAGCGAGCGCCGGCAGACGATCCTGGCCCGCCTTGAGGAGGCGACCGCACCCTTAGCCGCGGCGCTGCTGGGTGAGCAACTCGGCGTCTCCCGGCAAATCGTGGTCGGCGACGTGGCTCTGCTGCGCGCGGCCGGCCACGCCATTCGCGCCACCAATCGCGGTTATGTGCTGGCCCGCCCGAGCTCGCGTCCGCGTCGCGTCTTCCACGTCCAGCACGGACGCGAACAGGTCGCCACCGAGATCGCCGCGATCATCGACGCCGGCGGCACGGCGCTGGACACGATCATCGAGCATCGACTCTACGGTCAGATCACCGTGGATCTACTCATACACAACCACACCGAGCTCGAGCTCTTCATGGAACGCATGACCGAGTCCTCCACCCTGTCGGACCTGACCAACGGCTGGCACGCGCATACGGTGGAGGCCGACACCGAGGCGCAGCTGGATGACATCGAGGCGCGCCTGGACGCGCTCGGCATTCTGCGCTGACGCTCCTCGCTGGCGCCCCTCGCCTGGCGCCCCTCGCCTGGCGCCCCTCGCCTGGCGCTCCTCGCTGGCGTGGCAGCGGCCCGCACACAGCCTCCAATGCCCGCGCCGAGCCTCCGACCAGGAGCATAGGCAATCGCACATGCCAACACCCCCACTCCTTGTGCCATACTCGTGACGCAAACGATACCGCGGCCGGGTCGCTAAACGCAGTGACCCGGCCACTACCCCGAGGCGAAGGAGGCATGCCTTGACCCCGCAATACGCGAGCCGACCGCTCCCTGCCGGTTGCCGCGCAGCATCGCGTCAGCTGGTCGGCGCCAGCATCGCCATCGACATCTCAGCCGTACTACTGCCCCTTGTCACCGGACTGCTGCTGCCGAGTCCGGCTCTTGTCAGACTGGTTCTGGTGCTGGCCGCATTCGGCGTCCTGATCGCCCAGTTCACCGCCCACTGCCTTTACGGCAGGGGCGTCGGCGGCTTGCTGCTGGGTCTGCTCACGGTTGATGCCGACGCCGGACTTCCCACCGGAACTCCGCGTTGCCTACTAGCACTGATGTATTTGGGTGCGGCGCACGGCGCTGTGGTGCTCGACATCAAACATGGCCCGAATCCGTCGCAGGTGACGCTGGACGAACTCGACGAGCTGGCCGCCCACTGGCAGATAGCCACCCCCGAGTCCGCACCACGGGTGGCAGCCGAGCCGCAGGCCGCGCCCGAGCCTCCGGTGCAGACCGTCCCGCCGATTCACAACGCCACAATCGAGTTTCCGCGGCAGCCGCACCCAGCCGCCAATGCCCCTGGCGCGCCCACACAGGCCCCCTCCAGCCAGGCCCACGCTGCCCAGGCCCCTTCCAGCCAGGTACCGCCCACGCAGGCCCCTTCCAGCCAGGCCCACGCTGCCCAGGCTCCTTCCAGCCAGATTCCAGCCGCCACGGCCTTCGCCGCCAATGCCCCCGGCGCGCCCACACAGGCCCCCTCCAGCCAGGTACCGCCCACGCAGGCCCCCTCCAGCCAGGCCCACGCTGCCCAGGCTCCTTCCAGCCAGATTCCAGCCGCCACGGCCTTCTCCGCCAATGCCCCTGGCGCGCCCACACAGGCCGCCACAGAGCCCGGCTCCCATGCACCGCACGAAAGGGGCACCGAGGTCTGGCAGGCCGAGCCCCCCAAGGCGGTCAGTGCCGTTCCCGCGCCGACGCCGGATTCACCCCCCGCCGCGAGCACGTCGCCCTCGGTTGCCCACCCGTCCGCAGAGCGGGACCAGCACTCGCCCCACCCGGTGACGCGTGCGGTTCCGGATCCTCCCGCCGCCCGCCCCTCACGCCCGGCCCCCTTCCTCCGCCAAGTGCCGACGCCGCAACCCGCTCCCCTACGGGCGCACCCGGTCAACCGCACGGCCCCGATACCGTTGCCGCCCACAGTTCCGCCGTCGGCCTCCGCCCCGCCCCCTCCCACTGCGACGCCGCCGACGCCGCAGGCATCCGCACGAACTCAGCCCGCCACGCGGCCGCAGGCATCCGTGCCCGGCCCGAGCACGCCTCCCAACGGTGCGGCGGCCGCGCCCATGCGGGCGGCCTCGCCCGCCACCAAGGCCGCCCCGCCAGCGCCCTCCGATGCCACCGGCCAACAAACCGGCCCGCCGCGCGTAACACGCAAGTCCATACGCGCACGTGAAAGGGCACAGGAGCGGGCGCGCGCCCAACAGGAGTCGAAGCCGGATGACTCCGCCCAGCAGGGACCGGAAAGGATGGTCGGATGATCCCCACAAGCTCAGACGCCCGCGCCACCGGTGGCGCGCCGGCCGCCGGCCGCATCGGCCCCGAGATGAGCGTCCATGGCGCGTGAGAACGAACAGGCGGTTCTCGACTCCGCACGGGTGCACCATGCACGCCTGCGTGACGCCCTGGAGCACGGCCGCACCCCGGGCAGGAGCCGGGCGCAGGCGCCGCGACTGATCGCATCGCTGGTGGTCGCCGCCCTGGCCTGCAGCGCCTGCGTGGGTTACGCCTACGTCTCCACGCATTTCGACTCCACCCGCAACCCCTCCGGCGGGAACGCCTCCACCGACGGCGCCACCTGGCGCCCCTCACCCTCAGGAACGCCGGAGGCCGTACCGGAAGCAACCCAGGAAGCAGATCAATGATCCCCTACACGCGCGTAACGCTGGTGGCGGAGAGGTCGCGCGCCGAGATGGTGCTCCCCTCAACCGAGCCGGTAGGCACCCAGATGCCAACCCTGCTGTCCCTGCTGGGCGGCACGCCCGAGCACTCCGGAGCGCCGACCACCACTCATCTGGTGCGCGCCGACGGCCGCCTGGTGGACCCGGAACTGGATCTGGCCGCACAGGAGGTCCTGGACGGCGAGATCCTGCGTGTTGTCGCGGACGACGCAATCCCGCCGCCAGCACGCGTATCCGACCTCAGTGAGGCGATGGCGGACCTGACCGAGGCGCATGCGGGTAGGTGGCGTCCGACAGACCGGTCGCGCGGAGCCGGCATCATCATCGGTGTCCTGACCGCGCTCGCCCTGTGGCCCCAGTTGCAGGACCTGTCCGTGACGGCGCACGCCTGGGTGGCGCTGGCATCACTGGTCGTGCTGTTCGCCGTGGCTGCGCTCCACCGCGGCGGCATCGGCCCGGCGGGCGCCGACATCATCTGCCTGTGCCTGCTACTGGGGGTGCTGGCGGCACAATGCCTGACTCTGGTGGCGTTGGGAACCGAGTCCGGAGGACTGGCCGCCCTGGCCCTGCTCCTGCTGGTCACGGCCGCTATGGGGCTGGCGCGCGGGCGCACCGGATGGATCACCGGTGCTGCCGTAGGTCTCGGAGCCGAAGGCGGCTGGATACTCGTGGCCGCCCTGTCACCCAGCACCAAGCTCGCCTACGGATTCCTGGCGCTGCTGGCCCTGGTACTGACCGGCTCACTGCCGTGGATAGCGCTGATCGTCTCCGGTGCGGCCCGCCTGGACGACACGGCCCTGACCGGGGTGCTGCCGCCACGCGATCGCGCTCGCCGCAGCCTGATCGCGGCCCATGACTCCCTGCTGGTCACCTGCCTGGTGGCGGCCGCCGCCACGGCCTGGGCCACGGCGAATCTGGCATGGCAGGACGATCCGTGGGGATGGTGGCTGGCGGTGGCGGTCGTGACCGCCGTGGCGCTGCGTTCACGGGCCTTCCCGCTACGGGCGGAGGTCATCGCCCTGTGGCTGGCCTGCCTGCCGGCGCCGCTGATCCTGGCCTCGCCGCTGCCCTGGTCGCAGCGCGCCGCGCTGCTAGCCGCGGCCGTGGTGGCGCTGGCGGCCGCCGCCCTGTATCGGAGCGCGGATCAGACCCGTGTGCGCCTGCGGCGCCTAGGAGACCTGTTGGAGACCGTCGCCACCGTCGCCACGGTGCCGCTGCTGTGTGGGCTCGACGGGCTGTTCACCCACCTTCTGGGACTCTTCTCATGACCGCCCCCGTGCTCGGCCCCGCTGGCACGCGCCGCGGCGGCGCCGCCCGCATGGACAGTCTGCGCCGACCGCTCGACCTGTGCGCCCTGGCTCTGACCGGCGCGGCCGCCTGGCGCAGCACCGCCACACAGACGCACCAGGACCTGGTGCAGCCACTGCCCCTTACCTGCCGCATCGCGGTGGTGCCGACCGTGCCGGCATGCGGGTCGACCACCGTGGCCCTGCAGATCACCGGGGCGCTGACCCGCGCCAGGCGCGCACCGGCGCTGCTGCTGTCGGCCTCCCCGGGTACGAACACCGCCGCTGACCGCCTCTCCTTCTCCCGCAGGTGGCCCCTGGAGGAGCCGGTTCCCACCGCGGTTCCCCCGGCGCAGCTGGGACCGGCACTGCGCGGGGCGGCCGGCTGCGGGCCGGACGGCCTGACCTCCTGCCTACGGCTGGATCCCGGTGCCGCGCACCTACCGCCGTCGTGGCACCAGGTGCGGCGCGAACTGGGGCACTTTTTCGACGCGTGCCTGACCGAGACCGGCCTGCTGCCCCCCGAGGAATTGGCCGAGATCGCCCCACTCCACCACGCCGTGGTGGTAGTCAGTCCGGCACGACGCCGGGAGGTGGAACGTACCCGCGAGCGCCTGCAAGGGCTTAAGGCGGCCCTCGCCGACCGCGCGGCCAAGGCCAGGGCGGACGGGGCGGCTCCCACCGCGGCCGCACCTTCCGCGGGGATTGCGGGCGGGCCCCTGCCCGTGGTGCTGCACGCGATTGTCGCCACCACTCCCGGGCATCCGCTCATACCGCGCCCGGAGGCGGATGAGACGCTGATCCCCTACGACCCCGCGCTGCGGCGTCCCGGCCCCTCACCTCTGCGGCGTCGCACCGCCGTCGCCGTCGCCGCCCTGGCCGCCCGCGCCGTGGACGCGGCCGCCCAGACCGTGCGAATCACCGGAGAAGTCGCTGCGGGAGGCGAGGCATGATCCGCACTGTTCACCGCCCCGGGCGTCCGCACCGCCCCCTGGATCTGCCCGAGCCGATCGTTCTGCCGGTGCCGCCGCAGCTGACCGACACCGGTGCGGGTCAGGCCTTTCCCTTCCAGATGATGCTGCCCCTGGCCGGAGCCGGCTCGTCCATGCTGATGATGACGCTGCTGCGTTCCAACCTGATCTTCGCGGTTCTGGGCGCGGTGGTGATGCTGGTGACCATGATCGGCATGCTGGCCGCCACCATGTCCCGCCGCAACGGGCAGGCACGCCAGCGCCGTGAGCGGCGCGAACGCTACCTGGATTCCCTGGCCGACTCCGCCCGCGCCCTGGAATCCACCGCCGGACAGTTGCGTCGCCGGGCGTACCGGGCCGATCCCGCCCCGCAGGCGCTGGCGGCCTGGGCGGTGTCCTCGGGGCACCGTTGGGAGCGGCGGCGCAACGACGGCGACTTCCTGCGCCTGCGCCTGGGCACCGCCGACCTGCCCCACCCGCTGGCGGCCATGCCCCGCTCCGACGCCGTCGCCCAGGCCGACCCCCTGCTGGTGCAGGAGGCGCGGACCCTGGTTGACAGCTACGCCGTCCAGTACGCCATGCCCGCCACCATTGATCTTGACGCCGCTGGCGAGGTGTCGGTCATCGGCCCTAAGGAGGTGACGCGGGCGCTGGCCCGCACCCTGCTGGTGCAGGCCGCGGTGCATCACGCCCCGGAGGATCTGCATATGGCGCTGGCCTATGACGAGTCCGTGGCCGACGCCTGGGAGGGCGTGTCCCGACTCCCCCACCTGCGCATCCACGGCGCCTTCGACGGTCCGGTGGCCATGCGTCGGATCGGCACGGACCAGGCTGATCTGGAGCGGGTGCTGCGCCCCGAGATCGCCGCCGCCGCGAAGGCTGCCGCCCGGGTGGCGCGCATCGGGGCGGGCGGTCCGCACAACCGCCGTGCCCGTCTGCTCGCCGTCGTCGACGACGCCGGTACGGCCCAGTCCCTGACCATCCCCGACGCCTCCCTGCGCGCGCAGGACGTGGGGGCGACCATCCTGCATCTGGTCACCGACCGTTTGGATGAGCCCTCTGACCCGTCGCTGCGGCTGACGGTGCGCGAGGACGGCACGGTGCTGGTGGAGGATCTGCGGCCCGCCGTCGATGCCACAGGCAGGATCGACCCCGACGCCGCCCCGCTTCCGCCCACCGTGGTGACCCCCGACGAGCTGGGTCCGGCAGCCGCGGAGGGGGTGTGCCGGGCGTTGGCGCCCCTATCCCTGGGCGCGGCCGCCGAGCGGGAGGTGGAGGAGACCTCCGCCACCTCCCCGGCCGACCTGCTCGGGGTGGATGATCCCAGGAGCATCGACGTGCCCGCCGCCTGGCGACCCCGCCCCGCCCGCGACTTCCTGCGGGTTCCGCTGGGCACCGATGACAATCACGAGCTGGTGCTGCTGGATCTGAAGGAGTCTGCCCAGCTGGGCGTGGGTCCCCACGGGCTGTGCGTGGGGGCGACCGGTTCGGGCAAGTCGGAGCTGCTGCGCACCCTGGTCACCGCGCTCGCCGTGAGTCACGGCCCGCAGGACCTGTCCATGATTCTGGTCGATTACAAGGGCGGCGCCGCCTTCGCGCCCTTTGCCTCCCTGCCGCACGTGGTGGGGCTGATGGATAATCTGGCCGACGACGCCGGGCTGATCGAGCGGGCGCGGGCGTCGATCGCCGGTGAGGTGGTGCGCCGACAGAAGCAGCTGCGGGACGCCGGCTCCTCCCCCGATATCGCCCACTACCGGCGGCTGCGCGAGGAGCATCCACAGATGCCGCCCATGCCGCACCTGTTCGTCATCATCGACGAGTTCGGGGAGCTGCTGACGGCGAATCCTGACTTCGTGGATTTGCTGCTGACGATCGGGCGTATCGGCAGGTCAATCGGCGTGCACCTGCTGCTGTCCAGCCAGCGTATTGAGGGTGGCAAGCTGCGAGGCCTGGACACCTACCTGTCCTACCGGATCTGCCTGCGCACCTTCACCGAGGCGGAGTCCTCCACGGTGATCGGCGTGCCGGACGCCTTCCACCTGCCGGCCTCACCGGGGTATGGGTACTTGAAGGTGGACACCAGCATTTACACGCGTTTCCGGGCGGGCTACGTCTCCGGCCCCGTTGAGCAGGTGGAGGCCGAGCCCACCCCCGCCGACCGGGAGGAGCAGTTGCCGCTGCTGCTGCCGGTTCACAACGGCCTGGAGACCGAGGAGCCGGCCGCCGCCCAGATGGCGGTCCCGGAGGGGCACACCACCCGGGAGACGGTGGTTGACGCCGTCGTCTCCCAGCTCAGCCGGGCCGCCGAGCCGATGCCGCCGGTATGGCTGGAGCCACTGCCCGCGCAGCTGCCGCTGACGGCGGTGCTGGGCGGGCCGCTTAGGCGCGACGGCGTCGGCCTGCGGGCGCCGGCCCCGCCCGGCCCCGGCATCAGGGTGCCGGTGGGACTGGTGGATGATCCCGCACACCAACGCCAGCAGCCGTGGCTGCTGGACCTGACGGTGGGCGGCGGGCATGTGGCCTTGGTTGGGGCACCGCAGAGCGGCCGCACCACTTTCTTGTGGACGCTGGCCACGGCGGCGGCGCTGACGCACGGCCCCGATCGACTCGCCTTCTACGGGGTGGACGCCACCGGCGGCGGGTTGTCCCGGCTGGCGGCGCTGCCGAATGTGGGCGGTGTGGCCACACGCGGGGACCGCGAGCGCATGCGCCGCGTGCTGGAGGAGGTGGTGGCGATGCTGGATAAGCGCGAACGGGTGCTGGCGGCGCACCACATCGATTCTCTGGAGGTGCTGCGCACCCGGCATGCCGCGGGCGAGGTGCCGGAACTGGCCAGTGCCGACGTGGTGCTGCTGGTGGACGGCCTGGGCCTGCTGCGTTCGGATTTCCCGGAGTTGGAGGAGCCGTTGGATGAGGTGCTGCGCCGCGGCGGCGGCCTGGGAGTGCATGCGGTGATGACGCTTTCACGGGGCAACGATCTGCGCATGTCGCAGCAGTCGCTGGTGGGCACCCGCCTGGAGCTGCGGTTGAATGATCCGGCGGACTCCCTGGTGGCGCGCAAGCTCTCGGCCACCTTGCGGGCGGATACGCCGGGGCGGGTGCTGCGCACGGATAAGTTGTTCGCCCAGGTGGCACTGCCTGTGCCCGAGGGCGCGGACCTGTCTCGGGGCGTGGGCATGATGTTGGCGGCCATGGCGCAGCTGATCGCAAAGAGCTGGTCGGGGCCGGCGCCCGCGCCCGTGCGCATGCTGCCCGAGAGCATTGATCCAGCAGACCTGCCCGACGGCGAGCAGGCGCCGGATCTGCTGCCGTTGGGCCTGTTCCAGGACACGATGACGCCAATCAATCTGGATCTGGCCGGGCGGGATCCGCACCTGCTGGTGCTGGGCGATTCGGGCTGCGGCAAGAGCACGGTTCTGCGCGGGGTGATCGAGTCCCTGGTGGAGCGGTACACGCCCGATGAGTTGGTGATGGCCGTCTATGACGTGCGGCGGACGACGGCCGCGGCCTGTCCGGAGGCGTATTTGGGCGGGCATGCGACCTCCACTGCGTTGGCCGGCGGACTGTCGGCGTCGATCGCCGAGGAGCTGCGCCGGCGCTCCGATGCGCTGGCGGCGGGGCGTGCGGTGGACGGGCCGCGGATCGTGCTGGTGGTGGACGACTATGACATCTTGTCCTCGGGTGGCACCGGGCCACTGGGGGAGATCATTCCGTTCCTGTCCTCGTCGCGGGATCTGCGTTTGAATGTGGTGCTGGCCCGGCCGGTGGCGGGTGCGTCGCGCGCCCTGTATGACCAGTTGTTGCAGGCACTGCGGGACACCGGGGCGACGGGGTTGATCATGGACGGCGACCGCGGTGAGGGCGCACTGATCGGCGGGGTGCGGGCGGAACATCTTCGGGCCGGACGCGGCTGGTGGGTGCGCCGCGGCCGCAAGCCCCGCCTGGCTCAGGTCGGGAACTTCACGCCGACGGGTGAGTGAGCTTTACGGGCTGTTCGTGTTTGTGGGTGCGGTGGTAGGTAGGCGGTGTGACAGCGTGTACGGTGCCTGACCCCGGGCCTGTGGGCGGGACCGCCTGCTCTCCCACGTGCGCCAAGGCTGCAATGCCGGGGCCGGCGGTGTGCATAGGCCCGCACTCCCTCCGCCCCCACGCAAAGAGCCACTTCGCGCCAGCCCCCAGCTGGTGGAGTCCCGGCTATTTGATGAAGGGGATGCCGCGGAAGGGAACGACCTTGCCGCGGCTTGCCCGCACACCGAAGGCGATGGAGATGATGATGTGAAACAGGGAGATGAGCAGCCAGGCCACGACTGGCAGTCCCCATGGTAGGAAGTCATCTGAGCCTCGTCCGGGCAGGATCGCGATCATGTAGTAGAGGAAGCTGCCCAGGAGGAGCACAGTGGCCAGCAAATAGTTGAGGCCCCAGTTGGCGGCTGCCGTGCCATTCGTCCTTACGGGTTCGGGATCCTTACGGCAGTTCAAGCCGACGGCGATCATAATGACCGACGTTATGATCGCTCCGATGCCGGGATAGAAGGCGAACACGAATAGCCCCATGAACCAGGCGATTGCGGCGGTGGGCCGGGGTTTGGCCGCCGTGTAGTGCTGCTGGGCGTAGGGCGGATACGGTACCTGCTGCGGCGTCCCTGGTGGGACCGGGTACGGCGCCTGATACGCCAGGTATGGGCCGCCGGGTGTGGGCTGAGCCTGTGTTGGCGGCAGCGAGGCCTGCTGCGCGGGGTAGTGGGGAGAACTCGGATAGTCCGGGTAGGGGCTGTTCACTGGTTCAGCTTCATCCAGTCCGGCATCGCCTTGGGGTCGCGGGGGAACAGCTCCAGCTCTTGGGCGACGTCCTCGGCTGTGTAGGGCGGGTTGAGGATGGGCTCGTGGTCGTAGTCGAAGTCGGAGATCAGCTGGTAGTCCTGCTTATTCATGGTGAACACGCCCTTGGTCCAGGCGCCGCCGCCCGGCCGGGCCATGGCGATGCGCACCTTGACAGCGGGTTCGACAACCTCCCGGGGCACGATGTTGTCCTCCCAGCCGCCGCGCCGCATCAGCCCGGAGGAGCGCAGTGCGCGGCTGCGCACGCCGGCGCGGGCACCTACGGCCTGCACCTCGATTGACATCTCCTCCACATGGGCGGAGCGCATCCAACGTACGCAGGCGTCGGACAGCGTCTCGACGGCCTGCATCTGTGCTTCGAAGGACCACTCGGTCATGAGCTCCTACCTCGATCTTGCCTGCGGACGACCCGAAGTCGCTGTTTATAGAAACGACACTACCCCGAACGCGGACGCGCAGCACCATCAATCAGGGTCGTGTGCGTCACGCTCGTCCGACATGACTTCCAGGGCTGCACTTGTCACGTTCCACCGCAGCGAACACGATCTGGCCCCCGGTACCCGCGTCTGCCATCTCCTCAATCGCACGAACAGCGTCTGTCAGTCTCGAACCAGTCGAGTCGAATCCCTTCGCCCCGACTGCGATCACACAATCGCGACCGCCGGTCGGGGCGGCCAAGTCGGCCGCGGCGAACCGGCGCGCTTCACCCCGCGACACGCCGGTCACCACACTCACCAGCGCGAAGACTCGGTTTGGGCAGATTGGTGGGGCCGGTTAGAGAACTCGGCCCAGGAGCACGTCCTCGGCGGCTGGCCCGCGTTCTGAAGATGTATCGGCTCCTCGTGTTTGAGGCTGTCAGCTGGCGGGGGACTGGCGTTTGGACTACTGCCTGGGCCACCGGGCGAGGTCGACGGCGTCTTCGTGCCTGTGGACGGGGTCGTCTACCAGTCCGGTTCGTACTCTGCTACTCCGGTTAGGCCTCTGTTGAAGGGCTGCGCAGCCTTCAGCAGAGGTCTAACCGGAGTAGTAAACGCCGAAGGGACGTACGCAACACACCCCACGACGACGCTACGACTCCGCACCCAACACCTCCGGACCGCGTATCGACACCTCCAGAACACGCCGTGGAACGCCCGAGCCGAAACCACACCCCCAAACACGAAGAGTCCCTTTGGCCAACGTCGCATCAACCACCAAAGCCAGCAATCACCTCACACCCAAACGGCTCAGTCGCTGCGCTCCTGCTCACGCCTACGACGACGCGCCTCACGCCTGCGAGCATTACGCTCCTTACGCTTCTCATACGCCGCCACACGCTCAGCCAGCCAATCCGGAACAAACTCAGGATCACGCGGATAAATGTCCAACTCAATCGCATACTCGCCCGCACCCGCCGCCCCCGAGCCAAAGTCCGGCTCACGCATCCAGTCACACTCCTGGTGCAACACCCCATCAGACGCATCCATCCACAACCGACACCACGTCCACGCCCCACGACCAGGCAACACCTGCGCAGCACGAAGCTCATCAACCATAGAGGTTGCTTCGTAAGGTATCGCCACACGCTCACGCACACAGCCGCGTACCAGCCATTCTCTCATGCGCTGCGTCAAACCGATACCGACTATCTCAATCTCCAAGTAGTTTCCATCCGACTGATCACACAACCATGACGCAAGCGAGGACTCCACCCGCTTGAATACCGCGTCACCTTTAGCCGCCACGGCGCACCCCATTTCGTATCGCATCACTGGACTCACTACACCCGCCTGTTCCCGAACGACTGACCGTCAGGAAGACCTTGACGGTCAACCCAGCTGACTCTGAATTTCGTCGGTACTCTGTCCACCGGGCTCACGTCCCCCAGCCTAGTCACAGAATCCGCGTTCGCAAGCGGACCGTCGTACTCGATACATATGTCAATATACCCGTAGTTACCCGGAGGGTTATTCATAGGGGGTGTGGGGGGGTTCGCGACACGCGTATAGCGGGTGAGGGTTGGGACGGTCCGTTCCTGCGAGGATTCATTTGACCGTGAATAGCCTCGAAGAACGGACCGTCAGTAATGAATGCTAGCACGAAGCTCGACCGCCACCAGCCTCAGGACCTGTGCGCCATCTTGCACAACCAGGGGGACCTGCCGGTGGCCGGCTCCCGGGTGCTGGGCCTGTACCAGCGCATCAAGCTGACCGTGATGGCCCTGCGGCACAACACCAGCCAGGAGCTGCTGGCCGAGATCTTCGACATCTCCCAGCCCACCGCCTCCCGCATCATCAGCTCCTACACCGCTCTCATTGCCGATGCCCTGGGACGGGGCGTGCCCACAGTGGAGGACATCGACCCCACTCAAACCCTGATCATTGACGGCACCGTGCTGAAAACCTGGGACTGGAAGGGCGTGCCGGGCTTGTTCTCGGGCAAGTACCGCACCACCGGGCTGAACGTGCAGGTGGCCTGCACCCCCTCCGGGGCGATCGCCTGGGTGGGCGACCCGCTGCCCGGCGCCACGCATGACGCCGCCGCACTGCGCGCCAGCGGCCTACTGGACGTCCCGCCCCACCACCTGCCCGACAGCGCCACTGCCGCCCTCCATATCCGAGACAAGGGCTATATCGGGCTGGGCATGATCACCCCGGTCAAAAAGCAGCCCGGAGGGCCCCTGCCAGAGGCCGACAGGGCCTACAACACCTCCATCAACCGCATCCGCTACGTAGTAGAAAGAGCCATCGCCAACCTCAAGACCTGGCGCGTCCTACACACCGGCTACCGCCGCCCCATACAAACCTTCCCACAAACCATCACCGCCACACTCGCACTCATATTCACATACACCCCATGAATAACCCTCCCGGGTCGTCAGCGAACTTCTGCTCCGACTCCCAGAAGCTGCCCGGGTGATTAACGTTCACCGACTCTTTCATCGGCCACACGTTGATGTCCTCCGACGGAGCACCGAGGTGCTTGTCAGCTGCGACCACACCAACCGCAAATCTCTGAACCGGACGCAAACTGACAACCTGCAACAGTTCAGTCGCCGCGCTCCCGCTCACGCTTACGGCGACGCGCCTCACGCCTGCGAGCATTACGCTCCTTACGCTTCTCATACGCCGCCACACGCTCAGCCAGCCACTCCGGAACAAACTCAGGATCACGCGGAAACCGATCCAACTCAATCGCATACTCACCAGCACCCGCCGGCACCGAACCAAAATCCGGCTCACGCATCCAATCACACTCCTGATGCAACACCCCATCAGACGCATCCATCCACAAGTGGCACCACGTCCACGCACCCCAACCAGGAACCACCTGAGCAGCACGTAAATCATCCATCACACGGGTTACCTCGTAATCGATATCCGCGGACTCCCTCACACCATCGATCACCACCCAAGATACATGATGCTGCACCAGCCCTATTCCCACCATGTACGTGTCAACCCGCTCACCACCGACCCTCTTCAGCCAACCTGCAAGACCAACCTCAATCTCGCCGAGCATCTCCTCAGCAGACATCTCACTCCTCATAGCGCCATCCTCCTCACATACCCACGGCACAGCATCATTCACGGTTCACGAACGGCCGTCTCTGCACAACACCATTCTGGTCCACCCACTTAACAACAAACTTGGTTGGCACTCTGTCTGTTGGGTTCACGTCCCCCAACCTGCTGACTGAGCCGGCGTTGGCGGGCGGGCCATCGTACTCGATACGGATATCAATGTTCCGGTAGTTGCCCGGGTTGTCAGCGATCTTCTGCTCCAACTCATCGAAGCCACCCGGATGATCACCGTTCACCGACTCCCGCATCGGCACCACGTTAATATCCTCCGGCGAACCACCAAAGCATTTACCCGCTGCGCCCGCACCCGCCACAACTGGTTGTCACAGAACGCGGACGAACTACCCAACCAACTCAGTCACCACCCCGCTCCCGCTCACGCTTACGACGACGCGCCTCACGCCGACGAGCATTACGCTCCTTACGCTTCTCATACGCCGCCACACGCTCAGCCAGCCATTCCGGAATATACTCAGGATCACGGGGATACCGATCCAACTCAATCGCGTACTCACCCGCACCCGCACTCGAGTCCTCGAACACCGGCTCCCGCATCCAGTCACACTCCTGGTGCAACACCCCGTCAGACGCATCCATCCACAACCGACACCACGTCCACGCCCCACGACCAGGAACAACCTGCGCATCGCGGAGTTCTTCGAAAGGCAGTCGCATGCCATATGGCGGTATAACCCTTCTTGTCACACCGTCAATAGTCAGCTGCGGATCAAACTGACCATATAAACCGATATTGTTGATCGTTATATCAATACGGCTAGCACCCTCTTGGAGACTCCAAGTTCTCATAGAGTCTTCAGTTTCTCTAATGAGCCTTTCCGCGGATCGCCGCTCCCCAGACACGCTAATCATCCTCCAAATCTCCCTTACCGATTTCCGAATATCTCCGGAGTCCTTGCTACGCCATTGGCGTCCTGCGAGAGCACTCTCCACCGTGTTGGTACTCTGTCTACCGGGTTCACGTCCCCCAACCTGGTCACTGAGCCAGCATTGGCAGGCGGGCCATCGTACTCGATACGGATATCAATGTTCCGATAGTTGCCCGGGTTGTCAGCGATCTTCTGCTCCAACTCGTAGAAGCCACACGGATGATCACCGTTCACCGACTCTTTCACCGGCACCACGTTAATGTCCTCCGGCGGATCACCAAACCGCTTACCGGTAAGATGACCACCCTCGAAGCCCCCACCCAGACCGTCTCCGTAGTGGCCGATCCGCCGCTGCACCGCCTTCGACTCGTACGTCGCGTCAGAGTCTACCACGTCCATCCGGTCAACCTGAAGACGCACCGTACTACCCCACTCATCGGTCGTGTAGTGGAACTTCCCATCCACCGTATACGTCGCATTCGGCAGAGGATCCTTCAAATCCGGATTCATCGTAGTACTGCTTCTACCCAGCCACGTCTGCCGCTCCACCGCCGAGTCTGCCTTCACATGCACGATCTCCCCGGCATCAGGCGAGTCCCCCGCACCTGCACAACCCACTCAGTCAGTCACCACCGCGCTCCTGCTCACGCTTACGACGACGCGCCTCACGCCGACGAGCATTACGTGCCTTGCGCTTCTCATACGCCGCCACACGCTCAGCCAGCCATTCCGGAATATACTCTGGATCACGCGGATAGATGTCCAGCTCAATCGCATACTCACCCGCACCCGCCGCCCCCGAGCCAAAGTCCGGCTCACGCATCCAGTCACACTCCTGATGCAACACCCCATCAGACGCATCCATCCACAACCGACACCACGTCCACGCACCCCGACCAGGCAACACCTGCGCAGCCCTTAGTTTACCCTGCGGCGAACTGATTTCCCACGGAATCCTCACAGATTCCTTTTCATCGCGTCGCAGCAACAATGCAGTATTTCCCTGAGTAAGGCCTATGCCATTAGTCTCAATTTCCACTCGATCGCTTTGTGTCGTTTCTAGCCACACCCGCAATTCACCCTCAATACGGGACAATAGCTCTCCGTCGCTAGCCGTCATTTCCGCTCCAATCTCTTGTTTTCAACCCCGTCGTTGACCTCATAATCGATTAATCTCTGTTCATGAATTTCTTCTGTTCCTGCAAGCCATTCTGTTCTGTCCAACTGACGGTGAACTCCGTCGGTACTCTGTCTACCGGGTTCACGTCCCCCAACCTGCTGACTGAGCCGGCGTTGGCGGGCGGGCCATCGCACTCGATACGGATATCAATGTGCCGGTAGTTGCCCGGGTTGTCAGCGATCTTCTGCTCCAACACGTAGAAGCCACCCGGATGATCACCGTTCACCGACTCCCGCACCGGCACCACGTTAATATCCTCCGGCGAACCACCAAAGCATTTACCCGCTGCGCCCGCACCCGCCACAACTGGTTGTCACAGAACGCAGACGAACTACCCAACCAACTCAGTCACCACCCCGCTCCCGCTCACGCTTACGACGACGCGCCTCACGCCGACGAGCATTACGCTCACGCCGCTTCAACTCAGCCTCATACCCCCTACGCAACCAATCCGGAACAAACTCATCATCACGCGGATACCGCTCCAACTCACTCCAACAATCACCCGGCCCCGGACGCACATCACCAGAAGCACGACTGAAAACCGGCTCACGCATCCAATCACACTCCTGATGCAACACCCCATCAGACGCATCCATCCACAACCGACACCACGTCCACGCACCCCAACCAGGCACAACCTGCGCAGCACGCAAATGATTCATTTGTACTGCCGCAACCTCATAAGGAATATGAGCCGGCACTTCGATACCGTTCACCACCAGCGTCCCGGTTCTAAGCAGCACCCGACCGATACCGACCATGTTAATGTCCACTCGAGTTCCACGTGACTCTTCTCGCAGCCACCGCGCAAGCCTAGCTTCAATTTCCCCCAACAGCTCCCGGGGGTTTCCTGCATTAGACACCGTCTGTTGCCTCCTCGCATATTCTCATCACAAACGTCCTCAAGATCGTCTATTGCTTAACGGCAGATCCCATTGCACTCCGTTCTGGTCCACCCAACTGACAGTAAACTCGGTAGGCACTCTATCGACCGGGTTCACGTCCCCCAACCTGCTGACGGAGTCCGCGTTGGCGGGCGGGCCATCGTACTCGATACGGATATCAATGTGCCGGTAGTTGCCCGGGTTGTTAGCGAACCTCTGCTCCAACACGTAGAAGCCACCCGGATGATCACCGTTCACCGACTCCCGCACCGGCACAACATTAATGTCCTCCGGCGGACCACCAAAGCATTTACCCGCCGCGACCGCACCCGCCACAACTGGTTGTAACAGGACGCAGACGAACTACCCAACCAACTCAGTCACCACCCCGCTCCCGCTCACGCTTACGGCGACGTGCCTCACGCCTGCGAGCATTACGCTCCTTACGCTTCTCATGCGCCGCAGCACGCTCAGCCAACCACCCCGGAACAAACTCAGGATCACGCGGAAACCGATCCAACTCAATCGCATACTCACCAGCACCCGCCGGCACCGAACCAAAATCCGGCTCACGCATCCAATCACACTCCTGATGCAACACCCCATCAGACGCATCCATCCACAACCGACACCACGTCCACGCACCCCAACCAGGAACCACCTGCGCAGCACGCAAGTCAGAGATCGTAGGCTCTGCAACACCGTAGGGGATACTGCTATGGCTCTTCGTTCCGCCAACGGTTACCCACACGAGGATGTCCTGAACGAGACCAATGCCTTGAATTTCAACGTCAACGCGATCGACTTTCGACTCGCCTTTCAACCAGACGCGGATATTCGATTCAGCCTGCGTCATCAGTTCATCGGCGTTCAACAGCCTGGACACTCACAACACTCCTTTCTACGCACATCACCGGTCCACCACTACCTGTTGATGAACGGCCGACTCCTTGTCACACCATGCTCATCCACCCTACGAACCGTGAACTTCATTGGCACTCTGTCTGTTGGGTTCACGTCCCCCAACCTGGTCACTGAGTCAGCGTTCGTCGGCGGACCGTCGTACTCGATAGTAATGTCAATGCTACGATGCCCGCCCGGATTCTTGACAATCTCCTTCTCCAACTCGTAGAAGCTGCCCGGATGATTACCGTTCACCGACTCCGCCATCGGCACCACGTTAATGTCCTCCGGCGGACCCCCGTACTCCGCTCCAGCCATGTGACCACCCTGATAACCACCACCAAGGCCATCCCCGTAGTGGCCGATGCGCTTCTGCGCAGAGTCAGACCGATATCGCAAGTCCTTGTCGACAAGGTCCAGACGATCCTCCTGAAGACGCACCGTACGACCCCACTCATCAGTCGTGTAATGGAACTTTCCATCCACCGTATACGTCGCATTCGGCAGAGGATCCTTCAAATCCGGATTCATCGTAGTACTGCTTCTACCCAACCACGTCTGCCGCTCCACCGCCGAGTCCGCCTCCACATGCACAATCTCCCCGGCATCAGACGAATCCCCCGCACCCGCAGAACCTACTCAGTCACCACCGCGCTCCTGCTCACGCTCACGACGACGAGCCTCACGACGACGAGCATTACGCTCACGCCGCTTCAACTCAGCCTCATACCCCCTACGCAGCCAATCCGGAACAAACTCATCATCACGCGGATACCGCTCCAACTCACTCCAACAATCACCCGGCCCCGGACGCACATCACCAGAAGCACGACTGAAAACCGGCTCACGCATCCAATCACACTCCTGATGCAACACCCCATCAGACGCATCCATCCACAACCGACACCACGTCCACGCACCACGACCAGGAATAACCTGCGCACGACGAAGCTCATCGAACGGCAGTCGTATGCCGTAAGGCGGTATGACTCTACCCGTCACACCGTCGATAGTCAGCTGCGGATCAAACTGATCATACCTGCCGATGTTGTTGATAGTTATTTCGATACGGTTTGCGCCCTCCTGGAGAATCCAACCCCTTATAGACTCTTCAGTTTCTCGAATGAGCTTGTCTGCGGACTGCAGTTCTCCAGACACGCTAGTCATCTCCTTTGTTTTCCTTCACCGATTTCTAAACGTCTCCGGAGTCCTTGCCACCCCGTTGGCGTCCTGCGAGAGCACTCTCCACCGCGTCGGTACTCTGTCGGTGGGGTTCACGTCCCCAGCCTAGTCACAGAATCCGCGTTGGCGGGCGGACCGTCGTACTCGATACGTATGTCGATATTGCGATAGGCGTCGGGATTCTTCGCTATTTCATCCTCCAACGCCTTGAAGCTCTCAGCATAAGTGTCGCTGATACCCCGGTTCCTTTCTTCCAGCATCGGCACCACGTTAATGTCCTCCGGCGGACCCCCGTACTCCGCTCCGGCCAAGTGACCACCATCATAACCACCACCAAGACCGTCACCGTAATGGCCGATGCGCTTCTGCGCAGACTCAGACCGATACCGTTCACCCTCGGGCACCACATCCAGACGATCCACCTGAAGTCGCACCGTACGAACCCACTCATCAGTCGTGTAGTGGAACTTCCGATCCACCGCATACGTCGCATTCGGCAACGGATCCCTCAAATCCGGGCACATCGCGACACCGCCCCAGGCTCACCCAGGACGACGCAAAGCAGCACAGGCTCAGTCGCCGCGCTCCTGCTCACGCTTACGACGACGCGCCTCACGACGACGAGCATTACGCTCACGCCGCTTCAACTCCGCCTCATACCCCCTACGCAACCAATCCGGAATAAACTCATCATCACGCGGATACCGCTCCAACTCACTCCAACAATCACCCGGCCCCGGACGCACATCACCAGAAGCACGACTGAAAACCGGCTCACGCATCCAATCACACTCCTGATGCAACACCCCATCAGACGCATCCATCCACAACCGACACCACGTCCACGCACCCCAACCAGGCAACACCTGCGCAGCACGCAAACGATCCATTAGTCGCGTTACCTCATAATCGACATCCGCAGAGTCCCTCACACCATCAATCACCACCCAAGAAACAAGGTGCTGCACCCGGCCGATACCTACGATGTATGTGTCGACACGCTCTCCGCCAACCTCATTCAACCATGCATGAAGAAGATCCTCAATTGTGCGACGGAGATCATCCCATGTTAATTCCTCCACCGTGCTCACACTCTTTTCTGTACCGTCGCAATCATGTGCTAGCTATCTGTTTCCAAATGGTTCTCTGTGCACAACACCGCCCTCGTCAACCCACTTGACAACGAACTCAGTTGGCACTCTGTCTGTTGGGCTGACATCACCGAGACGAGTGACGGAGTCCGCGTTCGCCGGAGGACCGTCATATTCAATAGTAATGTCAATGCTCCAGTAGGCGTCCGGATTCTTCGCAATGTCATCCTCCAGCGCCTTGAAACTTTCAGCATAGGTGTTGCCGATACCCCGATTCCTTTCCTTCAGCATCGGCACCACGTTAATGTCCTCCGGCGGACCCCCGTACTCCGCTCCAGCCATGTGACCACCCTGATAACCACCACCAAGACCGTCACCGTAATGGCCGATGCGCTTCTGCGCAGACTCAGACCGATACCGTTCACCCTCGGGCACCACATCCAGACGATCCACCTGAAAACGCACCGTACGACCCCACTCATCAGTCGTGTAATGGAACTTACCATCCACCGTATACGTCGCATTCGGCAGAGGATCCTTCAAATCCGGATTCATCGTAGTACTGCTTCTACCCAGCCACGTCTGCCGCTCCACCGCCGAATCCGCCTCCACATGCACAATCTCACCGGCATCAGGCGAATCCCCCGCACCCGCAGAACACACTCAATCGGTCAGTCACCACCGCGCTCCTGCTCACGCTTACGACGACGAGCCTCACGCCTGCGAGCATTACGCTCCTTACGCTTCTCATACGCCGCAGCACGCTCAGCCAACCACCCCGGAACAAACTCAGGATCACGCGGAAACCGATCCAACTCAATCGCATACTCACCAGCACCCGCCGGCACCGAACCAAAATCCGGCTCACGCATCCAATCACACTCCTGATGCAACACCCCATCAGACGCATCCATCCACAACCGACACCACGTCCACGCACCCCAACCAGGAACCACCTGCGCAGCACGCAAATGGTTCATATGACGGGTTACCTCGTAATCGATGTCCGCGGACTCCCTCACACCATCGATCACCACCCAAGAATTACGATGCTGCACCAGCCCTATTCCCACCATGTACGTGTCAACCCGCTCACCACCGACCCTCTTCAGCCAACCAGCAAGACCAACCTCAATCTCGCCGAGCATCTCCTCAGCAGACATCTCACTCCTCATGACGCCATCCTCCTCACAATACCCACGGCACAGCATCATTCACGGTTCACGAACGGCCGTTCCTGCACAACACCATTCTGGTCCACCCACTTAACAACAAACTCCGTCGGTACTCTGTCTGTTGGGTTCACGTCCCCCAACCTGGTCACTGAGTCAGCGTTCGTCGGCGGACCGTCGTACTCGATAGTAATGTCAATGCTACGATGCCCGTCCGGATTCTTGACAATCTCCTTCTCCAGCTCGTAGAAGCTACCCGGATGATTACCATTCACCGACTCTTTCATCGGCACCACGTTAATGTCCTCCGGCGGACCCCCGTACTCCGCTCCAGCCATGTGACCACCCTGATAACCACCACCAAGACCGTCACCGTAATGGCCGATGCGCTTCTGCGCAGACTCAGACCGATACCGTTCACCCTCGGGCACCACATCCAGACGATCCACCTGAAGACGCACCGTACGACCCCACTCATCAGTCGTGTAATGGAACTTACCATCCACCGTATACGTCGCATTCGGCAGAGGATCCTTCAAATCCGGATTCATCGTAGTACTGCTTCTACCCAGCCACGTCTGCCGCTCCACCGCCGAGTCCGCCTCCACATGCACGATCTCCCCGGCATCATTGGTGTAGTACTTCCCACGACCCTCCACCTCGTAGCAGGTATTCGGGTCCAAGTCCACACCCTTACCAAAGGGCTTAGTCGGCTTCGGAACCAACGGACTGTCAGCATCAACCTTAACCGTCTGCTCCGTGCTGGGACGATGCTCCTGGTTGAACGCATCCTTATCCGGATCATAGTCCGGCGTGCGCTGCTCGGTGTCGGGCGAGTCCTTGACCTCCGGCGAGCGCTCCCCATCCGACGCAACCCCATCCCCGTCCGGCGTGCGGCCGCCATCAGAAGCCGCATCACCGTCAGGCGTCCGACGCACCCCATCAGGCGCATCCGCATCGGGGGTGCGCCCGTCCGGATTCACATCCCCATCAGGACTCCTGCCACCGTCGGGCGTCGCATCGGCATCCGACCTACGGCCGCCCTCCGGCACGTCGCCCCCATCACGACCGCGGGCATGTGGCGCATCGGGCGCATCAGGAGCGGCGTCCACGTCCGGGGTACGCCGCGTGCCAGGCACGTCCACGTCGCTGCGCCCCAGATCAACCCCATCCACATCCGGAGTCCGGTTACTCCCATCACCGTGGGTACGTGGGCTCCGCACCCCACCATCAACATCCACACCCACATCAGGCAGACCAGTGCGAGCCTCAACATCAACACTCACATCAGCGACGCCATCCGCCCTACCCCTGCGGCCAGGCAAGTCAAGATCAGTAAAGTTCAAATCAACCTTACCCAGAACAACCTTAAGACCCCTGCCCAACGCCACATCAACCACCATGCCCAGCGGGTCCAGGTAGTTCAGCACCTTGCCCGCCACAGCAGCCCAACGCGCGGTCCTACCCACCTTGGAGGCTCCGGAGGTGACTTTAGTTGCTATTCCCAGACCGGGCAGCACGAACGAAGCGACATTTAACAACGCTCCGCCAAAAGCTCGGGCCGGGTCATCCGCCCACAGGTCCCAGCAGACAATGCCCTTACCGGTCTCCTTCCAGGCGTCGCCCAGCGTCTCCTTTCGCCAACCGTCATAGCTACCGTCCTCATTCCAGGTGAAGCCGAGCAGCATACTCATGCCTTTCCATGTGGACGCAGCGCGATCCCAGTCGTGGGTGAAGCCATCGCTACCCTCGAACTCTAACCCGCCCAGATTCAGCACGCCGTTGACCATGCCGCCCAGACCCTCACACACCAGGCCGTCGCACAGGAAGCGCTTAGTTGACACAGCAGCCTTCTTCGGGCAGGCGTCCTGACGATCCACCGGGCTGCCCCAGGGCAGGCCCTCGGTGTCATCGGGAATCTCCGAGTAGCCGTAACCGAGCTGGTCGTCATCCCCCGTGGGGTTGGCGTGGTAGCCCTCCAGGCCGTCCAGGGCGCGGATGTTGTTGGCGCAGGTCCTCTCCGCATCCCACATGTCCACCTGGATGGCGTTGGCGGTGGTGATCAGGCCGTTGTTCTCATTGACCAGATCCTGATCGTGGTCCCACTCCGGATTGTCCTTGATCTTGGCCTTGAAGGCGATGGCATCGTTCTTCAAGGTCTGCGCCCGCGCCTTGATACCGGACATCGAGTCCGCGAAGGTGCTCAGGTAGCCGGCCATGCTCTCCAGGGCGGTGGCCAGCGTGTCGGTGTCCGTCGCCACCGGATCCATGGCGGCATACAGGGTCTCCTGCTCCGGTGCCTTGTATACGTTCTGGATACCGGCCCACTTGGTCTTCACATCCGAACCGGTAGTACGCAGGTCACCGGCCTTCGCCTTCAGGTTCGTAGCCGTCGTGCTCAGCGACTCGACGTCGAAGCCCGCCGCGGGGATCTTCGTCTCATCAAAGGGGGTAGCCATAGGGTCAACTCACTACGTCGGGGTGTCACTTGGCCTTGCGCTGAAACTCCAGCGCGGCCGCCTCATCGTGCTGCTGGTAAGCGTTAACGGCGCTGACGGTGTTGTTCAGCACGTTGCTGATCGTCGTGGTGATGGACTCGAAGTCCGGCTTGTGCGTATCGAACCAGTCGATGATCGCGCTGGCCACAAGTGCCGACTGCATGAGCTCCTCCCCGTTGGAGTTCGTACCCATGCCGCTGGCATCGGTGCATGGCGTGATCGCGTTGTTCAGTTCAGTGCCGACGCCGTTGAGGGCAGTGGTGAAATCGCCCTCCTGGCCCGGGGTTGAGTCCACCAGCGCCTGCTCCTCCGCCAGCACCTGCGCCACGCCCTCGGGGTCAATATCCCACGATGACACCGCCGTCAACCGATCTCATCCACGGCCCGGCGGGCGCGCTGCAGGGCGGACTGGGCGCCCTCATCCGTGGTCTGCATCGACTGCCGCAGCGTGGCAATGATCCCCCGCACCTCACCGGCGGCATTCTTCCAGCGCAGCTCCTTGGCCTGGTACTCATCCGACACCCCGTCCGCCTGGTACTGGGCCATGGCGGCCTTGACGTCACTGTCACGCTGGTTGATCAGGCTCTCGAGCCGGGAGGCCACCCGCTCGAAGTTCGCCTGCACCTCCTGGGATGCGCCGACGTCGTAAGAACGCTTGTCGATCTGGTTGGCCATACTCGTCCCCTCCTTGAAGACATAACTGGTGTAATCGTGGAAGTCCTGCTAAACGCCGGTCGCCGCAGCGTTCACAGATGAACCTTGCGCGGCCGGCTCGATCCGGTCGGATCAGCGACCGGTGCTGAAGCGGGCGGAGTCGAAACTCACCGAGCCCTCAGCGGCACGCGTGGAGTCGACCATCTCCTGCTCACCCTGTATGAAGGCGGTGTCCATGCCGCTGATGCCGCCCAGCACCGCAGCCAGGGAGGCGTTGAGCTCCGCCGAGACCTCATCCGTGCGGGCCTTGAAGCCGTCGAAGGCGGCCCGCCCAGAGCCGTTGAAACGGCCCTCCAATGGCTCAGCCGCCGCCACCAGCTCCTTAACCAGCGCCCCTAGGTCCTCATTGGAGGAGGAGGTCTGCTTGGTAAGCGTCGTCAGCGTGGACGCGCCCATGTCGAACTTCATGTGTCATGCCCCTCAGGAAGGAATCTAATGCGAGTGTTACGCACCCCGGCATGGTGACGAATCGGGACCGCCGGTGCCACGAAACGACTTCACGGCGTAGTCTTGCATCACGCACGCAGTCACGCAAGCGTCACGCCACCGCGAGTCGGCCAGCCCCTGCGAGCCGTAGCGGGTCGCCCGCAGTTCGGTCCGGCAGATGCGTCCGACTCCGGCGGCACACTCTTGACAGCCCAACCCGTAAAGGAGCCCATCCCGCCCATGCCCAGCGGAACGTTCACCCTGCCCGGCAGGCAGCAGCCTGAGCGCCCGACCTTCAAGATGACCCACCCCATGCTCGACGCCCAGATCGGCGCCCGGGCCAGGATCACGGTGCTCCCCGGCCCCGTCGCCGCCCTGACCGAGCCGCTGGCCGACCTGCTGCACCGCGCCGCGGGAAGCTCCCAACACACCATCCTGGTGGTCCCCGAGCACAGCACCGTCACCCCCGCCTTCGACCGCCTCACTGACGCCACCGGCACCATAGTGCTCGTCGAGGAGGATGAGGCCTACCGGGAGCTGCGCTCCGGCCGTCTGGTCCCGCAACTATCCCAGACCCTCGAGGTCCTTGCTGACCCGAAGCTGAAGATCTCCCCGCGGCACATGGTGCAAAGGGATGTGTTCCCAATCCTGACCGTCTCCATCTCCGCCTACCACCCGGCCCGGAGGACCACGCAGCTGGGCAAAATGGTCGAACTGGTCGCCGAGATTCTGCTTCCCGGCGCCGAACTGTCCTGGGGCGGTTACGAGCCCGCCGGCGCATTCTGGGACCGCGACGCCCTGACCGACTTCTGCCGCAAGCACATGCCCACCGTCCACCTGGTGGTGGCCGGCTATGGTCCCGGCGGCATGTTCACCGGAACCCTCAGCGTCTCCCGCACTGACAACGGCCTAGAGGAGTATGCGGAGCTCAACCTGGCCGGTGGCGCACCAGCAACCGAGTACCGCGACCTGGCCATGGCGGTATTCCGGGACCTGTCAACCGAGACCAAACCCCAGTTCGCCCTGGCCATGCGCACCTACGCGCGCCGGGACGCCTCCCTGCCGGTCACTATGCGGCGCCCGCCCACTCCCCTGGCCGTGCTGATCGGCGCTCCGGGCGTCCGCCGGCTCGGCGTCGATGCCGCAAAGGTGGCCTCCGCCCACGGCGGCGAGGCCACCGGTTACGGGCGGCGCCGCGGCCTGCTGGTGCCGCTCGAATCCAATTTCGACGCCGACTGGGAGCCTCTGCTGGACCTAATACACACCCTGGACGGGGGCACGGGGAACGTGCGCCGCGCCCTGGGAGCAAGGAGTTAGCCGTGCCCCGCATAATCACCGCCGTCACCCAGGAGGTTCCGGAGGTCATTGACGTGGTCAGCCTGGCACTTGTCCGCGATATCACCGCCACCTACACGCCCACCGCAGACGACTCCGGGGTAGCCATCTTCACCGATTTCTCCGATCGGCGCCCCAGCCTGCAGATCGTACGGCCGACCCTGGTAGCCGACGCACGCGAACTCACCCGCGTGCTGCAAGTGGCCTTCCCGCTGGAGTGGGAGCCGCCGTACGTGGTCAACCAGTTCCTAGTGCCGTGGGAGGAGCGCTGCGACGTGTTCACGCAGGTGCCCATCGACGTCGGCATCATGTTCCAGGGCATGGCCGTCAGCGAGGGGCGGATCCTGCCCGTGCCGGAGCCGTGGTGGTGGCGGGTCAACAGCGAGGGCCGGTGGCGTCCCACCCGCGCTGCGCAGGAGCAGTGGCGGCGAGCGACCATCGACATCCCCGGTCGCTGATCCCCCGACACCGCATCCCGTCCCCTCCCGGTCCCCGCAAATCCCGGCCGTCCACTACTCTGAGGACGTGAGTTCTTCCCCCGACCCCTACGCCGAGTACCGGCGCCGCCTCAAGCGCCGGCAGACAATCGTGATCGGTGGCACGCTGACGGTCATGGCCGCGGTGACGGCCGTCTGCCTGATGATGTGGAGCGGGATGCTGCCGACCATCTACGATCCGGGCTTTTCCGCCGCGGAGGATGATACGCAGACCTTGACTCAGCCCTGCCCGCCAAACGACGCCACCACGGTGGAGATCTCCTCCATCCCGGTCAATGTCTACAACGGCACCGACACCACGGGGCTGGCCGGCGGCGTCGCCGACACGCTCGGGGAGGCCGGCCTGAGCGTCAACAACACGGCCGACTGGCCCATGGGCGACTATTCCGGTGAGGTGCAACTGACCACATCCCCCGCCGGACTAACCAACGCCTACACGCTCAAGCAGGTATTCACCGGCTCCGTAATCGTGCAGATCGATGAGAATCAGGCCGCCGATGACCAAACGGTCAGCGTGGTGCTGGGCGACCAGTACTCCACCGGCATCCTGTCCACGGAGGAGATAGGCCAACTCAAAACCGGTCAGGTGATCTCCGCGCCCTCCGGCTGCGTGTCCGCCGTCGCCACGCCTGCGGCCCCCGAGGCCGCCGACTGACCGCGGCTCGGCGCCAAGAACTCCGGGAGACGTAATCGTGCACCGGCGCACCACCTCCCGTGAGGTGGCGGAAGATCATACAACCACCTCACACCGGATCCGTGGCACGATGGCACCATGAGCCAGGAGCAGCCCGACGTCGTCGACCCCACCCGGATCGTCCCGGCCGGTTTCGTCTTCCCGGGCACCGAACAGCTCGATTCGTATGAGATCTTCGCCGGCCCCGGCTACCAGGCTCCCCGTCATCACACCGAACCCAGCGCCGTCGCCGCCGTGGTATGCGCCATCCTCAGTCTCATCCCGGTTCTGGGCCTGTTCGCATTCGGGCTGGGCTGTCTGGCGCTGCAACGTCTGCGTGGCAGCTATAACGGCGGACACGGCCAGGCCTGGTTCGCCATCATCGTCGGCGGGGCCGCCACCATCGGCTGGCTATGGCTGTGGTGGATGATCACGTTGACGCCCTGACCCCCCACGCCGCCCTCGGGAATTATTCGGCAAGACACGGCCCACGAAGGCTTCGGCGCACCCTCATCGGCGGGTGGGGCGGCCCACCCGCTCGTGCTGCACCCGACGGCGATGAAACCCGTAAGGTAATCGCGTGAAGCCTTTCATCATGGTCTCGACGCGTCCCGAGCTGGAAGCCGCGCAGAGCGAATACGACTCCTTCCTGGCCCAGGGCGGGCTAGAACCGCAGTACCTCCAGCACATCCTCCTGGAGGAGGTCGACTACTCCGACGCCTTCTCCGCACAGGACGTCTCCGGGGTGTTCATCGGCGGCAGCCCCTACGACACCTCGACGCCGGAGTCAGCCAAGACTCGCACCCAGCTGCGGGTGGAGGAGCAGGTGCGTGAACTGCTCGCCCTCTCACTCAAAGGCGGTGTGCCCGTGCTGGCCACCGGTTTCGGGCTGGAGGTACTCGCCGGTTACCTCGGCACCCCGTCCTCCCGGGAGTTCGGCGAACAGCTGGGCACAACCGACGTCTACCTCACCGCCGAGGGCCGCCAGGACCCGCTGCTGGCTGGTATGCCGCAGACCTTTAGCGCCTTCGTCGGCCACCATGAGGGCGCCGTGGACGTGCCGCAGCACGCCACACTGCTGGCCAGCTCCGCGGACTGCCCGGTACAGATGATCCGGGTCGGCAAGAGCGTCTACGGTACCCAGTTCAATCCCGAACTCGATGCCGAACGCTTCGCCCAGCGCGTCTCGGTCTACTCCGATGCCGGCTACGGGGATCCTGGCCTGGTGGACAACATCCTGGCCGAGGCGCGTAGCTCGCAGGAACATGTGGCGGGCCGGGTCATCCGCAACTTTGTGACCCACTTCAGCCGCGAATGATTCAACCGCCTCCCGCCGGCCTCGACACGGCGGGAGGCGGCTTTCAGTCGGGCGGCCCGGTCAGGAGTCCAGGTCGGCGTACTCGTCCGGGACGTCGGCGATCGCCTCGGCGATGGGCGTATGACCGTCGCGGAAGGGGATCACCTTCCCGGTACTGGCAGGATCCACCAGTACCGCTGCGATGACGGCCGCGACATTGGCTCGTGAAGTGGGCGCCTGCGCCTCGCCGTCGAAACGGCCGACGTCGATGCGGCCGGTCGGCTCATCCAGGGTCAGCAGCCCGGGGCCGAGGATCGTCCAGTCCAGATCCGAGGCCACCAGATGGCGGTCGGCAGCAAGCTTGGCCAGCGCATAGGTGCGCAGCGGGTGATCGGCCGGAACCGGGTCCGCACCGTGCGAACCGGCGAAGGAGACCATCACGTAACGGGACACGCAGGCCGCCCGGGCGGCCTCCATAGACCGGATCGCGGCCTCACGATCAACCGCCTCGGTGCGCTGCGGCCCGCCCTTTCCACCGGCCCCGGCCGACCAGACGACGGCGTCCGCCCCATCGAAGGCGGCCGCCAGTTCCTGCTCGCTGGCCTCCTCGACGGATACGACCAAGGCGGTGGCGCCAGTGGCCTCCACATCCTCGGCCTGGGCGGGGTCGCGAATAAGGGAGACGACGTCGTCGCCGCGCTGTACCAGGAGCGGGGCGAGCAGCAGGGCGACCTTGCCGTGGCCACCTACGATCACGATGCGGGACATGTTCGAACCTTCTTCCGTGCGCCAAGGCCGCACCGTGCGCGACCATTCGCACCTGGGTTGTCCGTGAACCCTCATTCACGGGTTGCTGTCATCCTGACACCGTGCCATCGCCGTGTCCATGGCCCAACCCGCCCATCCTTCGGTTACGCCCCGGCCGAACAGGATGGTTCAGCGGGAATAGCGAGTCACAAAGTTGGACAGCACCTTCCAGGAATCCGAGACGTCCTGACGGCGCACCTCCTGTTGGATCTGGGGCAGGCGGTCGTCGTCGAAATAGCCGTGGCCGGCGTAGAAGGCCAGGCGATGAGCCAGATAGTCGCCGTCCAGTTCGGGGTGGAACTGGGTGGCGTACAGGTTGCTGCGCACCCGCAGGATCTGCACGGGGCACGTCGCCGAGGAGGCCAGCACGACCCCGCCGGCGGGTGGGGCGGCAACAGCCTCGGTGTGAGCGACGAAGGCCTGAAAAGACGTGGGCATGCCCTCCATCAGAGGATCGGTGCGGCCCGCCCGGGTCAGTTCCACCTGCGGGTAGGACACCTCCTCGCTGTAGGTGCCGTCTACCACACCGCCCTCGTGCCTGGTGAGCAGGCCCAGGCCATAGCACGCACCCATGAAGGGGAAGTCGGCCTCCAGCAGACGCGTGATGAGTGCGTCTAGTTCGCCCTCGACGCGCAGCTGCACCCGACTCTTGTCCTCCTGTGGGGTGGAGGTGTTGAAGGGCGAGCCGCCGACGATGATGCCCGACCAGTCCTCCAGGTCGATCTCCGGCATGGGCTCGGCCTCGAGACGGTGGCGGATCAGGCTGGACTCGTTCAGTCCGGTGCGCAGCAGGAAGGCCTCGTACTCAGCGTCGGCGGGCTCGTCGTCGGCGCGGGCGGCCAGCATGAGGAAGGGTTTCACGGGGCTGAGACTAGATGATTGACGCCGTGCGCGGCTTGCTCAGTCCAGGGCGTCGATAACCTTTTCCACTGCGGCGAGGACCACATCGGGGGCGGGCGCCTGCTGGAAATCGGTTGTCGGCGGCGCGACGGCACGGCGGCCCCCGCCGCGACTTTCGGTTCCCGCCACCGCATCCACATATGCCAATGCGGTCACGCGCACTCCACGCGACGCCAGGGCCATAGCCTCGGCGACCGTGTCGGTGACTACGGCGTCGGCGCCCAGGGCGGCCAGGACGCGGGCCTCGGTCGGGCTCGGGCGCACCGGCCCCGGGGTGAGGGCGACGACGGCGGAGGCACGTACGCCGTCGAGTCCCGACAGCTCGGCGAGAAGATCCTGGTCCCAGGCGGCTTCCACCGGTCCGGTAGCAGGGAACAGGGCCGCACCGGTCAGACTCATATGGTCGCTGATAGTGAGGAAGTCCCCGGGAACAAAGCCGCCGAGGCCGGCGGCTCGGGTGATGAGGATGGCGGCGCGCACCCCGGCGCCGGGGGCGATGCGTGCCAGGGCGGTGGTGCGACGGGCGGACTTACCCTCGAACAGGCTGGTGCGGCCGCGCGCCACGAGCACGCCGACGCCGTCGCGGTCATAGGAGCACAGCGTGTCCTCCTGACCGATGCCGGCGGGCGCGGACACTCCGGGGAGGAAGGATAGGCGCACGCGAGAGGTGGGCCGACCCCAGGACTCGTCCAGTTCGGTCAGCATCCCCGGCTCGGCGACCACCAGCAGATCGTGACGTGGCCGGCCGGTGGCCAGGACGATCGAGGCGCCATCGGGGTCCTCATCCCAAACTCCAGCTGTGGGCTGTGCGGCCACGTCTGCTCCCCTCTCAAGCGCGTCGTGCGTTCGTCCTCCCGGAGAGCCTACCCGGCCCGCTTGGAGCCCGTGTGCGCTCCGGGGATGAAAGTAGGCGGGCGGACACCACGGCTGGTAGCAAGCTGGTGGCAAGGAGCGCCGCCGCGCCGTACGCCGCTCGATCCGCCCACAGCCCCTACACGGGGCCTCCACGCCCCGCAGCACCAAATACACCCAGCCCCCGGCCCCGCCGACCGAATTCGATGGTTATATGGCTCTTCCGGTTTGGGGGTGTTGGCGGTGGTGGGTGCGGGTCCGGCCAGCTGCCGGCCGCGTACTTGGACCGCGTTCCTGCGCTTGGACCGCGCTTTTGCGGTTGGACCGTCTGAGAGTGCGTTTCAGGCGGTCCAACGGCAGCCAGGCGGTCCATGCACTACGCTCAGTTCTCCTCGTCTACGCGGCGACGCCCCTCGAAGGCGCGACCAAGGGTGACCTCATCGGCGTACTCCAGGTCGCTGCCAACGGGCAGGCCGGAGGCCAGTCGCGATACGGGCACGGCCATGGTGCGCAGCATGCGCGTCAGGTAGGCGGCGGTCGCCTCACCCACAACATCCGGATCGGTGGCCAGGATCACCTCCTCCACTTCACCGTCCCCCACCCGGGTGAACAGCTCGCGGATGCGCAGGTCGTCCGGCCCCACCCCGTTGATCGGGTCGATAGCGCCACCCAGCACGTGGTACAGCCCCCGGTATTCGCGGGTCCGCTCAATGGCTACCACATCCTTGGGTTCCTCCACCACGCACACGACGCTGCGGTCGCGACGCGGGTCACGGCAGACGGCGCACTGCTCGGACTCGGCCACGTTCCCGCAGGTGAGACAGAACCGCACCCGGGACTTAACGGCGCGTAGCGCCTCCACCAGCTGCTCAACGGAGTCGGCATCCGCTGACAGTATGTGAAAGGCTAGCCGCTGGGCGGATTTGGGGCCGATGCCGGGCAGTTCGCCGAACTGGTCGACCAGGTCCTGAAGTGCGCCTTCATAGGCAGCGGACAATGTCAGTGTCCTTCCTGGGTCACGGTGACTTCCTCCAGGACGGTGGCGCCCAGGAGACGTTTGACGACTTCGAGGCCGACAACGCCGGCCTCCTCGGCGTCTTCATCGTCCTCGCTGGGCAGGTCGTCCTCAAGAGCGGGACGTGCGGGCACGGGCGGGGCGTCATCGCTGTGGCTGCGGGCTGCACCGCGGGCCGCCGCCCTGGCGGCCGCCTGTGCGGCGGCCAGACGGCCGGATCCGGGCGGCCCGTCCTCCGACGGCCCTTCGGGATCACCGGGCTCCTCAGGCACAGGCACGCCGTCTGAAAAGGTCTGCTCCGGGCCGTCCCAGGCCACCGGGGACAGGCCATGTGGTCGGGAGCCCGGGTCCACGCCGACCGCCGTATCGGCGGATTCCGGCGAAACTCCAGATGACACTGTGGGTCCCTGGGCGGATTCGGCGGCGCCCAAGGAATTCGCCGTAGGCGGTGAAGCCGACGAAGACGTGGGGGTCTCAGGAAGAGGATGCAGCCGGTGCACGGTGGCCAGCGGAGCGGCATCGGGATCCTCACCCGGCTCGGCGCCGGGAACGGCGTCCACCGCCTGGGTACTCGTCGCCGCTGTTGCCGCAATATCCGACGCACCAGCCGTCGACGGTCGGTCGGGCGAGGGAGTTGCGGGCGCGCCTGCCCCGTCCGCCGCAGAGGCGCCGGTGGAATCGACGATGTTGCCCTCTGGGGTGCCCATCGGCGGGTCCTGCGACACCGGGTCCTGCGACCCGACAGTAGTGGAGGCGGGGGCCGCCAGTTCCTCGGCCCCCGGCGCCGACGGCGGTGCGGAAGGAGGAGTGCTTCGCGCCAGAGGGGCTGAACTGTGGGCCGAATCGATTATGTCGGGCGCCGGGGCGACGTCGACGGCCGCCGCCTGCTCGGTTCGGCGGTTACCGGGGACGGCGACCTCTCCCCAACCATCGTCACCGATGGAAACCGGCGCGGCTGAGGCCGGCACGGATCCGCCCACGGCGTCAGCACCGGCTTGAGTATCCTGCGAGACTCTCGGGCTTATGGGAACCTGGCCGCGGTCACCGCCCGCGTCCTCCACGTAACCGTGGGAGGGACCCGGCTCGGCGTTCACGCCCATCCCGGTGTGGGCACCGAAACCATCACGCCCGCCAGCGCTGCTACCACCGCGAGGTCCTGCCGACCCGCCAGGGCCGGCACCTGGGCCAGCAGGTCCACCGGGACCTCCCTGGGGACCGGAAAGCACCGCGTGCACCTCCACACTCAGGCCCAGCGCCTGATGGATGGCCTGGGCGAGAACCGGCCCATGCCCTCCGTTCTCGAAGGCGTTGACCAGGCCCTGACCGGTGAAGATGACCTGGAAGACGCCACCGTCCAGGCCGCCCGGCTGGGAGTTGGGTCCCACCAGGGCCCAAGTGGCCCGGCGCGAGCGCTTGGCGGCGTCGAGCACCTCCTGCCAGCGGGCACGAATCATTTCGGCGTCGGCGGCGCTGCCAGGCGGTGCCCCGGCGTCGGCGGCGCTGCCAGGCGGCACCGCAGAGGCGGACCGCGCCCCAGGTGGTGCCGCGGGGCCAGGTTGGGCGGGCGAAGCCGGGCGTCGCTCGGGCGCATCCGGCCTGGAGCCGCGCGCGGATGCGGCGGCATGGTCGGCGACCGGGGTCGCGGCGTGAGCGGCGGGCGAGTCCTGGGGGACGTTGGGTGCGACCGGGGCAGCGGCGACCGCCTCCGGTGCCGCAGCAGGCACGGTCGGGTGCGGCCGGGCCGGTGCTGCTGGCGTGGGCCGCGACGGCGTCGGGGCGGGCGCTCCAGCATTGGCGCGCGCCGGTCGGCCCGCCATCGCAGCGGGCTGCGACGCCGATGCCGCGGGTTCCGCAGGCAGCAGCAGGCGGGCCATGAGCAACTCCAGCTGCAGCCGGGGTGAGGTCGCGCCCACCATCTGGTCCAGGGCCTGGGCGGTTACATCCGCCGCCCGGGACAGCCCGGGGGCACCGATGGTGCGGGCCTGGGTCTGCATGCGGGAGAGCTCGTCGGCGGGCAGAGAACCGAGGGCAGGTCCGGCCTCACTGCCGGCCAGTGCGATCACCAGCAGGTCCCGCAGCCGTTGCAGCAGGTCCTCAACGAAGCGGCGTGGATCGTGCCCGGAGGTGACCACGCGGTCCACCACCCGGAACACACCCGCACCGTCAGCGGCGGCAACTGCGTCCACGCAGGAGTCCAGCAAAGTGGTGTCCGTGTAACCCAGGAGGGCGACTGCGCGCTGGTAGTCGACCTCGCCGTCGACGGCGCCGCCGATGAGCTGGTCCATCACCGACAGGGTGTCGCGCACGCTGCCGCCGCCGGCGCGCACCACCAGGGGGAATACACCCGGACCCACGCCGATGCTCTCCGCCTGGCACAGGCGACCCAAGTAGCCCTCCAGGATGTCCGGCGGAACCAGCCGGAAGGGATAGTGGTGGGTGCGGGAGCGGATGGTGCCGATGACCTTGTCCGGCTCGGTGGTAGCGAAGATGAACTTCACGTGCTCCGGCGGCTCCTCGACCAGTTTGAGCAGGGCGTTGAAGCCCTGTGGGGTGACCATGTGGGCCTCGTCGAGGATGAAGATCTTGTAGCGATCTCGGGCAGGGGCGAAGGAGGCTCGCTCGCGCAAGTCACGAGCGTCGTCGACGCCGTTGTGGCTGGCGGCGTCGATCTCGACGACGTCGAGCGAGCCCGTCCCGCCGGTGGCCAGGTCCCGGCAGGAGGGGCACTGCCCGCAGGGGGTGTTGGTGGGATACCGATCGCAGTTCAGGCAGCGCGCCAGGATGCGGGCGGAGGTGGTTTTGCCGCAGCCGCGCGGGCCAGAGAACAGGTAGGCGTGGGTGACGCGGTCGGCGCTCAGGGCCGCCATGAGCGGAGCAGTAACGTGCTCCTGCCCGATGACGTCCTGGAAGGTGTCGGGCCGGTAGCGGCGGTAGAGGGCGGTGGTCACGGTCCGACTCTAAACGGGAGCACCGACACGATGCGACGTCTGGCGCATTGCCAATCGCGTAACCGCCGGGCGAGAGGGAGAAGGTGCTCCCGCCCGGCGGTTACGCGGGGAGGGGTGATTACTCGGTGCCGAGCTGCGCGGCGAGTTCGTTGCAGAAGGCGGCGAGATCCTCTTTGGAGATGAAGGAGGCCTCTGCCGAGACGACGACCGTTCCGTCGGTGACCTGCAAGTAGCAGGCGAGGCTGGTTCCACCGGGCAGGGTGGTGCCGCACAAGCCGGTGCCCGCGGGAACCGTCTCGTTCAGGCGTTCAACCGACATCTCGTAGTTCATGCCCTCCCTGAATTCGACTCCTATGGCTTTTAAGAGGCTGTCCTCCTCATTGAGCTTGTACCAATCCGCGTCCCCATCCTTTCCGGTGTTGGTGTATTCGCCCAACGTCTCGGGCAGGTCCCGGCCGGACATGGCGGAGATCATCACGCCCTCGGGCGCCGGGGTCGCCTTTCCAGCAGAGCCGGCGTCGGAGTCGTTCGCGGCATCCGTTTTGGCATCATCGGCGCCGGATTCGCGAGCGTGCTCGGTCTCGGCGGCCGTCGCATCCGGCTCCTCGGTGGCCTCGACGGTCTCGACGGCGGCAGCCTCGCTCGCGGCCGTCGAAGCGTCGGCGCCGGCGTCATCGGAGGAGCCGCAGGCGGTCAGCGTCAGCGCCAGGCTGCCGGCGAGTAGCAAGGAGGTGACGGTTGAGATATTGCGATTAGAGAACTTTTGAATACCCATGCCGCTACCATATGCCGATTCGTTGGCGACGTCGATGGGGAGCGCGCCCCCTGCGAGTTCAAGTTATCGGCACACACGTATTGCTTGATTCCTGGGTTTCAGCTGGTATGGTGCGGGAAAGTCGGCGTGATTGCGGTCAGGGAGCTAATCGGATCTTCCGGTCTGGGGCGTGGTGGGGTTGCAGTCGCCGAGCGGTGGTGGCCGCGTTGGTGCCGGTGGGTCCCACCACGTTGGTGCCGGCAGGTCTCCCCCGCCCGGTCGCCGGCAGGCCTCCCCCGCCCGGTCGCCGGCAGGCCGCCCCCGCCCGGTCGCCGGCGAGGACCGTCTGGCTGCCGTTGGACCACCTGAAACGCACTCTCAGGCGGTCCAACCGCAAAAGCGCGGTCCAACCGCAGGAACGCGGTCCAAGTACGAGGCCGGCAGCCGACCGGGTCCACACCCACCACCGCCAGCACGCACCCCGCCGGATGGGGCACCACCCCCACGCCCGAAGAAGGCCTCTGGGCCCGCAAAGGCTGGGGCGGACGAACCAGCTAGAACACCACGACACACCGGTCTAAAGCACCACGTTTGCGCCGATAACCCAGGTCGGTTGGCAGGGGGACAATGAGAATCCCCGGAATCGTTGTGATTCCGGGGAAAAGTGGTGGCGGAGGATGGGGGATTCGAACCCCCGAGGGCTTGCACCCAACACGCTTTCCAAGCGTGCGCCATAGGCCACTAGGCGAATCCTCCAGGCGCCTCATGCAGCTGCTCACCGCATGTAGCGAGACGCGAATATATCGGACGGGACGGTGTCAGCGCCAACCCAGAGCGGTGGCATCCGTCACGAGGAGCTAGCGCGGGTGAGGATCCGGGACCCGATCCCGGTCTCGGCAAGACGGCGAAATGAAGGACTCGCGCACGTAAGCGCACCATGCACGCCCAGTTGGAGGTTGAGCACGCCGAAGAAGCACTCGCGCGCGAGCGCACCCACCGCTGCCATGGTCGGATACGTCGCCGCCGCGTGACGGCCTCGCACGCGTGGGCGAACCGCGGTGTTCCATACTGTGCCATGTTCGTGTCCTGTGACGGCCTCGCACGCATGAGCGAACCGGGATGCGGCCGTGGTCGAACCGCGGACTTGACCACCTTAGGGACTCATCGGGTACGCTCTGGTACGGCCCCTCGTGCGGCGTCATCCAGTGAATCCCCCAGGACCGGAAGGTAGCAAGGGTAAGCGGGCTCTGGCGGGTGCGCGAGGGGTCATACTTTCCGCGACCGTCCAGTTGCGGGTTGACGGCAACGATGCCCTCTCCGGCGCCCGTATGATCCCAACGAATAACCGGCTCTTCCGGTTCACGGGGCTCTTTGCACTTAGGAGCACCACCCGGACAAGGGCGTGAAACCGTTCGGGATCGAGAAGAGCATCTCGAACCGTCTGCCGCCCGCATGCCGCGCGGCAGACGGGTACCGTCAGTCGGACTCCGCTAGGGCGATATCACCCGGGGCCAATTAGGCTGGCCTACGTGACTCAGCAGCGCCCCTCCGACCCCGCCGACCGACACGTGGAGTACACCTCCGGCCTGCCTGATGCAGACACCTCCACGGCGCAGTCAGGACCCACAACTTCCAACGGGCGCGGGGAGCGCGGCACCATTCCTCACCACCAGTCCCGCCCCGGGCCCCAGGACGACCGCCTACTTGCCACCGGCGAACCTGTGCGCCCGTCCTCTTCCCACATCCGAGGCAACGGCGCCCCACCCCGAGGGTCGGCCTCGACTTCCGCTCGTCCCACTGCGCGTCCCGGCCGCCGCGCCTGGCTGCCAAACCAGCACGGCGCCCATTCGATGCTGCTGCTGCCGCCGCTCATCGGCTGGACTGTGGGCGGATTCAGCTGGGTAAACCTGCTGTTCATCCCCGCCTGGCTGGGCAGCTACCTGAGCTACTGGGCCTGGTCGCAGTGGACGCGCGCCCGCTCACCGCGCCGCCGGGCGCTACTGCTGCCACCGCTGGCCGTCTACACCACCTGGACGGCGCTGCTAGGCATAGTGACCCTGTCCGTGGCCCCCTACCTGGTGCAGTGGGCGGTGCCGCTGGCGCCGCTGTTCGCAATCGCCCTACTGGAGGCCTGGCGCGGGCGGGAGCGCTCCCTGCTGTCGGGTCTGGCGACCACAACCGCAGCCTCGCTCATTGCGGCGGTCACCTACTCGCTCGGCGTGGGCGGCCGCGGCGGCTTCTTGGGCCTGGGGGCCGACGCCACAAGTCTGCCCGGCAGTTCCCCGAACGGGGAACTGACCGGTTGGGCGTGGATGTGGCTGGTCACTGCCCTGACCGCCGCCTACTTCTGCGGCACGGTTCCCTACATCAAGTCGATGATCCGCGAGCGCTTCAACCGGTCCCTGCTGGCGGGAACGGTCGCCTGGCATGCGCTGGTCGCCACCGGCGCCGTGTGGCTCGCGAGCGACGGCCGACTTCCCTGGGCGCACGCCGTGCTGTGGATTGCACTCGCCATTCGCTCCCTCGCAGTGCCATTGTGGCAGTGGCGCCTGGTGCGCGCCCGCCGCCCCCCGCTGCGCCCACTGGTCATGGGCGTAACCGAGATCGTGTTCTGCCTGCTGTTCCTGCTCACCATCGCCATCCACTGAGAGTCGCTGAGAGTCGTCGCCTAATGCCGCGGACATATCCCAGGCCCGGCGCCCCAGCGGTCAGCGCGTTAGCCAGGCGGCGGTGGCGGCCAGCAGGCGATCGTTCTCGGCCGGCGTGCCGATTGATACGCGCACGCCCTCACCGGCGAAGGGACGCACCAGGATGCCGGCCGCCCGGAAGTGTTCGGCCAACGCCGTCGTCTCCTCCCCGACGGCGAGCCAGAAGAAGTTGCCCTGCGCATCGGGCACCCGCCACCCCTGCTCACCCAACCCGGCCAGCACCCGGTCGCGCTCGGCCACAACAACGGCAACACGGCGAGCGGTCTCGGCCAACGCCTGAGGGGACAGGGCGGCGCGGGCAGCGGCCTGTGCCGGCAGATTCACGCCGAACGGTGTGGATACGCTTCTGATGGCGCAGATGACGTCCTCTTCACCCACTAGGTAGCCCACGCGCATGCCGGCCAGGGCGTGAGCCTTGGAAAAGGTGCGGCTGACCAGCAGGTTGGCGTGGTCGGCCAGCAGGGTGAGCGCATCCCCGACCGCGTCATCGGTGACGAAGTCGAGGTAGGCCTCGTCCACGATCACCAGGACGCTCTGCGGGACACCCTCCACCAGTGCGGCGAGTTCGTCGGCGGTCAGGGCCGGACCGGTGGGGTTGTTGGGGGTGCAGGCAATGACCACACGCGTGCGTGGGGTGATGGCGGCGAGCATGGCGGGCACGTCGTGGCGGCCGTCGGCGGTGAGAGGAACCGGCACGGCCCGGGCCCCGGCCACGGCAATACAGATTGGATAGGCTTCGAAGGAGCGCCACGGCAGGACCACGTCGTCGCCCTCGTCGCACACCGTGTCCAGGACGTGCTGGATCAGGGCCACCGACCCGTTTCCCACCACCACCTGCCCGGCAGTGACTGCGTGGCGGCGCGCAATCTCCTCCACGAGCGTGTCCCCGGTCATCTCCGGGTACCGGTTGGCGCCGCCCGCGGCCGCGGTCAGCGCCGCGAGCACGCTGTCCTGCGGCGGAAAAGGCATCTCATTGCTGGACAGCTTGGCGGCGTTGCCCCCGGTGGAGCGGGCGCCGGGAACATAGGCGGGCAGGGTCTGGACGGCGGGACGGATGTGCACGGGGGTCATGGCCTCATCCTGGCATGCGGCGACACGCGCGGCGGCCCCCTCCAGTTCGACCCGGGCCCAGCATCTGGGAGAATTGATGCATGGACTTGATTGTTCGTACGCTCGGGAACGCGGCCGGCCTGTGGCTGGCGGTGGCCCTGTTGGACGGCATGGCCGTGCCGGGTGCCCCGACCCTGGCTCTGACCGTGGTCAACCTGCTGGTGGTCGGCCTGGTGCTGGCGCTGGTCAATTCGCTGGTCAAACCGGTGGCGCATGTGCTGGCCTTCCCGCTGTACGTGGTGACCTTCGGGCTATTCGCTCTGGTGGTAAACGGGGCGATGCTCATGCTGACCAGCCGGATCACGGATCTGCTGGCCGGCGTGAATACTGGTACGGAGGTGACGCTGGGGCTGCATGTGGGCTCCTTCGGCACCGCGATCGTGGGCTCGCTGATCGTTTCCATCGCCTCGGCAGTCATCGTCGGCGTTTTGGGGCCCAGCGACCGCTGAGCCCCGTCCCGCCCGCGCTCCTCACCCCCGCTTGCCGGTTTTTCGCGCCATCTGCTCCCACGGGCTTTCGGTGCTGTCGCGAGTGATGTCGAAAACGATCTCAGTGGTCTGAGCCCCGTCCTCACTCGCCCCAGTGATGCCTGCCAGTTCCTCGGTCCACTGGTCGATCTGTGGATTCCCGCCAATGCCGTCGACGGCGTCGGCGTAGATCTGCGGCGCGTGCGGGTAACCGTCGAAGCCGGAGGAGTGCGTGTCGATGGTGACCACCGTGCGGGTGCGTGTACGCGGGGTCGCCGCGGCGTCGAGCGCGGGCACGGCGTCGCCGGTATTCTCCAGATGCAGGGCGTTGACGTTATCGGGCAGGTCGGCACCGGCTGTCGGACTGCCCGCGGTGAGCACGTTGGTGATGTTGAACTGCCTGTTGACGGCCGGGTCCGCGGCCACGTTGACGGCGGTGATACCGCCCTGGGAGTGCCCGTACAGGCCGACCTTGTCCTCGGGGGCGATGCCCGCCTGCCGCATGGCGGTGACGACGGCGGCCTCCATATCCGAGGGTCGCCCGGACACGGCCTGCAGATTGGTCAGCAGGTCCTGCGGGTTGGTATCACCGCTGCCCCAGTCGGTGGTGCCTGGCACGGCCACGAGCCAGGAGGTGGTGCCGTCGGCGTGGTCGGTGCGCAGTATGGACACCACACCGGAGGAGACGTCATCGTCTCGGCCCTTCATGTCGGCACAGTAGCGGATTACGTCTGCGGCCGTGCCCGGCTGCGGCGCATTACCTGACGACGGCGGTAGCATGCCTGCCGCCGCGACGGCGGGAACGGCGGTTTTGAGCCCGAAGGGATCCTGCACACCGGTCGGGACCGTTACGGAGCTTCCGCCGTGCGGGGTGACCGTAACGCCGGTGGGCGCCCCGTATTGGTTCTCGCCGAACTGCTCGGCGCGCACGGCCAGGTAATAGGCCACCCGTTGCATGGGTGTCAGGAACGAGGTGTTCACCCTGCGGCTGCCGACCTGTACCTGATCGGGCAGAACGCGGGAGATGGCCGGGTCTAGTTCCGCTACCACCTGCCCGATGTAGGCCTCGACGGTAGTGGACTCCAGACCGGTCTTGGCCTGCTGAGCCCATACGGCCAGGCCGATCAGGACCATGAGGTCGGTGTTGACCCAGTCATCAAGCATCGGATCCGCTACCACCATCTGCATCCCCTGGAGAATGTCCTCAAAGCCATCCGGTCCGACGACACCGTTCATGGTGAGCACAGAAATTGCCGCCACGACCGTCCCCAACTCAGTCGCGCCCGGAATGGCACCGAGAGAACTCATCCCCCAGCTGAGCAATCGCGGCACACTGACCCAATCACCGTTCGCGGCCGACTCGGCATCGGTGTAGGTGGTGCCGGCGGAGATCACGTCGGTGGCAAGTGTGCGCAGACTCGAGACGGCGTCATCAAGGGAACCGGCTCCACTGGTGAGTGTAGTAAGGGCGGCCTCCGCATTGATGCGCTCGACGAAGGTGTACGCGTTCACCCGGGATCGGGCGTCGCCCGGGAACATGGGCCCAGATTTGGTATCGGAGCGCAGACCCAACGGGTCGTCGGGATTCAGCGAAGTGAAGACAACGGGTCTGTTGGCCAGGGAGCGCACCTCCGCCAGGCATGCCAGTGCCAGGTCGAGGGCATCCTCCAACCAATCGGCGGCACTATTGAGGGTCGCGGCGAAGTCGGTGAGGTCATCGGTGTTGACCCCGTATGCGCCCCCGGAAATGACTACACCGGTCCCAGCGGCCATACCGTTCCAGCTCAGGCTGTATGGCAGGGACGCATCCATGGTGTAAGACCCGGAGCCCGCGATCTTGCTGCTGAAGGGCGTGTCACCCTTTTTGCACACCATGTCGTTCTCGTCCCTAATCCCGGTGCCCGCCGGGGGCGCGAAGGGAGACGTTGTGGATAGCTGCCCTAACGGGCCGGAACCCACGGGAACCTCACTCGGGTCTGCATAGCTCGCCAGCGGGGTGCGTAGATTCAAGTCGTCCGGGTACAAGCTGTTTCCCGGGGCCAGCCCACTCGAGGTGGTCGCAGTCATTTCACCCCACCTCGCTTTCAGCGTTCTCCAGGGCGGTCACGGCGTCCTGAGCGTCGGTCATGAGCGTGTCCAGGCCGGCGATGAGTCCGATGGCGTCGTCGAGAGAGGTCTGGCAGGCGACAGACGCCGATCCAGTCCACTGCGATGGGACCGTCGCGGGGACCATCGCGGTTCCCACACTGACCTTGTTGGCGGCTATGGAAAGAAGAAAGGAAGACATGCCCCGACAGTAGGGGGACGGCGACGCCGCCCGCAGGGAGCCTGTGAATGCGGCGGACGCGGGGGTGCGCGAATCCGCCCTGTGGATTACGGGCTCTTCCGATTTAAAGGTGTTGGCGGTGGTGGGTGTGGCTCGGCCGGCCGCCGGCCTCGTACTTGGACCGCGATCCTGCGCTTGGACCGTCTGAGAGTGCGTTTCAGGTGGTCCAACGGCAGGCAGGCGGTCCGCCCTCAGCCCGACAGTCCACCCGCAGCCCGACAGTCCACCCGCAGCCCGACAGTCCACCCGCAGCCCGACAGTCCACCCGCAGCCCGACAGTCCAGGAACATCGTTCGTGCCGAATCCGGACACTTCCCCCGCCCCGCCGGCCCCACCAACCGAACTCGATGGTCATATCGACCGAACTCGATGGTAATAACGACCGAACTCGGCGAGCACACCGCCAACCGGAAGGGCCGGATTACGCGGAGCGGGTGCCGGAGCGGGTACCGGCGCGGTCGGCCCGGGCACCGGCCCGCAGGGCCAGCAGGCCGACACCGTCCACGACGATTGCCATCGCCAGCACCCACCACCAGGTGGGTTCGAAGCGCACGTACACGTAAGCCACTGCGACAATGATGGCCACGGCGAACGCGCCGAGCCATACAAGCGCGCCGAGAGTGCGTCCGCCACGCAGCTCCATGGCTGCGACCGCGCCGACGCCCGCGGTCAGGCCCGTGGCCGCTCCCGCGGCGGCCACCAGCAACGGCCGGTCCGCGCCGGCCAGGGCCAGGCCGGCCAGCGCGGCGGTGCCGGTGGCGGTCAGGAGCAGGTCGAGCACCACCAGCAGGGCGGCGGTGCGGCCGCCGGGGCGCAGCCCCCCGGCGGCGATTCCCGACGGCGAGGCCTTGGCCGGGGCGCCGGGTGCGCCTTGCACGTTGCCCACGCCGTCGGCCTCGGGTTGTATACGCGCCGTAGCGGCGCGGACATGGGCATTCGAGGCAGCAGCGGCAGACGCGCTCGGCCCGCCGTGCCGCAGCGCCATGACGCTGCCCAACACTGTGCACACCACAGCCACCCACGACGCCGCATACGCAACCAACTGCGGGACCACCAAGACGATGCCCATGGCAACCAGCAGTGCGGGCGCGCCCGCCCGCAGCAGTGCGCGGGCATGGGCGGCGATGGGTACCAGGTCGTAGATCCACTGGGGCACGTCGGCGGAGGTCGGCTCGGGCGAGGGCCGGTGCGCTGGCTCACTCATGGGCTCATCCTCCCCGCCGTCGGGCCGCTCACGCCCGCCCCACGCCGCGGCACAGGCAGACGAGAGCTCATGAGGCGAGGGCAGCGGCCTGTAAGCATGCCAGACGGCTACCCGGCGTCGGCGGCGGTCTGGGCGACCACCGGGGATCCCAGCCCGGCGGCCTGTGGGGACTGACCGTGGACCAGTTGGGTACTCGTGACGGCAAGTCGGCCGTCAACGAGCGCCTGTATGACATCTGTACTTTCACGACCGATACCGAAGGGCGTCGCGTTATCGAGGATCTCGGAACCGGTATCCGTGCCGTGCACAGATCGCCGAAGCGACAGGACTCACAGACCACCAGGTCAAATGGGCGCTGGACCGTCTGAAGGCGACCGGTTTCATCGTTTTCCAAGGCCGCCAGGGTTCCACCGCCACCACCCACCGTCGCGCCTGACGCGGCCCGCCCGCATCGCGAACTACTGCGCGCCTCCTGCGCGGCGCCTCCGCACGCACGTCCTGGTCCGGTCGTGCCGCGCCTGCGGCATTCTCTGAGACACCGGTCTCCGCCCACGACCACGCCTGGCAGAATCGGCATCATGGTCGACCTCGCCACCGTCTCCCCCGCCATCGCCCTCGGCCCGCTCGACGGCCGCTACCGCGCCGTCACCGCACCACTAGTCAACTACCTGTCCGAGGCCGCCCTGAACCGGGCACGCCTGCGCGTGGAGGTCGAGTGGCTCATCCACCTCACCGATCACCGGGCGCTGCCCGGTGCCCCCGTGCTGTCCGACGCCGAGAAGACCTACCTGCGCGGCGTCGTGGACGCCTTCGGCGCGGCGGAGATCGCCGAGCTGGCGGAGATCGAGGCCGTCACCCGCCACGACGTCAAGGCGGTGGAGTACCTACTCAAGCGGCGCCTGGACGCCGCCCCCGACGCCCTGGGACCCACGGCGCTGCCCCAGGTGCACGAGATCGTCCACATCTTCTGCACCAGCGAGGACATCAACAACCTCGCCTACGCGCTGACCATCCGCGACGCCGTGACGCAGGTGTGGCTGCCCGCGGCACGCGGACTCGTAGACGACCTGGCCGCCATGGCCCGCCAGCATGCCGACGCCGCCATGCTCGCCCGCACCCACGGCCAGCCGGCCACCCCCACCACGCTCGGCAAGGAGCTGGCGGTGCTGGCCCACCGGCTGCGCCGGCAGGTAACGCGGGTGGAGGGCACCGAGTACCTGGGCAAGATCAACGGCGCCACCGGCACTTTCGGGGCGCACGTGGTCGCGGTTCCCGGCGCCGACTGGGAGCAGATCGCCCGCAACTTCGTCGAGTCCCTGGGCCTGACCTGGAACCCGCTGACCACCCAGATCGAGTCCCACGACTGGCAGGCGGAGCTGTACGCCGACGTCGCCCGCTTCAATCGGATCGCCCACAACCTAGCCACCGACGCCTGGGCCTACATTTCGCTGGGCTATTTCCGCCAGCGCCTGAGCGCGCAGGGATCCACCGGCTCCTCCACCATGCCGCACAAGGTCAACCCGATCCGCTTCGAGAACGGGGAGGCCAACCTGGAGATCTCCTGCTCCCTGCTGGACACGCTCGCCGCCACCCTGGTCACTTCCCGCCTACAGCGCGATCTGACGGACTCCACCACGCAGCGCAACGTGGGCGTGGCCTTCGGGCACTCGCTGCTGGCGATCGACAACATTCGCCGCGGCCTGGCCGGGCTCGACGTCGACCACGCCCGCCTGACGGAGGATCTGGATGCCGCCTGGGAGGTCCTGGGCGAGCCGGTGCAGCAGGCCATGCGCGCAGCGTCGGTGGCTGGAGCCACCGACATGGCCGATCCCTACGAAAGGCTCAAGGAGCTCACGCGCGGCAAGCGGGTCACGGCCACCTCCATGCGGGAGTTCATCGCCTCCCTGGGTATGCCCGCCGACGTCGAGGCACGGCTGCTGGCGCTGACGCCCGCCACCTACACGGGCCTGGCCGCCCACCTGGTTGGTCACCTGGACGACTGATTTTCCACCTCTCCACCTACCGTCCTGCACGTCACGGTGCCGGCGGGGGAGCCGTGGACTGCCTGACCACAAGCTCGGTGGGCACCTCAATCAACGGGCCGTCCAGGTCTCCCAGAGCCAGCCGAGTAGCGCATTCCCCCAGTCCTACAAAGTCCATACGCACCGTGGTCAAGGCCGGGTTTGCTGCCACCGCATGCGGGTGATCGTCCATACCGATAACCGATACATCTTGCGGAACCCGCACTCCGGCGGCAGTCAGTCCCGCGATCAGGCCCATTGCCAGATCGTCGTTGCCACACAGGACGGCACTTGCACCCACCGCACATGCTCGAGCCGCCGCCCGCAGTCCCGTCTTCACCGACCATCCCGTAGCCAGCGGTTCAACCACGTGCAGCCCCTCCGCCACCAGCGTCTCCCGCCACCCGATGACCCGGGGGTCAGGGTGACCCGCAGGCGGTACCCCGACGTAGGCGATGCGCCGATGCCCCAACTCGATCAGGTGCCGTACCGCCGTGCGCGCCCCCGCGCGGTCGTTGATCCACGCCCTGGGCAGCCCGTCGGTTTCCGGATCCGGTACGCCACCGGCAACGGCGAGCGGCAGATCGGCCGGCAACTCGGACAGAATGGACACGCTCAGGGAGTCGAACTCCACCACCACGACGCCGTCGACGCGGTCTTCCAGTGCCGTCAGCAGCGCCCTGCGCCGGTGAGCAGTATCGTGAGAGAGCACATGCGCAGCCAGGCCTACACCGAGTTCCTGGCACGCGGCAAGCACTCCTGACAAGGTCGCCCAGTAACCGGTTCGACTCACATCAGTCACCAGTACGAGCAGGCGGGGAAGGTCGGCCGAACCGGATAGGTATCCGAGATCAGATATGGCGGTGAGCACGCTACTGGCTGCCGCCGGACAGTTCTTCGATCGGCCTTCTGCATAGGCCAGTACGCGTGAGGCGGTTGCCTTAGATACATCCGCCCGCGCCGCTACATCGGCTAGGGTGGGCGGACGCCACGGTCGCCGGGGCTCAGTCATGGCAAGTCTCCATGCAGCCCACCCTAACCCGGACTACCGCTCCATTCGGCTGCACCCCGCCACCACAGCCATCTAGACGACTATCCGCGCGCCTTGTCGAGATCGGCGAGTGTGCCGACCGCGGTGACGGGGGAATTCGCAGTAACTTGCAAGAACACGTGGTTGCCACGTTTGAGGGCCAGGCTGTCGCTACCGTCCCCGTTCCAGTCGCCAACGTATACGGTGTCGCCCGCCCGGCCGAGGGTGAAGGCCGCCGCTACGGGAGCGTCCACACGGTTGTCGTTGTAGAAGACCACACGCGTGCCGATACGTACTGCGTAGGTATCCACCCCGTCCCCGTTCCAGTCGCCGGTGAGAATCACGGCCCCCGGACGCTCTTTGCTGGCGGCTACGTATGCGGGCATCTGCGGTTCGGGCTCAGGTATCGGCGGGATGATTTCCTCCAGGATCCAGTCGACATCATCCTCTCCCACCAGCACGCCGTCTTCCCCGGGGGCGAGCGCCAGGCCGGCGAACTTGGACAGCAGCCTGACGCGCTCCGTCGTGCTCGTACTGGGCAGGACGTGCCACCGGTTCACACTGCCGGCGGAGTCCGCGCCGGTGACCCCGGCCTGATTGATGACGACGACGGTACCGGGGTAACCGCTCAAGGCACCCAGGCCAAGCGTGCCGACTCCATCGGGGTCGGAGACCACATAGGTGAAATCGTCCTGGCGGATCAGGCGCCACCTGGAGGCCTCGTCAACCTCGGCAGCCTTCCCACTCAGGACCGGGCCGTTCTCGGTGCGCACCAGGCAACGGCCCGTGGTCGACTCTACGATGCGGTAAACGCCGTCGGGCTGGACGGCTTCGGGCGTGCGGTAGTAGGTGTGGACGTAGTCGATGTCGAAGGAGGCTGGCAGGCCCGCGTCTCTCGGCCAACCACGGTGCGCCTCAAGGCTGAATACGACATGTCGGGACATGCGCCACAGGGAGGGGTCAGGGGCGGGCAGCTCCCATAAAAGACGCCGGTCGAAGTACAGGCGGAGCCTCCCATCGCGACGTTCGGCCCCATACAGGTGGTAGTCGGCGGTGACGTCCACACCGACGTTCGGGTTGGCGTTGCCGCCGTAGCGCACATGCCTCGCCTCATCGTTTCCGGGCCACAGGTGCAGGGCCGCCTGCATGACCCGGTCTGCGGTGTTCTCCTGGATGTCGATCTCCGGGTTGGGATCGGCCAACAGGTGGTTCACGCCGTCCAGTCGGGAGGACTGGAGCCAGATCGCTGACAAGACATTCGCGGCGCCGGCCAGGCACTTGGCACGCACCTCCACGTAGCTGCACACACCGGGGGTGTCGAACACCGACTCGACCGCACCGAAGGTGTAACCCTTGCCGGCGTAGTATTCCTTACGCGCATACAAACGCAGGTTCCCGCCCTCGGTCAGGGCATTGTCATCCCGGAAGGCATGCAGATCAGACCCCGGGTACCACAGGCCCTTGTGCCAGCGATCGGGATTCAAAGGCGTGTCGAACTCATCGCTGAGCGAATCCACCATAGTCCAGTTCGCCAGATCTAGCTCTCTACCCGCAGCCACGGCATCGGGCGAGACAGCCCCATCCATCAGCGGAACGCCGGCAAAAAGCGCGACGGATACTAGTGCGTGTCGTCGAGTAATAGTCATGGATCCACGCTCCTTCGCATGCCTACGAATACACGGGAACTATAAGGCGCTTCGGAAGCCACGTAAATCGGTCGACCACACACCCTGAAACGCAGGTTTCAAGACCTATGGACAGCGCCGTCACCAATTCCTATCGTGTCGGATGTCACCGGCGGTTCGTTCTCGGGCATAACCGAAGCCATTTCAGGAGCAACTCACAAAAGCCCAGGACGCATCGAAACCACTCGGGCGCTCGTCGCGGATCGCCCGACCAAGAGTGATTAGAACCGACGCATTCGCACGCACCCCGTCGGGCCACACCACCACAGGAGGAATAATGAATCGCAGGCACGGCCTCATGGACGCTCTCGACCGCGTCTTGCTGAGCCGCAGAAACTGGATGGGCCTGGCGGTCGGCTCGGCCGCCGTCACGGGGCTGGCTGCGTGCTCGGACCCCGGCTCCGACCGCTCGAGGGGCGAGTCTGCGCCAGCGGATTGGCCGTCCCCAACCGGCAAGCTCGACGGGGTAACCCTCACCTTTTGGGCCGCCCAGTCCTCCGCGGAAATCCCCAAGGACGTCGTCGCCGCCTTCACCAAGACGACCGGGGCGAAGGTCGAGATCGTCACCATTCCCGACCCCTACGAACAGACCGTGCAGACCAAGGTGGCCACCGGCGACATGCCCGATCTGGCGATGTGGCAGCCGACCACCTCCATGCTCACCAGCCTGGGCGCCACCGAACGTCTTCAAGTCCTTGACGGCGCACCGTGGGAGACCAAGACCGTCCCCTCCGTCATGGAGGCCGGAGGCATGCTAAACGATCACCGTTACGCCGCCTTCATCTCCGCCCCATCCGTCATGGGCGTGTGGTACAATAAGCGCGTATTCAAGGACCGTAGGGCGCAGATCCCGACGGACTTCGGCGCGCTACTGGGGCTGGCCCGGGACCTGAAGGGAAAGGGTGTCACTCCCTTCTACGAGATGGGCGGGGAGTGGTGGGCCTCCCAGTACGTGGTGCAGGTCCAGCTGGCCGACGCCGCCAAGGACGGGCTGTGGGACCGGGTCAACTCCAACCAGGACGCTTTCACCGGCACCGACATACAGGATGCCATTGATCAGTACGCCACGATGATCAAGGACGGCCTTTACAACACCAATATTAAGACCGCCACCTTCGATGACCAAGCCAAAGCTCTGCTCAACGGCGATGCGGCCATGGCGATCCACGTAAACAGCCTGCTGTCGAATATGGCCGCCCAGACCGACGCCGACGCCCTGAACGAGGCCATCGGTTTCTTCCCCATCTCCGCCAAGGGCACTATAGCCACCTCGATTCCGGAGCAGACCAACGCCGTCGTCGCCTTCAAGACCGGCGACACTGCCCGCGAGTCCGCCACCCGTCAGCTCCTGACCTACTGGCTCACCGACGGCTACGCGGACTTCGTCAAAGGTCAGAACACGGTCTCCATCATCGACGGCGTCGACACTCCCGAATCCGTTCCGACCGCAGCCGTTGAGGCCAACGAGGCCCTGAGCAATTCGGTCGGTTCCATGCAGTCGCTGGCGATCGCCAACCCCGATCTGGCCAAGAATCTCGGCGACATGATCGCCGGCACCAAGACGCCCGCGCAGGTCGGAGAGGAGACCCAGGCGCAGTTCGCCCAACTTGCCAAGGCCATTGGCGCCGAGGGGTTCTGAACCGATGCACTCACCGGGACGGTCACCGCGGGAGGCGCGCGCGGGATCCCCGCACCCCTGGGTATTCGCGGCGCCCGCCTTCGCCGTGCTCGCGGTGTTCTTCTTAACGCCCACGGTGTACAACTTCGTGTACGCCTTCACGGACTGGTCGAGCTTCAAAAGCGCCATAAGCCCGGTCGGGCTGAACAACTTCACCGATCTGGCCGCCTCCGGGGCGTTGCGCAAGGCCCTGACGATCACCCTCGTGTACGCCGCCGGAGTGGCGGTGTTCCAGAATCTGTTCGGTCTGGGATTGGCGCTCCTGCTTGAACGCGACACCCGGATCAACCGGTTGCTGCGGGTGGTGTTCTTCATCCCTGTGATCATCTCGTCCCTGGCCGCCGGCTACATCTTCCAGGCGCTACTAAGACCCGACGGCGGGCTCAATCAGTTGCTGTCAGCGCTAGCCGGGACACCGGTGCGAACGGCCTGGCTGGGATCGACCACTTGGACGATCCTGGTGGTGATCCTCATCCATTCCTGGAAATGGATGGGAATGTCGATGCTCGTCTACCTGGCGGGACTTAAGACGATCGACTCCCAGGTGCTAGAGGCAGCGCGCATTGATGGAGTCTCCCCCTGGCAGATGCTCCTGCGCATACGTATCCCGTTGATCGCCCCGGCGGTTACCTTCAATGTGGCCACGGCACTGTTGGGATCGATGAACTCCTTCGACATTGTGCAGGCCACCACCGGCGGCGGGCCGGGCAGTTCCACCGAGTTGCTCAACCTGTTCATCTTCCGCACTTTCGGGCAGGGGCTGTACGCTCAGGCAACCACCATGAGCCTGGTGCTGTTCCTGGCCGTAGTGTTCCTGGCCTTCCCGGTGATCGGCATGCTCCGGCGCCGAGAAAGGACTATGACATGAAAGATCGTGCCAGCCCGGCCGCCGTCCATGACCGCGACCGCCGCAGAACCATTACGGCCGCGCGTCTACTCCCGACCGTGGTACAGCCGGTAGTTAGCGTATTGCTGGCATTGCTCCTGGTGGGAGTTCCGCTATGGACGGTGCTGGTCACCGCCGGCAAGTCACAGGCGGAGGCGTTCTCCCCTGACCTATCGCTGCCGTCCCGGTGGCGATTGGGGGAGAACCTGGCAGAAGTGGTAGAACGCTCAGAAATCGGTCCGGCCTTCATTGGCAGTATTGTAATGCTGGTACCTTCGGTGTTGGCGGTACTCGTGCTTGGGTCCATGGCCGCTTGGATTCTGGCCCGCCGCTCGGGACGGCTAACGGCTGTGCTGTACGCTGTGGGCATCTCCGGCATCATTTTGCCACCGGCGGTGGTCACGCTGGTGCTGTTGTTGCGCCAGCTCGGATTGGCTGGAAGCGCGGTGGGCATGATCTGCACCTACACGGGCATGTACATGTCCACGGTGATCTTCTTCGTCACCGGCTTCGTACGCACCGTCCCAGAGTCTTTGGAGGAGGCCGCCAGGGTTGATGGGGCCGGACCAGTACGGGTGTTCACCATGATAATCCTGCCGCTGCTGCGCCCGGTGCTGGCGACGGCCACCATCCTGATCAGCCTGTACGTCTGGAACGACGTGTTCTACGCACTTTTCGTAGTGGGCGGCCGCATGGATACTCTGCCTCTGAACCTGTTCGCGGTGGCCAGTGCCGGTATCCACCTGAACAACTGGCACCTGATATTCAGCTACGTGCTGTTGATGAGTCTGCCGCTGATCGTGTTGTTCGCCGTCTTCCAGCGCAGCATCATCTCCGGCATTACCTCCGGTGCGGTCAAGTAGCCGTGTGGTAGGGAGCGGTCAAGTTGACTGGTTCGACGGGCTGTAATGAACAGCCTCCTGGAGTCACCCAGGCGGGCCCTACCGGGTCTACGGCCTCATAGGTTGGCAAACAGCATCATGAGCAGGACTAGGACGACCATACCGACTCCGAAGGCCACGAATTTATCGATGTCTTCTAGGCCTTCGCCCTGGGATTCACGAGGCTGCGTCGGTCTTCCCGGTGCACCCGCTTGAGGGCGGATGTAGGGTTCCGATTCACCGCCGCCGGGAGCTTGAACCGGTTGCCGTGGGGGATTATGCCAATGCACAGCAGACGGTGCTGGACGCTGAACCTGCTGCACCCGCGCATAGGGGTTTCGGGCAGACATCCTGGGCGCAGGCGACGGCGCTTGCGGTGCGGCGCCGGGGTAACCTGCGGGAACCCTGCCGACACCACCGGGAGCTTGTCGCGGCCCCCCATTCGGAGTTGTCCCATAGCCTGCAACGACGCGGGAGGGGAACCGCGGCACCGAAATCGGTGAATTAGGAGGCGGCATAGGCAGGCTACGGCCCGACGGTGGTTGAGATGCGGGCCGCGGCTGCGGCTCCCGCCCAGCAGTGGTCCGGTGGTAATCGGGCTGCGGCGGCTGGCGGGGTATAGGGCTGCTGGGTAGAGCGGCGGCCGATAGCGGAATACCGGGTTGCGGCGTGGTACGCGCACCGGCATCGTCAGATCCTGAGCCGGGAGCGGCATCAAGCACCGACACATCGAATATGGGCGAGCCCATGAGCGGGTCACCCAGGACACTGCCAAAGGGGGCGTCATCGAAGCCGATGTCACTGGGCTCCCAACCATTGGGCGCCCAGGAAGTATCGGGGATGTCCATGCCCTCGGGCGCGTGCTGCTCGCTCATATGGCTAGCATCCCACAGCCGATGCGGCTAGGCCCAGACTCGACAACCATCACTCGACCGTGGAGTGCGGGAGACTCCCGTACACCAGGGGGCGAAGGGTCGCCGCAAGCGTCCGCAGCGAGGTGCCCGAGCCGCTCGCAGTATTGCGACCCCATCCCCCAGCCATTGCAACCCCTACCCCCTAGGGGTATCGTGGGTGCGTTGGCCGGCGCTGGCCGGCCGGCACCACCCGACACGAGCGGGGGTAGGAGGAACGGTGGCCGGCTATACGGGAACTAAGGAGGACTACCTCAAGCGGCTCAGTCGCATTGAGGGACAGGTGCGCGGCATCTCGCGCATGGTCCAAGAGGACGCTTACTGCATCGATGTCCTAACCCAGGTCTCTGCCGTTACCAAGGCACTCCAGGCCGTCAGCCTGGGACTGCTCGAGGACCACATGAACCACTGCGTACTGCACGCGGCGCAGTCCTCCGACGAGGAGGGCCGCGCCAAGATCCGCGAGGCCTGCGACGCAATCGCCCGCCTGGTCAAGTCATAGCCAAGTCCTGACCCGGACTGCGCCACAAGTCCAGACGCACCCGCTCACGGCGCCCTCACCAACTTCCGCAACCCGCTAAACACACTCGATCAAGGAGTTCCAATGACCGCATTCACCGCCGACGGCATCGACCGCACCACCACCTTGAGAATCTCCGGGATGACCTGCGAGCACTGCGTCACCCACGTCACCGAGGAGCTGGAGGCCCTCAACGGCGTCAAGAACGTCTCCGTCATCCTCAACAAGGGCGGGCAGTCCGTGGCGACGGTCGTCTCCGATATGGTCCTGCCGGATGCCGCCCTGGCAGAGGCGATCGACGAGGCCGGGGACTACACCCTCGACGCCATCGAGCGCGACGCCGCCTGAACTCACACTGGAGGCCGATCGCACATGTCTGAGCCGACTCAGCCAACCCACACCGACGCCGCTCCCAGCTCGACGCCGGTCGCCACCGTCGACCTTGCGGTCGGGGGTATGACCTGCGCCTCCTGTGTGGCGCGCGTGGAGAAGAAGCTGGGCAAGCTCGACGGCGTCGAGGCCTCCGTCAACCTCGCCACCGAGTCCGCCAGGGTCACACTGAGCGCGCCGGTGAGCAATGAGGAACTGATCAATGCGGTGGCGCGAGCCGGCTACACGGCCACCGTCACCGGCCGCACCGACCTAGCGGCGCCGGCCGACGGCGATTCCGGTTCCGCAGCGCCCCGACCCGATCCCGGCTCCGACCCGGCTCCGGCGGCTGCGCCCTCCCCCGATGCGGCCGCGGCGACCGACACACCCCCTTCCACCGCGGACTCATCCGGTGCGTCCGCCGACTCCGAGTCCGCAGCGGCACCGGCCGGGGCTGAGGCAGGCTCACCGGCGCCGGTGCTGGGCCAGTCCCAGGCCGACCGGGCCGCCTACCTGCGCACCCGTCTGGTCGTCTGCCTGGTGCTGTCGATTCCGGTGATGGCGCTTTCGATGATTCCCGCACTGCAGTTCACCGGTTGGCAGTGGGTGGTGGCGGCGCTGGCGCTGCCGGTGGCCACCTGGGGCGCCTGGCCCTTCCACCGCTCCGCCCTTCGGGCGCTGCGCCACGGCGCCTCCACCATGGACACGCTCGTGTCCCTGGGGGTGATCGCCGCGACCGGCTGGAGTCTGTGGGCGCTGATCTTCGGCGGCGCCGGCCAGCTGGGCATGCGCATGAGCATGGAGCTGCTCCCGCGCGCCCAGGGGCATCAAGTGCACATGTACTTCGAGTCCGCCGCCTGGGTAACCACCTTCCTGCTGGCGGGCCGCTACGCGGAGGCGCGCGCCCGCTACCGCTCCGGCGACGCCCTGCGTGCCCTGCTTCGGCTCGGTGCCACCCGGGCCGCCCGGGTCACGCTGACCGCCCCCTCCGGCTCCACCGACGCCGTCGACGTGCTCGACGACGACGGCGCCCCCCTCCCCGAGGCCGCCCGCACCGAGGAGACGGTGGAGATCGACGCCCTGGCCGCCGGCGACCTGTTCGTGGTGCGTCCCGGTGAGAAGATCGCCACCGACGGCGTGGTGATCGAGGGGCGCTCCGCGGTGGACGCCTCCATGCTGACCGGTGAGTCGGTGCCGGTGGAGGCCGGTCCCGGCGATGCGGTCACCGGCGGTTGTATGAACACCTCCGGCGTGCTGCTGGTGCGGGCGACGGCGGTCGGCGCGGGGACCACGTTGGCGCGCATCGGCGCCATGGTCACCGAGGCGCAGGCCGGCAAGGCGCCGGTGCAGCGGCTGGCCGACCGCATCTCCGGGGTGTTCGTGCCCGCGGTGATCGTGCTGGCCCTGGCCACGGCGGCGGTGTGGCTCGCACTCGGGCACCCGGCCCAGCCCGCGTTCATGGCGGCCGTATCCGTGCTGGTGATCGCCTGCCCCTGCGCACTGGGTCTGGCGACGCCGACGGCGCTGCTGGTCGGCTCCGGGCGGGCCGCTCAGCTCGGCGTGGTCATCAAGGGCCCGGAGGTGCTGGAGTCCACCCGCACCCTGGACACAATCGTGCTGGACAAGACCGGCACCGTCACCGAGGGCCGCATGCGCCTGGACGTCGACGGGATCGTCACCTGGGACGCCGCCGAAGTAGAGGGCGGGGTGGGAGCAGCGGAGGACTCCGCATCCGCGGCGCCTGGCGCCGAGGCGGCAGGGCCGGATGCGGCCGGGGCGGGGGAGCCGCTCGAAGGCGTGGTGGGGCTGGCGGGAGCGATCCGAGGTACGAGGATCGCGGATGGTAGCCGCGAGGGGCTTCACCGCCCCGGCCCCGAGAGCACGCGGTTGCAAGCCCTCGCCCTGGCCGGGAGTGTGGAGGCCGCCAGCGAGCACCCGGTGGCCCGGGCGATCACCGAGGCCGCCAAGGAGTACCTCGAACAGGTGCCGGCGGTGCGGGACTTCTCCAACCACGAGGGTCGGGGCGTATCCGGCACGGTGGCGCTGGACGGGACCGCCTACCGGGTCCGGGTGGGCCGACCGGCCTGGCTGGCCGAGCAGGGGGTGGCCCTGCCCGCGCAGGCCACCGACGCCGTCGCCGCCGCGCAGGAGTCCGGGGCGACGGCCGTGGTACTCGCCGTGGACGACGCCTCCCGGGCGGTGCTGGTGGTGCGGGACACGGTGCGCCCCTCCTCCCGGGAGGCGGTTGCCGCGCTGCGCGAGCTGGGGGTGCGCCCGGTGCTGTTGACCGGAGACAACCGCCGCACCGCCGAGCAGGTGGCCCGAGAGGTCGGCATCGACGGCGCCGACGTGCGCGCCGAGGTGCTGCCGGGCGACAAGCGCGACGTGATCGTCGCCCTGCAGGACGAGGGCCACGTGGTGGGCATGGTCGGCGACGGCGTGAACGACGCCGCGGCCCTGGCCCAGGCCGGCACGCGCGGGCTGGGCTTCGCCATGGGGTCGGGCACGGACGTGGCCATCGAGGCCGCGGATATCACGCTGGTGCGCGCCGACCTGGACGCCGTGGTGACGGCCATCCGCGTCAGCCGGGAGACGCTGCGGATAATCAAGCAGAACCTGTTCTGGGCCTTCGCCTACAACGTGGCCGCGATCCCGCTGGCCGCGGCGGGAATGCTCAACCCGATGATCGCCGGCGCCGCCATGGCCGCCTCCAGCGTCATCGTGGTCACCAACTCCCTGCGCCTGCGCCGCGCCGGGACATAGCCGCGCCGGATGCAGCCGGGAAGCGACCGGGCGTCAGCCGTCCTTCCCTTCCGCCGAGATCGGTCGATATAACCATCGAGATCGGTTGAAGTGGCAAGCGCAGGGGAGTACTGCCCATAGGAGTCCGTTGCTCCGATTCTGGACCGTACGTAGCCTGCGGCGGTGACTTCTCAGACGCCCTCTCCCTCCACCGACTCCACCCCCGGCAAGCAGCGCGGCCATACTCGCCGCCGGGTCATCTTCGGTCTTGGCACCGCCGCAGTTGTCACCGGAGTCGGCGTGCGCAGGTGGCTGCGGACACCCGCGAAAGAGCCGGATACGACGCCTTTCGCCGACTACTTCACCGGCCGTGCGCCCGTGATGAGCGAGCCGAATGTCCACACCGAGCATGTCTCCACCAAGTCCTGGGGCGTGCGGACCTTCCTGACGTTGGAGGAGAACACGTCCGTCGATGATGCCATCGCCTTGATCCAGTCCGCCCACACCGACCTGGCCGCCAGTGTTGAGGGACTGGATCACGCCACAGTGATCATCGATTGGAGGAGCCCCGGAGCGGACGGCGAAGGCCTGTACACGGCCATTGACGTAGACCTGGTGCGCCCGCACGCAGAACTCGACCTCCAGTGCGAGCGGCTGCGCGTCGCTACCGGTCTCAACCAGGGCACGATCAGCGCTATCACCATCCCGCTGGAGACAGACGAGGCAATCGGGATCAGCCACATCGAAACGGACTCCCTTCCCGCCGACGCCGTCCTGTCGCCCCCTGCGGCCACCGACGGCACCACCCTTGCCTACGAGGACCGCCTCGGGATCGGCAACACGTCCCTGACGATCAACGCCACCTCCGACGTCGACCTGTCCGGAGTCCCGCTCGACGCCATGCTCGCCGCTCTTCCCGGCGGCGCCGAGGACCCCTCGCGCGAACCCATCGTGAAGCTGGACGCCGTCGGCCCCGGCTACGCCGACGGACTGCCCGCGATCGATATCTATGAGCAGGACCTGACACTGGATGAGGCCGAGCCCATCCTGCGCGCATTCAACGGCGCGGCCGGCCCGCACGCCATCAGGATTCAGGCCACCGAGGCCGAGATGCGGTTTCTGCTAACCGACGGCGTCCTCACCGCAGATCCCTCCTGGCACGGGGCGGAGGAGGAGACCGCCGAGCTGCTCGGTCGCCTCTAGCCACAGGGAGGCTTCCGAGCCGAAGGGGTCGGCCACCCGTGTCATCGGGTGACCGACTCCTGTTGGGCAACCGCTACCGCTTAGGCTGAACTGCACCGGGTTTGATGGAGGCAAGTGAATACACGGAAGGATCACTGTCATGAGTGCGCAAAGGAAGTACCCCGAAGAGGGCTGCGGCAGCGGGCTGCCCGGTTGGCCCTGTGCCCGGGGTCGGTGGCACCCATAGACCCCCGGCGATGGTGTGCAAGACGGCCGTTCATGTCGATTTTCGACCCTGGGGTGCGATTCACGACCACCCCGGGGTCGTAAACCACACCCCACGGTCGAAAACCACCACCTCACGCCCCACAGCACGCTCCACCGGAACAGCGACAGACCGCCCTCAAACACCAGGGGCCCCTCAAGCACAGGAGCAACGTCCGGACACGGGCAGACCACGCTCGGACGCGGGACGGCGCCTTCGAACGCCGGAGAGTTCCGCCCGGACAGGCCAGAGCACACCACCCACCACACCCCCAAACACGAAGAGCCGGAATACGACTCCCGACAGGAACAGGATGGCAACCCCCAGTATGGGGGTCAGAGCCATGGCGGCCTGCGCGGAGTTAACCGGCTCTTCCGGTTTGAGGGTGTAGTGGGTGGGTGTGGGCCCGGCCGGCTGCTGGCCGCGTACTTGGATCGCGTTCCTGCGCTTGGACCGCGCTCCTGCGGTTGGACCGTCTGAGAGTGCGTTTCAGGTGGTCTAGCCGCAGCTAGACGGTCCAACGGCAGGCAGACGGTCCAACCGCAGCCAGAGGGTCCGGGTGTGGGGGTGTTGACTCGGGCCGGTGGGGTTGCCTTGGACGCCGGCGCACCCAAGGTCAACAGTCAAGATGCTCTAGCCCCAGGCCGCGGACGTCGCCGGCATCGCCGGCAGCCAGGCCCGGCATGGCAGCGGCCGGGCTGGACTGTGGGCCGGGCCGGGCCGCGCTCCCGACTGGGCTGCGGGCCCAGTTCGTCGTCAAAGACGTCCCAGCCGATCGGACAAGGGGGCCGGGTCGGCAAACAGAAGGCCTTGGCCTGCTCACCGCATCAGGGCGGTAGGTCGGCGCCTGGGAGCCAAAGTGTCCAAAATCGGCACAAACACCCCGCCCCTCCCAGCACACACCCTCAGACTCGTTGGAACCATGCGGATCTAGTGGGCGGCGCCGGGCGGGGAACATCGTTCGTGCCGAATCTGGACACTTCCCCCGGGCCCGCCGACCCCATCAACCGAACTAGATGGTTATATCTACCGAACTCGGCGAACACACCCATAAACCGGAAGAACCAGTTAACCAGCGAACCGACGATGTAGCCAAGCCCGAGGAACAGCACTGAACTGCGGGCGAGGAAACGTTCGCCGGTCACCTCATTCGATCGGATCTGGTTTGGACGGCGCGAAGCAGGGTGGTGCCGCAGGCCGTGACGGTGAGCGCGGCGGCGAGCAGGAGCATGGTGGCACCGACTCCGGTGTTGGCCAAGCGCGCACGGTCACTGGATGCCATTGCGCTGGGCATGGTGGTCCCACTGCCAGCGGCGTCGGGCGCGGGGTCGACCGGTGCGGGCGCCGACGACGGCGTCGGCTGGGCTACGCCCTGGCCGGTCGGCGCCGGGTCCGTCGATTCCGTGGCCTCTGTCGGGCCCGAGCTGGTCGGGTCCGCCGCGGCAGTCGGGGCAGTCGGGGCAGCATCGTCGGTGCCGGTGCTGTCGGGGCGGGGGGTCGGAACGACAGCGGCGTCGTCGGGGCAGTTCTCACCGACGACACAGACTCCGGGCTGATCCTCGGTGGGGTAGCCGGGGTCGGGGTCACAGGCGTCGCCCACGCCATCGCCGTCGTAATCGGACTGACTGTAGTTTTCAATGTCAGGGCAGTTGTCGAGCTCGGGCGGGGTGTTATCGCCGTCGTCGGTGATCTGCACCTGGGTGGCGTATACGGCGGTCTGGCCGTTGTCCTGGGTCACCCGCAGGCCGATCTGACCGTCGTAGAGTTCGTTGAAGGCATGGTCGATAACCGGCTCGGTGGAGGACCGCTCGTAGGTGCCGTCTCCGTCCAGGTCCCACTCGTAGGTGGTGATAGACCCTTCGGCGGCGTAGGAGCCGCGCGCGTCCAGGGTCAGCGTGCTTCCCTCCTGGGCTACATAGGGTCCCTGAATCCAGGCCACGGGCGTATCCTGGGCGGTCGTGGCACCATCGCTCGCAGCGTTTTGTGCCGCCGGCACGACGGCGCGAGCAGCAGCGGGTTTGACGTTGCTGGGAACACCCACCCGGTTGACGATCAGGTCGGCAATCTGCTGGTGACCGATGATATTGGGGTGGTAGAACTCGGCGGCGTCCAGACTGAAGGTTGATGTCGTCTTGCCGTTGGCGGCCTGGCGGCCACGGGTCTCGAAGAACTCGTTGATCCAACGGTAGTCGTTGCGTGCATTAGTGGCCGGATCGGGCTCGTGTCCGTCGAATGCCGACACGACGCCGTCTATGTAGGCGACCTTCAACCCGGGGTGGGCGGCATTCCAATTCGCAACCAGCTCGGCCTGCTTAGTACGGGCGGTCTCACTGAGCCTGCGCACCCCGGTACCGGCGTCATAGGAAAAGGAACCGAAGAGATTCTTCAGCACATAGCTGCGGGAGGTAGCCAGTCGCGGGTAACCGACCAGGACAACCTGGGCGCCGTCGGGCAGCCGATCATCAATCTTCTGCAAAATGTTGCCGGTGGAGGCCATCACGTCGTCCATCAGCGCATTAGCGGAATCGACCTTGGACTTGCAAGACCGAGCATCACGCAGACCCAGCGTGAAACATTTACTCACAATATCGGCGAACCCGACATCATTGCCACCGATGGTCAGCATCACCAAATCGGTGTCGGTAGGAATCGCGGCCACCTGGCCCGACGCCGATAACAGATCATCGGTCACCGCCCCACTGTGAGCCAGGTTCGTCAACGTGGCGGATACATTCTGCGTATTAACCCAGTCCACATAGCGGTGTGCCCAATTATTGCGGCTGCGATAGGCTCGCCTGTCATCCCCGTAGTAGTCCCCGGCACCATTTCCGGAGGAGTAGGAGTCACCCAGCAGCACCACATGCAGGCTCCCGCCCGCCGGCGCGGCGGCCGCTGGCACCGGGTAGGCCATAATCACCGACGGCAGCAACACCATCAGGGCGCACAGGGCGACTAACAGGCTGCGTAGGAATTGAACGGGGCGGAACTTCATCGGGACGCCTTTCAAGGGAGCAAACTAGGAAGCTGAGTACAGAACAGGAAGGGAAACGAGTAGGTTTGTGGCCGGTTGAAGTGTCATGGGGCGGGCAGTGATCTGCCAGCGTCCGATCACCGGTAGTTCAAGGACACGCGCACTGTACCATGCAACACATCACCGGGACCGGTGTCATCAACCAGCGAGATCAGCAGATTCAACGGCCCCTCAAGCCGCGGATCCTGCCGGGAGGACTCCCACAGGCCAGGCGACGAGTACTTCCCGCCCGCCCAGCCGCGCTCCACGGCGTGCTCCACCAACTCGCTCATGAGGTCCTCCGGCGCTACGGCGTCGTCACGAAACCAGTGGCGCATCCACACGGTGGACGGCTTGGACAGCAGGCCGGGCGACGCCGACCGGCTGGAACGCACTGCCCGGTAACCGGCAACCGTGTCGGCGCCCATGGGGTCCTCGGCCATGACCTCCGCCGGCTTGACGGCTGTGGCCCCGGCGGAACGCAGCCACCACCAGGCTCCACCGCCCAGCCCGATGCCAACAACCGCCAGCCCCAACACACGACGCGGCACGCGACGAACCCCGCCGGTTCCGGCAACCGGGGTTACGGCATCATTGAAGTAGGCCATCGGAGAGGCTCCTTTCGAACCGGTATGGGTGAGCTGTTGCATTTGCCGGTGGGCCGCCCCGCTGAGACTGCGGAGCGGCCCACCAACGGCGTTTCAGGGACCGCGTTCATGACGCGATGCTCGCGACGGCGCCTCAGGTCCAGCGCATGAGCTTGGTGGCAGCCCAGAACAGTGCTGCCCCGACGACGCCGGTGACACCGAGCCCGATCAGCGCGTCGCTCAGTTCGCTCACGCCCGTCAGCGGCCAGCGCAACGCGTCGAGCAGGTAGGTCAGCAGCAGGAAGTTGGCGAGCGTCTGTATCCAGCCCGGCATCATCTCCAGCGGCATCATCGCACCGGAGGCGAAACCCATGGGCAGGACCACGATCATAACCGCCAAGGAGACTGCAGTGACGGTGGGCAGAATCAGGCCGACGAGCATGCCCAGGGAGTAGAAGACTAAATTCCCCAGGAACACCGGCACCACGGTAAGGAGCGCCCACGGCGACAGCGTGACGCCGACCGCCGGCACAAATCCGGTGAGCACGATGAGCACCGCCTGCACGAGCGCGGAAACGATGGCGACGGTCAGCGCCGAGGCGAGGATAGAGCTCACGGACATCGGCGCACTGCGCAAGACCCGCCCGACTCCCTTCTCCCGCCACTCGACAATAGTTGTGGCGCCAATGAACATACCGACGAATGCGACTCCGAAGCCCATAACGTTGGGACTGATGTCATTGACAATGTCATGTCCGTTGAGCCCCGGTTGGTCACCCATGGTCAGGGCAAGGACAACCAGCAGTGCCGGCGGGAAAGCGTAGGTGAAGAACATGGTGGACGGGTCACGCAGATTGGTGCGCGCCAGGGAAAATGTTAGGGTTTTGAAGGGGGTCATGAGTCGTACTCCTTTCCTGTGAGCTCCATGAACGCATCCTCCAGGGTCGGACCGTGCACCTGCGCCCCCGCCGTCGGCACATCCGCCGCACCAAGAGCCGCGAACGCCTCACCCACATCACGCACGTGAACCACCAGCCCATCCGCACTCACGGTCGCAGCCGTAACCACATCCAGACCGGTCACCACATCCAGGAACGGCACCGCCCCGGGCAGCAGCACCGAGGCACCACCACCCACACCGGCAACCAGAGCAGACGGAGAGGCCGTAGTCACCACCCGGCCACCATCAAGAATGGTGACCACATCGCACAGACGCTCCGCCTCCTCCAAATAGTGAGTCGTATACACCACCGTCGTACCCTCATCACGCACCGACCCCAGCAGACCCACCAGGTCATGCCGAGCCGTCGCATCCAAGGACGCCGTCGGCTCATCCAAGAACAACACCTCCGGCCGATGCACCATCGCCGAGGCCACCGCCAACTTCTGCCGCTCACCACCAGACACCCGCTCCACACGCGAATCGCGTACATGCTCCAGGCCCATGATCTCAATAAGCTGCTCTGCGCGAGAGGCTGAAGCACCGAAGATCGCGGCAACGGTAGACAGGTGCTCCCACACGGTGGCACGCGAGAAGAACGCCGTGGCCTGCGGCTGAATCCCCACCCGCGCCAGCAGGCGCGGATCACGCGGCAACGGCGCGCGACCCAGCAGCTCCACACTGCCCTCCTGAGCAGGTCGCGCACCCTGGATGATCTCCACCAGCGTCGTCTTACCCGCACCATTCGGACCGATCACACCATGGAACGCCCCCCGCTCCACCGCCAAATCCACATCCCGCAGAACCTGCCGCCCCCCATAAGACTGACACACACCGCGAGCAACCACCGGTTGCACCACAGTCTCCTTTCACGGTCGAACCTTCGGATGGCTCGACCATGGCACAGCAGCGGTCCCCGGCTGTTCCGACTTCCCGCCACCACCGCCCATACTTTGGTAGGAGAGGCACGATCTGAGCTAGTCTGTGGGCACTCTTGAAAGGTCGTTCATGCCTCCCCTACCGTCCCCAGCGCTCAGCGTCGCGCCGAGTCGACTTGGCGCTGTCTGGCGTGCTTACCGGGAACTCAGCATCTTCACGGCCTTCAGCCTGGCTTTCTCCGCGATGCCTGCGTTGTTCCAGGAGTTCGCCGTCACTGACGCGGTGGGGTTGGTGGTGCCGTGGGCGCTGCTGCTGATCCCCCGACACCCTTTGGCCGCCGCCCTGGTCCTGGCAGCAGGTACAGCTCACGGCATTGTAGACGCTAAAGGACCCGGATTGGTCATGGCCGGGTACTTCGCCACATACGTACTCGTCCGTCGGGGTCGTTATCGGCAGGCTGTTGTGATTGTGGTGGCCATGGTTGCCGGCAACCTCCTGGCCTGGCACGCGGGAACGAAGATGGATGACCTGCTCATCAGCCAGGTGTTGTGGATTGTCATCTGTCTGGGTATCGCCTCACCTCTGCGGCTTGCTGACGCCAACGTCTCCCGGGCCCAGGCCGCTCACGCCCAAGCCCTGCGTGACCAGCGCGCCCTCATAGCCCGCGAACTCCACGACACCCTCGCCCGCGCCAACACCCAAATCGTCCTGCGCGCCCAACAAGCACAAACCCAACTCAACAACCCCAACCACACCAACCAGATCAACACCGCCCTAGACGACATCATCACCACCGGACACCAGTCGGTCCTCGACCTGCGCACCATGCTGCGCCTCCTAAGACAAGACACCGACACCTCCCTGAACCCCACACCCCCCACACCCGACCTAACCACCACCCTCGCCCAAGCCCGCCACACCCTCCACCAAGCCGGCCTCCACGCCACCGTCACCCATCAAGGAGACCCCACCCGACTCACCCCCACCCTGACCACCACCCTGACCCGCATCCTGGACGAATGCGTCGCCAACATGACCAAATACGCCGCCCCCGACGCCCAATGCACCATCAAACTAAACATCACCGACACCACCGCCGAACTCCACGCCATCAACCCCCTATCCGACACCCGACACCCAACCCCCACCACCTCATCCAAACTCGGCATCCTCGGCATCCAAGAACGCACCCACGCCCTCGGAGGAACCACCACCACCAAACACACCAACCACCAATGGATACTCCACACCACCCTCCCCCTCACACCAACCAACAAGTCTCGAGAACACGTGCTAGACGCCCCCGGTAGCAGGCATCGGCGGGGTTGCACATGGAACTGGTTGCACGCCCATTGGGGCCTGAGCCTCTTGACCGGCATCAGTTTTGTCATCGCTGTATTCAACACAGTCGACGCCGGCATACGCTTCACCACGTTGGTGGGGTTGGTGGTGCCGTGGGCGCTGCTGCTGATCCCCCGCAACCCCTGGGCCGCCACCATCATCCTTGCACTCGGCGCGACACACGCGACGGGCAGCGACCAATTCACCGGAACCGTCATATCGACGACCGCTGCGACCTGCATCCTCCTCCGTCGGGGTCGTTATCGGCAGGCTGTTGTGATTGTGGTGGCCATGGTTGCCGGCAACCTCCTGGCCTGGCACGCGGGAACGAAGATGGATGACCTGCTCATCAGCCAGGTGTTGTGGCTCGTCCTTTGTCTCGGCACTGCCTCGGCCCTGCGGCTTGCTGACGCCAACGTCTCCCGGGCCCAGGCCGCTCACGCCCAAGCCCTGCGTGACCAGCGCGCCCTCATAGCCCGCGAACTCCACGACACCCTCGCCCGCGCCAACACCCAAATCGTCCTGCGCGCCCAACAAGCACAAACCCAACTCAACAACCCCAACCACACCAACCAGATCAACACCGCCCTAGACGACATCATCACCACCGGACACCAATCAGTACTCGACCTGCGCACCATGCTGCGCCTCCTAAGACAAGACACCGACACCCCCCTAGAACCCACACCCCCAGCACCGACCTGACCACCGCAATAACCCAGGCCCGCCACACCCTCCACCAAGCCGGCCTGCGCGCCACCGTCACCCATCAAGGAGACCCCACCCGACTCACCCCCACCCTGACCACCACCCTGACCCGCATCCTGGACGAATGCGTCGCCAACATGACCAAATACGCCGCCCCCGACGCCCAATGCACCATCAAACTAAACATCACCGACACCACCGCCGAACTCCACGCCATCAACCCCCTATCCGACACCCGACACCCAACCCCCACCACCTCATCCAAACTCGGCATCCTCGGCATCCAAGAACGCACCCACGCCCTCGGAGGAACCACCACCACCAAACACACCAACCACCAATGGATACTCCACACCACCCTCCCCCTCACACCAACCAACGAAGGCAACAAGGACGAAACATGACACAGAGCAGCCAGTCCAATCCGATCCGTACCGTCATCGTGGACGATGACGCCATCGTGCGCGATATGTTATCCACGAACCTCGGTGCGGACAGCAGCATCAAGATCGTGGCCACCGCCACCAACGGAGCCGAAGCAGTAGACCTGGTTCACGAACACATCGTGGACGTCGTGCTCATGGACGTTCAGATGCCTGTGCTGGGCGGCGTCCAGGCCACCTCGCGGATCCTCGCCGCCGGAGGGAATACGCGGGTCCTTCTGTTAACCACATTCGATGATGACACCTACCTCGACGGCGGAATCGCCGCGGGCGCGTCAGGTTTCCTACTCAAGAGCACGCCGGCTAAAGAAGTCGTGGCAGCGATTCGGACCGTACATGCGGGCGGCAAGGTCCTCTCTCCTGGACCGACCAGCCGCGTTCTGGAGCGTTATATGCGCGGTCAGCGTCCCAGTACCGGCTCAGACTCAGGCCTTGATCTGTCGACGCGCGAGCTTGAAGTGCTTCGTCTTCTGCGCAAAGGCTACTCGAACCGCAGAATTGCGCGCGAGATGAACGTTGCCGAGACGACCGTCAAGACTCATGTCTCCTCCCTCATGCGCAAGATGGGCGCAGGCAGTCGGCTGGAGGTCGTAGCCGAGGCGAACCAACGGGGCATCGGATGATAGCGCGTGTCACTCTGCTACTCTCTCTGGGACTTTCGTGGTCCGACTAAGGTAGGAGTCGGAACAGGCGTACTGAGGAGCAAATAGCATGTGCAAGTCGAGAGGATACAGCTGTTCCACCCGACTCACAACGAATAGGAGATCACTACCCTATGCGCTCCCCTCGCACCCTCGCCGTCTTTACCTTATCCATATCGCTCCTGGGGCTGGCGACTCCCGCCGCAGCAGCACCCGCCGAACTACCATCTCCCATCCGTGTCACCGCCTCACGTAGCGAATCGCCAACACTCATTTCGCCTTCGAGAATCCTGCACCCGAAGTGGACATGCCTCATCGTTCCATGTTGCAACTAACCGATCCTCTTGAGTGGGGATGTGGGATCATCTCGGCCTTCATGCCCCTGGGGAGGCGAACCGATCCTCTTGACTGGGGATGTGGGGTGCGGCGGGCTCCTGGGCACCATACGCCAGCTCCCACAGAGCCCCGGCACCTTTGAGGCAGTATGTCCACCCCGGTGATTGCGGCGACCTCAGCCCCAGGGCAGCGCCTTGAGCCTGACCTTGAGTGCTGGCTGGTTGTTCTTGACTGTCAGCAGGTAGTCGGCGCCCCGGCAGGGGCTCGAGCCCGCCAGTCCCACCGACCGAACTCGATGGTCATATCGACCGAACTCGGTAAACGGGCTCTTCGTGTTTGAGGGTGTGGTGGTGGGGTAGTCGTGGGTGCGCGTGTCGCAGGGGCGGGTAGGGGTCGAGGTCCCCGATGATTGGTGGTTGCTGAACACCACCGATCACGGAGACCTCGACATGGCCGAGACTACCTTTGCTGCCCCTGATTTTGCTAGTTTCCTGGGCCTGGACGCGCTGGGACTGACTGTCACCGGCATGCGCATAGATGGCGGCGGTGCACTGGTGGAGTGTCGGCTGCAGGTCTGCGAGGAGGATGCGTTCTGCCGGGTCTGCGGGGCCCAGGGCGCCCCGGTGGGGACCGTCGCGAGGCGGCTGGCGCATGTTCCGGTGGGCTGGCGCCCAACCCACTTGCTGGTGCGGCTGCGCCGGTGGCGCTGCCAGGGCTGTGGGCGTGTGTGGAGGCAGGACGCGTCTCGTGCGGCCGCCAAGCGGGCGAGGCTGACCTTGGCGGCCAAGGAGTGGGCGATCCGGGCCGTGGGGGTGGAGTTCATGTCCATCTCGCGTGTGGCGGCAGCTCTGGGGGTGTCCTGGCACACCGCCAATGAGGCCGTCCTTGAGCGGGCCAAGGACCGCTTGATCAATGATCCTGGACGTCTGAAGGGTGTGGAGGTCATCGGGGTGGATGAGCATGTTTGGCGGCACACCCGCAAGGGCGACAAGTACGTCACCGTCATCATCGACCTTACACCCGTGCGCGACCGTACCGGCCCCTCCCGCCTGCTGGACATGATCGAAGGCCGCTCCAAGCAGGCCTTCAAGCAATGGCTCCAGGAACGCGACGAGGACTGGCGCAGCCGGATCGAGGTGGTCTCGATGGATGGGTTCGCGGGCTTCAAGACCGCCGCCGCCGAGGCCCTACCCGGCGCGACGGAGGTCATGGACCCCTTCCACGTGGTCGCGCTGGCCGGGGACAAGCTGGATGAGTGCCGCCGCCGCACCCAGCGCGAGACCACCGGGCGGCGGGGCCGTAAGGACGACCCCCTGTACAAGGCCCGCAGGCTGCTGCGCACCGGGGCGGGCCTGGTGAGCGACAAGGGCTGGGAGCGTCTCGAACAACTGTTCGCCGACCCCCACAACACTCCGGTAGAGATCATGTGGGGCGTGTATCAGAAGATCATGGCCGCCTACCGCGCCAAGGCCCCCGCCCAGGGCAAGACCCTGATGGAGAAAGTGATGCAGACCCTCACCACCGGCGTGCCTGACGCCCTCGAAGAGCTGAAGTCGCTGGGCAAGACCCTGGCCCAGCGGCGCGAAGACATACTCGCCTACTTCGACCACCGCGGCACATCCAACGGACCCACTGAAGCAGTCAACGGCCGCCTGGAGCACCTACGCGGCATCGCCCTGGGCTTCAGGAATCTGACCAACTACACCATCCGCAGCCTCATCCACGCCGGAGGCTTCAGACAACAGCTACTACACCCCTAAACGCGAAGAGCCGGTAAACGCACCCGTAAACCGGAAAAGCATATAACCAGCAGCGTCACGACGCTCGTAGGTGAAGGGCCTCGGGTTAGAGCACCAAGCCGGGCACATTTTTGGGGCTTGGGAATGAAAGCCATTCCCAAGCCCCAAAGCCAATCCCATTACAGAACTAGCCTGCATAATTGGGGCGATTCACCTCCTGCCCACACGCATGGTGCCGCGACAAAGATGGGTGTCGACGAGTTCGATGCTCTCGGCTTCCAGAACGAACACCTTCTTGTCCAGTAGGCCATGCACGCTGCTTGCGCTCGAGGGAAGCCTGTTCCTCATCCGGGCCAGGTAGGTCGTCAGTGCAGCGAGCCGGCTCAGCCCTTGAGGGCGTACCACCTCTCCCGCCAGGAGCAGGGACACCAGTCGCCCCTGCTCCGCCTGCTCGGGAAGCACGAGTGCGGAACAATGCGGATCCGCCTGCATGTGAGCCACGTGCCGAGATCCCTTCGAGGAGACGAAGACCAAGCGGTGTTCATCAAGCGTGGCGAAGAAACACGGCGTGAGCCGGGGCTCCTGTGCGCCCACGGTGCCCAGGACGCACATGTCGTGCTCGTCGAGGATCGCGGTTACGCGCCTCATAATCGTGCTCACTTTCACGGATGAGTCGGTATTCCATTCCATAACGTCATCCCCTCCCATCGAAGTCCGTTCATTCAACGAACAAGCCACTCAGTTCTTTGCGGCCTCCCAGCGGAAGGTCTTCACCGCCAGGGGAACGGCCACGATCGCCAAGGCGGTGAGAACCGCGAAGTCCAGCGTCGTCTCGTACCTCTGCGCACCTCCGTTGATCCAGAACAGCAGGTCCCCGAAGTATGAGGTGGGGAGGAAGTCAAGGACACGCTTGACCGAGTCGGACAGCAGTTCCAGGGGGACGACCACCCCCGACGTGAAAAGGAAGAACAGCCCGGTGAATGTGGCGATATTAGTGGCGGCCTGTCCCGAACCGACGAGCGAGCCGATGAAGTAGCCCAGGGCCAGGAACAGCACGGAGGAGGGCAGGGCGACGAGCACAGCACGCCATACGGAGGCGGTCTCGCTTATGCCGAGAAGCGCACCCAGAACTCCGACCAGGACACTGAGCGCGATCGCAAGGAGCACTCGAACGGCCAGGTGGGTCAGGATGAATTGTCCTCGCGATACCGGGGTGGTGCCCAGAATACGCAGGGTGCCGTACTGGCGGTACTCGGCGATCGGGCCGGCGGTCAGGGTCATGCATGTCCCGGTGAGAAGCATGCACAGCGCGATGGGTACCACCATCACGGAGAAGTCTGGTCCCGGTCCCCCCATGGAAGAGCGGAGGATCTTGTCCATGCCCAGGTACAGTCCGGCCATGAAGAAGGGAAAGACGGTGGCAATGCCAAAGTTCGTCCGGTTGCGGGACATCTCCCGCCAGTGAGTGATGGTAAGGGGACGGGCGCTGCGGAGCGCGCCGCTGTTGATCGTGGTGCTCATGGTCAGTCTTCCTCGGGTGTCGTAGTGGCGGTCAGTTCGGTGCCGGTGGCGGCCAGGTAGGCGTCGCCTAGCGTGGGCTGACGGATGCTGAGGTCGTAGCATCCGGGGGTCTGGGACAGGAGGGCGAGCGCCTCATCGGTCCGCGCCGTCTTGAGAGCGGCGGAGCGGTCCGGGTTGACTGTGAGCTCCCCGAGGGACCGCAGCCGGGAGGCGTTCTCCTCTGACAGGTCCCCTGACAGGCGGAAGACGACTGCCGGCCCTCCGGCGAAGGAGGCGATCAGCTCCTTGGGGGTCCCGGAGCTGACGCACTTGCCGCGGTCCACGATGAACACGGAGTCCGCCAATGCGGTGGCCTCCTCCATGGAGTGTGTGGACAGGACGATCGTCGTGCCGCGGTCCCTCCAGCTGCCGAGGACCGACCACAGTCGTTCCCGTGCCCGCGGGTCCAAGCCGGTGGAGGGCTCGTCGAGAATGAGCAGTTCGGGGTCGGAGACCATCGCCAGGGCGACGTTGAGACGCTGGAGCGTGCCCCCCGAGAGCTTGGTCACCTGGCGCTCGACGTACTTCGCCAGCTCGAGGGAGTCGAGGATCTCGTCGGCAGGCCGGGGATGATCGTAGAAGGAGGACCACAGGTCCAGCAGTTCGCCGACGCGCAGGTATTGGAAGACCTTGGCCTCCTGCGGCTGGATGGCGACGCGGCGGCTGAGCTCGTCCCGTGCGGTGCGCGGGTCAAGGCCCAGGGTGCGCACGATGCCCGAGTCTGGGGTGCGCAGGCCGACCGTCATCTCCAGAGAGGTGCTCTTCCCGGCACCGTTGGGGCCGAGGAAGGCGTGGATCTTGTGCTGCTCGGCGGTCAGCGTCATACCCGCGAGTGCGTCGATGGCCCCTCCGGGGGTGTTGTAGCGCTTGCGAATATCCCGCAGCTCAAGCGCGGGGCTCTGGGCGGTCATGGCAGGTGTCTCCTTCGGTGGTGGGTGATGATGTTTCACAGAGATGTGCCGCCAGGCACTCCTCGAGCGGGTTCAGTCCAATCCTATTGATGTGCATATGTATGAGGTCGAGCGGAAAGTCAGGAGCGGCGGCCGAGCGCTCCGCCAGAACCCTGCTGGTTAGCTGCACCAACTCGCTCCAGTCGGCGGGCGGCCGGGCGCGGACGCGCAGGCGTTCATTGAGGTTGGGAGCCCTTTGGCGGAGCTTGTCCGGTTCGAGCCCGCCATAGCGGAGTCGGTTGGCCCACCGGTCCGCAATCCGACCGGACAGGGCTCCCGGCTTGAAGCCCCCCTCGCTTTCCACGGCACCGATGTAGTCAATGGCCGCCATGAGTCGATCCGTAGGAGTCCAGGCCCATACCCGGTTGTCCGCGCAGGCCTGGGAACTCTTCTCGAAGAGTACCTCCGCGTCCTCCATGCCCTCGGGACCGCCGTACTTGGCGAACTCGGGAGAGTAGAGGCAGACGCACACACCGCTGCGGTGGCCTGCGCGCTCGGCCATGGGATCGCGAATGATCCGGGTCATTGTCCGACCGGACTCGCGCCGGGCGAGCTGTTCGAGGCGGGGCAGCTTGCAGTACCAGTCATCCACGTCTTCGACGTGTCCCCGCAATCTCACCCGCAGGTGGTGGCCGGAGTGGTCCATGTAGCGCAGGAAGTGCCAGCGGTCCACGCCGTTCAGGGAGGCCTTCCACTCGAGTACTGCGGGCAGCAGCGCGCCGACGTCGTCTCCATCTCCGGAGTAGATCTTGACGTAGAGCCAGTCACGATTCTGCGAGTTCATTGTTCCTCCTGCCTGGGCCAGCGCAGTGAGACGGCGAGTTCACTGACGCGAGGACGCCCGGCCGGATCGTGGTAGGGGTGTTCCCCCGCGCCGGGGAGGGCCTCCGTGATCCTCACCATGTTCGCGCCCGAATCTAGCCAGTGGCTCAGCGAGGACAGCGAGGTGCGCGAGGCCAGATCGACGAACTGGGGCTTGCGACGGTCGTTGGTGGTTCCGCCCCCGGCGGCTAGCTGCTGAATGAAGACCTGTCGGGGCATGTGCTGCCGACGGCGCAACTCGTCAATGCGCCGGACCGATAGGCCCTCCCCGTCACGGACGGCGTCGAGCAGCGTCGGTGCGCTCAGCAGCCAGGACTCGCGGCGTGTGACCAGTCGCCTACCCGCCATCCGCCTCGGTTCGTGCTCAATCGCACCCTCCGCGAGGCGCTTGTATCCCGACGTCAGTGCCGCGTAGGCCTCGGTGTGCGGGGGGAAGCGGACCCAGGGGTCGGCCAGGAGGGCCACCCAGTGCAGGTAGGTGTTTAGCAGGTGCTGCGGAGTGAGCCCCAGGTAGGCCAGGCCGACCGGCCCGTCGTCGTCCCACAGCTCCAGGGAGTCGGTCGCGGGGTCGTGGATCAGGCTGAGCGATTCCAGGGGGACGCCGCGCGGCGACTTCGGTTCGCCGGGCAGCTGGAGTTCGGGCAGTACACCCGTACACATGGCCTGGCCGGTGTTGCAGTCGGCCCAGGCGGTTAGCTCCAGCACCTTGCAGCCGTGCCACAGGCCGCTGATCTCGGCCTCGAGATCCTGACGGAAGGTTTCCCCGAACAGGCGGTGGAACCGGGCCTGGTAGGCGCCGATACCGCTGCCCGTGTTGTTCAGGACCATCAGGTGTTCGTCACCGCTCAGGTCTTCCCAGCTCGAGGCCACGGGTTGGAGCATGACGCCCAGGTGGCGCGGGGCGGCGGTGGCGCCGCAGGCCAGCCTCGAACGGGCCGCGGCCTGTTCGACGTCGGCTCGTTGGTTCCTGATGAAGGCAGCCGAGAGCTCGCGGTCACCATCGTTGTCGACCGCCAGGGCCATACAGAAGGACAGCGGGGAGTCGCACCGACCACCGACGCCGTAGCGGGCGACGAAGCGCTCAACCATGAGGTCGTAGGCGTAGGACCGGAAGATCCACGGGGACATGAGTTCCGAGAGGTCCTCAAGGTCCTCGCGGAAGCCGGGTGCCGATAGCACGTCCGGAACCGGCCACGGGGCCTCCCGGTCCTCATACAGGAGGCCTCCGGGGCGTCGGCCCAGTTCACCGTGACAGAAGACCCGGGAGGAGAACTCCGTTAGTCTCTGCATGGACCGCACGCGAACGGCGGCGTCTGCGGTCTTACAGTCCCGTCCCGTCGCCCCGGCCCCGAGCATGTCGTCCGCACTGACGCCGTCTATCCCCTCAGGGAATACCGAGCTCATGGCCGCCAGTGGGGCCTCCCCACGGCTCCAGGGCACGCGCTCGCGCAGGGCCCCGGCGTCAAGGTGACGGCGCACCCGATCGGTGGCGACGCCCGGTACGAAGGTGTCGGGGTAGTCGGTAGGAGCCCAATCGGCCCCGGTTACGAGTTCCTCGCGGAAGATGATGCCGTCCTGGTGCACGTATTGCGCGAGCATGACCAGCCTGTCGTGCTCCTCGGCCGGGAGGTTCCCCATCGGCGAGGACTCGAGAACGAGTCCGGGGTGGAGGGCACCGTCGTGCGCCGCCCGGCGGAGCAGCCCGGAGGCCAGGTGGACGGCCACGGTCCGTGTGGAGCGGCCCCGCCCGTCGGCACCGGCGATGTTGACCGTGGTCAGGCCCGAGAATGGGCTGGTCTTGAGCGCGGTGCGGGTGGCGTAGTTGTACAGGCTGCGCACTAGGCGCTCAGAGAGGGCCTTGGCGGGCCGACGATCCAGAAGACGGGCGACGAGTTCGGGGGTGGCCAGCGCCAGACTGGCCAGGTACCCGGGATCGCTCACTGTGCGATCCAGGGCCTGAAGCATCTCGGCGTCGTCGGCCGCCAGGGCCTCGCTGAGCGAGGCGTCGAGGGCATCGCGCCGGTCGATCTGCTCGCGCCACTCCTCGAAGGCGGCCAGGAGTCCGGACGGGGCCACCGCGCGCAGTGCCCGCTCGGCCCGGCCGGCCACGGCCTGTCTGGCGAAGACCTCACGCTTGGCTTGGAGGACGAGTCGCCGGACCTTGCTGTCCTCAATGTCCGGCACCAGCTCAAAGATCTGATCGATGAGCGGCTGCGTGAGTGCCTCCAGGCGCTCCTCGACGTCGTGGAGCCGGTCCAGGCAGTCGGTGACCGCGGTTGAGGCTCCCGGCACCGCATCAGCGGGCAGCCCGCCCATCCGGGCGAATACGGTGGGGCTGACCCCCGCGCGCGAAGCAGTCACGGTATTGTTCATGAGGGAACCCCCTGCACAACCGTCGCAATGGAGCGCCAGAAGCTCCAAACCACGAACAAGACGACCCAGGCGGCGAAGAGGTAGGACAGGACTCCATAGGTCATGTAGGCGATCCGCCTGGGCGCCGGAAGGGCGGTCAGATAGCCCGGGAGTCGACGCCGCCTTATCGTGGAGACGAGCAGGGTCCGCGAGCGCCCTCGCAGGTCGATCTCCCCGGTCGCCGCCTCCAGAGCACTGACGGTGTCCGACGGCGCCAGGGGGTTGAGGTTGGCCACCAGGAGAACAAGCTGGTAGCCCATGAGCGTGGTGGCCACGAGACGGGTGGTACCGGTGGACACCGATGCCACGATGGTCGTCGCCCCCATGATCCAGCCGTCGTTGACCATCCCCGCCAGGGCGATCGCCACCCGCGGACCCCGCTCACGAATGCGGTAGGCATCCGTGCGGTCGACGTAGGCCACGGGCACCACCCAGAACAGCATTGCGACTCCCAGGCCGCGCGCAGGCTGCCCGTGCACCCCGCACACGATCCCGTGCCACGACTCGTGCATCAGGATGGCGAGCAGTTGGATGGGCAGAGCGATGAGTGCGGCAATGGAGAGCTGGAGCGGTGTTGCACCGGACGCCGAGTGTGCCCCCACCGTGATGACCCGGGCGAGGCCGACGACGTAACCGACCAGCGCCACTAGGACGGCGGCGGTGAGAGGGCCGCGGCGGTACAGGGGGCGGATGATCTCGACGACGGGCGCCAGGATCCGGGCGAAGCCCCTGCTGATGATGAAGCGGGGCATCATCCGGTCCAGACCGGTGCGGCGGCGCCTGCCGGGGGTTCCTCCGACCAGGAGCTGCTGATCGGCCAGGCCGCGGGTGAGAGCGTCCACGTGGGCGGCTCGGACCAGGACCGGCGTCACCTTCTGCGCATTCACCGCGGAGGCGATCTGCTCGGGGGTGCGGTGCCCGTCGAAGAGATCGATCATTGCCGAGGCGACATCACCCACGCGGTGGTAGGTGCCGTCGGCGGTGTCGTGGAGGAGCGGCAGCCCGTCCATACCCACGATCTTCTCCACACCATCGCGGAGCATGGGGGCGGGTGGTGAGCTGGTAGTGGTGGTCATGGGGGACTCCAAGGGGTTCGGCTCGTGCGGCGGGCGAGCGGCGCTGGCGCTGCCCGCCCGCCGCACGAAGGTGGTGTCAGCCCAGCGTGGAGGCCGTGCCGACTGTGGCCGAGGTGCTGGCCGGGCAGGAGCCCGTCGAGGCGCTGGAGGCGGAGAAGGTGCACCCCAGCGCGTTGCCGTCGGGCAGGACTTCCATGTCGGCGGAGTCCAGGGCCGAGAGATCGACATCGTCATTCATGATGTTCCTGCTTTCCGGGTCAGCCGAGGCAGGCCCAGGTGGAGGCGCACCCAGCAGTAGACGCGGGGCACGAGGCGGTAGAGGTGGAAGTGGTGGTGCTGAAACAGCCGAGCGCATTGCCCTCGGGAAGGACTTCCATGTCAGTGGCGTCCAGGGATGAGAGATCGACGTTGTCAGTCATGGTGTTCCTACTTTCCGGGTCAGCCGAGGCAACCCCATGAGGAGACGGTCGACGCCGAGGTAGCCGGGCACGCGGAGGTGCTCGCTGACCCCAGCGAGGAAGTCGTACCCAGGGCATTTCCCTCGGGCAAGCTCTCGACATCCTGGTCGATCTCCTGGGCGAGCAAGTCGATGATGCCGCTGTTCATGATGTTCTCGCTTTCTTGAGAGATGGTTCTGATGTGGTTGGTGTAGCGAAGCGAAGCGCTTCACCCATAGCTGGACGCCGTCGTAACGGAGGACGCCGAGGTGAGCGGGCACGAGGCGGTGCTCGCCGAGGAAGCCGAGGCGAAGCAGCCCAGGGCGCTCCCGTCTGCGAGGGTCTCGAGCTCGATGTCGTCACCGATGAGGTCAATGCCGTTATCCATCTGTTTCACCTCCTTTCTAGGTATGGGTCCGTTGTGTACCCCGGGTCGTCCGGGGAGTCTCATGCGCCGTCGGGCGGTGGGGCGACCGTCACGGCGAACATCTGATGGCGCGAGGCGCCGTCGGACTTCAGTAGGTGACGCACGGAGGCGGGGATGAAACCGGCGAATACCGTTCCGACGAGCCCGTGGCCCGTGCAGTCCAGGTGGAAGTCGTAGACGACGGCGGAGGCCCGGGCCATGGCTATGCGGTAGCCATGCGCCCCTCCCCAGGAGTCCGCTCGGTCGAGGTCCGTGGCGACCGAGACGATCGCGCCGGCCCTGGCGAATTCCTTCTGGACCCCGAAGTCCTCCCAGTGCTCGGGGGGAGGCGGCTGGGCGATGTATGCGGCACCGTCGGCGTCTACCCGGTAGACACCGGGGGCCAGGTCGATGCAGCGCAGGGCGAAGACGAAACCTTCGAGCGGGACCGCCTCGGCGGCCTCCCCCCAGTCCTCCCGATCCCGGCGCAGCGCCTCCCGCAGGGATGCCAGCCGCTCGGCGAGGAACAGGCCGTCGGTGCTGTAGGTCAGTGAGGAGGAACGCCGGTCGAGGGTCTCCCGCAGGCTGAGCCCCGGGTCGACGGATTCAGGTAGCGGGACTGGCCGTTCCTGGGGGAATCCCCGGAGTGTACGTTCCCGTCCGCGGCCGTCGGCCGTGGGGGTCCCGGTGGAGAAGCCCGCGATTGTCTTCTGCATTAGGGTGAACTCAGTGCGCATGGGTTTCTCCCAGGTAGGTCACGGTGGTGATGGGCTCCAGATTGGGGTCGGCGTGGCAGGCTGCGCACAGGGCGCGTTCGTCCCACCGGGCTACGGGTTGCCAGGGGATGGCGAGGGCCTGGCTGACCCTGCGCGCGGTCATGGCGGAGCAGCCGCCGTCCTGGATGGACACCCGCAGAGCGAATGACCCGTACTTCCTCGCCACCTTGCCGACATTGGCCGTAAGAATCAGGGCGACCGGGGCATCGAGTCCCGGAGCGGCCTCGCCGAGCCTGACCAGCGTGTGCTCGGACTCGCTGTAGGCGTAGGTGCCCACAGGGAGGATGTCCGGGTCGTTGACGACTACCCGTGCCCCGACGGAGCCGATATTGCCGCCAGCGGCCGTCCAGCGGCGCAGCTTGCCGCCCTGCTCGGCCTGCGGGCGCAGACCCGCGGCGTAGTTCAGGATCAGGCCGAGCGTCTCGAGGTTGAGTCCCGCTCCCGACCCGTCCAGGAGCTCGGGCCGTCGCTCGGGCAGGACCACCGTGTCTGTTCCCGAGTACTTGCGGAATTCGAACTGCAGTTTAAGGTTCGAAGGCTTGTAGTGGGCCTGGTGCCCCTTGATGTCCACGAACTCGCGGGGCGGGATGGCCACCGACTGCTCGTAGCGGGCGGCGAGCCCAGGCACGTCGGCCACGGGCCCCTCCGCGTCGCCGCAGATCGGGCAGGCTGCCCGGGTAGCCGCGGGTGCGTGCAGGGCACGGAAGGTGGCCGTACTCATGACCCTGGTGTCGATCGGCAGGTGGGTCACCATGCAGCGGGAGAGCAGGGCGACCACGGTGTGGCAGGCGATTCCGAGGCCCATGACCGTGGCGGCTGCGTCGGCAGGCTCATCTCCCGGAGCCGGAAGGCCAGCGAGGGCGCAGTCGATGCACGGGGTGAACTCCGGATCGATGTAGGGGCCGACCTGGAAGAAGTCCTTACGCAGGGCCACCCTGAGGAACGGGATCCCGCCCTCCCAGGCCCGCAAACCCCATTCGCTGACGTGGGGGTGCGACTCCGGGGTGTCGACGAAGATCATCAGGCCGGCGTCGTTGGGGGCGTCCACGACGACGCAGGATGAAGCGCTCAGCAGGTCCGCCAGCGCGCCCACCCCGCGCTGGTCCCCGGCGATGGCGACGCGGGTTGCCCGGAACCCCTCCAGGCCCTCGGTCCAGTGACGCGCAACCCCGGTGCAGTCACCCATGCGGGACAGCAGCGTCGCGAGTTCCTCCGGGACCTCCCCCTGCGGTATGGCCGCCGCCTGGTCCTCAATGGCGCCGCAGGACCACAGGAAGGCCACTGCTTTGAAGACGGCGTCTTCACTCAGCGAGAGTTCCTCGGCGAGCTGGGCGTGGGACCGACTGCCGTCGCACTTGGCGAGCAACTCGGACAGGTGGGTGCGGGCGAACTCGCCCGACAGAATCTGGGGTTTGGGGACGCCGCACAGGGTGGCGCCGTCCTCGTTCTCCACGATCGCCACACCCAGCCGGACCACGGGCAGGTCGGGGACCTGGAACTGTTGGTCGTAGCGGGCGGCAGTGCCGATAATCTCGGCGGAAATCGATGCGGCCATGATGATTCTCCTCTTCCTCAGACCAGGTTCTCAATCGCGGCCGTGGGGTGACGAAGTCGGTCGTAGCGCGAGCCGCAGCGTTCGCACCGGTCGACGGCGACCGTCTCGTACTTGTGGAGATCGCCCCGAACCAGGTCGAATACCCTCACCTCGCCACCCAGGGCAGTTGCGGCATCGCGCCGGTCCATGTCGGAAAGGGCCTGGCCGATGAAGCCGGCAGCAATAGCCACCTCACCTCCGCTGAAGCCCGCCGGAAGTTCCGCGCCGGCCCGCATGAGCGAGACGGTACGTTCCTGGTGCTGGCGAAGGCGCCGCCGGTAGCATCCGTAGCAGGCGGTGCGCCCTGGGACGACCACCGGGCCGCACTCCAGGGATGTCGGTAGGAGTTCGACACCGACGGCGGGGACCGCCCGGGCGAACGCGACTGAGTCGATGCGATCCCTATCCTCGGGGCGGTGCCCGGACCACACGGAGACTATCCGCGATGCGTAAGGAAGCGATGCGGTGTAGACCGGCCCGGTCGCGTGGTGGAGTCGTGCCTGGGAGGTGTCGAGTAGGTCGACAACCCTCCGGCCGAATTCTCCGGCGTATATGACGAGGGTCTCGTCAGGAAGAGTGATGAGCATAGGTTCTCCTAGTCGGCAGTGGTGTCCGTGGCTGCCCGTCGTCAGGCGAAGGGCTGGAAATCGGGGTTGATGTCCTCCTCGCCATGGACTTCCAAGCCCATGGCGGCCGGCGCGGCATACAGCCGGGGTGTGGCGAGGTAGCGCGCCGAGTGGACGAAGGACAGCGGCATCGCCTCCGGCACGAGGACCTTCACGACGTGCATGCCGACCTGACGCGCCTCATCGGTGGTGATGTCAACCGCGATCACCTCGGCGCCCCGCTGCGCTAGCCGATCGACCGCCCAGGACAGCGGGTCCTCCTGAGGGTCGGGTGTCTGTCCAATCTCATGGAGCGGCACCGTTGGACGGCTTCCTTCGAGGAGAAAGTCGAAGACTCCTCGATGCGAGGCCTGGGCATGCAGGACGGCGCCTCCGACAACCGAGATCCCCAACATCGCAAAGGGGTCGGGACTGGCGGCATGGGCTCGCAGGGCGATCCTCAGCGAGGAGAACTCTCGGTGGATCTTCGCCAGAGCCCGCTCAGGATCAAGGTCACAGGTAGCGGCCACCACCTGGGCCAGCACCGGGTCCTGGCTGAGTTGGATCCCGTAGATGACGGGGATGCCGTAGTCCGTGGTCGCATTGAACAGCCGGACCTTGATGTCCGAGGACGTCCCCATGCAGTGGTACTCGCGCGTGGCGGGACGTAGGAGCGCCTCATCGACCTCGATGCTCGGTAGGTGCAGCCGTTGTAGCCACGTCAGGGAGATCGAGTCGCGTTCAACTACCTCAAGCAGACCACCGAGAACAGCCTCATGTATGTCACTGTGCGCAGCCGTTCCAGTGGAGATCGGGTGGGTGAACAGCTCCGCCTGCGAGTGAACGGGGAAGCGCAGGTAGACGAGGTTCGCGGGAACGAATACCTCCCTGCCTCGGGTCAGCGACCAGGCGCGCTGCCAGCGGATGGGGAGACGGGGGTCGTACTCAACAAGGGTGGCCGTGTCAGCGGCGAGTTCACGCTCGGAGCAGCGGGGGAACCTGTCCGGCCCCACAGCGGCATCGCCCAGTTCCGCCTGCGTTGCCATGATCAGCGCGGCCTCGTCCCAAGTGCACGAGGAGTAGCGTTCTAGGGATTCAACGATGGAGATGTCCCTAGCCCGCACGGGGTCGATCGCGCCACCGGCGCCGTCGAAGTTGCCTTGGGCATTGGAGTGACTCCAGTTGCGCTGGGTGGACAGCACCGCCGATGGGTTGTCGAGGGCGGCCGTGTAGATCGCAAATGGTGGCTCGGTCTCACCGTTGGGCAGTCGGAAGGAACGTGAAACCAGGCCGCAGGGGGACTGGAGCCTGCGCGCGCGGCGGAGCCCTGCGGGGCTGGGCTCCTTGAGGTCACTGACGTACATCGGTCACTCCGATCAGCACCGAGCGCACACAACCGCCGTCCCGGGAGTTCGGATCGTTGGAGCGAAGGTTCTCGCTCGGCCAACCATCGGCATCATGCTGTTTCACCAGTCGGCACGGCCGACCGTTTAGGCCTGAGGATTCGATCATGGTCACTCCTTTGTGGCTAGAACGGAGCCGACCGCAGCGCCGCCCTGGCGGGTTCTCGATGACAGGAATAAGCTTCGCGAACGGTTTGGGCACCAAGTCACCTCCCAACGAGCTGTATCGCCTCCTCCCTTCCGAGGGGCATTTGCTCGCAACCATGTACGAAAGAAGGAGAGCCGCCGTACATACGGTTGTGTGCGCACCTCGGCGCCTATCGCGCCCAGGCCCCGCCGGTTACGTCTTTCAAGTGCGCTTGACGTTCAGGCGTGCCGGGACAGGCCGCCGAATGAATGGAGTCAGGTCGACCATGCCAACACCGATTGAAACTGTTCACTAGGTTCGCTATCGTTCAGTTTACGCCAGGATCGTTCACCAGCGTTCTTGGCTGCCTGCAGCCGTCACCAGGTAGGAGCGACAACGATGTCCCGGACCCTAACCATCGCCATGAACGGCATCACCGGCCGCATGGGCTACCGGCAGCACCTGATTCGTTCAGTCCTGCCGCTCCGCGACGGCGGCGGTCTGCTCCTCGAAGACGGCTCCCGCCTGCAGGTGGAACCGATCCTGGTGGGCCGCAACGCCAGCAGGCTCAAGGAGATCGCCGCCCGCCACGGCATCGAGCGCTGGACCACCGACCAGGACGCGATCATCTGCGACCCAGGAGTCGACGTCTACTTCGACGCCCAGACCACCTCACGCAGATACGCGGCCCTTGCCGCCGCCTTCGACGCCGGCAAGCACATCTACACCGAGAAACCGACCGCCGCGACCCTGCAGCAGGCGGTCGACCTTGCCAGCCGCGCCGCCGCCACAAATCTGACCGTCGGCGTGGTACACGACAAGCTGTACCTGCCCGGTCTGATCAAGCTGCGCCGCCTGGTGGACGAGGGATTCTTCGGCCGGATCCTGTCCCTGCGCGGCGAATTCGGCTACTGGGTGTTCGAGGGCGACGTCCGCCCCGGTCAGCGCCCCTCTTGGAACTACCGCAAGCAGGACGGCGGCGGAATGATGGTGGACATGTTCTGCCACTGGAGCTACGTCCTGGAGAGCATCCTCGGCTCCGTCAAAAGCGTCTACTCCCAGGCCGTCACCCACATTCCCACCCGTTGGGATGAGCAGGGCCAGGCCTATCCCGCCACGGCGGACGACGCCGCCTACGCGGTCTTCGAGGTCGAGACACCTACCGGCGAGACTGTGATCGCCCAGCTCAACTCCTCCTGGGCGGTGCGTGTGCATCGCCGGGAGCTGGTGGAGTTCCAGGTGGACGGCACCCACGGCTCGGCCGTTGCCGGACTGTTCCACTGCGAGTCCCAGCAGCGCGCCAACACCCCGCGGGCGAGCTGGGACCCCGACGTCCCCGCAGACCTCGACTTCATGAGTCAGTGGATCGAGGTTCCCGACGACGGCGCTCCGGCAAACGGCTTCCGCGCCCAATGGGAAGAGTTCCTGCGGGACGTCGCCACCGGCAGGCCGCACCGCTACGGGCCAGATTCGGCGGCGCGCGGCGTGCAGCTGGCCGCCCTGGGCCAGGAGTCGACCAACACCGGACGCAAATTGTCAGTCCCGCCACTCACCTTCTGAACCAGTCGCCCCGGCTCCATGGAGGCCGCTCTCCCCGCCGTCCCAGCCCCACCGCCTCAGCCCCGCCGTCCCAGCCCCACCGTCCCAGCCCCGCCGCTGTGGACCGTCGGCCCATCAGCGCACTCCGCCGTCGTCACGGAAATCCCGCCAGATATTCTCGAAGAAGTCGTCACCCGTGTCTGGGATCGGGCGGCGTGGGCGCCAGGTCGCCTCCACCGTCGGACCGCCGTCCGTCCCACGCCCGAGCGTGACTTCCTGCACCTGTGCGTCCAACGCCCCGTCGTCGGACTGGAAGCGCATGGATTCGGGCAGGCCAGGTTGTGGCAGCGAGCCGGCGGCATCGGTGTAGAGCACCGAGCCGCGGGAGCGCCCGCCACGCCGGAGGTAGTCGTCCATGGCCGTCAGGTAGACGAATTGGCTGGTCAAGATGTCCCGCAGCAGGAAGAGCCGATCCACGCTGCGGCGGGAGGCGGTATCCACCACCACCCGGTCGGCAAGGCCGGTCAGCATCTCGTGTATCCGCTCCAGGGCCTCGCTCACGCCCTGCGTCGAGCGGACCAGGCCGGCCCGCTCACTCATAATGCCCTGGGTGGCGGTGAGCAGGTCGCCGGTGTTGTCGGGCTCCTCCGCCGCTCGCGTCCCGGCGTCGGCCAGCAGCGTGCGCGCCCCGATGACCGCCGGGGTGGCGACGACGGCGAACTCCGTCATGTCCATCGGATCTCCCCGGCGACGGGCGGCTATCCACTGGGCGGCGCGCATCGCACCCACCTGGGTGGAGTTGAGGGCGGCACCGCCGGGCCGGTAAACGCCATGTGTGCCCGCCGCCTCGCCGACGGGGAAGAACCCGGTTAGTGAGGGCGAGTGCCACCAGTGGTCGACGGCGAGGCCGCCGTTGTTGTGCTGCACGCATACGTCGATCTCCAGGCGATCCCGCGCCAAATCGATGGCCGGATTCTTCTCACGGTACAGCTGGTAGGCGGGGCGGTTCATGGCAAGCAGCCGCTCGACCGGAGTGCCGAACAGGGCTCCGGCCCGCCCCAGATAGTCGCGGGCCGGCGGTTCCAGGGCGTCGGAGTCTAGCGGGATGCCGCCGGGGTTGCGGGTGAAGTCAAGGAAGACGCGCCGGCCCCGCAGCACGGTCTCGCGGTACACGAGCAGGTCGATTAGACAGGAGCCGCCGCGGGCCTTGCGGATGTCGAAGGGCCACTGGTAGCCCTTGAGGAAGGTCAATGACAGCAGGCGTTTATGGTCGGGGATCGCTTCGGTGAGGAACTCCCGCTCGTCATCGCCGTCGGTGTCGGTGGATATGAAAGTGGGGAGCACCTGCATGTAGCTGCCGGAGACGTTCCAGCGCGGCGCGATGGAGGCGAGGCCGAATTGCCATTCGGTCAGGTTCTTGCCGGTGGCTCCGGCTCTGAATGCGGCGCCGGAAGCGCCCCACTGGCCATGCGGGAACACACTGCGGGCGTACATGCCGGCCGGGCCGCCGGTGGCGTAGACAATTGACCGGGCACGCACCAGCAGGAAGCGGGAGGCACCCGCGGCCGCTTCTGCCTGCGTAACCCGACGACGCAGGCACGCCAGCCCCACCGCCTCGCCGTCGACGGCAAGTACGTCGATAACGCGCAGATTCTCAACCACGCGCGTGCCGTCCCGCCCAACCTTGGCTTCCAGACGCTCCACCATGGTCCGCGAGGTGTACGGGCCCGCGCTGGTGGCGCGCTGCCGCGGGTCGTGGTCAGTCTGGTAGCCGATGAACTCGCCGTAGCGGTTGCGGGGGAAGGCGACGCCCAGATCGACCAGGTGCATGAACGCCTGAACGGACCCAGCCGCCTCCACCAGGGCGTTATCGCCATCCATGGCGCCGCCGTCGAAGAGAGTCTGCGCCATCTCGGCCACGGAGTCACCGGTCGCGCCGCCCAGGGTGAGCTTGTAGTAGGTCTGCTTGTCCGAGCCGGCGTTGCGGGAGGAGCCGGTGGTGATCCGGTCGGAGATGATCAGCACATCCCGCTGCCCGTACTGCACCAGCCGGTCCGCGGCGCAATAACCGGCCGCCCCGGTGCCGACGACGACGGTGTTGGCGGACAGTACGGGCACCTCACTGCCGTCAATGCGAATGGTTGACCGCCCCGGCATGACTGCCTCCTTAGCCAAATCCATGTTGGGTGGACATTCATAAACGCGGGATGTGCATGCCGCCGTCGACGTGGATAACATCCCCCGTGGAGTAGGGAGCATGTCCGCAGGCGAGCATGGCGACGGTGCGACCGACGTCGTCGGGCCGACCCCAGCGGGGCATCGGTGAGATGCCCGCGGCGAAGAGGTCGTCATAGCGGTCTTTGACACCGGCGGTCATGTCGGTGGCGATCACGCCGGGGCGCACCTCGTAGACGACGATTCCCTCACCGGCGAGGCGGGCGGCATACAGAAGGGTGGCCATGTGCACGCCGGCCTTGGAGACGCAGTACTCGCCGCGGTTGGTCGAGACCGTGTCCGCCGATATGGAGGAGACATTGATAATGGTGGCGGCGGGGCGGTCCAGTAATGGCAGACCGTTGGAGACGTCGATGCCGACGGCGGCGAGGTCGCGGTCGCGCTGGGAGATCATCTCCCGGGCGACCAGCTGGGTGAGGAAGTACGGGCCGCGCAGGTTGACGCTGAGAACGCGGTCGAAGGAGGCGGGGGTGGCCTCAAGCAGGTCTGCCCGCACTTGCGGGGCAATACCCGCATTGTTGACCAGGAGGTCGACCCGGCCGAAGCGCTCCAAAGTGGCAGCAAGGTACCGGGGGCCGACGTCGAGGTCGTCAACGCCTCCCCGGATGTAGGTGACCCGACCGGAGCCCCCAGGAAGGGTGCGCAACTCCTGCAAGGTGTCGGTGGGCTCCGGGCGGGTGGCCAGAAGCGAGACCGCATAGCCGCTGCGCAGCAGTTCCTCGGTAATGCTGCGGCCGATCCCGCGGCTGCCCCCGGTGACCATGGCAACGGGGGTCCTTGGGGGTGGATAGGCGATGGCCTCGCGCATGGGATCTCCTGTGATCGTGCGGATCTCGCGTTAATGCGGTCACCGTGGGCCTACTTCGGGATGTGCCGGGAGCCGGGGCGCCGAAGGCAGCCACGCGAATGTTCTAAGAGTTACTATACTGATCGTTAGCGATCCTTCCAAGCGATGAGGCCAGGCGTGTGATCACTCGAAGTAACTTCACTCTCTCCCGATGCTCCCTCAACACCGCCACCATTAAGCACGCCAACCTCGCGCAGGCCGTGGATGCCGCGGCGGCGGCGGGCTACGGCGCCGTCGGGCTGTGGCGCGATCGGGTGCAGGAGGTCGGCACCGAGGAGGCGGGACGCATTGTCCGCGAGGCGGGCTTGGAGGTTTCGTCGTTGTGCCGGGGCGGCTTCTTCACCGGCAGCGACGCCGAACACGCCCGGGCGGCGGTTGATGACAATCGCCGCGCCATCGACGAGGCGGCCGCCATCGGCGCCTGCGAGCTGATCCTGGTGGTCGGTGGGCTGCCGGCCAATCCGAAGCCTGGTATGAGCGCTGCCCTCGACACCGGGCAGCCGGAGCGCGACCTACGTGCTGCACGAGACCGGGTCGGCCAGCGCCTGGCCGAACTCGTCCCCTACGCCCGGGAACGTGGCGTGCGCCTGGTACTGGAGCCGATGCACCCGATCTTCTGCGCGGACCGCGGTGTTGTCTCCACACTCGGGCAGGCGCTGGATATTGCGGCTCCCTTCTCCGCGCACGAGGTGGGCGTGGTGGTGGACACCTATCATGTGTGGTGGGACCCGCGGCTGGCCGAGTCGATTGCGCGCGCCGGCGCCGAGGGACGGCTCGCCGCCTACCAGGTCGGCGACTGGGTGCTTCCGTTGAAGGAGGACACGCTCAACTCTCGCGGATATGTGGGCGACGGGTACATCGATTTCGCGACGATCACCAGCTGGGTCCGTGACGCCGGATATACCGGGGCGGTGGAGACGGAGATCTTCAATGTCGACATCTGGGCGCGGCCATTCGGCGAGGTCGCCGAGCGCGTCGCCGCCGATTACGCGACGCGGGTGCTTCCGTACCTCGGCTGACGCGAGGCGGCAGGGCCTGGCCGAGCGGTCAAAGATACTCACGGTCCAGGCAATACCTCCGCGGGGGTGGCCAGGGCGGAGGCCTGGCCTGCAATTCGTGGTTGCGGATGTTGTCGGCAGTGGTGATTGCTGCCCGCAGCCCCCGTCTACTACGCCACTTAGGCGTTGGGTACGCCGGTTAGGCGTTGATTGAAGGCCCCGGAGCCCTTCAGCAAAGGCCTAAGTGGCGTAGTAGAGACCGAACCCGCGTAGTAGAGGCCGAACCGGCGTAGTAGACACCCGCGGGGCCAGGCCGGGGCGGAGGCCTGGCCTGCGCCCCGTGGGTACGGCCGTTGTCGGCGCTGGGGATCGCTGCCCGTAACCCCCGTCTACTACGCCACTTAGGCGTTGAGTACGCCACTTAGGCGTTGGTTGAAGGCCCCGGAGCCCTTCAGCAAAGGCCTAAGTGGCGTAGTAGAGACCGAACCCGCGTAGTAGACAGGCTCTTCCGGTTTGAGGGTGTAGTGGGTGGGTGTGGGCCCGGTCGGCTGCCGGCCTCGTACTTGGACCGCGTTCCTGCCGTTGGACCGTCTGAGAGTGCGTTTCAGACGGTCCAACGGCAGCCAGGTGGTCCAACGGCAAGCAGGTGGTCCGGGTGCGGGGGTGCTGACTCGGGCCGGTGGGGTTGCCTTGGACGCCGGTGCACCCAAGGTCAACGGTCAAGATGCCCTAGACCTAGGCCGCGGAGGTCGCCGGCATGGCCGGCAGCCAGGCCCGGCCTGGCAGCGGGCCGGGCTGGGCCGGACTGGTCTGCGCTCCCGACTGGGCTGCGGGCCCGGTTCATCGCCAAAGACGTCCCAGCCGACCGGACAACGGGGGGCCGGATCGGCAACCAGAGGCCCTGGCCTACTCACCACACCAGGGCGGCAGGCCGGCGCCTGGGAGCCAAAGCGTCCAGAATCGGCACGAACACCCCGCCCCTCCCAGCACACGCCCTCAGACTCGTTAGAACCATGCGGACCTGGTGAGCGGCGCCGGGCGGGAGATCCTCGTTCGTGCCGAATCTGGACACTTCCCCCGGGCCCGCCGACCCCACCAACCGAACTCGATGGTCATATCGACCGAACTCGATGGTTATATTGACCGAACTCGGCGAACACACCCGTAAACCGGAAGAACCCGATCGGGTACCGCACGCCCAACCAGTTCGAATGCGAGCTACTGCAGGCCGCCGCCCAGAAAGCGGCCTGACAAACACACAACAACCGAGAGTCTAAAAACACCCAGCACTCCGTTTCTGCGAAGGCGCCGGGCTTACCACTTCACGGTTAGCAGAGCCGCACGGCCTCCCAGTCAACCGACGGGTCAATCGTCCCGAGACGATACCGCCCACGGCGCCCCGGCCTCGCGGAACGTGCTCCCGGTCGAGGCGCAGTGGTGCACCCACCGGGTGGCGTCGCGCAGCACCGGCGTCCGGTCCGTTCCATCCGCCACCGGCTCATCCCTCCAAGTAACCAGCTCGGGTGCAATCGGGCGCGGGTCCGGAGCGCGACGCACGGCCTCCAACAGCGTCATGAAGCCGCTCACGGATTCCAGTGGCACCAGCAGTTCCTCCTCCCCCTGCCGCGCCGCCAGGAGATTGCCCAGCAGATCACGGCGGCCGTACTCGATGCCCGCCACCGTGTTCCCGTGCGCATCCAGGTGCCGGGCGCGATCCTCGGTGTACGCCAACTCCACTGCCCCCTTATCGCCGTAGAAGGTGATCAGCGGCGGCGCCTCACGCCTAGCACACAGCGTCAGGGCCGCCGTCACCGCTGCCCCGGTCCGGGTCTGGATCCGCACCGCCGAGGTGTCGTCGGCCTCAATGTCATTGACCCGGTACTGATCGAGCACGATCGGCCCGACGTCGTCGGCCCGCCCGCATCCCAGGATCGCCAGGGCCGAGGCGAAGGCGTGCGCGAATGGGTTGGTGAGCACGCCGTCGACGACGTCGCACCCGTCGAGGGTGCGTCTGCCCGCCCAAGGCGCACGCCGCCAGTATGAGACCGGCCGGCTCCAGCAGCCCGCTATCCCCACCGCACGCAAGGAGCCGACCATTCCGTCCGCGAACGCGCGCCGGAGCCGGGGGACCGCCGCCGAACCGAGTGCCTGAAAACCAATCTGCAGTATGCGCCCGGAGCTGCCGGCCACCGTTAACAGCCGACGGTATTCCTCCAGTGATGCGGTAGGAGGCTTCTCCAGCAGCACATCGCATCCTGCGCTCAGCGCCGTGACGGCGAGCTCGAGATGCGTGCTGATGGGGGTGGCAATGACCACCACGTCCACGTCGACGCTCTGCAGGCACCGCCGCAAGGTCGCAAAGTGGGGCGCGACCGCCGCTCGGGGCGGCCGGAGGTCAACCGTCGCCGCCAGGCGCGCCCAGCCACGCCCCTGCAGCGCCAGTACGTGGCGCACATGTCTGCCGCCGTGACCGTGGATCCCGACGACGGCGATTGTCGGGACTCGTTTCATCGTTCCCATCCGACCTCGGCCAGGGCGCGCTCGACCCGGGTGACAGTAGTCAGGTCCTCATCCGTTATCAGCGCCTCCAGTCCAAAACCGAAGGGGCGTCCTGCGGGCAGTCGCAGCGGCTCGCACCATGCCAGTGCCGGGCATACCCCCGGATACTCCGCGGTTCGCACGAACCAGGGGACGCGGGGACCGCGCTGGCGCAGCACTACTGTCACCGCTTGTCCAATCGCGTCAGACCGGTGCTCGGTCGACGGCGCGGAGCGCATGGCGATCCATTCGGCGCTGGATCCATTGATGCTCCGCTCCCCCGCGGCCTCGGGTGAAAACACCTCCCAGTCCAGCCGGCGCGGGAAACGCCAGAAGATGCCCCCGTAGCCAGCGCCGGCGCGCCCCTGGGCGCCGGGAGACGAGATAACCGCATCATGGTGCGGCGTGATGACACTGTTCCATCTCAGCACGGCCTTCCTCCCAGAACCGCCGGGCGGTGATACCAGCCGCGTGATGGACCGGTCCTCAATCAGTCGACTCTCCCCATCGGCGCCGATCCATTCGATTGTGCACTCTAGACCTCGCCCCCTAAACGTCTTGCCTGCCCCGTCCCTCCCACACAGCCGGTCCGGTCTCACATCAACCACCCGTTGACGCCCGTGCCTGTTGTGCCAGAGGTATCCCCGTCCCGGCACATAGGTCTTTCCACCCCAGAAGTGGCTGCCGTTGACGTCGGGTAGGGCCAGCGAGAGCCCCATGTGGTGGGGGTGGTCGGCCGGGGCGATCTCCGTGAGCACGGTGCCCGCGGGAGAGCAGATCGGATGCAGGTAGGGGCGCGGTGAGGCGGTGTCCGCGAGTGTGTCTCCCGCCTCGAATAGCAGCGTCGATCCGTCGGCTCCGGTCAAATCGATGGTCATAGCAGGTACCCCGTGTCGCGGATGCGCCTCGCACCGGAGTTCTCGACGTCGGCGTCCAGCGACGAATATGAGCGGAAGCGCAGCCTCATCTCCCCAGGCACTAGCGCGGATATGTATAAACGCTGTCCGCCAAGCGCATCCGTTCCGCCGATATGATGCAGCTCCTCGCCGGGCTCGTAGAAGGGCGGCGTGAAGCACACGTCTCCCGCCATGGTGATCCGCAGTGCTCCATCGCCCTTGCCCCAAGTCACCTCATCGGCGTCGGGCGTCCATACACCCTCCTTAACCCTAGTGACCGCCTCGGCGGGAAGATCCGGCAGTGCCACCTCCAGGCACACGCGGGTGCGGGGTCCCCGGGTCCTTACTGTCAGGTCGAAGCCACCTGGTCGAGGCACCACGGTCACTTCAGTGCTCAGGGTGAGGGTGTCTGACCCTCGCTGTGAGAACGCCATCGCCGCGGCGAAGCGCCCCTCATGCTCCAGGGCGTAATCACCGTCCGGGCGACGCGCCCCAACCGGCAGCGGCTGGTAGTAATTCGCCGTCGTCTCCTCACTGAGCAGATATCCCGCGGTGTCCTTGGCTGTGAGGGGGTTAATCCGCTGCGCCCGGAAGGGACCCAGGCCGAAGAAGTCGCGCGATAGTCGCAGTGACCTGATTTCCACATCCCCCACCCAGGCGTGCAGGAAGGTTGGATTTGTGGCCAGACCCGAGACGGTCCTCTTGAGGAAAGGCCAGTCCGAACCGCCGTTCAGGCACAGGTAGTGGCTCCGACGGCGCATCACGGCCAGGCCCGACGTGAATAGTCGCTCATCGGCGCCCGGCGCAATCGGCTGGGGTAGCGGCGCCGTGCTGCGCGGGTCAAGTAGTGCATTGCTGAGTTCGTCGCCCGGATCCGCTACGCCCATACGCCAGGCGCGTTCGCACCACCAGGCCAGATCGCCGCGGTTCCTGGTCACACTGATCAGGCGCAGCTGGTGGTGGAACAGACTGAGCGGCACCGTGCGGAACTGGTCCTGTCGGCGCGAATGAATGGTCTCCACCTTTCCTTCCCGATCGGTCATGGCCACCACCGCCTCCAGATTGCGTACAACCACGTCCTCCAGCTCCGGCCGGTGGAGTTCTCTGGCCAGAACCAGCAGGCTCCGGTTAGTCACATGCGCCGCGTAGCTGGCCGAACGCTCGGAGTATTGGCCGTCGGGGTCCACATCGATTCCCTCTGCCAGCCACTGGTCGATTCGGGCACGTCGCTCCTGATCCGGGCGGCGTGACTCCAACTTGGCCAGGGCCTGGCACAGTTCCCAGCGATGGTTGGGCGTGTGCACACCGCCGCGGCGCAAGGACGGATCGAGCCGGTCCAAACAGGCGTCAAGCACTTGCCGCAGACAAAAGATCAGCGGCTCACAGGTCTTACCGCCGTCCTTAAGGCAGGCGGGCGGGCGTTCAGCGGTGGGCGGTTGCTTGAGTAGCAGGAGGGTATCGAGCATGTCGTTGGCGGTGAAGGCGGTGTCGGGAGGGGATTGCAGGTTGCCGCCGTCGAACAGTCCGGTCGGCCCCTGCACCTCTACCAGCGCCTGCGCCATCCGGAGCGCGGCGCGAAGCAACCCGCCGTCGCCGTCTGCGCGCGCTCCGGGCGCGCAATAACACGCCACCATCACTTTCATTCGGCGGGCGAGTGCGCGGTGAGGCGGAGCCGAACGCAGAAAATCTTCCTGCTCACTCAGCATGCGCGCCGCCTGCCGCTGCGCCTGGGCTGCGAGTTCAGCAAAGTGAGTCATCGCGGGATCAGTCCTTGATTCCTGTACTCAGGTCCGCACCCATGATGTTGCGCTGGAAGACCAGGTAGATGATCAGCAGGGGAACGATGGAGATTATCGACGCCCCCAGGAGCACGGTCCAGTTGATGTTCTCCGCACCTACAATCGAGCGCAGCGCCACCTGGAGTGTGAACTTGTTCTTGTCCGAGATCACGATCAGCGGCCAGATGTAGTCATTCCAGCGCCATTGGAATGAGAAAATTGCCAAGGTGAGCATGGTGGGCCGGGACAGCGGCGCCATTATGCGGAAGAATGTTGACAGCTCCCCGGAACCATCGATCCTGGCGGCTTCTAGGAGCTCGTCGGGAACCGTGATGAAGAACTGGCGGAACATGAACACGCCCGTGGCCGTCATGATTGAGGGCATGACCAGACCGGCGAGCCGGTTGTATAGGCCCAGATCACGGATCACCAGGAAGGTGGGCGACAGTATGACCTCCGTAGGCAGCATGGTGGTCATGAGCAGGGCCACGAACAACACCTTCAACCAGCGATTGGAGTATTTGGCCAGCGCGTACCCGGTTGCGGCGGATACGATAACCGTAAGCACCGTCGTGGTGGAGGCGACTATGAGGGTGTTCTTGAAGTAGGTGGCGAAGTCGAATCGCGTCCACGCCTGCGCATAACCGTCAACCGTCCACTGCCGCGGGAAGAAGGACAGCGGAAAGGAGAACAGCTCCCCGCCGGGTTTGAACGAGGAGAGCAGAAACCACAGCACCGGGAATCCGTAAACCAGGGCCACCAGCCACATGGTTGCGGTGAGCAGAGGTGACTTTCGGGTGTGGGCGAGCTCCTGCTCGGACCGCCGCCTACCGGGCCTGCGGGCCCGGGCATCACGTCTTCTGGACGTTTTCGGAGCGGGTCTCGCCGAACGCTCGTTGCTTGTCATCGCGCCTCCCTGCGGTTATTCACATACAGCTGTGCCAGGGACAGCACCAGGAGGATGACCATGAGGATCATTGAGGCGGCCGATGCGTAGCCGATCTTCGCTTGGGAGAACCCGGTGGTGTAGATGTACTGCACGATCAGGTTGTTGGCGGTGCCCGGACCGCCCCCATTGACTGCCTGAACCATGGCGAACTCCTTCATCGCACCGAGCGTGGCCAGCAGAATCACCATGAACGACGTCGGCCGTATCGACGGCATGGTCACGTGCCAGAAGGTCTGCCACGGGGTGGCGCCGTCCAAGGCGGCAGCCTCCTTGAGGCTGCGGGGCACGTTGCGCAGGGCGGAAATGAACAGCAGCATGGAGAATGCAGTGCCAGCCCAGGCTCCAGCGAAGACCACCACCATGAGTGACAGGTCCGCATCCGTCTGCCATTTCGGTCCCGTTCCGCCCATTCGGGAGATCAGATAATTGATAAGACCGAAACTCTCGCCGAACAGCCACCGCCAAATGACCCCGACCACAATAGGGGATATCAGCCAGGGCATGAAGAACACCAACCGCGCCACCGACTTGCCCACCACGCGCTCACTCGTCAGAAACACGGCCGTCAGCAGTGACAGCGCGTATGTCAGCGGCACGGAGACGATCGCATACTGGAAGGTGCGCAGCAGTGCGCCGTAGAAATCCTCGTCGGCAAACAGGTCCGTGTAGTTGGCCAGGCCCACGATCTCATAGCTCCCCCGCCCGCGGTAGTCGGTGAAGGAGTAGAACAGGCCCGTCGCCGCTGGCCAGATGAAGAAGACCGCGTACAGGGCGATGATGACGCCGGTGAGGACCAGGGGCTGCCACCGGTAGGTCCCCGGCGACCTTCGTTTCCGCATGAACCCGGGCGTCCGCCCACCCGGAAAGCGACTCGTCGTCGTCCCGAAGGCCGCACGACTGACTGGCCGGACACTCATCATGTCACCCCCGGAGCTCACCTGGGATCCTGACGCCAACCGTGGTTACCGTCAGGACGCCCCGCCCACCTGCTCGCTCAGCTGTGTCTCGATGGCGCTGATCGTGGCATCGACGTCCTGTTCCCCGCTGAGGTACTTGATGACCTCGTCGCGCAGGGGATCTCCGTCCATGGTCTTGCCGGCGTTCTGCCACTGAAGTTGAGAAGTGATCTGGTAGCCGGCGATGTCGGGCGCTGCCGCGATCTCGTTGTTGTAGGTGTCGAAGGCGTCCTGCGCGAAGTCGTAGTCCACCTCGACTCCCTCAATGGAGGGCAGTGCGCCGGCGAGTTTGCAGTACTTCGCGTAGTGCTCGTCCTGGTAGGTCCAGGAGATGAAGTCTTTCGCCGCCTGTCCGTGTCCGTTGGCGGAGAAGGCCACCATCAGGTTTGTACCCAGGTTGGTCGCACGGGTGGGTTGAGCCGGCATGTAGACCGAGGCCCACTCGAAATCGGTGATATTTGAGTTGAAGTCCGCCAGCTGCCACACGCCGGAGTAGTAGGCGGCCACGCGACCCGACTTGAACAGTGCCGACGGGTCGTCCTCAGACAACCACACCGATCTGGGCATGGTGGCGTCGTCGTTGATGCCGGCGAAGAATTCCAGGGCGGTGCGGGCCGCATCGTCCGTGGTGTATGCGCCGTCCTCGCCCTCGGTGAAGCCCTTGGAGCCGAACTGGTAAAGGAAGGAGCGCAGCCGGTGCGATGAGCGGTCCATCACCAGGCCGTATGCGGCGCCGGTGTTCGCCCTGACCCGCGTGACCGCCTCAACGAACTCCTCCCAGGTCCAGATCTCCTCCTCCGCAGTCGGATACTCGACTCCGGCCTGGTCGAACAGGGATTTGTTGATGAACAGCCCCACTGCGGTGAGCGCGGCAGGTAGGGTGGTGACTCGCCCATCGTCATCGGGCACCAGCAGGTTGGTCATAATGCCCCGCTCGGAAGCGACGTCGGCCAGGTCCACCAGATCTTCGGAGAAGGTCGGGTCGACCGACGGAATGCGGCCGATGTCGGGAAGGTCGTTGGCCAGTGCGGCATTGACCAGCTTGGTGTTGAAGTCGTCGTAGGCGACGTCGACGATCTCAATGTGGATGCCGGTCTCCTTTTCATAGTCGGCGGCAAGTGCCGCGTATCCGCCTCCCTCATTGGCGTCGCCCGAAAGCCAGAAGGTGAGCGTGTCGGTCTCCTCTTCGGCGGAGGATCCGCCCGAGGCGCAGGCGGCCAGCGCCAACGCCGGCACGGCGAGTGCAGCACCTCTGGCGAATGAGCGTCGCGTGACCGGGACCGAAAGAGCCGCCCGAGGCGTGCGGGAACGCGGGCCGAGTGAGGAGTTGAGCGACGCGCGCGAAGGCGTCTTTGCGGCTGACATGAGCGGATCCCCTTCCCTTCATTGCAAACGAGACCTGCCGGTAGCATAGGGCGGGATGTTCCATTACGTCAAGTACTGATCTAGTTCGATCGTTTGTCCCTCAAGGCATCATGATCGAACTTGCCCGCGTGCCGTAGAGTTCGTGCTGTACCGATGCACCCCGTCAGCCGCGTGCACCGGCTGCCGCGCAGGGAGGCTGCGGCTTTGGCTGCAACTGCGGCTTCAGCTGAGACTGCGGCTGCGGCTGCGGCTGCGGCTGCGGCAGTGTTTCCCCTGGTTTCCCCTGGGGCCCGCCGCCAGGCGAGGATGCATCTGTACCGCCGGCGCCTACACCGCCGCATACAGTTGGAGGAACCCGAATGCTCATGGGAGACGACGCACAAGATCTGCCGTCCAACCGACGCGACCAGCTCCTCAAGCGTCTCAGGCTCCAGGGCAGCGTCCGTACGGCGGCGCTGGCCCAGGAGCTAGGCGTGACCCCGATCACCGTGCGCCGTGACATCAATGAGCTCGCCCGGCAGGGCTTGGTGACACGTGTGCGCGGCGGGGCCAGGCTCGCCGTCACCCCGCAATCACCCGCCCTGCTGCGAGCGGGCCTGACCATCGGCTTCATCGCCCCCTCGCTGGACTTCTACTGGCCCAGCATCATTGAGGGGGCCAACCTGGCGGCCGATGAGATCGGCGCTCGCGTGCTGCTTCAAGGATCAACCTTCTCCGCCCGAGACAACCTCAGTCAGGTCAAGCAACTGGTGGAGCACACACAGCTCGACGCACTCGCGGTGGTTCCCGACGTGGAGTCGACTGACAGCGACCGGCTCATCCAGTACTTGGAAGACCTGAGGATCCCGATCGTCCTGGTGGAGCGGGAGGCGAACCCGCATTCCTTCCAGGCGCGCGGATTCGACTCCGTCGTCGCCGATCACCGTCGGGGTGCCCAGGTGTGCGTGCAGTACCTGCGCAGCCTCGGGCACCAAGGCATCGCACTGATCCTGGACAAGCCGATCCCCTCGCGGCACGCCATCGCGGCCGGCTACACGGAGGCACTGCAGGCGGCCGAGCTTGAGCCGGCCGCTCATTTGGACACCACCCGACAAGACGGCGGTGCCCGACTGGCACTTATCAAGGAATTCACTGCGCAGTGCCTCGCCCAGGGTGTCACCGCGATCATGGTTCATTCCGACGAGGCCGCCCTGCTGTTGTTGGAGTGCCTTGTGGACTCGGGCGCTTCAGTGCCGCAGGACATTTCGGTCATCGCCTACGACGACGAGCTCGCGGCCATCGCTCGTCCCGCCCTTACCGCCATCGCCCCACCCAAGCAGGCGTTGGGCCGCTACGCCGTGCGTGCCCTCGCCTCTCGACTGACGTCACCCGACCAGCCGTGCACGCATCTGCGCGTCGAACCTGCCCTCGTCGTCCGCGACTCCACAGGGCCCGCACCCACCCGTCACTAGGGCTCCGCCCGATCTGCCGCACCCGACGAATAACTCCGCCCTACCACCGCAAACACCTATGGACCGTCTGGCTGCGGTCCAAGCGCAGTTACACCAGATCCACGCCTAGACGCGGTTCGGGCCCGGACTCCGTTTGGAGCCCGAGCCCGAACCAGCCAGGGATCTGCTTTCAGGGACCGGCGTTCCCTGCCGACGTAGATAAGTCTGCCAGCAGGCCAAGACCCTGCCATCAGCCAATCGGAGGTCCGATTCGGCTAACCGTTCGGCGGAGGGCCTCCGCCACCTGGCCGATGCGCGTCCGTGATGACATAGATGGCATAGCCGTCGATGCCCCAGCCTCCACCCAGCTCGCTCACGGCACCCTCCGATGCGGCATTCCCCGTGCTCCCAGGCTCGGCCTGGTAGGCTCAGGGAGCCCCGATCGGGGCAGATCGCACCAGCAGGACCACAGGTTGACCGACATGACTGATGTCCCGCCCCCGGACAACCCGGAACGCGCTCAGGCGACGTCACCGGTCGGTATCCCACGCATCGGCGTCACGCCCCTGGTCAATAAGACTGCACCGACCGACCATGATCCCGCCGCCTCCGCGACTACTCGTTCCCTGACCCTGCTGGTCGACGCCCCGGAGCGCCGACTGCGTCGCGCCGAAGACCTACTCGATCTGGCTATTGCCGCACTCATCCTGGCCTTCATGGTCATTCTGGCGGCCTACGCCCATGCCACCACCACCGGCGTAACCCTGGACGTGCAGAACGCATTGGCCGTGGTGCTGCGTCGCGTACTGGTCTTCCCCCTGCAGGCCGTTGAGGGTCTGATCACCTTCACGGTCCCGGTAGTTGTGATCATGCACCACCTGTTGCGCCGCGCCTGGTACACGGCGGGTGAGGCGCTGCTGGCGGGAGCCGGCGGCTTCATCCTGGCCTGGTTGTGCCTGCACGCACTGGACGCCTGGGGCCCGCCCATCCTCGCCTCCGGCCTGACGGTGACGGCCTCCGGCGCGGCCCGGGTCGGCATCTCCACGGTATTCGCCACCTTGGGAGGCCTGCTCACGGGGGCCGGCGAACGCCGCTCCTCCCCCGTGATCCGCCACACCTGGACCGCCGTGTGGATCGTAGTGGGCCTGGCGGTCCTACGCAGTGCGATCACACTTCCGGGCGCCGTCATCTCCATTCTGCTGGGTCGCCTGCCCGGGCTGGCCGTGCGCTATGCCTTCGGAGTCGACGACACTCGCGCCCAAGGCATCGCCCTGGTGCGCGCCCTGCGGAGGGCCGGCATCGACGCCGTCCGGGTGGTGCGCATGGACCGCGCCCCCGCCGCTCGCGCCTGGACCGTGGAGACCCGGGCGCCGCTGGGCTACACCGAGCGCGTTAGGGAGACCCCGCTGACGGCCCCCGCAGAGCTCGACGACGCCGCCCCCTCCGACGGGTCCGCCGCGGATGCCGGGCCGCAGGCAGCGCCGGCTCCGCAGGTGGGCGCGCCGGTGCCTGCGGAGGACCCCTCCACGATCAGGCCCGCCGACGACGTCGACCTCGACGCCATCCTGTCCGAGGCTTCCTCCGCCGCGCTCGCCGAGGGCAGACTGTCCATCCACCGCATGTATGCCGTCTGGGACTCCACGGGTGTGCGCCACGATGTCACGGTCCTGGACGCCGACCGGCAGGTGGCGGGCTTCCTCTCCACGCTCTGGGATCGGGTGCGTGTCAAAGGGCTGTCACCCGAGCGGGATCTGTCGGTGCGCTCGGCGGCCGAGCATGCGGCCCTGATGACCCTGGAGGCGGGTCGTGCGGGTGTGCGCACCCCCAGCCTGGTTGGCCTGGCCGAGGCGGAGGAGTCCGTGCTACTGGTCACCGACCATGTGTCCGGGGCCCGCGCCCTGGCCGACCTTGATGAGGTCGACGACGCCGTGCTGACCGACCTGTGGGATCAGATCAGCCGCGCCCACACGGCTGGCCTGGCTCACCGGGAGATCGACTCCTCCACTGTAGTCATTGATGACACCGGCGCCGTCTGGCTGCTCGGCTGGGACTCGGGCGAAACGATCTCCTCGGAGTTGTCCCGGCGGGTGGATCTGGCCCAGGTGCTGGCGCTGACCGCCTCGCTGACCGACGTTCATCGCGCCATCGCCGCCGCCTCCCGTTCGTTGAGCACACAGCAGCTCGCCTCCATCGCCCCCATGCTTCAGCGGGTGGTGCTGCCGGCCGCCACCCGTGAGGCCATGGGTCGGCGGGGCAAGGTGCTGCAGGAGCTGCGCGACGCCCTGGTGGATCTGACACCCACCGCGCATGCGGAGCCCGCCAAGCTGGCCCGTTTCTCCCCGCGCACCGTGATTATGGCGATTGTGGGATTGGTGGCGCTGTGGACGCTGCTGGCCCGCTTGAACATTGAGCAGATCACCGACGCCGTGGCCGGGGCGAATGTGTGGTGGATGCTCGGGGCGCTGGTCTTCTCGTTGGCCACCTATGTGGGCGCCGGGCTGACGCTGGTGGCCTTCAGTCCGGTGAGGCTTCCGCTGTGGAAGTCCACCGAGGTGCATCTGGCCTCTTCCGTGGTCGCCCTGGTGGCGCCCGCCGGTGTGGGCGGCGCCGCCATCAACCTGCGCTTCCTGTCCCGCAGGGGTGTTCCGACGGCGCTCGGCGTGGCGACGGTGGCACTGGTGCAGGTGGTTCAGTTCGTCATCACCGTGGTTCTGCTCATTATTGTGGCCGCCACCACCGGACAGTCCACCAGCTTGACGCTGCCCAGCGGCTGGGTGCTGGTGATCGCCGTCGCGCTGGTCGCCGTCGTCGCCACCGCACTGTTCATCCCGAAGGTGCGCAGTTGGGTCTGGGAGAAGATCGAGCCGACCTACCGGCAGGTGTGGCCGCGGCTGGTGTGGGTCATGTCCAATCCGGGGAGGCTGGCACTGGGAGTGGGCGGCGCCGTGCTGCTGAGCGTGAGCTACATTTTGTCCTTCGGGGCCAGCTTGTGGGCCTTCGGGCACACACTGTCCTTCTCGGTTCTGGCCATCACCTATCTGGCGGCCAACACGGTCGGCTCCGTGGTCCCCTCTCCCGGTGGAATCGGCCCTGTGGAGCTGGCGCTGACCGCAGGCCTGGTCACCGCGGGCGTGCCCAACGGCGTGGCGCTTTCCACGGCCATCGTCTACCGCCTGGTGACCTTCTGGATTCCGATCCCCGTGGGCTGGTTGAGTCTGCACCGTCTGCAAAAGCATGGCGATCTGTAGTCCGCGACCACGCCGCATCGGATCTACGTCGCCGCGCATCCCCCGATCGGACCGGCCGATAGGGGGATGCGTGCGGGCTGTGCGGCGGCCATGCTCGGCTTGATGCAGCCTTGAAGGAGTCCCTGATGAGCATCGAGATTCTCGCCGCCGTGGCCAGCAGCCTGGTCACGGCCGTAGTCGCCTACTTCGTGTCCCGCCGCCGCTACCGGAGTTTCCTCACCGCCCGTGCAGCCATGGGGGGAACGATCACCGACGCCGGACTGTTGGGCACGCTCAGGACAATTGTTCAGACTGTTACCACCGCAGGCGCCTGCGCCGCAGTAGGGGCCGTCCTGCTGGTGGTGGAAGGACGCCTCCTCACCCCGGTGCAACTAGCCATAACCTGCGGTGTTATCCTCCTGCTCGCCGCCGCGCTCGCATGGGTGTACGGAAGGTATGCGGTGCTGGCCGAGTTGGCTCGCACCCGAAACCTGGAGCTTCCCTACGGCCAGTGGGGAGTGTTCTTGGCCAGGGGCCGCTTCTGACCGCTGTGGACGCTGCCCGCCCCTGCGGGTATCGTCCGGCCACGCAGCTGTTCCCCGGTCCAACCGGACGGCCCTTCCCGGCACCCGCCCGGGCCCCGGAGGCGTCACTCTCCCCGCGACATCCCTACAGGAGTCTTCATGCCCGCTCCCCGCGACACCGGTTGGTCTCTTCTGCTGCTCGGCGTCGCCCTTGCCGTCCTGGCCGCCTGCCAGCACGCCGCCTGGCTGTGGTTCGTGGCGATCGTGGTGCTGGTGGTCGCCATTGGCGTCCTGGCCGTCAGCTTCGCCAATGACGCCGATGTGCCGCCGGACGATCAGCGCCCCTGAACACGGCTTCAGCAGTCGCCGCCACGCCGACGGTCGGAGACTACATTCCGGGTGCTAAAAGGCCACGTGAGAGCGTCACCTGTACCTCTTCCCACCTGCATACGCCACCTCAATCGCAACTACCGGTCAGGGCGCTGAGTCCCGCCCACTTGTTAAGGTGTTATGAGTACGGCGACTAAGACGAGAGGAGAGGGTTCATGGCCGAACTCAGCGCTGCCATCACCTCTCTGACGGCACGCGCACGCGCCGCCCTCCGGCGTCCGCCCGAGCCCCTGTCCAGTCGCCGCATCTACGTGATCATCGGGGTGATCGTTGGTATCGGTAGCCTCGCGAACAGCTGGGTCCTCGTCGGCACTCTGCCTACTCTGGGCGATCTGATCATTATGCTGGTCGCGTCGATTATTGTGACTCTTATCCCCCTGCATCCCCTCCCTGGTGCCCTGGCCTACCTGTGCTGCTGGACCGTGCTGTTGGTCATCCCGTCCGCGGATCTGGCGGACATGACTGTCACCAACCTGGCCTTCATGTTCTTCCTCGGGCGCTTCTTCCGCCCCCGTCCGGCCATCTCCCTATTCCTCACGACGCTGTTCATCGAAGTCATCGTCCTGGCCATCGTGGCCACCGGCGACCTGGCCAATTCTCTGGGATCGGTCTGGTTTATTGCGGTGCTAGGAGCACTCCTGATCCCCCTCGGCGCGCTTGTACGCTTTATTGAGGCCTCCCGCCTGGCCGACGCCGAGCAGGCCGATGCGCAGCTGGAGGAGATGCGGCTGGAGATCGCCCGAGAGATGCACGACCTGGTTGCCTACTCCATGTCCCAAACCGCCCTGCGCGCCCAGCGGGCCGCGGCCGATCCCTCCTACCCCGATCAGGCCCGCGACGAATTCGCCGCCCTGGAGGCCACCGCCTCCGATGCCCTCCACGAGCTGCGCCTGCTGCTGCGCACCCTGCGCCAGCCCTCCTCCACCCAGGAGCAGCCCGTCTCCACCGCAACAGGTCTGGGCGGCATTGTCACCGACCTCAGCACCGCTGTCAGCGCCGTCAGCGCCGATGTATCCGCCGCCGGTTTCGAGATCACCTACCACTACCGGGGCGACGCCGTCCCCACCCGCATCCAGGCGAGCGTACTGTCCCGAGTGGCCCGGGAGATGGGCGCCAATATCATCCGCCACGCGGACCCCAAAGCACCTGTCACCATGACGCTCACCCTGGGGCCGGAAGTCATCCGACTCGTATCCACCAACCGCGTGCGCAACACCGACGCGCATCTGCCCCGCTCGGGCACCGGCGTCCTGGGCATGCGCGAAAGGCTGGCCACCATCGGCGGCACCCTTACCACCCTTTCCGACGACGGCTCCTGGATGGTCACCGCAACCGTCCCCGTCGCCGAGTCCCGTAGTACCGTCCTCGCACCTTCGGAGAAGCGCCCATGATTCACGTCGGCATCGTTGACGACGACCCGCTCGTACGCCGCACCCTCACCGATCTACTCACTGCCAACATTGATGACATCCATGTGGTGTGGTCGGTCGGCGACGGGAACGACGCCCTAGACCTCCTGCGCTCCGACGGGCCCGACTCAAACGTGCAGGTGCTCCTACTGGATGTGCAGATGTCCCGCCTGGACGGCATCGCGGTAGCCAGGATCCTCAAGCGCGAGCGCCCCGAAATCGCCATCCTCGTGCTGACCACCTTCGTGGTCGATTCGGTGGTGGACCGGGCCCTGGACGCCGGGGTACGCGGATTCATCGCCAAGGAGGATCCGGTGGAGACCCTGGCCGCCAGCATTCGGCACGTCGCCGCCGGCAATATGGTGCTCTCACCGACCTCCTCCGCCATCATCACCGCCAAGCCCGGGCGCCGCGTGGCCGCCACGCCAGAACCACCCAGCACGCCGCCACCGGCCGCCGACGCCCTGCCCCCGGGCGTCACGCTCTCCCCCCGGGAGGTGGAGGTACTCGCCCTCATGGCGGAGGCGCAGACCAACAAACAGATCGCCCACACCCTGGGCGTGAGCGACGCCACCGTCAAGACCCATGTCTCCACCCTGATCGCCAAACTGGGGGTGCAGGACCGTGTTGGCGCGGTTGTCTACGCCCTCCGCGCGGGCCTGGTCTGAAAACTCCCCCAATCGGCCTAACCATATGGGTGGTACCGCCTCACATGAAATCCGGGAGCATGGAGCCGTTCGTTACAAGAACCGTAAGATCTCATCTCACAGAAAGAGCATCGCGATGAACCTTGTCGACACCGCAGGCGTCTACGCCTCTTGGAACCCCTGGGTAGTTCTTGGCTGCAGGTGGCGCTGGGGCTGATTCTCGGCAGTTCGATGGGGGCGCGGCCCGGACTTGTTCCGGGCCGCGCCCCCGTCTTCTTCCACATCCTTCGCCCCGCCACCTGCCACCGCGCCCCTCATTCGATAGGCAGCCCCAATAATCCCCCGATCGATCCACCCAGATGGCCGATCACTCGGAGCCACAACCAGGATGGAATACCTGCGTTCTAGCAAGGGCCGAGCTTGGCGCTCACAAGCCAGTTCGACCCGTACACCCATATATCAACTATCGGCCCCAGGCCGATACTCATCGGAGCACACACATGGACTCGACGATCACCACGCGGCGACCGCTGCGTAGGAACCAGGCGCACACCGCGTCCCCCAAACACTCAAACCACACCTGCACCCGCCGGTCCGGTGAGAATCGATGAGCCGCATGTCACTCTCCCTCAATCCATCCCGCCGCCACGCCGCCTCCCCCGCCTCGCTGTCCCTGTGCGACGAGCCGGAGATCCAGTCCGTCCTGGACCTACTGTCCTTCATCCAGAACCCGCGGTTGGCGGATCTACGCGTCCTGGAGCTGTCCTGCGCCGCCGGTCCCGTCACCCTGCCCATAGCCGCCGCCGGCCACCGCGTGCTGGCCACCGACCCGCGCACCGACTCCCTGGACCTGCTCGACGCCCGCATTGAGGACCTGCGTAACGTGCGCCCCCAGATCGCGGCCCGCATCCAGACGCACCTGGCGGATATGACCAACTTCCACTTCACCGAGAAGTTCAAGGCCGTCTGCATCCCCTCGGGCGCCATCACCGTGCTTTCTCCCGAGCAGCGCCGCGAAACCATTCGCCTGGCCACCGCGCACCTGATCCCCGGCGGTCGCCTCATCCTGTCGGCCGAGCACGTGCGCCCGGAAGCCCCTGCCAATGCCACCTTCACCGCCCGCCCCGGCATAACCCTGACCGAGCGGATCGACCATGCACGCCGTCGGCGGCGGGTCACCCTCACCCGCGGCAAGCTGACCCGCACCTCCGAACTATTCCTAGTCACGCCCCACGACCTGCTGCGCGACTTCGAAGAAGCCGGCGTCACGGTGGACTACCGCCATTTCATCCCCGACGCACGCCGCCCGCACCACACCAATATCGTCTTCGGCACCGTCAAACTGCACTGACTCCGGGCCCGGCAGCGCCTCGGCGGCGTCAGTGCCCGTAGGAGGCGGAGGGCTCGGTAGGCTCGCGTCGATGACCTCCGCTCACCTCCGCCTTAAGCGCCCGCCAACGCCGTCCCGCATTCACCGGTCGGCCCGGCTGCTCGATCTACTACCGGCCGCGCTGGCCGTGATTGTTGGCGCGGTCGGCATGATCGCCTACTCGGTCGGCCAGTGGCGGGCCATGCAGGTTCCCAGTTGGGACCTGGGGATCTTCTCCGAGCTGGCCAAGGCGTACTCGCGCCTGCAAGCGCCGATCGTCCCGATCAAAGGCGAGGGTTACAACCTGCTGGGTGACCACTTCCACCCGATCCTGATCCTCCTGGGTCCGGTGTGGCGGCTATGGCCCAGTCCGCTGGCCCTACTGGTGTTGCAGGACCTGCTACTGGCCCTATCCGCCTGGCCGCTGACTCGGCTGGCGACACGTCTGCTCGGCCGCCCGGTCGCCCTGGCGCTCGGCCTGTTCTACGTGCTGTCCTGGGGAATGCAGGGCGCGGTCGCCTCCCAGTTCCATGAAATCGCCTTCGCAGTCCCGCTGCTGGCCTGGGCCTCGGTGGCCTTCGCGGAACAACGCTGGCGCGACTGCGCCCTGTGGGTTCTGCCACTGGTCACGGTGAAGGAGGACCTGGGGCTGACCGTCTTCATGGCAGGACTGGCCATCGCCCTGCGCGGCCGACTCGGTGCGCCGCACCAGCCAGCCGGCCGTGGCCCGGCCTGGTGGCGCAACCTGAGCACCACCAGGCTCGGAGTGTTAGTCGCCCTTGTTGGCCTGCTGTCCTTCCTGCTCACCGTCGGCGTCATCCTGCCGTCCCTGAGCCCTTCAGGCACCTGGGAGTACGGGCTGTCAGGAAACGGCGGCTCCACCAGTCTGATCGCCCGCCTGCTCTCCTCCGAGGTAAAGGTCCAGACCCTGGGGATGCTCGTGGGCACGGCCGGCCTGATCGGACTCGCCTCACCGTGGATGTCCCTGGTGCTGCCCACGCTGGCCTGGCGCTTCCTGTCCTCCAACGAGTTCTACTGGACATGGCAGAACTGGCACTACAACGCGATCCTGATTCCGATTGCGCTGGGGGCCCTGCTCGACGTCGTCGCCCGCCTGAAAGCCCCCACCCAAGCCGACGCCGTCCCGATGTGGAGGCGCTGGCTAATCGCCCTGGGCGTCCTCATGCCCCTGGCCATTGGCCTGACCACCGCCCGCGACCTGCCGCTGTGGGAACTGCGGCAATCCGACTACGGCGCCGCCTCCCCGCGTGCGGCGACCGCCGCCCGAATCATGGAGCTGATACCCGACGGCGCCAGCGTGGAGACCGACCTGGGACTACTCGCCTACCTGGTTCCTGACCACACCGTGTACTGGGTCGGCACCGGCGACGTCGACACCGACTACGTCGTGATCGACTCCCACTCCACCGCCTGGGGCGGCAATCCACCGGCGGACGCCGCCCAGTGGGCCACCGCCCAGTCAACCACAGGCGCCGTCTATGAGCCGGTGCTTAACACCGACGGCTACCAGGTGGCCCGGCGCGTGCATTGACCACGCGCTCGGCGCGCCCTAGGCACGCGCCGTTATGGGAAGAACTACCCATCACCGTGCCGCCCGGCTCGTGGGACGGCAGTTCCCCACCTCCGACCGGTGTGTAACAATCCGGGCGTAAGCAATGCGGGAGTCGAGAGGCCGTCCCGGCCCGGAAAGGCGGACATGTCCCCGTTCATGTGGTGCGCCGTCCTAGGCTGCGGCGCTCTGGCCGTCTCGCTCCTGCTCGACGGCCTCTTCGACGGCCTGGACGACCTGTTTTTCGACGGCTCCATGCCGGTCCTGGCCTGCGCACTGGGCGTATTCGGCGCCGTCGGCATGGGCGTGCAGGCACTGGCCGGCGAAAGGCTGTCCACACCCCTGCTAGTAGGAATCCCACTGGTCTTCGCATTAGCGTCCGGAGCCGGCGCCCGCGCCACATGGGTGCGGCTGCGCCGATCCATGCCGCGCAACGCCGTGCCGCTGACCACCGGCGAGCTGGTCGGGACCGAGGTGCGCGTGATTTGGTGGAAGGACGGGCGCGGCGAGGTGATCGCCACCTCCCGCGGACACCAGGCCACCCTGCCCGCCCGCTCGGACGACCCCCTGCGGGGCGGCACCATCGCCTGGGTCATCGATGCCGCCAAAGACGACACGCTCCTCATCAGCCGCCTCGACCCACCCGCGCCGCCACTTCCGGAGCGACCCACCGCACCCGCCGCCTGATCCGGATCCGACCCGGGCACACCGGACCAACAATCTCCCAAATACCCACAGAAGAAAGGTACGTAATGCTCTACGCCATCATCGCCGTCGTCGTCCTAGCAATCCTGCTGGGCGTCTACATGCTCTCCCGCGTAGTAGTCGTGCCCTCCAACCTGACCGGGCTGGTCTCCGGATCAACCCGCAACGGCGAGGTCAAGATCATCCGCCCCGGCGGTCGCGACTTCGTCCTACCAATCATCCAGTCGATCCAGTACCTGCCCTTCACCCAGAACACCATCGGCTTCCAAGTGACCGCGGAGGACGAGAACAAGATCAACGTCTCCGTCTCCGCCGTCGCCGCCGTCAAGGTGGGCGACTCCGACCAGCAGGTGCGGGCCGCCGCCAAACGTTTCCTGGGCAAGCCGAACACCGACCAGGCGATCGCCGACTCCTCCCGTGACGCCCTGATCGGCTCGCTGCGCTCCATCATCGGCCACATGACGGTCACCGACCTGATCTCCGACCGCGACGCCCTCCAGCAGAACGTCTTCGACGACGCCAAGTCCGTCATGGCCAATATGGGCCTGGAGATCGACGTGCTGCAGATCTCCGAGATCACCGACGCCTCCGGCTACATCGACTCCCTGGGCGTGCCCGAGCAGCAGCGAGTGGCCAAGGACGCCCGCGTGGCCCGCGCCAATGCCGAGCGGGAGGCCAAAGACGCCGAGGTGTCCTCGCGCCAGCAGATCGCCGAGCGCGAGCGCGACCTGTCGCTGCGCCAGGCCCAGCTGAAGGCGGAGACGGACAAGGCCCAAGCGGAGGCAGACTCCGCCGGTCCGCTGGCCCGCGCCGCCAAGAAGCGCGAGATCGCCATCATCGAGCAGGAGGCCGCCGAGGCCAAGGCCGCCCTGACCGAACGGGAACTGGACTCCACGGTGCGTAAGCCCGCCGACGCCGCCCGCTACCAGCGTGAGCAGGAGGCCGAGGCCGCCAAGGCCGAATCGATCCGCAAGGCCGAGGCCGAGGCCGAACGCACCCGCCTGGACGCCGAGGCACAGGCGCAGGCCACCGTCGCCCGGGCCGAGGCCCAGGCCCGCGCCACCGCAGCCCAGGCCAAGGCGGAGGCCGAGGCGATCGCCGCCCGCGGTCGCGCCGAGGCCGAGGCCGTGCGCGCCGCCGGTGAGGCAGAGGCCAAGGCCATGAGCGACAAGGCCGACGCCCTGGCAAAGTACGGGCGGGCCGCCACCCAGCAGATGATCCTGGACAAGGCGCCGGAGATCGCCCGTGCCCTGGCCGAGCCCCTGGGCAGCGTCAAGGACATGTCGATCATCTCCACCGAGGGCGCCTCCGCGCTGCCCAAGGCGGTGGCCGGCAACGTCGAGCAGCTCGACGCCGTCATGCGCTCGCTGACGGGCACCAGCCTGACCGACATGATGCAGCGCTTCACCTCCGACGACAACGACGGTGTATAGCTTCCTGTGGCCCGGGTGGATACTCGAGGCCGAGTCCCGGAAGATTCGGCGCACTGCACGTCGGGCGCGTCGGCGCTAGGAACCGCACCGGCGTCGTCTTCATGCCCACGGGTCACTTCCGGCACACCGCCTTCATCCTTCATCTGCCGCCGACGGCGCCGCACCGCATCGTTCTTTATCGAGATGCCGCCAAATGGGGCCTGCATGTGGGCCCTGCCGCGGGCGACGCCGTCGTCGGCTCTGACACACTGCGCTCATGACCTCATCCACCTACGGTACCGCGCCAGAGCAGCGGCCCGTCTCCCGCGCCAACCCAATCGTCATCACCCTGCTTTTGGTAATTGCGATCCTGCTCTCCGTCATCGCGATCGTCCTGGTGGTACGACCCGGTCAGTCCAGCACCGGCACGACGGCGGAGTCTCCAGCGGCTACGGACTCGGCAACCGCCACGGCGTCGGCCAGCGCGGTTCAAACCTCTGCGCCCTCACAAACAGACGCCGGCCTGCTGGAGCTCCTGCACGGCGAGGTCACCCGCGACGGCAACGATTCGCGCGCCAAAGGCAACGTTGACGCCCCGGTGGTGATGGTCGTCTACTCCGACTTCGCCTGCCCGTACTGCACTCAATTCGCGCAGGAGGTTGAGCCGGAGCTGGAGGATCTGGTTGCGGAGGGCACGCTGCGCGTGGAATGGCGCGATCTGGCCCAGATCACCGAGACGTCCCCCCTGGCGGCGCAGGCCAGCATCGCCGCCGGAAACCAGGGTAAGTTCTGGGAGTTCCACGACGCCGTGTATGCCGCCGCCGACCCGACCGAGCACCCGGAGTACACCGAGGACTCCCTGGTCGCCTTCGCCGAGGAGGCGGGCGTGCCGGACCTGGAGCGGTTCCGTTCCGACATGAACGACGCCGCCACCGTGCAGGAGGTGCAGGACGCCAGGCAACACGCCTACGACATCGGCATCACCGGCACGCCCTTCTTCATCATTAACGACGCCTACATCGGTGGCTACGCGCCCGCGGACTACATGCGGAGAACCATCCTCGAGCAGGCCGCGGCAGCGGGGCATGGCGCCACTCCTGCCCCGTAACCGGGCTCCCCGTCATATCGACCGACCTCGGCGGTTACTTCGACCGACCTCGGCGAGGGGCGGCTTGCGCCCGGGGCGTGCCGATGCCGGCGCCGCCGGAGGTTGGCCCACACCGTCACAGCTGCAAGAATATGCCTGTAGATCCCCGCCAGATTGGCGCGAGTCGGCAACCACTGGGGGCACCGATGCCCTCACGCGGCGGTTTGGCACCTAAACGCAGGAAAGTGAAACAAGGAGGAAAGCCATGGCACTGAGCATCGGCGTCGACGTGGGTGGAACCAAGATCGCCGCAGGCGTGGTGGACGAGGACGGCACCGTACTGGCAACCGCCCGCCGCGACTCCCCCGCCACCAGCAGGGAGGCCATCTTCACGACCATCGCAGACGTGGCCAATGAACTCGCCGCGAAGTACGACGTCGAGGCCATAGGCGTGGGCGCGGCCGGCTTCACCTCCTCGGACCGCAACACCATGGTCTACGGCACCAACCTCGACTGGACCGGCGCCCGCATCGCCGATGAGATCGCCTCCCGCACCGGCAAGAAGGTCGTGGTGGAGAACGACGCCAATGCGGCCGGATGGGCCGAAGCCCGTTTCGGCGGCGGCAAGGGCGCGCAGAACGTCCTTGTGGTGACACTGGGCACCGGAGTCGGAGGCGCCGTCATCATCGACGGGCACCTGGTGCGCGGTGCCGCCGGCTTCGCCGCGGAGATCGGCCACATCAACGTAGTCCCCGATGGACGCCCCTGCGGATGCGGTCAGCGCGGCTGCCTGGAACGCTACGGCTCGGGCACGGCCCTGGGCGTCAACGGGTGGGAGCTGGCCAAGTTCCGGCCCGACTACGCCGCCCGCATCATCGAGCTGTCCGGCGGGGACCAGAACAGGATTTCCGGCAAGGCCGTCACGGCCGCCGCCCGCGAGGGCGACCCGGCGGCCCTGGAGTGCTACACCCACCTGGGCAGCGCACTCGGCCGGGGACTGGCCGACCTGTGTGCCGTGCTCGACCCCGAGGTGATCGTGCTGACTGGCGGTCTGACCGAGGCGGGCGACATCCTGCTGAACCCGGTGCGCGCCACCTTCAATGAGCGCCTGACGGCGCACGCTCATCGACCCGAGATCCCGATCGTCATCTCCTCTTCTGGTCAGGAGGCCGGACTCATCGGCGCCGCCGACCTCGCCCGCCAGAACTGATCCGCCTCTCACGTGCGCGTTTTGGAGTTCCCTGACTGTAAGACCCGGGGAAACCTCTAAAACGGCTCTTCCGGTTTGAGGGTGTAGTGGGCGGGTGTGCGCCCGGCCGGCTGCTGGCCTAGTACTTGGACCGCGTTACTGCGGTTGGACCGGGCTTCTGCGGTTGGACCGGGCTTCTGCGGTTGGACCGTCTGAGAGCGCGTTTCAGGTGGTCCAACGGCAGCCAGGTGGTCCATCCGCAGCCAGGTGGTCCATCCGCGGCCAGACTGTCCATCCGCGGCCAGACTGTCCATCCGCGGCCAGACTGTCCATCCGCGGCCAGACTGTCCAACGGCAGCCAGGTAGTCCGGGTGTGGGGGTACTGACTCGGGCCCGTGGGGTTGCCTTGGACGCTGGCGCACCCAAAGTCAACGGTCAAGATGCCCTAGACCTAGGCCGCGGAGGTCGCCGGCATGGCCGGCAGCCAGGCCGGGCCTGGCAGCGGCCGGACTGGACTGTGGGGCCGGGCTGGTCTGCGCGCTGGCTGGGCTGCGGGCCCGGTCCGTCGTCAAAGACGTCCCAGCCGATCGGACAAGGAGCTCTTCGTGTTTGGGGGTGTGGTCGGCGGTGTGTTCTGGTCGGCCGTGTGACGGCCTCTTCGCTCACTCGAACGCAGCCTCCCGCGTTCGAACGCGGCCAGGCGCCCGAGGACGGCCTCCGCATGGTTGTTCCGGGCGGCCGCGCCCTGGGGCGTGAGGTGCTGGTTCTCGACATCCATGGGGCGGTTTCATCAGATGGCATCGCGGGACGGAGGGTTCGTCAGGTGCCACCAACGATTCGGCATGAACAACCACGGCTCGTGCGCCCGCCCCTCGAACCGTCGAAACAAGTGACGAATCGTCGACCGCAACACACCAACCGTCGGGCCAGCACCCGAACTGTCGGGCCAGCACCCGAACCATCGGACACGATCCGCCGCAAGCCACCAAGACTCACGGCGAGCCATCCCGTCCCCGCCCACCGCGCCCACCGGGACGTACACACAAACCACCACCCACACACCCCACCCATCCACCACACCCCCAAACACGAATAACCTACATATCGACCGAACTCGATGGTAATAACGACCGAACTCGATGGTTATATCTACCGAACTCGGCGAACACTCCCTTAAACCGGAAGAACCTCTAAACGCGTGCGTGAGAGCAGAAGTCGTACGCCGAGCACCGGTCAACGATGTCGGCGATGCCGACTATGCGTTGTTGTGGATCTCATGGCAACCCGACGCGCTACTTGCTAGGTCGGATTGACCCGAAGGCACCCTTTGACCGTTTTTGGGTGGCGCGGTAAAATTAAAGTTGGACCGCTGGGGTGGGAGGTTCTGTTATGGCTGAGAAGTTCGATGTTGAGGATCGTTGGCCTGAGCTGTTCGAGCATCTTGATCAGGCCCAGCGGCGTGCCGTTGTGCAGTCGCTCGCCAGCGCGTGGCACGAGGGCTGGGTCCCGAACCGTGAGGACGTGGAGAACCTGACCGACGAGGCCCGTGGGGCGATCGACGCCGCTGAGTATCGTCGTCGCGCCCATGCTGCTGCCCGTCGTCGTGCCGCCCGTCGCGGGGCGCTTGCTGCTGTGCGCTGATGGTGTTCGATACCTGGGAGTCGTATTTCTACCCTGAGACTTACGACCCCAGTACGGGGCAGGGGACTCTGCGTAACCTGTTCGACGAACGTGACCCAGCACTGCTTAGGGAATTTGAGTATACCGAGACTATCCAGCGGCAGCGTGAGCTGATGTCAGGTCAGGTTGCCGTTCCCAGGACGTATGACGCCGACCATGTGCGTGCGATCCACGGTTACCTGTTCCAAGACGTCTACGAATGGGCCGGTCAGTACCGGAGCGTGAACATGTCGAAGAACTTTTCCTCCTTCGCTGACGTCCGCGCTGGCGAAATTGACCGGTACCTGGCCGACGTGCAAAATTGACCGGTACCTGGCCGACGTGCAAAGTCTTGTTGAAGGCACCAGTTGGATGAGGCTGGACCGTGACGGCTTCGCACGAGCCGGCGCCGAGGTCTTCGCCTACTTGAACCAGGCGCACCCCTTTCGAGAGGGTAATGGTCGCACCTCCAAGGTATTCATGAAGCATGTGGCTGAGCGGTCGCGCTTTACTCTTGACTTCAGTCGGGTGAGTCCCGAGGTGTGGAACCAGGCCAACATGTTGTCCGGGCCTGACCTGGGTCGCTACGAACCCGTGCCCGACTCGCTTGTGCCGATCTTCCGTGTTATCGCTCAGCCACGCGCCACCGGCCCGTCAAATCCGTCGACGGACATGGGACGATCGACGGTCCGAGCGTCCTACCCACAGGTGACGGCTGAAGAGACGAGGCGGTCTTCCGCTGCTATCCAGCAGCAGCGACCTAGTCGCCGGCCTGGCCGTGGCCAAGGATCCCAGGGGGTGGAGCGGTGAGAGAGGTGTCACGGCCTGTTTTCACACCACTCCGACTTACACAACACGACCTAGGACGACGCCACTCGTGCCTTGGACTCAATCCTCCGGGTGGCGAGGGAGAAGCCTGGCGCACCTCGCCGCGCAGGCCGCCTCATGGCAATCCTCCGGGTGGCGAGGGACAAGCCGTGGATGCCGGCGTCTTGGCGGGGCCGCTCAGACGCCGTCGCCCTCCGTCTGCCTGCCGGGCACGGGCAGTGTGCGGGGGGCCTGGTAGGACCAGTCGCGGTCGGCGTCGGTGATCTCGCGCAGCACACGCGCGGGCACACCGCCCGCCACCACCATGGGCGGCACATTGGCGTTGACGACGGCGCCCGCCGCGATCACGGAGCCGCGGCCTATGGTCACCCCCGGCAGGATCGTCACATTCCCGCCGATCCACACGTCATCCTCGATCACCACCGGTGCGGAGAACTGCTGGCCGCGGTCGCGGGCCTCGGGATGGATGGGATGGCCGGCGGTGGCGATCATCACCCGCGGGCCGAACATCACCCGGTTGCCGATAGTCACCGGAGAGTCGTCAATTATCTGCAGCCCCGCGTTGGCGTACACGGGTGAGCCCACCCGCGTGTGGCTGCCGTAGGCGACGTGCAGCGGCGGCTCCACCCAGAAGTACTCACCGATCTGGTCGAAGATCTCCTCAAGCAGACGTCGGCGCCCCTCGGCGTCACGCGGCGAGGTGGCGTTATAGGCGGCGGCGAGCTCCTTGCCGCGGATGCGCTGCTCGGTCAACGCCTCCAAGCCCGGCCCCTCATCCAGGTACAGCTCCTGGGCGGCCATGCGCCGGCGCACTTCCACCTCGCGGGGATCCATTCCGGTGTCCGCTCCGGGATCATTGTGGCTCTGCTGACTCATATCCGCTCCTTCGCGTAGAAACTGGTGGCGGAGGCGTGCGCCCCCTGCGGATAACTTAAATGATCGCTTCCATCGAAGGCGCCAATGCGCGGGCGGCAGAGGCGCGGGCGGCGGCGGTAGCGCGGGCGGCAGCGGTGGCGCAGGTGCGAGAGGCGGTGACGACGCAGGCGCCTGACGCTCTGGCCGCCCGGGCCCGGAGTGGGGCATTGCACGCAATCCCATCTATGAGGACAGCCTCACCTCTACTAATGTTCTAGCCGTTCACTTATCCGCGACCGAGAGCGAGACCTCTGTGACCGTCTCACGCAAGTCCTTCCTGACGGCCGGCCTGGCCGCACCCATCGCCGCGATCCTGGCCGCTTGCACCGCCGATTCCTCCGACAACTCCACCGCTTCCGTCGCCACCGCGGTAACCACCGGGGAGATCAGCGTCGAACACGCCTTCGGCACTACCGTCATCCCCGCCGGCGCCTCCCGCTTCACGGCCATCGCCTGGGGCAACCATGACGTCGCGCTGGCGCTGGACGTCATGCCCGCCGGCCTTTCCAGCCAGGAATGGGGCACGGAGGACGGCTCCGGCATGATGGAGTGGACCAAGCAGAAGGTCGACGAGCTCGTTGCCGCAGGCGCCGAGCAGCCCGTACTGTTCGACGACACCGACGGCTACGACTTCGAGGCCATCGCCGAGACCCACCCCGATGTGATCCTGGCCGCCTACTCCGGTCTGAGCCAGGAGGATTACGACACCTTGACCAAGATTGCCCCCACCGTTGCCTACCCCGGCGTGCCCTGGGGGACCAAGTGGCGGGAAATGATTCGCCTGAACTCCCAGGCCATGGGCCTGGCCGAGCAGGGCGATGCCCTCATCACCGACCTGGAGCAGCAGATCGACGACGCCGTCGCCCAGTACCCACAGATCGCCGGCAAGTCGGCGGCCTTCTTCTACATGAGCCAGTCCGACACCTCCACAATCGGCTTCTACACCACCGCCGATCCGCGCACCGCCTTCATGACCGACCTGGGCATGACCATTCCCGCGTCCGTGCAGGCCGTCTCCGACGCCGAACCGGAGACCTTCTTCATTGACGTCTCCAGCGAAAACGCCGACCAAGTAGCGGATGTGGACGTGATGATCATCTACGGGGAGAACTCCGACCTGGCCGCTCTTCAGGCCGACTCACTGGTGGGCACCATCCCCGCCATCAAGAACGGCGCGGTCGCGTTCGTCGGCAACGGCGCGCCGCTGTCGGCCTCCACCAACCCCGGCCCGCTGTCCATCCCGTGGGGCATCAAGGAATATGTCGCCCTGATCGCCGCCGCCGCGGACAAGGCCGCCGCCTCCTGAGCGACCACAAGTGACCGCCCACGGCCCGCTCGCCCCGCCCGATCCAGTTACGCCGTCGGATACCGCCTCCGGCGCGCCCACCGAACCGCCAGGCGAATTCCGGTCCTCCCGGCCCGTCCGCGCCCGCCGACCGCTGGTGGCGCTCGGTCTTCTCACCGCCCTGCTGGCACTCGCCATCGTGTGCTCAATAGCCTTCGGTGCGCGCGTGGTCAGTCTCGGGGAGATTCTGGACGGCCTGACCGGCAGGGGCCAGGAGCTCGGCGCGCTGGCGGTGGCAGAGCGGGTGCCGCGCACGGCCACCGCCGTGGTCGCAGGGGCGGCGCTGGGGGTATCGGGGGCGCTCATGCAGGCGCTCACCCGCAATCCGATCGCCGACCCCGGCATCCTCGGCGTCAATACCGGGGCGTCGCTGGCGGTTGTCGCCGCCATCGCCTTCGCACACATATCCTCGCTGTGGGAGTACCTGTGGGTGGCGATGGTCGGGGCGGGGGCCACCGCAGTGGTCGTGTACACCATCGGCTCGCTCGGGCCTGGCGGCACCACACCGGTCAAGCTGGCCCTGGCCGGCGTAGCCACGAGCGCGGCCCTGTCCGCGCTGATAAGCGCCATCATGCTGCCGCGAGCCGAGGGGCTGACCGATTTCCGCTTCTGGCAGGTGGGCTCGCTGGGGCGAGGCTCCTGGGCCGCGCTGGCCACCGTCGCCCCCTTCCTGCTGCTGGCCGCCGCCCTGGCCGCCACAGTGGCCCGACCACTGAACTCCCTGGCACTGGGTGAACAGATGGCCGTGGGACTGGGGGTGAAGGTGGGCCGCACCCGCCTGCTGGCGGCGGCCGCTGGCGTAATTGCCTGTGCGACGACGACGGCGCTGGCCGGCCCGATCGGTTTCGTCGGGCTGATGGTGCCGCATGCCGTACGCATGCTGGTGGGGCCGGATAACCGGTGGCTGCTACCCTTGGCGGCCCTGGGCGGCGCGGCGCTACTGACCTTCGCGGACGTGCTGGGGCGGGTGATCGCCCGCCCCGGTGAGGTGAGTGTGGGTGTGGTGACCGCTTTCGTGGGTGCCCCGGTTCTGATCGCGATTGCCCGTGGCGCTAAGGTGCGTGAACTGTGAGCACCCCCGGTGTGGCAACCGCATCCTTAGCGACCTGCGCCGCGCCGGGTACGAGTCCTTATCGCGTCGGCCGCGGATCTCCCGTTAACGATCCGCGGCCGGGTTTCACCGAGGCGGGTCGCCGCCGTCGCCGACGCCGTTACCTTACCGTCACGACGGCGTTGGCGCTGCTCGTGTTCTGCCTGTGGTGGGTGATGGTGCTGTACGGCTCGATCTGGTACTCCCCCGCCGAAGTGATTGCCGTGATGGCGGGGCGGGACGTGCCCGGGGCGTCCTTCGCCGTCGGGCAGTTGCGCCTGCCCCGCGCCCTGCTGGGGTTGACGGCGGGGCTCGCATTCGGAATGGCGGGCCGCACCTGTCAGACGATGCTCCGCAACCAGCTCGCCAGCCCGGACATCATCGGCATCACCTCCGGGGCGTCCATGGCGGCGGTCTTCGCGATTGTGGTGCTGGGGTGGTCCGGCCTGCGCGTGAACCTGCTGGCACTGGTATGCGGGCTGGGCACGGCCCTGGTCATCTACCTGCTGTCGGGGTCTGGCAGCACCCAGGGCGGGCGCCTGATCCTGATCGGCATCGGCATCTCCGCCATGTTTTCCTCCGTAATCTCCTACTTGCAGTTGAAGGCCTCGATCTACTCCGTCGCCGACGCCATGCGCTGGCTGTCGGGATCGCTGGGGGACGCCGGCTGGGCGCAGGTGCCGGTGCTGGGCGGCGCCGTCGTCGTCCTCGGCGGCACGCTGCTCGCGCTGGGACGGAATCTGACCGCGCTTTCGCTGGGTGAAGAGACGGCGACCGGCCTGGGGGTGCATGTGAACCGCACCCGCCTGGTGCTGTTGCTGTCCACCGTGGCGCTGGCGGCCTTCGCGACAGCGGCCACCGGGCCAATCTCATTCGTCGCCTTCCTCGCCGGCCCGATCACCGCCCGTCTAGTGGGGCGCACCGACCGGGCGTTGCTGGCGCCGTCGGCGCTGATGGGGGCCGCAATAGTGCTTGGCGCGGACCTGGCCGGTCAGCATTTGTTCCCCACCGCGCTGCCGGTCGGGGTGGTCACCGGAATCATCGGCGCCCCCTACCTGCTGCTTCAACTCATCCGCCTTAACCGGGAGGGAACCTCCGCATGAATCCTGGTCAAGTCCGGCCCGGCGCGACACCGGTCGGGGCCTGCGCAGCCCCAGCAAAACCAACCGATCCGGCCGATTCACGCGACAGGACCCGCGAATCCGGCCGCGCCACCGCCCGCAGCCTGAGCACCCGGCGACTGCGCTCCGGATATGGGCGGCGCACCGTCGTCGACGGCGTCGATATCACCGTGCCCACGGGCGCCATCACGGTGATTGTGGGGGCGAACGCCTGCGGGAAGTCAACCCTGCTGAAGACCATGGCGCGGATTCTGGCGCCAGCGTCCGGGTCGGTGCTGCTTGATGGCCGAGATGTCACCACGATTCCGACCAAGCGCCTAGCCACCCGGCTTGGGCTGCTGCCGCAGCAGCCGATCGCGCCGGAGGGGATCGTCGTCGCCGATCTGGTGGGCCGCGCCCGGCACCCGCACCAGGGGCTGTTCCGCTCCGCCTCGGCCACGGACCGGAGGATCGTGGAGGAGGCGCTGTTGGCCACCAACACGGCGCAGCTGGCCGACCGGAGCGTGGACGAGCTCTCGGGCGGGCAGCGGCAGCGGGTGTGGATCGCGATGGCGCTGGCCCAGCGCACCGACGTGCTGCTGCTGGACGAGCCCACCACCTTCCTGGACCTGACCCACCAGGTGGAGGTGCTGGATCTGCTCACCGACCTGAACCGGGAACGCGGCACCACCATCGTTATGGTGCTGCACGACATCAACCTGGCGGCCCGCTACGCAGATCATGTCATCGCCATGCGCGAGGGCCGGGTGGTGGCCGCGGGGGCGCCCGGACAGGTGGTCAGCCCCGGCCTGATGCGGGAAGTGTTCGGCCTGGAAGCCGAGGTGATCACCGATCCGGTTTCGGACACGCCGCTGGTGCTGCCCAAGGGACGTCATCACGTGGTCGGGGCGGAGGACTCGGGGCACGACGCGCACGCAGCTGGAGGCGCGGTGACCGCGCATGCCACCCCGTTGCTTTCCCAAGTTCCCGCTGCTGGTGACAACACGTGAGCACACGCGCAGCTGGGCCTACCCCGTTCCGGTTCTTCCCGGTGCGTGTGGTTCGGATCGTGGATGTCACGCCGCATCTGCGGCGGGTGACCTTCACCGGGGAGGAGCTGGAGGACTTCGCCGACCCGGGCTGGGATCAGCGGATCAAGCTGGTGCTGCCCGCCGTCGACGGCGGCTACGCGCACCTACCCACGGGTCCGCACTGGTATGGCGCCTGGCGGGCCCTGCCGGCCGAGCAGCGGCCGCCGATTCGCACCTACACCACGCGCGCCGTACGACTCGGGCCCGTGGGCGCGGCCCGGGCCGGTAAGGCTGACCTTGCACCCATCGCGCCGGCTGTGAGCCGGACGGGCACAGCCGGGACGCAGGTCGACGTGGACATGGTGGTGCATACGCCGCTGGGCCCGGCCGCCCACTGGCTGGGGGCCGCCCGCCCGGGCACGTCGGCAGTGCTGCTGGGGCCTTCGCGGGCCTGGCTGAGTGCGCAGCCGGACGGCGTGTTAGCCGGCGGGGTGGATTTTGTGCCGCCGTCCGTCACCGGCCGGTTCCTGATCGGCGGGGATGAGACGGCGGCTCCGGCGATCGCCAGGATCCTGGAGGACCTGCCGACAACAGCGCGAGGCATCGCCGTCGTCGAGCTGCCCACCGCGGCCGATGCCGCCTACCTGCCGACACATCCGGGCATTGAGGTACGAGTGCTCGCACGTGCCGAGCACCCGCATGGCGAGCGGCTCGTGGCGGGTGTAAAGCGGGCTGCGGCCGAGCTCATCCCGGAGGGGCAGCCGCAGGAGGTCGAGGAGATCGACGTCGATCGGGAGTTGCTGTGGGAGGTGCCGCGCACCGCCCGCGGCGGGGCCGCCCTCAAGCGGGCCGACGTATATGCGTGGCTGGCCGGCGAGGCGGGAGCGGTGTGCGCCCTGCGCCGCCACCTGGTGTCCGAACGGGGGCTGGACCGGCGGGCGGTAGCCTTCATGGGCTATTGGCGCCGAGGTCGCGCCGAGGGCAGCTGACCAGTGCCGACGGGGGGCGTTGGTGGTTTGGAAAGCTGGCGACCTTAGGCGGCCGCCCGGGCGCGTTAGTGACGAAGTAGCCAGGCGCACACATCTTGGTGCTCCCAGGGTCGAAAATCGACATGAACGGCCGTCCTGCACACCATCGCCGGGGAGCGTGCATGCCTGTGGCGGAGTGGGGCCGGGTGTTGCCCGACCAGTTGCGCTCACTGGGCGGTGGCGAACACGGGCGTCGTCGATGCCCTGCCAGGGGCCGTGGTCGTCGAGGTAATGGCGGCCCAAGGATCAGTTCCGCCTTGTACAGCCAGTATCAGGGCCTCGGCCAGAGCGAAGCCGAAAGGAAGTCGCCCTCGGGTGCCCACCGAGGCCACCGCATCACAGTCCGAGCAGGGCCTGCCCGCACTCGGATGGCCCGGTACAGCCGCACCCCGGCCGCGTGTGGCGGGGTCAGGCCCTTTTAGGTCCGCGCCCTCGCGCTGGCGCTGCCAGATACCCATTTTCAGGGCGCCCCTGGGCCAGGTCGGTGCACACGGGCTCGCGGGTGGTCTGCCAGCCGACGATCCGGCGGGAGCAGCACGTCGGCAGGCGAAAGCAGGCGCTCCACCCAGCCGCTCATGGTTCGGACATAGCGCCGAACCACTGGGGGGTGTGTTGGTGGGTGGCTCCGGGGGGTGGGTTGTGGTGGGTGTCACATGGGGTTTGGGTGGTGTGTGGGTTATGGGGTCGTTATGGTCGTTTGTGTGAGTTGGGGTGAGGCTTCGCTTGAGGAGCGTTTGGCGCGGATTCGTGCGGATGTGGAGCGGTCGCGGCGTGATGCGCGGGCGGCTGTGCGGATGCGGGATCGGGCTGAGGGTATCCGGGTTAAGGGTTGTTCGCGGGGTCGTGAGGTGAGTGTGGAGATTGATGTGGCGGGCCGGTTGTTGGGGATCACGTTCCTGCCTGCCAGTGAGGGTTTGTCGTTGCGGGGTTTGTCGGATGCGGTGATGATGGCGATGGCTGATGCGCGTAGGCGGGCGGGTGAGCAGGTGCGGTTGGTGGTTGATGAGACGGTGGGTGTGGATTCTACCTTGGGTAGGCAGGTGTTGGAGGATTATGAGCGGTCCGTCACTGGTGTTGGGGTGGGCGGGGATGGGGGTTCCCGGTCTGCCGGTGGGGCCTATGGCGGACAGGCTGATGGCGGGCGTTCCAGCGGTGGGCAGTCTGATGGTGGGCGGTCTGGTGGTGGGCGGCCGGCGTGGATGGTGACGCCTTGGCCGGTGCGGCAGCCTCCGGGGTGGGATGTTCCGGGCGGGTCGGGGAGGCGATGATGGGGTGGTGGTTGTTGGTGTGTTTGTGAGTGACTGTCTTTCTTTTTGTTTGTTCTTCTGGTTGTTGGGGAGTTGGTTGTTGTGAGTGCGGGGTGGGGTATTGGTGTTGATACTGAGGTGTTGCGTTTGGGTGGTGGTGATGCGTTGGGGGTGGCTGATGGTGTGAGTGTGGCGGTGGATGCTGCGGGGCGGGCGTTGGCGGGTGATGCGTTTGGGGTGTTGTGTTCGCCTTTGTTTGTGCCGGCGTATGTGTTGTTGTCTACGGCTGTTGATACGGCGGTGACGGCTGTGGGTGGGAGTGTGGAGGGTGCGGGTTTGGATCTGCGTGCTGTGGCGCAGGAGCTGGATGAGACTGATGCCGAGTCGGCCGCTGGGGTTAGGGCCCTGGGTGGCTGGTAGCTGTGGGCGGGTCGGTAGTTTTGTGCGTGTGTGGTCAAGCATCGGCATTGATTGTGCCGGTGTTGGTTGATTTGATTGGATGGTTGTTGTGAGTAAGTATGACGACATTCTGGGTGATGATTACACCAGGAGTCGGCGTGGGGTCGAGGTGGACGCTGCCGGTGCTGGTGGCGCCACCGCCACTACTGCTACTGCTACTGCTGCTGCTGGGTTTGGTGGTGGTGGTAGTAGCAGCGGTTTCGGTGATGGTGGTGGTCGTGGTATCGGGGGTGGTTTGCCTGTGGGGGAGTATGGTGGGGGTGGTGGTTCCTTTGGTGGTGTTGATTCGTCGGTGGTGCAGGCGGAGGATACGTCGACGGGGTTGTCGGGTCTGCGTTTGATTGAGGATGGTCGGGATGTTGTTGATGCGTTGGAGACTGATTCGTGGGTGGATGATGCGTTTGCGGGGTTTGGCACGGTGGTTGATGCGGTGGCGTTGGTGGTTGATCCGATTGGTGAGGTGTTGGGTACTGCGATTGCGTGGGCGATTGAGCATTTGGATCCGCTGAAGACCTGGTTGTATGAGCTTACTGGTGATCCTGGGCAGGTGGCTGCGGGTGCTGGGACGTGGGCGAATATTGCGGCGAAGCTGGATACGTGTAGTGAGGATCTGACTGATTCGGTCCGGGTGCGGTTGGCTGGGCAGTCGTCGCTGGCGGTGGAGGCGTATAAGTCGTTTCAGTTGGATAATGCGGTGCGGTTGTCGTTGTTGGGGTCGTTGGCGGGGGCTGTTTCCAAGGGGTTGACGGTGGCGTCGGTGATCGTGCAGGTCGTGCATGACATGGTGCGTGATGCGATCGCTGATGTGTTGTCGAAGTTGACTACTAAGCTTGGTCTTACCCTTGTGACTGCGGGGGTGGCGGGGATCTGGGCGGCGCCTGCGTTGATGGAGGATGTGTCTGAGTGGGCGGTGCGTCTGCGTCGTGAGGTCAGTGCGGTGGTCAGGTCCGCTTGTAGTTTGGGGAAGTTGTTCAAGCGGGCCAACGCGTTGATGGATGACCTCGCCGATAGTCTTAAAGGGCTTGGGTCTCGTCCTGCGATGGCTGCTGCCGGCCCCACGACCCCCACGCCCCGCACCCCCCGCACCCCCGGGGCCGCCCGGTCCTCCAACACCACACCCCGACCCAAAACAGGCAGCACCGGCGGCGGCAAAACAGGCAGCACCGGTGGTGGTAGAGGCACCGGTGGTTCTGGTAAGGGTGCTGATTGTCCTTATGCGCCGCGGGATGGGAATCACTATCCGGGTGTGCGCAACCCGACTCGGGGTGCTAGTGATGGTGGTCCGGGTGCTTGGGGGCCGGGTAAGAACTATGGGTCGAATCGTTCCCAGGCCTATGAGGAGCAGATCTCCGGGGTGAGTGTGGAGACCTCCTACATTGTTGATGGTGTGGAGTTCGACGGTTTCTACGATGGTGTCCTCCATGACGCCAAGGGCTTCTACTATGAGCTGACTAAAACCCCATTCGCCCCTAACGTAATTGATGATTTGGTAGACGGTGCGGAGCGTCAGGTAGAGGCGGTGCTGGCGGCTGGTACTAACACGCCTATACGCTGGTATATGGCCGAACCGGAAATGCTCGAGCTACTCCAAGACATGCAGGGACTGGGGGATTTCCCGGCTGGGATTGAGTTGGTGCACGTCCCACCGGATTTCTAACCCACACCAAACGTGATCAGCTGATATCATTGATCCAGACAGAGGAACACCAGGGGAAGGGAGACCTACTGATGACTGTGAAGTGGATGTTGTCGTTCAGGACGCATCGTCCGGGTCAGGAGGATCGTATGGAGGAGGAGGCCGCGCTGTCTTGGGAGTTGATTCAGTGGTTGCGGGGTCTGCATCCCACCCTGGATCCGTGGCGGCAGGCCAATCATGTCAAGGCGAAGGCTGCGGCGAACCCGAAGATCACCACCTTGGAGGAATACCTCGCCATCATGCACGCCAAAGTTCGTTCGCGCCCTAACTCCTCCGGTGTCAGGTTCTCACTGTTCTCCGGGGATGTGGACCGCGCCGACGGCGCCTCCATCAGTATTAGGATTGGCGGTTGGCAACCCGACACCGGCGGAGTTACCTTCAGGTTTCATAGTAGTGAGTTCGCTGAACTCATCGCCACCGATGGCGCGTTTGCTGATCGTCTGGTCGCCATGGGCGCGGACATCCTGGACCCCGAGATAGGCTCGCTCAGACGTCAAGGTCATCCGGTTAAAGGTCATCCTGAACCGTATGACTATGTTCAGGGGTGGAAGTTGTTCTTCCCCACGTTCTCGCCGCACTGGGCCCAGGCCAGTGCTCTGGCCACGGCCGCCTACCCCACCACGACCGGCGCGGTGTTCACCTACGGCACCCCCGACACCTACCCCACCATCCTGGACACCTGGCCCGAGAACACCTGAACACCCGCTCCCCTGACCTGTTTCAGCGTTAATGTCCGCTTGGGGCGGTTGGATCAGACATCATCGTGGTCTTCTTGGTTGGTTTGATTGTCTCGTTGTTTGCGGTTGTAGGCAAGGCGCTGCTGAGCGGCCCGTTTCAGGCCTTCCTGGCGGGCCTTGCGGATGGCCGGCCCGCGCCCGGTGTGCTCGTCCAGGGGTGTGACGTAGCCGATTCCGGAGTGCAAGCGCTGGCTGTTGTACTCGGTGCGCACAGAGTCGAGTTCGGCCCTCAGGACAGCGGGATCGGTGATTGCCAGCAGGTGAGGCCACTCGGCCTTGAGTGTTCCGTTGAGGGACTCGATCCAGGCCTGGTCGGTCGGAGTCGCCGGCCGTCCGAAGTGCTGGGCGATGGCGACCATGGCCATGAACCTGCGGGTGTTGGCAGCAATCATCTGGGAGCCGTTGTCGGACACCGCCAACAGGATCGGGGTCAGTTCATCGTCTCCGTCAAGCGTCAGCCGGCGCTTCAGGGCCTGGGCTCGTTCCAGGGCGGCCTCGAGCAGGCCTTCGGCGTCCAGGGCCTGCTCGAAGGCGAGGCGGACCTGGTGGTGGGTCTCCTCGCTGGAGACCACATGGGTGATCCACTTGCGTGAGACCAGATCCTCGATGATCAGCACAGTCATGCCGCAGGCGGTGAAGTGAGTGGAGTCGTAGATCCAGATCGAGTTGGGCTTGTACGTCGCCCAGTCGGGGAACGGACGACGCTTGGAGCGCGCTGGCCGGGCGGGATGCCTGAACCGAAGCTCGTGGTCATTCAGGACCCTGCGGACGGTGGAGGCCGACGCCCAGAACAACCCGTTGTAGGAGCCTCGGTGAGCCAGGCGACGGTGAGAGAAGTCCTTCTCACCGAAAGTCTCGAAGGCGTCCACAATCGCCTCGATCTCGCACGGCATCAGGGCATTGACAGCGGCGCCAGGCCGGGCGTCGGCCAGTCCTACCCCGTTCTGGCGCCGTTTCCAGCGCCGGTAGCGTCGCTCGGCCAGTCCCAGGACCTCACAGGCCTTAGCCACGGTCCAGCCCTGACCGGTGGCGTAGTCCACCAGCTCCAAAAGCCCCTGTTTGACGGGCGCATCCACCCGGGCGGGGACCGGGGCACCGGGCATCAGACCGAGCCCCCTTTTTTCTCCAGCACCACCAACTTCACCGCCTGCTCCGTCACCGTACGGGTCAAGCGGTCGATCTCGGCCCTGGCCTGCTCAAGCTCGACATCACGAGCCGACTTGCCAGACGAACCCGGACGCGAAGCCGACAACGCGTCCAAGGCGCCTTGCCTGGCGACCTGCCGCAGCCTCACGATCGTGGAGCGGTCCACTCCGGCCTCGGTCGCAGCCGCCCCCACCGTGACCTCCTCTCGCATCAGCCTTACGTAGATCTCATACTTCTGCGAAGGCGACAAGAACACCTTGGCCCGACGCCCCCAACCCCTCGTCGTGTCAGCATCACTGCTCATCGCGCACCCTCCTCAAGGTGTCACGAAGACCCTACCCATGCGGTCTGATCCTCAGCCCAAAACCGGACACGAACGCTGAAGCAAATCACCCCAAACCGGAGCACACAGGACGACCCACACCCGGCACACACACGCACCCCGGGATGCGGGCCGCCCTACTTGCGCCGCTCCTACCGCATGAGGAAGACGGAGGCGTTGGATGGACCTGGTCTGGCTGGATAGTTCTGCCCGGTTGGTGTGTAGTGGACGGTATGGTACAGGGCATGGTTGTGAAGTGGATGTTGTCGTTCAGGACGCATCGTCCGGGTCAGGAGAGTCGTATGGAGGAGGAGGCCGCGCTGTCTTGGGAGTTGATTCAGTGGTTGCGGGGTCTGCATCCCACCCTGGACCCGTGGCGGCAGACCAATCATGTCAAGGCGAAGGCTGCGGCGAACCCGAAGATCACCACCTTGGAGGAATACCTCGCCATCATGCACGCCAAAGTTCGTTCGCGCCCTAACTCCTCCGGTGTCAGGTTCTCACTGTTCTCCGGGGATGTGGACCGCGCCGACGGCGCCTCCATCAGTATTAGGATTGGCGGTTGGCAACCCGACACCGGCGGCGTAAGGCTTACGTTTTTCAGTAGTGAGTTCGCTGAACTCATCGCCACCGATGGTGCGTTTGCTGATCGTCTGGTCGCCATGGGCGCGGACATCCTGGACCCCGAGATCGGGGGCCTGTCCCGTGAGGATCATCCTGTCAAGGATCACCCTGAGCCGTATGACTATTCGCAAGGCTGGAAGTTGTTCTTCCCCACCTTCTCGCCGCACTGGGCCCAGGCCAGTGCTCTGGCCACGGCCGCCTACCCCACCACGACCGGCGCGGTGTTCACCTACGGCACCCCCGACACCTACCCCACCATCCTGGACACCTGGCCCGAGAACACCTGAACACCCGCTCCCCAAACCGGAGCACACAGGACGACCCACACCCGGCACACACACGCCCCTGGGATGCGGGCCGCGCCGTCTTGCTTGGCTCAAGCCGGGCAGCTCACGCTACGGAGGGCAACAAGAAGCGTTCGACTGCCTGGTCTTACCGGACAGCCCGGCCCGGGTGAAGCTCCCGGACGGACGCATCATCGAAATCACCGATGTTGAAGTCCTTCAAGCGTCCGGACAATACTGACCAACCGCCTCAGAGCATGAAAGTAAGCGAATAGTGAATTACTTCGTAACTTGGAATGTGGATGCTCGTCACGGGCGAGGGGAGCGATTCAAAGTTCGTCAGACTCCGGAGATGATCGCCGACGACATCGCACATGATCTGACTTACCCGACATTTCTTACCGGGGGACCCCGCTTCGCTTTGGGTGTTCAGCCTTTGCCTGAGGAGGTCAGGTTCCCTGATGAGTTGGCTGATGATGATCCTGAGCAGATGCGGCATATGCAGGCGGCTGGGTCTAATCGGGCGTTGACGATTGAGGCCCGCGTCCCGGGTCCGGGCGCAGGGGCTCGGCAAAGTTGGTGTGTGGTTAGGGGGTTGTTAGGAGTTTGATGGCTTTGGTGGGTCTTCGTGTCATGGCCCGGTTGGCTGAGGCGATGCTGGTGGTGGTGGGGTCGTCGTAGATGGTGCGGATCAGGCTTATGGCCAGGTTCCGCAGGGTGGCCATGACCTGCGGCCCGGAGCCGGTGCGCAGTTGGTGGCGGTCCTCGTCATAGGTGACATCGCGTACCCAGTGAACACGGTTTTCTATCGCCCAGTGGCCCTGTATCCAGGCGGCAACGGTCTCGGGTGGGGCCTGCTCGGGCGGTATGGAGCAGATGAGGTAGACGACCTCGGTGCTGCGCTTGCTGTTCTTACCGCGGGTGTGGGTGGTGCGGGTGCGACGCACCTGAAGCACCTGTGAGGCGCCGGGGAAGTCGACCCACGCCGGGGTTGCCACGGCTTTGATGGTGCGCCGCACCCGTCTACCGTGGGAGGTGTCAACCCCCGACACGGCGGGGACGTCCTTCCAGGGCAGCGCCTTCAGTTTCGCCCTGAGACTGGGCTGGTTGTTCTTGACCGTGAGCAGGTAGTCGGCGCCCCGGTCGCGTATCCACTGCGCTGTGTCGGTCTGGGTGTGCAGTGCGTCAGCAGTCACGACCGCTCCGGTAAGGTCGTGGGGTGCCAGCAGCTGTTTCAGGGCGGGTATCTCACTGGTCTTATCCTGTACGCGCTGCTGGGCGAGCACCGCCCCGGTGCCCTGGTCAAGGGCCGCCAGCAGGTGCGGGGCCCCACCGCCACCATCACCGCCGCCATCATCACCGTCTCCGCTGTTGTTGTTCTTGGGTTTGGCGCCGCGCATGGTCTTGCCCGTCCACCGCGATAATCCTGCGTCCGTCGATGGTGCCGGTGCGGGTGAGCACCCACGAGGCGATCCGAGCGTCAAGGTCGTCGGCGTCCAGGCCGGCCAGGGCGCGGCCGATGGTGGACTCCGACGGGATGTCCCGGTCTTGTGGTAGTCCCAGTTGCCGTAGTTGGCCGCCGGTCAGGTCGCGGGCGTGCTCCCAGATCGCCAGCAGGGTGCGGCACCCGGCCAGCACCCCCACCGCCGCCAAAGCCAGCACAGTGTCCAGGCGGTGACGCACCCCGCGCCGATCACGCGGGTCCGGGACACCCTTGAACACTCCGATCAGGGGCTGGCGCGACAAGGGGGCGGTGGGGGATGATGACACAGCGCCTGACTCCTGACAGCTGGTTGGGGTGGTTGGGGTTTTTCGTTGGTGTGGTGTGGTTGGGTTGGTGGTTGTGGGGCACTAATCCGGTGGCGGGTAGGGTGTAGGGGTGTGAGCCCGTTTATCCGTAAGGTGCGTACCGCTTCTGGTGCTACGGCGGTGCAGATCGTGGCTAAGGAGCATGGTGTGCGCCGGATTGTGGAGCACCTGGGCTCAGCGCACGACGAGGCGGAGCTGGCGGCCCTGGTTCAGGCGGGACGGGAGAAGATCCGGGGCGGCCAGGGCGTTTTGGACCTGGCCGGCCTGACACCGCAGGCCGCCGGCCAGGCCGCGCCGGCGGTGGTTGAGTCCAAGCGCTCAGTGCTGTTGTGGGATGTCCTGTCGGGCGCGTATGAGGCCCTGGGGCTGGGTGAAGCGGTGGGTGGTGATGAGAGCTTCAGGCAGATGGTGCTGGCCCGACTCGTGGAGCCCACCAGCAAGGAGCAGGTCCCCGCCGTGCTGGGAGAGCTCGGAGTTGACGCTGTGACCCCACGCTCCTTGTTCCGGTCCCTGGCGCGCTGCGTTACCGGCGACTACCGCTCCCATATCCAGGCCGCCTGCCTGCGGCACGTGAGTGCCGGAGGGGACTTGTCCTTGTGTTTGTATGACGTGACGACCCTGTACTTCGAGGCGGAGAAGGAGGACGACCTACGACGGGTGGGCTATTCCAAGGAGCGCAGGGTGGACCCGCAGGTGATCGTGGGGCTGCTGGTGGACCGGACGGGCTTCCCGTTACGTGTTGGCTGCTGGGAGGGCAACAAGGCCGAGACCAGCACGATCGTGCCGATGATCGAGGAGTTCCGGGAGGCGTCGGGGATTGAGCACCTGGTCGTGGTGGCGGACGCCGGCATGCTCTCCGCAACCAACCTCGAAGCACTCGACCAGGCCGGCTTGGGATTCATCGTCGGGTCCCGCATGACCAAGGCCCCGGCAGATCTGGCCGCGCACTTCGCCTGGCACGGGGACGCCTTGGCCGATGGGCAGATCATCGACACCATCACCCCACGCCGCGGCACGCGCTCGACCGAGAGGGACGAGAAGCTGCGTGATGAGCCGGTCTGGAGCCCAGCGGAGTTTGCGGGCTCGTGGCGCGCGATCTGGGCGTATTCCGCCAAGAGGTTCGCCCGGCACCAGCAAGACCCTGACCTCCCAGGAGAACAGGGCCCGGGCGGTCGTTGCTGGGGACCGGCGCCCCAAGGGGACCAGGTCCGTGACCACCCGTAAGGGCGACCAGGTCCTCGACGAGAAGGCTCTGGCCCGAGCCAAGCGGCTGGCCGGGCTGAAAGGCTACGTGAGCAATATCCCCGCATCGGTGATGCCCGCCAGCCAGGTGATTGCTTCCTATCACGAGCTGTGGCACGTGGAGCAGTCCCTTGCGCATGTCCAAGCACGACCTGCGCGCCAGGCCCGTCTTCCACCACACCCACCACGCCATCCAGGCCCACCTCACCGTGGTGATGGCATCCTTGGCCGTCGCCCGCCACCTACAAGCCGCCACCGGTGTGAGCATCAAGCGGCTCGTACGCGAACTGAAGCCGCTTCAAGAGGTAACTATCACCATCAACGGCCACCACATCACCGCCCAACCCCAGACCACCCAGACCGCGCAGCAAATCCTCAACAACCTGAACACCGCAGGGCACTAAACCGTCAGGAGTCAGGTCTATCGCCCAGTGGCCCTGTATCCAGGCGGCAACGGTCTCGGGCGGGGCCTGCTCGGGCGGTATGGAGCAGACCAGGTAGACGACCTCGGTGCTGCGCTTGCTGTTCTTACCGCGGGTGTGGGTGGTGCGGGTGCGACGCACCTGAAGCACCTGTGAGGCGCCGGGGAAGTCGACCCACGCCGGGGTTGCCACGGCTTTGATGGTGCGCCGCACCCGCCGCCCATGAGAGCAGTCAACCCCCGACACGGCGGGGACGTCCTTCCAGGGCAGCGCCTTCAGTTTCGCCCTGAGACTGGGCTGGTTGTTCTTGACCGTGAGCAGGTAGTCGGCGCCCCGGTCGCGTATCCACTGCGCTGTGTCGGTCTGGGTGTGCAGTGCGTCAGCAGTCACGACCGCTCCGGTAAGGTCGTGGGGCGCCAGCAGCTGTTTCAGGGCGGGTATCTCGCTGGTCTTATCCTGTACGCGCTGCTGGGCGAGCACCGCCCCGGACTCCTGGTCCAGCGCCGCCAGCAGGTGCGGGGCCCCACCGCCACCATCACCGCCGCCATCATCACCGTCTCCGCTGTTGTTGTTCTTGGGTTTGGCGCCGCGCATGGTCTCACCCGTCCACCGCGATAATCCTGCGTCCGTCGATGGTGCCGGTGCGGGTGAGCATCCACGACGCGACCCTGGCGCCGGTAGTCGTCGGCGTCCAGGCCGGCCAGGGCGCGGCCGATGGTGGACTCCGAGGGGATGCCCCGGTCTTGTGGTAGTCCCAGTTGCCGTAGTTGGCCGCCGGTCAGGTCGCGGGCGTGCTCCCAGATCGCCAGCAGGGTGCGGCACCCGGCCAGCACTCCCACCGCCGCCAAAGCCAGCACCACATCCAGGCGGTGACGCACCCCGCGCCGATCACGCGGGTCCGGGACAGTGGCGAACATCCCGGTCAGGGGCTGGCGCGACAGGGCAGGCGTGGGGGATGATGACACAGCGGCGCGACCTTCCGTGATGATGTTGATTTAGCACCACATATCCTCACCGGCGGGTCGCGCCGCACCCCCACCAACACACCGAAAACCCCTAACAACCCCCAACCCAGCCAACGACTTTGCCGAACCCCTGGGTCCGGGCGGGGGTTACATCCACTATGTGCTGGCCCGTGAACCTGTTGCGGACCCTGATCGGTGGGTGGCGCCGTCCTGGGATAACGGCTCGCCCGAGCCCTACACCATCGACCTGCACCCCGAGGAGATCTTCACCGGCGAGCAGGCCGTGCCCGTGTTCCGCGACTACATCATCAACGGCCAACTCCCAGAACCCCAACTCCTACGCACAATCGACGTCTGATGCTTGGTCGGTGACGCGTCGGGCTGGGGGTGCGGACATCGTCGCCGGTGGCGGTGGAACGTATAAGTCGTTTCAGTGAGCCTTTCTCACCAGAACTGACAGTAGGATGCTGGTTGTTTTTTGGCCTCTCGGAGGGTTATTCATGGGGTGTATGTGAATATGAGTGCGAGTACGACGGTGATGGGTTGTGGGAAGGTCTGTATGGGTCTTCTGTAGCCGGTGTCTAGTACGCGCCAGGTTTTGAGATCGGCCATAGCCCTCTCGACCTTGTGGTGGATGCGGTTCATGGAGGTGTTCTGTGTTTTGACGCTCTCGCGCAGGGGCTGTCCGGATTGCTTCTTGACGGCGGTGATCATGCCCGGCCCGATATAGCCCTTGTCTCCAATATGTAGGGGAGCAGCGGCACCCTCGAGCAGGTGGTCGGAAGGGATGTCCAGCAAGCCACTGGCGTGAAGCGCTCCGCCGTCATGCGTGGCTCCGGGTAGCGGATCGCGCACCCAGACGATCGCACCCGATAGGGTGCAGACCACCCGCACGTTCAGGCCCGTGGTGCGATACTCACCCGAGAACAGTCCCGGAACGTCTTTCCAGTCCCAGCACCCGAGACCCAACCACTCCGGCGCCCTCTACGGCACCTCAAGCGTTGACCGCAGGCACACCTTCACCATCCGCCACCACCATCAGCCATATCAAACCAGACGACCGCACCAACTAGAACCAGCACCTCCACACACCCGAACCGGAAAAGCCGCATTGGCTGTCGCACACACCGCCTCCTCGGACGACCGCTGAAAGCAATAGCGATGCCCCGAATCGGCGGTCACATCGGGACCGTATTGCTCAGACACAGGACAGGCAATGGTTCCCTGATGGTCCCAGGATTCGACATCGGGAGCCAGACCTGGCACGGTAGCTTGGTTTTCTGCTTTCTACGCTTCACCAGAGTGGACTCCGGAGCACCGGCGGCATCACGTCCCCCACGTCAAATAGCCGCTCAAGCTGGGGATAGTGCTCCCGTCAATCGGATGTTGGGGATCGGTGATATTGGCCTTCCAGTCTCCGTCCTGCCATACCAGTTCATACACCATCGACACGTTAGATGTTTGATAGTTTACGGTTACATAGGTAGCGACATCCACCCTCGCACTGTCTCCGTCGTAGGCGAGCAGCCGAAAACCAGCTACCTGAACGCGAGCGCCCCCGTCATCGTATTCTTCTACGTCCCCTTCCGTGTACTCACGCATGGCATCAAGTTGTTTTTCGTCGGCGACGAAGTAGCTCAACCAGTTTTCTAAGGTCTTCGCATTGGCGCCCTGTACCGCGGCATTTGTTGCGGCGAACACTGCCCCCTCCGGAGAGCGCTGGAAGCAGTAGCGGAAACCGGACTCCTCGTCGATCGCGCCAGGCCCATACTTTCCCGACACTGGATACGCAGTGGTGCCATCGTAGTCCCAGTAGTCGACATCGGGCACGTTAGTCAGACGCGCTTTCTCCGTCATCTCCCCGGGCAACCCGCACACGCTCGTGTTGGCCGTACCTACGGCGTCGGCATCCTCAGAACCGTTACTAGCATCCGCGGACGCCACAGCCCTAGTCTCCACGGCCGTCGTCGCGGCAACAGATGCCGACTCATTCGGCGCACTGCTTCCACAACCGGTAACGAGTCCCAGCGTCATCACCATGGCGACTGCCGGCATCGCGACACGTTCCGACCGCCCCCGCCGGCGCACCGATTCGGTTGTGGACACCGCTTCCCCCGCCTCTCGGCCGGCGCGGAGGCCAATTAGCAATGCAGCTAGGGAGACTACGATCATGCCGCCCAGGTCGACGCCGATCTTGCCGACGTGCTCACCGCCCTGATCACGCTGGGACTGGATGACAGTGAGAGCTCCCACTGCGAACAGGCCGAGGATGCACACCGCGAAAGCTGTCCACTTGACCCAACCTATGATTGAGGTCAAGCCCTCCACACTCGGCGGTCCCGCCTGCTCGGGGTTACGCGGATCGTGCGGCAGTGACAGCAGGAACTTGGCCTTGGCCTGCGTGATAGGGGTGAAAACCATCAGTTTTCCTCTCGTTCGTCGGCACCGTTGGCACCGACCTAGGTCGTGTTGATAAGTAGGTTCAACTCCTTGATGAGCTGGCGCATGTATCGCGGAGACTCCAAGAGCACAGCCTGTTCTCCCAAGCGCCACGGTTCCACACAAGGAAACTTCCACACGCGAGGGACTCCACCGACAACCGCCTGGGCGAGGTCCCGACGTGGTCGCGGGAGTCAACCGAATGACGCCGGGCCGGTACGACTGAAGCAGCGCTTCCGGTACCGGTGCCGATTTCGGCTCTTGCGGCGAGTGCCACGGGTTGGTGGTTTCTCGTGCATCGACATGTCTCCGTGGTGATCGTTCGACTCATATAGATCGGCTTCTCCTCGGTGAGAGTACGGCGACTATAGGATAACCGCTAGGCGGGAGTAACTCTGCTAGTAGTACTCATCTACTGCGTGAGACAGTACCCGGATGCCGTAGTGTCGCCGCGCGGCGACCAGCATGCGGACAGTTCCGGCCCAGCTTGCGATCGTCCCGCGAGGATACGGCAGGCTGAATGAAGGGACACGGGTCAGACCATTCTCCTCCGATCCCATCAACATAACCATGCGCGCACCGGCCGGCTCCGGAACCATCATTAAGGACGGCAGCTCCTACGTCGCCACCATGAAGATCTCTACTGGCGCTGGCCGCTCCGATGTCATGGTCATGCGCTCCCGCGGCGATCCACGGCTGGCAAACCGCATGTATCGTGCCGGTCGAAGAGTCCAGTCAGCAGTAACCAAAAGACATCCGCCGTTGTGATCGTCGTCCGTCTGGTGTCTGTGCGAGCTGGACGGGGCGCGGGTATCGATCGCGTCGTGGGTGCGGACGGTGCCCGACCAAAGCGCGTGTTAGAAGGTGGCGAGCACGGGCGTCGCCGGTGTGCTGCCAGGCGCCGTTGGCGTCGAGGTATTGGCGGCCACCGGATCAGCTCAGCCTTATACAGAGAGTTCAGTACGCGGGCCAAAGCAATGCCAAAAGGAGGTCGCCCGTGGAGCCTACCGAGGCGACCACGTTGCGGTCGGAGGAGACCTACCCGCACTCGGATGGCTTGGTACGGCTACTCCGCGGTCGGAGCTAATAAGGCTCTTCCGGCCTTACTGCGTAGCGGATGGGTGTGGTCCCGGCCAGCTGCGGGCCTCACACATGGACCGCGTTACTGCGGTTGGACCGGGCTTTTGCGCTTGGACCGTCTGAGAGTGCGTTTCAGGTGGTCCAACGGCAGCCAGACGGTCCATCCGCAGCCAGGTAGTCCAGTCCCACCCGATCGGACCTGGGGAGCCCGGTCGGCAACCAGACGCCCTGGCCTGCCTATCAAACCGGGGCGGTAGGCCAGCATCTGGGAGCCAAAGCATCCAGAATCGGCACAAACACCCCGCCCCTCCCAGCACACGCCCTCAGATTCGTTGAAACCATGCGGACCTAGTAGGCGACGCCGGGTGGGGGACCATCGTTCGTGCCGCATCCGGACCCTTCCCCCGCCCCGCTGGCCCCGCCAACCGAACTCGATCGTCATATCTACCGAACTCGATGGTTATATCTACCGAACTCGGCGAAGACGGCTCAAAGCGAAGGAGCCCGATTACCCCGCCGGCCGCGGTCGCCATTGGTATGGCGAGGCCCTCGGGCCGGGTCTCACCCGGCCCGAGGGCCTTCGTCAGTGAGGGGCTCCGCGCCCGGGTTCCCACATCCGGGGGAGCGCCCTCCTTCGCCGAAACGTCCGACCCGGGCTCCCTAATACCCGGGGCGTCCTCGAGCCGGGCCGGTCACTGGGTTCCCCAACCCTCGCGGTCCGCCTCGTCCAGCGGCAGTAACCATGTAACCCGGCTCATCTTAAAAGCCACCCCGCTGCACCTGTGAAAACCATGGGAATTCAGGTGCTCGCGACGTCCTTCGCCGGAGCCGTCAGCGCATCGTCGGCCGCCTCAGAGTCTTCCGCAGAGTCCTCCTCATCGTCTTCCTCAGAGTCCCCCTCATCGCGCTCCGGATCGCGCTCCACATCGACTCGCACAGCCTGCGCACCGCCCACGTCCACATCCGTGTCCCCGGCCGACAGGAAGACGCCTACCCACCGGGACCGCGGATCGGAGTCCACCAGCAGTGCCTTGACGAACAGCGTCAAAGGCACCGCCAGGATCGTGCCGAGAGCCCCAATCACTTGGCTCCAGAACAGCAGGGACAGGAACGTCATCGTCGTGTTCAGACCGACTGCATCACCGGTGAACTTCGGCTGAATGAGCGACTGGATCACGAAGTTCAGCGCGCTGTAGGCCACCACCACCCACAGGGCCGTCCACGGCCCGGAGTCCACCAACCCGATCAGAGCCGGCGGAATCACGCCCAGCACAAAGCCGATGTTGGGAATGTAGTTGGTGATGAAAGACAACACGCCCCAGGTAACGGCCATGGGCACGTTCAGGAACCATAGGGCGATCACATCCAGCACTGCCACGATCAGGCCGAAGATGGTCGAAACCAGCCAGTAGGAGCGCACCGACGCGGCGAAGCCGTTCAGAGCCGAGGCCACCCCCGGGCGCAGCCGGCTCAGCGCACGAGAACGCGCCTCAATACGGGAGGTATCGAACATCAGGAATACGACCGCCAGCCCCATCACACTCAGCACCGTTCCCAGATTGGACAGCTGCCCGAGCAGGGACTGTGCCACCGACACGATCCGATCGGTGTCCATCGACTGCGACACCTGATCAATCAGGGCCGTCTCGTCAACGCCCATGCGCTCCAACAAGGAGCGCATGTTGTCCCAGATGGCGGTGAACTGCGAGGCGTAACTGGGCAGCGTATCCACCAACTGCACGATCGCCACGGCCAGAGCGGCGAACAGTCCGATGACGAACGCGAAGACGATCAGTATGGCAACCACGGCCGACACCGGCCGCGGCACGTGATGTCTGGTAGCCCACGCGATCAACGGCCGCACCGTGATCACGAGCGTGAGGGCAAAGAACGCCGGCCCGAACAAGGACCGGACGTAGTACAACCCGACGCAGCCGATTACGAGTACGGCGATGACAAACGCAATTGATTCGCCTTGGGAGCGGCCTGCCGCCGCCTCACGTGCGTCACTCATAAGTTCATCCTTACACGTGATAGGCGTCGACCAGGGCAGCCGAGCCGGTACTACAGGTCACACCGTCGTTGCTGCCTGTTCAGCGCAACGCCTCCAGGGCGCGAACCCGGTCCAGGACCCGCAGATGCGGCAGCGGATCAATGCCCGCCTCAAGCACGAAGTCGGTCAGCTGGTCGCGTACAGCCTGCTGAAGCCGGACGGGATCCCACGGCTTGGCAATGTAGTGGTCCAAACCGGCTTCATTGACGGCGCGAATCGTGTCGGCCTGATCCGCTTGTCCGGTCACCAGCACCTTACGGGCCGCGGCGGTACGGGAGTCGTCGTTCATCTCCACCAGCATGTCCACGCCGGTGCGGCCCGGCATACGGTGGTCGGCCAGCACCAGGGCGAGCAGATCCCCGTCATCATCAATATCGGCGACCGCCTCCCAGGCGTCGTCGGCGTCCTCGGCCGGCTCAATGCGGAGCGTGTCGGCCAAGGCGCTCAGGTCCCCGACGACGGCGTCGCGTACCTCCGGCTCGTCCTCAACAACCAGGATGGCGAGTTTCATGACTTCTCCTTCGATGACCGTGACCGCTTGTGCGGCCGTTTCCGCGGCTTCTTAACCGCTTTCTTGTCCGACTGCTTCTGCAGACCATTCCGTGCCCGCCCCACCGGGGCGTCTGGCGGCGCGGCCTGCGTCAAATCCTGTTGGGTGGGCAGCACCACGGTGACGCGGGTACGGCCGGGCTCTGATTCCACGGCGATAGACCCGTGGTGGGCGTCCACCACGCTTTTAGCCAGCCCCATTCCCAGGCCCAGGCCGAAACGCACCCGGCCGTGCTTGGTGGTGAAGCGCGGCTCGAAGATGCGTGGCAGGACGTCCGGGGCAATACCCGGACCGTTATCCTCCACCCGCACACGCACCCCTCCCGTAACCGCCGTGATCCACACCCTCACCCGGGCCGCGGGCGGCGTCGAACCGGCGTCGGCGGCCTCCTTCGCCTGCGCGGCCAGCGCGTCTGCCGAATTGGCCAGGATGTTGGTCCACACCTGCACCAGTTCGCCGGCGTGACCGGGCACCGACGGAAGGGCCGACGGCTCTACCGGGTAGTCCCGCACCACATCCACCTCCTCCAGGCGGTGAGCGGTCAGGCGCAGGGCGTCCTCAACAACTTCCCGCAGGTCGACATCCACCATCTCCTCACCATCGGGACGCACGTAGGTGGACAGGCTTGCGACTAGGCCGCTGATGCGATCGGTGGCCAACCGCATATTGCGTTCGGAGCGCCCTATGGAGGCGGCCGCCTCAACCGTGGCCAGGCGCCCGGAGTCGGCGGCAAGCGTGCGAAGCGTATCCGGGTCGGCATCGTCGTCGAAACCAGCCGCCACCAGCCGACGGGCCAGCTCCCGGTCCCCAACGGTCTGCTCGAGCTTCTTGCGGGCGGCACGCTCGGCACGGGTGGAGGCGGCCGGCCGGGTCCGTGCCGCGGCCGCCACCCGTCCGATCGTCTCGCCGTCGGGGTGAGTTGCCATCATGGCGGCCAGATCCTCACGCAGGTGATCACCGGCGCGCTCGAGTGCGGCCACCGGGTTGTTCAGCTCGTGGGCGACGCCGGCGGCCAGCTCCCCCAAGGTGGCGAAGCGCTCCTGGGCCAGCAGTTCCAGGCGGGCCTGCTCCAATGCGGTGAGAGCCTCCTGCACCTGGAGGCGCTCGGCATCCAGCGCGGCCGCCAGCTCGATCTTCTCCACCTGGAGGATCTCCGAACGGGCCAGCCGCTTGGTCAAGGAGCGAATGATCAGGGCGGCCAACACCTGCTCGGTAACCGGGTTCTCTCGCAGGGCCCGGTCCAGCTGCTCAATGGACAGCAGGATGAGCTCCACATCCGTGGTGGTGGTGGCGGTTACGAAGGCGCGGCCGTGGCTGGCAAGCGATACCAGACCGATGATGCGGCCGGTGGTGGCATGGTGGAGAGTGACCTCGCCTACGCGGGTGTGGCGAGTCAAGGCGACCGCTCCGCTGATAACCACGTAAACGCTGTCAACGATCTGGCCCTGGTGGGTCAGACGCACCCCGGCCGGCAGCCTCAGGCGGGGCCGCGGCCCCAACACCTGCTCGCAAGCGGCGATCAGTTCGGCGGTGAGCACATCGGAGTGGCGGGTGAGCGCCTCCAGCAGCGGGGAGTGGCCGTTTCCGGCGCCGTCCTGCCGCCGGCGCGGATCATCCTCGGGCAGGTGGTCGCGCATCCAGCGGCGTATCTGCGCCCACGCACGATCCCCGATCGCGCCGGGCGTCCAGGGCACCGCGATCACCTCACGCACCAGGTCCTCGTCAATCGCCCGCCCGAGGTTGTGCAGCTCGGCGCGTTCGGTCAGCAGCACCAGCCGGGCGGTGGCCAGGGCCGGGTAATGGGCGACGGCGTCGGCGACGTCGTCCAGGCTGCCGACCTCGTCGGTGGCGATGATCAGGGCGACCGTGGCCGGTGCGGCGGGCGCGGCCTCATCGGCCCCTCCCTCGGCGCTAACGTCCGTCTGGCCAGAGTCTGTCTGCGCATCGGCGCTTTGACGCGCCCAGCGGAACAGTTCGGCCAGAGTGCGCACGCGCACCACCTCGGCCAGGGCATTCACCGCCGGAGTCACCTCATGAGCGGCCTGGGTTCCCAGCGACGTCGGAGAAACCACGGCAACCACCAGCGGCCCGGGCGCCGACTCAAAGTCCGCAACCTCCGGCGACGGCGTGTTGGGGGCGGCGCTCATAGCAGTCCCATCGCCGACCACAAGGCGGGCATGAGCAGAACCAATACGGCGGTGCCGGCAATTCCGACGATCAGACCCACCCGGGCCATATCGCCGGTGGCTATCTCCCCGGTCGCATAAGCGATGGCGTTGGGCGGGGTGGAGATCGGCAGGCTCATACCGAGCGAACAGGCCAGGGCCAGAACCACCGCAATCGTCACCGGCTCCAGGCCGACGATGCTGGTCGCCAGGCCCATGGCCAGCGGCACCAGCAGGTTGCAGGCGGCGGAGTTGGAGATGACATTGGACAGGGCCAGGCCGAGCGCACCCATGAGCACCACCACCGCGACGGCAGGCATGGCGGTCCAGTTGAACAGGTTCAGGATCCACTCATCCAGACCGGTGGCACCCACGCCGTCGCCCAGTGCGATACCGCCGGAGACCAGCCACAGCACATCCCAGGACAGCCCGGACAGATCCTTGCCGGTCATCACCCGAGTCACCAGCATGGACACGATCGCCAGGAAGCCGATGACATTGGCGCTCAGGCCATGCAGTTGCTCGGTCATCCACGCCAGGATGGTCATACCGGCGATCACGTAGAACATGACCGCCCGACGGTCGGTATACCAGTCGGCCCGCATGTCCAGTTCGATGGCCAATCCGCCGGGCAGGAACACGGCGCAGATCAACAGCCAGGCGCCCAGCAGGATTACGAGCATCAGCGGGATGGACATCACCATCCAGTCCAGGAAGCTGATGGAGTGGCCGGCCTCCGTGAGGGCGCCCAGGGCGATCGCGTTGGGGGGCGTTCCCACCGGGGTGCCCATACCGCCCACATTCGCCGCCACCGGGACGGACAGGGCCAGGCCGGTGCGGGGCTTCCCCTCCGGCAGGGCGCCGAGCACGGGGATGACCACGGCGAACATGGTGGCGGTGGTGGCCGTGTTGGACATGAACATGCTCAGCACTGCGGTGATGATCATCAGCCCCAGCACGGTGCGGCGCGCGGAGCCGGTGAAGGGCTTGATCAGGACGGCCGCCAGGTTCCTGTCCAGGTGGAACTTCTCCGAGCCGTCCGCAATGAGGAAACCCCCCAGGAACAGCACAATCACCGGGTTGGCCAGAGCGGCGAAGAAGGCGGAGTAGGCGGTGGCGTCCTCGGGGACGGGCAGCACCGCCTGGTCGGAGATGAGCAACACCTCCAGTCCGATCACCAGGACGGCGGTGGCCACCAGCGGGATGGCCTCACTGACCCACAGCACGATGGCGAGTAGGAAGATGGACAGCATCCGCTCGCCCATAGGGTCAAGGTCGGGGACGTCTACGAGGAAGGGCACCACGAAGACGACTACACCGAACAGCATCCCTATGATCTGCTTGCGTGTCAGCGGCTCAAGACGGCCAGGGGCGGCTGGGCGACGCCGGTTGTCGGCGGAACGCGTGCGCGGGGGCATGGATCCTCCTAATGGCACCCGATTGTCTGGACTATTCCGGCGTTGTACCGGATAGGGGAATGCTATGTGATGTAGGGCGCGAGCGCCGCGGATACGGCATCAAACCAGTAGCCGATTGAGCCAGAGGTCCACGGCCGCCCAGAACCCTTCGGGGCGGGTGCGCCGCACATCATGTCCCGCGCCCGGCACCAGGGCGGTGGCCACATGCGGGTTGGCGATGCGGGCAAGCACGTCCAGGCCGGCGGGACCTACACGGGCCGAGCCGGGACGGTCTCCGGTGACCAGGAGCGTAGGCACTCGCAGTGCGGCCATCGCTTCCTCCCACGGCACCGGCGGGGCGACCACGCCGGTGTCCAGCAGTGCCGTGTCGACCCGCTGGCTCGCCCACACACCGGCGATGGCCTCGCCCGCGGGCATGTCCGGATCAGCCAGGGCACGGGCCACCGCATCGGGAAGGTTGGCGAGCTCGGCATCACGGGCACGTTTGCGGGCGGCGCCGCGGGCGCGCAACTCCTCGGGGCTGCGAGTGCCATAGCGGGCTGGATCCAACAACACGAGGCCCGCAAGCAACTCCGGGCGTCGCACCGCCACAACCATGGCAGTGGCCGCTCCCATGGAGTGGCCCACGACCACCGGGCGATACGAGTCGACACCGTCGGCGGGGACCGCCTGTCCCCCTGAGGGAATCTCGGCTCGATCGCGCGCAACAGGGCGGCCGGACCGCATTTCCTCCAGGAGGTCGATCACGTCCTGTACGAGCACTTCTCCGGCACGGGTCAGTTCCGCCTGTGTCCAGCGTGGGGACAGGCCGTGGCCGCGGGCGTCGGCGGCGATGACGCGGTAGCCGCGGCCGACCCAGTGATCGATTGCCTCCGCCTGGGAGACGGCGGAACCGGTGATGCCGTGAAGCAGAACGAGGGTCGGGGCGGTGGCGGGGCCGGCGACGATGCGGGCCAGAGGTGTGCTCATACAGCCATTCTGGCCCCAAATGCGGCTAGGGTGAAGACATGGACAGGCAGCGCATGAACGTAGAGTCCTTCAACCTTGACCACACCAGGGTGGTTGCGCCCTTTGTGCGCATCGCGGACCGCAAGCGACTGCCCGGCGGCGACGAACTGGTCAAGTACGACGTGCGCTTGTGCCAGCCCAACCGGGAACATCTGGAAATGCCGACTGTGCACTCGATTGAGCACCTGACCGCCGAGCTCATGCGCAATCACACCGACCGGCTCATCGACTGGGGGCCGATGGGCTGCCAGACAGGCTTTTACGCGCTGACGCTGGGCCTGGAGCCGGAGGACTTCCTGCCGCTGTTGGAGGCGACCTTCCGGGACATCCTCAATGCCACTGAGGTTCCCGCGGCCAATGAGGTGCAGTGCGGCTGGGGCGCTAATCACTCCCTGGAGGACGCCCAGGAGGCGGTGCGAGGCTTCCTGGCCCGGCGCGACCAGTGGGACACCGTATTCGCCTGAGTGCTTCCGCACTGGGCCCTAAGTCCACCTGGCCGCGATCCCATAACCGGCAGTGTCCATCGGTGACCACTTTGACATTGACCGGCCTGCGGGCATGGTTGACAAGTTGGTCCGTCCCATCGCGCAGCGCCTGGGCTACTGGCCCGATCAGGAGCCTAAGCTCGGGGCATGAGCGCGAATCTGAGTCATGCGGGGGATTCGGTCCGGCGGCGGGTGGCCGCCGTGGTCGTGGTGGCGATGCCGGAGGAGGCCCGGCCCTTCTTGGAACACCTGCCCCGGTCCGAGGGCGCACTCCCGCTGGAACTACCCGGAGGGGCCGAGGCCTGGCCGTTGACCCTGAGCGGGGGCCGCGAGCTGCTACTGGTGCGTTCGGGCATCGGGTTGGTGGCATCCGCGAGCGCGCTGGCGACTGTGCTCACGCAGGCGGATCCACAGATCATCGTCTCTGCCGGCACCACCGGCGGCCTGGGACGGGAAGTTGAGGTGGGGGACGTGTGCGTGTCCACCGACCTGGCCTACATGGATGTGGACGCCACCGCCTTCGGTTACGCCCCGGGTCAGACTCCGGGGCAGCCCGCCACCTTCGCGGGCGATCCGGGCCTGGTGGCACGTGCCGGGGCGGTCTTAGGCGCCCTGCGTGCCGCCACGCCCGCGTCGGGTACGGCCCGCATCCATGCGGGCCAGATGCTCGCGGGCGGCTCCTTCGTCACCGCCGCGAATGTGAAGGACACCCGCGAGCGCTTCCCGCAGGCGATCAGCACGGACATGGAGTCCACCGCCCTGGCGCAGGTGGCGCATGCCGCCGGGATTCCCTTCGCTTCAATCCGCGGTGTTTCAGACCTGTGCGGGCCGGAAGCGGGTCAGGATTTCCACATTGGCGCTGAGGAGGCGGCGGCCCGCTCCGCGGCGGTGGTGCTGTCGGCGCTGGCCTGAGGCGCCGTGATCCCGGCGGCACCGGGCGGCGCCGGCCCGGGTCGCCGGCCCGATTGGCCGCTACACCACCACCAGCACCTGCACCATGACGATCTTGACGATGATCGCCAGCGCGAACAGGGTCGCATAGCCGGCCTCCACCCGTTCATCGTCGCGTTTGGACAGGGCGAAGGCGAGGATGGCGGGCTGGCCCACGAGCCCCGCCAGACCGCCGGCGGCGCGGGGTGCGCTCAGGCCCACCCGGCGGGCGCCGGTCAGCAGCACCGCCGCGCTCACCGCCACGATGAGCGCGGCCAGGCCACCCACCGCCAGGCCCGTCGTCGAGAATGCGGAGGCGGCGAAGTCCTGACCGGAGGCCAGGCCGATCGCGGCCAGGAAGAACAGCAGGCCCAGCTGGCGGATGGTGGAGTTGGCGGCGTGGGGCAGCTGCCAGATGAATGGGCCGGTGCGACCCAGGCGGCCCAGCACCATGCCGACTACAAGCGGCCCCGCCGCCACCCCCAGCCGCAGGGTGATGCCGCCAGGCAGCGGGATCGCAGCGAGCCCGGCCAGCGCCCCCAGTGCCATGCCGACCCCTACGGAGAAGGCGTCAATCTGGGCGATGGACTTCTCCGAGTCGCCGAAGTAATCGGCGGCCCGCTCCAGATCCCCGGAGGGGACCACGGCCAGCACCCGGTCGCCGAGTTCGAGCACCAGGTCGTCGTTGGCGAGCAGGTCCAGGTCACCGCGGCGCACCCGGGTGATGACACCCTGGAAGCGGCCGTGCATGTCCAGCTCGCCGATGGTGCGCCCGGCCACACGGGTGGAGGAGACGGTCAGGCGCCGGTAGTCGACGACGGTGCGGTCCTTGGCCAGGCAACGGTCATACCCGGTGCCGAGCTCATGAATGGCGTCCTCGAGGGCCGCCGGGGCGCCGACAATAACCACCTTGTCCCCCGGCAGCAGTTCCTCATCGGGGGAGATCACCCGCGTGGCGCCGTCACGCTCCAGGTAGGAGATGCGGATGCGGTTGCGTTGGAAGGCCTCCAGCTCGCTCAGGGCGACGGTGCGCAGCAGCAGCACGCTGGTGGCGGCCAGGCCATCGGCCGACGCCGGCCGGGGATCGCGCCGGCCCGGCCACTCGCGGCCAATGACCAGGGCGACGATGAGGATGGCGACGGCGACGCCGACCGGGTAGGCCAGGGCGTAGCCGACGGCGGGTTCCTGGTTGCCGGCGGCCTCGATTGCGGAGTCCAGCACCGGACTGGTCAGGGCGCCCGCGTAGGCGCCGGCGTCCATGGCCGGGCTGATGCCGGTCAGGTGGGCGTACACCGCCCCGGCGCCCCCGGCGAGCACGAGCGCCAGCACGCATAGGGCCATGAGGGGCAGGTGTCGGCGCAGGTTGCGGAAGAAGGTGTTGCCGGCGCCGATGCCGACGGTGTAGCAGAACAGCCCCAGGCCCAGGCTGCGCAGCAGGGTGAGGTTCTCCCCCAGGCGCGGGTCCAGGGCGCCGACGGCCAGGCCTACGAACAGTGCCCCGGCAGCCCCGAAGCGGATCGGTCCGAAGGGGATCTGCCCGACGGCGGTGCCCACCCCGATCACCAGGAAGACGGTCAGGATCGGCGCGGAGGCGAGCACGTCAACGGCGGAGGCGAGGAAGTCTGGCACGGGGCCAGGTTAAGGGGCTCTTCGTGTTTGTGGTTCGGATGTGTAGTTCTGCCGCTATGCGCGTTTGTGGTCTGCCGGCTCTTCCAGTTTGACCCGTGCTCGCCGAGTTCGGTCGAAATAACCATCGAGTTCGGTAGATATGACGATCGAGTTCGGTTGGTGGGGCTGGCGGACCCGGGGGAAGTGTCCAGAATCGGCACAAAGAAGGATCTCCCGCCCGGCGCCGCCCACTACAGCCGCATGGTTCTAATGAATTTGAGGGTGTGTGCTGGGAGGGGTGGGGTGTTTGTGCCGAACCTGGACACTTTGACTCCCAGGCTCCTGCCTTCCGCCCTGGTGTGATAGGCAGGCCAGGGCGTCTGGTTGCCGGCCGGCCCCCTTGTCAGATCGGCTGGGACACCTTTGGCGATGAACCTGGCCCGCGGCCCAGCCGGGCGCGCAGATCAGCCGGGCACGCGGCTCGGCCAGGCGCGCGGCTCGGTCAGGCGCGCGGCTCGGCCGGGCCAGCTGCTGACCACGTTCGCGGCCTGCGGCATCTTGACTGTTGACCGCGGGTGCGCCGGCGTCCAGGGCAACCGCACCGGTCTGAATCAGCGCCCCCGCACCCGGACCACCCAGCTGCCGTTGGACCACCCAGCTGCGGTTGGACCGTCTGGCTGCCGTTGGACCGCCTGGCTGCGGATGGACCCTCTGGCTGCCGTTGGACCACCTGAAACGCACTCTCAGACGGTCCAACCGCAAAAGCGCGGTCCATGCGCAGTAACGCGGTCCAAGTACGCGGCCGGTAGCCGCCTGGGTCCACACACACCACCGCCGGCACCCTCCAACTGGAAGAGCCGTGTTGGGGCCGGGGCCGGGGTCGGTGGGTTTACTACTCCGGTTCGGGCTCTACTACGCCACTTAGGTGTTTGTTGAAGGGCTCTGGACCGTTCAGCAGAGTCCTAAGTGGCGTACTCAACGGTGAAGTGGCGTAGTAGAGGTCCCGGCGGGGTTGGTGGGTGTTCGAGGTGGTGCTTGCCAGGGGCGTTGGTGGTCGGTGGTGCTGGTTGGGTGCAGTTCAGTGTCCGGGTGGTCGGTGGTGTTGGCTGGGTGTAGGTGGGTGGTGTCCGGGTGTGTGGCGCGTGGTGCTGGTGGGGCGCGCGTGGTTGGTGGGGTGTGGCGGTGAGGTTGCGATTTGGTCTACGGTACAAAGTTTGGTGCGTTTTGACCCCGACTTTTCCGCATGACTTCGTTGAAAGTTGGTGGCTGGAGGGGTCCAAGGGGGTGTCGGTGGCGCTTGGCTTGTTTTCAACGAAAGGTGGTAGTTTTGCCCTGGTGCCAGTCGGTTCCGTGGGGTGCTTGCGGGGTCGGTGGCGATCTGGCCTCTGGAAGTGGCGGAATGACGCGGTTTCCAGAGGCAGGGGTCAGGAAGCACCTCGCACCTCCAGGTGCATTGAGACGCGCCATCTGGTAGATAGTAGCTTCGACGTCAAAAAAGTCAGGAAGCACCTCGCACCTCCAGGTGCATTGAGACGTCCCGCGCCTCTACGCAAGCTTGGTACTCGACGTGTCAGGAAGCACCTCGCACCTCCAGGTGCATTGAGACCGGCGAGACTGATCTCGGACTGCCGGTCGGAGAACGTCAGGAAGCACCTCGCACCTCCAGGTGCATTGAGACGTCTTGTCCCGGATTACTGCCGGTTCAGTGAAAGCGTCAGGAAGCACCTCGCACCTCCAGGTGCATTGAGACGCGGGCGGCAGGACGTTTGCCACGGCGGCGGCAAGTCAGGAAGCACCTCGCACCTCCAGGTGCATTAAGACATGTAGCCGTCGGTGTGGCGCATCTTGCCGCGCGAGTCAGAAAGCACCTCGCACCTCCAGGTGCACTGAGGCGCTTGGCGCCCTGGAGTTCGGGGACGGCGTCAACCTTGACCCTGGCCCTGGTGCCTTTCGGCCACAGCCGTCTGCGCAAGAGCGGACCGAAGGCCCGTACTGCGCTGCAGTGTCTTCTACGCCGGTTGAAGGCTTGAATTACGCAGTGGCGCAGCAGGCAGCTATAGGGCGCAATGGATGGATTCACTGTCGGGTCCGCGGGACCGTCGGGCCCAAGCCCGAACGCGTAGCCCACCCACTCCATCGCCTTCGCCACGCCGCGAGATGACGACCTCCGGCACCACAGCGCCAAATACGCGGAGCCCCTTGACGGTGTGAGTAGTCAACCTCGTCGATCAGCGGACGCGCCCGGGGGACCCGCCTCAATTGCGAAGGGTGCGCTTCTCAGGAGAACGCAGTCCGCCTCCAGGAGTCCGGGGTAACTAGACCGCGTTGCCTCCTTGCATCGCGACACTCACATCCAGTCCCGCCCACCGCCACTACGATCCGCCACGTGACCGACGCGACTAACCCCGTCCCAACCACGCTTCCCCTCGACGACGTCGCCGGCTTCGCTAACCGAGGATTCCGCCGTGCCCGCCCCTGAAGAGCCCCTGGGCCCCGCCGATATCGAACGCCACGCCGTGCCTGGTGGCGTAACAAGGACAAGCAGCGCCGCCCGCGCCCTGGCCGCGCTCTACTTCGGCGTCGTACTGGTCGCCGTGCTGTGGCCCTCCGGGGCGGAGGTTTCCGCCTTCAAAGACGGTCTGGGACCGTGGTTCCTGACGCTTCGCAGCAAGGATGTGTTGCTGAACCTGATCATGCTCGCGCCGCTCACATTCCTGGCCACCCTGGGGTGGCCACGAGCGCCGTGGTGGGCGTGGGCCGTGGCGGGATGCGCCATAGGCCTGGGGGCTGAGTTTGCGCAGTGGGCACTGCCCGACCTGGACCGCCGCCCATCATTCACCAATGTCCTTCAGAACAGCGCTGGCGCCTGGGTGGGGGCAGCGCTGGCCCGCATGCTCGCGGCCATCGGCACCCACGCACGGATCACTTCCAGTGCGCGAGGCCAGCACCCAGATGTCACCTGACATACGACTATCCGTCTCACGTAGGCGTTTTGAAGAGTTATCGGCGTGAGCGTGTTGCTCAAGATCGGAGTTTTGGTTGGTGTAGTGCGGCAAAGTCGGAGCTAGCGTGGTCTGAGAGGTTAACCCGGACCGGTGCTTGGCATCCGCGGGTGAACATGCGGAGTGTCAGAACACGATCAGCGCGGGCGGAGGGCCTGCCGGCACCAGCTGCCCGTTGACGCACCGACTCGCGACACACTGCCCACCAGCGCAGCTCCGCCCGATCCGTCACACCCGACAAACCACTCCGGTCTTAAACACCACGCTCGCGCCGATAACCTCCGATAACTCCCGTTTTGGAGGTACGCGGGGTTGAGTATGACAAGGGCCCGGGCCGGTTGAACCGGTCCGGGCCCTCCCTGGTGCGCGGGGGGGGACTCGAACCCCCATGATCGCAAGATCACACGGACCTGAACCGTGCGCGTCTACCAATTCCGCCACTCGCGCGTCGAAGTGCTCTGATCGTATCGGCTCACGGACGCTCCCGTCCAATCCCGACGGCCGCCCACAGCCGTGAAACAGCTCACCCGCGCTCGGCCGCCGGTTACCGAGTCACCAAGCCTCCATGCCACCAAGCATCGAAACGGCATCGTGCGCCCACCGCCACCTGGACTGCACTCCCGACCACGCCGCACCCGCCCCCACACCTCCCACCATCCCGATCGCAACACGGTTGTCGTACTGGCCTGCCCTCAGCGCGGGTATCAGCCGTTACGATTGGCCGTAGTCACGTCTGGATTCCTGCCCATATGCTCTCGGCCTTCGGGCAACCCCAGTATCGTGACCGGATCAGGCCGCGCGTCGGGCGTCCGCCCGCCGCATGGACGGCCGCGGCGACGTCGCGGCCGCTGTAGAACACACGGGGAGGTAGTCCATGGGTCTCCTGGACAAGTTCGAGAAAGGCGTCGGCAGTGTCGCCAATCGGGCCATGTCCCGGTTCTCCGATGACGTCGAGCCCATCGAGATCGCCTCAAAACTGCGTGAGACGATGGATAAGCGCGCCGCCTCATTCGCACGCGATCGCTCCGTAGTGCCCAACATCTTCCGCATCCACCTGTCTCCCAGCGACGTCGAGCGCCTGAACACCTGGGGCCTGGACGAAATGGTCCGGCAGATGGAGGAGGTCGCCACCACTCACGCCGGCGAGCAGGGCTACTCATTCGTCGGCCCGGTGGACGTCTCATTCATACCCGATGAGTCCCTGACGCCACCCACCATAGAGATCGACTCCTCCACTCGCCGTGGTGCCGCGGCCCCGGCCGCCGCCGCCACCGCCACACCCGCGCACCCCATCCTGGACATCGACGGGCAGCGCTACCTACTCACCGGCCCGGTCACCGTCGTGGGCCGCGGCAGCGAGGCCGACATCATCGTGGACGACTCCGGTGTCTCCCGCCGCCACCTGGAGATCCGGCTCACGCAGGGCCATGCGATCGCCACAGACCTGGGATCCACCAACGGCACCTTCGTGGAGGGTCACCGGGTCGACGCCGCCACCCTCCTGGACGGCAACACGCTCACCATCGGACGCACCCGGATCATGTTCTGGGACGGCACGCAGAGTGCAGGGGCCAACGGGTGAGTGAGCTCGCCTTCACCATCGCCCGGCTGGGATTCCTGGTCCTGCTGTGGGTGTTCGTGTTCTTCGTTGTACGCACGCTACGCCGCGATGTAGCCGATGTCTCCGCAACCCCAACCCGGCGACGCTCCACCCGCGACTCCGGCCCCGCTCCGACCGGGCGCAACCGTGGCCCCACCCGCTTGATCATCACCGAGGGTCCGCTGGCCGGCTCCATGGTGCCGCTTACCCCCACCTCCATCACCATCGGCCGCGACCAGAACTGCACGCTGGTGTTGAACGACTCCTACGCCTCCTCCCGGCATGCACGCGTGTTCCCCAAGGACGGCTCCTGGTGGCTGGAAGACCTGTCATCCACGAATGGCACCACGCTCGCCGGTCGGCCCGTGTACGGTGCCGTTGAACTGCCCGTCGGCGTGCCGGTGCGAATCGGCCAAACCACCTTGGAGCTGCGCCCATGACCATCTCCCTGCGCTACGCGGCCAGGAGTGACGTAGGCCTGGTGCGCGCCTCGAACCAGGACTCCGGTTACGCCGGTCCGCACCTGATGCTGCTGTGCGACGGTATGGGCGGACCCGCCGGCGGAGACATCGCCTCCGCCGTCGCCGTCGAGCACCTGATTCCGTTGGACGCCGACTCCCACCAGGCCGGCGAACTGCTGGACCTGCTGCGCGACGCCGTGCAGGAGGCGCACACCGACCTGGTCTCCCTATCCGGCGACAACCCCGACCTGTCCGGCCTGGGAACCACCTGCATCGCCATCATGCGCAGCGGCAATAAGCTCGCCATGGTGCATGTGGGGGACTCCCGCGCCTACCTGCTGCGCGACGGCGAACTCACCCAGGTCACCACCGACCACACCTTCGTGGAGTACCTGGTGGAGACCGGCCGGCTCACACGCGATCAGGCCCGCCGCCACCCGCAGCGCTCTGTGCTGCTGCGGGTACTGGGCGACGCCGAAGGCGACGTCCAGCTAGACGAGTCCATTCGCGAGGCGGTGCCGGGCGACCGTTGGCTGTTGTGCTCCGACGGGCTCAGCGGCCCGGTCTCCGCCGAGACAATCAGCGAGGTGCTGAACAACGTCGAGGACCCCGGCCAGGTGGGGGACCAGCTCATCGACCTGGCCCTGCGTGCCGGCGGCCCCGACAATGTCACCGTGGTGGTATTCGACGTCGTCGAAGACGATCCGCAGCCACAGACAGACACGCAGATCGTCGGTTCCGCCGCCAACCGGCGCGCCCGCCTGCGGCAGGCCGCCACCGGTCAGCAATCGCCTGTCTCCCCCGATCCGGCCGAATCCGTGGAAGCCACCACACCGGCCGCCAAGGCCGCCGCCCTGGTGGCGGCACTGGAGTCCGAACCAGCCCCCACCGACACCACCGAGGAGGACGCGGTCGCCGCGCAGGCGCGCACCCAGTTCGCCAAGCGCCGCCAACGCCGGCTGCGCTCGGCCATAGCCTCCCTGATCCTGGTACTGGCCCTGCTGGGGGCCGCCGTCCTGGGCTACCAGTGGACCCAGTCCCAGTACTATGTCACCACCCTGAACGGCCAGGTAGTCATCTACCAGGGCATCCCGCAGACCATTGGCCCACTGTCGCTCAGTCACGTGGTCCAGACCTACGAGCAGCCCACCGTCACCGACCTCAATGAGCAGATTCTGAGCAAATTGGAGCGCACGGTACAGCAGCCCTCCCTGGACGCCGCCAGGGAGTATGTGCGCACCACGGTGATGGACAACCTGGTGGGCGAACCCGAGCCCGCCGCCACCCCGACTCCAACCCCGACCCCGACGGCACCGGAGTCGCGGTCACCCACACCCACGCCCACACCCTCCACCACCGGCTCCGGGAAAGTCGACTCCACATCCACCCGCGCCCTGGGCGGAATCCAACCTGAACCCGGGCGACAGGAGTCAACGGCATGACCCCTTCCGCCTCTCGTCCTGCAGCGGTACCGGCCTCGGCGTCGTCCCGCCGCACGGGCCGCTGGGCTGAGGCCGGTCTGCTCGTGGTAGCCCTGGTCATCGGATTGGCGGCCTTCATCCTGACCGCCGTCAACCGCACCGGCTCCTCACCGGCCCGGACCCTGCAGCTGACCGCCGCCCTGGTGATCGTATGCGTGGTGGTGCACCTGTGGGTGCGGCGCACCGCCCCGTGGGCCGATCCGGTGCTGCTGCCGACGGCGGTGGCACTCAACGGCATTGGGCTGGCAATGATTCACCGGCTGGACATGTCCTACGAGCGCCTCGGGCAGACCCACGACTACGGCCCCAAGCAGACGATCTGGACGGCGCTGGGCGTGATCCTGTTCTGCCTGGTGCTGCTGGTGCGCGACTACCGGCTGCTACGACGCTGGGACAACTGGGCCATGTGGGGCGGCCTGGCCTTCCTGGTGCTGCCCTTCGTGCCCGGGCTGGGCACCGAGGTCAACGGCGCCCGCATCTGGATCCGCCTGGGGCCGATGTCATTCCAGCCGGCGGAGCTGACCAAGGTGGCGTTGGCGGTCTTCTTCGCCTCCTACCTGGTGTCCAACCGCGACAACCTGGCCCTGGCGGGCAGACGGGTGCTGGGGATGAACCTGCCGCGCGCCCGGCACCTGGCGCCCCTGCTGGTGGTTTGGGGCGTGAGCATCGTAGTGCTGGTTCTACAACGCGACCTGGGCTCCTCGGTGCTGCTGTTCGGACTGTTCATCGTCACCCTGTACGTGGCCACCGACCGCCCCAGCTGGCTGGTGATTGGGGCGATGCTATTCCTGCCGGCCGCATGGTTCGCCGCCACCCACCTGTCCCATGTGCAACAGCGCATCACCGCCTGGTTGAACGCCATGGATGTCTCCGTCTATGAGATGCCGGGCGGCTCCTGGCAGCTGGTTACCGGGCTGTTCGGCATGGCCTACGGCGGACTGATGGGCACCGGCTGGGGTCAGGGCTATCCGAACCTGACCACCTTCGCCAACTCCGACTTCATCGTCGCCTCCCTCGGCGAGGAGCTGGGCCTTACGGGCACGCTCGCCATCCTGATGCTCTACCTGATCCTGGTGCAGCGGGGACTGCGCACCGCCCTGGCCCTGCGCGACGGCTTCGGCAAGCTGCTGGCCACGGCACTGTCCTTCACCATCGCCCTGCAGGTGTTCGTGGTGGTCGGCGGGGTCACCCGACTGATTCCACTGACCGGCCTGACCACCCCATTCCTCGCTTACGGCGGTTCCTCGCTGATCGCCAACTGGATCATCCTGGCGCTGCTGCTGCGCCTATCCGACGCCGCCCGCCGCCCCGCCACGGCCGCCCCCCGCATCATCGACACCGCCGACCTGCCCAGCTCCCTGCGTAAACAGATCCAGGAGGCCGACGACGAGGACTCCGGCCCGCCCGCCTTCACCCCCGGCCCACCCGCAAGCGAGGAGGACCGCGCATGAATCGGCAGATCCGCCAGATCACAGTCCTGGTACTGGTGATGGTCCTCGCGCTGGCGGTGTCCCTGACCAGCGTGCAGGGCCTAGCGCGCCCCGCCCTGTGGGAGTCCTCCTCCCGGCAGGGAACACTGACCACGGATGCACGCAACGTCCGCATGGTTTACGCCCAGTTCGGCACCGATCGCGGCCAGATCCTGGCCGGGGACACGGTGATCGCCGACTCCGAGCCCTCCGACGACGCCTACACCTACCAGCGCACCTACCCCGCCGGGCAGCTGTATGCGCCCCTGACCGGCTACTTCTCCACGGCCTTCTCCTCAATGACCGGCCTGGAGCTGGCCGCTAACTCCGTGCTCAACGGCGAGGACCCCTCACTGTTCTCCAGCCGCATCAAATCTCTCATCACCGGCGAAAACCAGCAGGGCGGCGCCATCAAACTGACCATCGACCCGCAGGTACAGCAGGCCGCCTGGGACGCACTGGGTGGCCGCCAAGGCAGCGTGGTCGCCATGGACCCCTCCTCGGGAGCGATCCTGGCCATGGTCTCCTCCCCCTCCTATGACCCCAACCTGCTGGCATCCCACGACAGCGGCACCGCCCAAAGCGCATGGGACACTCTCAACGCCGACACCACCAGGCCCCTGGCCAATCGGGCCATCGCCGGCGACCTGTATCCGCCTGGCTCCACCTTCAAGATCCTGACCACCTCGGCAGCCCTGCGCACCGGCACGGCCAATGTGGGAACCAAGGTCAGCGCCCCCGACACCCTCACCCTGCCGGGAACCAACCACGCCCTGTCCAACTACGCGGGTGAATCCTGCGGCAACGGCACCGTTACGCTCTCATTCGCCTTCGCCGAGTCCTGCAACACCCCCTTCGCCCAACTGGCCATGGATGTGGGCGATGAGGAGCTGGCCACCGAGGCCGCCAACTGGGGCTTCGGCGAGGACCTGGACATTCCCCTAACGGTCACCCCGTCCACCTACCCGGCCAACGACTCCCAGGCACAGACCGCCATGGCCGGTATCGGGCAGGCCTCCGTGCGGGTGACGCCGCTGATGATGGCCTCCGTGGCCGCCACGATCGCCAATGACGGCAAACAGATGACCCCCTACCTGGTTGCCCAGACCCTCGACTCTGATCTTTCCGTCGTCAGCACCACCACTCCCAAGGTCGCGCGCACCCCGATCGACTCCGACATCGCCCATACCCTCTCTGAGCTCATGCAGACCGCAGTCACGGACGGCACGGGCACCACCGCGCAGGTGGCCGGTGTAACCGTCGCCGGCAAAACCGGCACCGCGGAGACGGGCTCACCCGAAGGCGGCCCGGTCACCTGGTTCGTCGGATTCGCCGGCACCGACATCAACAAGCCCACGATCGCCCTGGCGGTAGTGCTCGACGGCGGTGAGCAGACGTCCACCACCGGCACCGGCGGTTCGGTCGCCGGCCCTATTGCCGCCTCTGTGATCGACGCGGCGGTGGACCAGTGAAACCAGACGTCGGCCTTGAACTGCAGGGCCGCTACCAGCTCGTTGAACGCATCGCCCTGGGAGGCATGGGAGAGGTGTGGCGCGCCACCGATCTGCGCTCCGGCCGGGCGGTGGCCGTGAAGATTCTGCGCCCCGAGCTGGCCGGGGATGAGATCTTCCTGTCGCGGCTGCGCGCAGAGGCGGCGAACTCCCGGGGCCTGCGGCACCCCAATCTCGCCGTCGTCCTGGATTCCGGTGAGCGCCGCGGATCCGGCTGGATCGTCATGGAGCTGGTGCAGGGCCGGGCCCTATCCGACATCCTCACCGAGCGGGGAACCATGGAGCCCGATGAGATCCTGCCGACCCTGGCGCAGGTTGCCCGCGCCCTGCAGGTGGTCCACGACTCCGGCGTGGTGCACCGGGATGTCAAGCCGTCCAATATCCTCATCAACCGGGAGGGCCTGGCCAAGCTCACGGACTTCGGCATCTCCATGGGCGTCAATCAGCGCCCCATGACCGCCACCGGCATGGTGATGGGCACGGCCCAGTACCTGGCTCCGGAGCAGGCGATGGGCAATATGGCCACCCCGTCGGGGGACCTGTATGCACTGGGGGTGATCGCCTACGAGGCGCTGGTGGGCCACCGACCCTTCACCGGCTCCACCCAGGTGGATATCGCCTTCGCCCACGTCAACCAACCGGTTCCACCGATGCCCGACCACCTGCCGGCCGAGGTGCGCGAAGTGGTGATGGAGCTGCTGGCCAAGAAGCCCACGGATCGTCCCCACTCGGCGCGCGATCTGGCCCGTCGCCTGGACCGGATCGTGGTCAACCTGCCCACCGAATCCTGGGATCCGCAGCAAAGACCCAGATGGGCGGCGACCGGTCGCACCACCGGGGGCACCGAGGCCGAAGCGGAGCGCAGCACCGCCACCGAGCCCAGCCCCCAGGACGCCGCCGCGCCGCAGGCGACCGCCGCGCCGACCGACACCCGCGCCATGCCGGCGGTGGATCACAGCAGCGGCCCCGCCGCGCCCGGCACGACGTCGGTCTCCACCCGGCACGCCTCCGGCCGCGAGCGCTTCGGTCTGCCGGCAGGCACCATTCGCATTGTGGTCGCCATCCTGATCCTGCTCATGCTACTGGTGGCGGCGGGTACCCTTACCTCAGCGCACCCGGGCGCCTCCCGTGATCATGCGGTCGTGTCCACCACCTCTTCGAAGGAGGCACTGTGACGATTCAGTCCCCTCAGCAGATGCTCGCTGGCCGCTATGAGCTCCGCGAGCTCATTGGCCGCGGCGGCATGGCGGAGGTTCACCTCGGCTATGACACGCGTCTGAGCCGGATCGTCGCCATTAAACTGCTGCGCTCGGACATCGCCGGCGATCCCACCTTCCAGGCCCGTTTCCGCCGGGAGGCCACATCGGCAGCCGCTTTGAACCACCCGGCGATTGTGGCCGTGTACGACTCCGGAGAGGAGGAGTTGACCCAGCCGGACGGCAGCCGCCGCGTGGTCCCCTTCATCGTCATGGAATACGTTGAGGGGCATACCGTGCGTGAGCTGCTCGGCGAAGGGGAGGCCGTGCCCATCGCCGAAGCCGTGGAGATCACCACCGGTGTGCTGGACGCCCTGGAGTACTCCCACCGCGCCGGCATCGTGCACCGTGACATCAAGCCCGGCAATATCATGCTCACCCAGGCCGGGGCCGTGAAGGTCATGGACTTCGGCATCGCCCGGGCCGTGGAGGACTCGGCCGCCACCGTCACTCAGACTCACGCCGTCGTCGGCACCGCCCAGTACCTGTCCCCGGAGCAGGCGCGCGGAGAGGTGGTTGACGCCCGTAGCGACCTGTACTCCACCGGCTGCCTGCTGTACGAGCTGCTCACCGGTCAACCGCCCTTCACCGGAGACTCGGCGGTAGCGATCGCCTATCAGCATGTGCGGGAGATCCCGAAGTCGCCGTCGTCCATTGCGGCGGACATCCCCGACTCCCTGGACCGGGTGGTGCTCAAGGCACTGGCCAAGAACCGGGACGACCGCTACCAGGACGCAGCCCATATGCGCGCCGATCTGCTGGCCGCGGCCCGTGGCCTGGATGTGGCGGCACCGGCCACCGACACCTGGGCGGCCACCACCGTACTCGCCTCCGAGGGCGAGTCCGCCGCGGTCACCTCCCCCGAGGAGGAGCAGGCCGGCCCGCAGGAGGAGGAGCAGCCCCGTCGCCGCTGGTGGCTGTTGGTGCTCATCCTCATCGCCCTGATCGCCCTGGGAACCCTTCTGGGTCTGTGGGCCTCCGGGATGCTGGAAGGCCCTTCACGGCCCACGCCGACGCCGTCGGCCACGGCGGTGGCCGTGCCGACCGTATCCGGCCTGAGCGAGTCCGAAGCCCGATCCGCCATTGAGGACCTGGGCCTGGTATACGCCAAGGGAGAGGACGTCAACTCAGACACGGTCGACGCCGGCCTGGCGGTGTCCACCGACCCCGGCGAGGGCACCTCGGTAATGCTGGGATCGACCGTCACCGTGCACTTCTCCTCCGGATCGGCCATGGTGGACGTGCCTGATGTGTCCGGGCAGTCCCAGGCCGATGCGCGCGCCGCAATAACCGAGGCCGGTCTGAGCGTGGGCGATGTGACCACCGAAGACTCCACCACGGTGCCCTCCGGCTCGGTCATTCGCACCGATCCGGTGGCTGGAACCCCGGTGGAGCGCGGATCGTCGGTGTCCCTGGTGATCTCCTCCGGCAAGACCACGGTGCCCAATGTGGTCGGCCTGACCCGGGATGAGGCGCAGTCGGCGATCACCGCGGCGGGCCTGAACTACAACAGCTCCACGGTGGAGGAGACCACCACCGAGCAGGAGCTGGACGATCAGTACATAGTCACCGCCGTCGACCCGGGCGAGGGCACCTCGATCGACACCGGCCAGTCGGTGACGCTGACCATCACCCACTACACCTATCGGGCACCGGCCACCTCCGCACCCACCCAGCAGCCGACGGCGCCCAATTCCTTCGGACCGATCGACGGTGGGGACGGAGACGATAACAACAACGACGACGAGGGCTGAGGATAGCCTCTCGAGAGGCCCTTCAGAGGCTCTCGAGAGGCCCTCGGCCCCTCGGCCTAAGGATGGAGCTCTTCCGGTTTGACGGTGTCTTCGCCGAGTTCGGTAGATATAACCATCGAGTTCGGTTGGTGAGGCCGGGGGGCCGGGGGAAGTGTCCGGATTAGACAGTGCTAGACGGTGGCCTCGCCGGACAGGTTCCACATCTCGTTGGCCCAGGGGAAGACGACCTCGAAAAGGAACAGCACCACCCCGGCCGCCAGAATCAGGGCCTCAATGGCGCGCAGCCATACCGGCCCGGGCAGGTGTCGCCAGATCCACCCGTACATCAGTTGACCCCCTCATCGTTCAGCACCGAGGCGGGGCGTCCCTCTGCGCGCTCCATCCAGTAGGTGAATTTGGCGTAGGTGATCCACCGGTGGTCATTGCCCCATTCACCAACCGTCAGGGAGTGGCAGGTGGTCATTGTGAGCATCCGCTCGGTGGGGGCCACGCCGGGCTCTCCGGGCACGGGGGCAATCACATCGACGTCGGTGGGTTCAACAATCTCATGACTGGTGACCGTGTACACGTACCACGTGTCCTTGGTGGCGACGATGATCTCATCGCCCTCCTCCAGCAGGTCAATGCGCCGGAAGGAATTGCCGTTGGTGCGGCGATGACCGGCGATGGCGAAGTTGCCGATGGCGCCCAGCTGCTGGGTGTCGGGGTAGTGCCCGGCGGCCGCCTGATCCAGCACGTCGGCGCCGATACCCTCCAGGACCGGCATATTGTTGTTGGTCACGCCGTACCACTTGGGAACCACCAGCATGCCGATCACCTCCCCGTAGCCGACGGGGGCCACCTCAGGCGGATCATCGTAGTGCTTGGTGCCCTCCACCTTCGGGGAGTCGACCTGCGTATCGGTGAAGGCGGTGGCCACCTCCGCCGCCTTGGCATTGGCATCGATTCCGGTCCACCACAGCTGCCAGGTCAGGAACAGGGCCACTACCAGCCCCGCGGTGATCAATAGTTCACCGATGCCGAACAAAAGCGCGTCGAATACGCGCCGGGGTCCCCGACGTCGCGCCGCTTGGTGTCTGGCCACCGTCGCCGCCATACTCGCACCGGCTACTTCCAGCGCAGCAGGCCGAGGAAGCCGACCAGCATGATCATGAAGCCGACATACAGGTTGCCGTTGACCAGCCAGTCGCTGGCATGGTTCTCCACGAAGTACGGCAGCGGGTAGGAGCCCTTGAACAAGTAGGTGACCACCACCCACAGCAGGCCGGTCACCAGAAAGGCAACCATCACCGGCGCATACCAGCGCGGCGACCCCTTCTCCTTGACTTTGCGGGGCACACGGGACACGCGGTTGGCAGCGGCCCGAGACTCCTCCATACGCTCCCGCTCCGCGGCGGCGCGCTTGGCCGGGTTCCCGGAGCGTTCCGGCCGTGACCGCCGGGCCTTGTTCTTGGCCCCGCTGCCGTCTTTGGACTTGTTGGACTTGTTGCCGGACTCATCCTTCGCCCTGGCTTTGCCGGCGGTCTTCTCGACGCTGCTGTCCGTGCTGTCCTGCGTCTGCGCCACGCGCATCTCCTCACTGGCCACCGGGCCACGACAGTGGCCCACGATTCACACCTGCTGCACCCTAGCCTATGGGATGGCCGGCTGCAGATCAGGCTCAGACCTGCACCAGATCAGGGTGGGAGCCGGTGCGCATGCCACGGTCCAGGGCGTCAAGGGCCGCCATCTGCGCCGTCGTCAATTCGAATCCGAAGACATCAGCGTTGGCGCGCATGCGCTCGGGGTGTGTGCTCTTGGGGATCACGACCAGGCCGTGCTGCAGGTGCCAGCGAACAATGACCTGCGCCGGGGTCACCTCCAGCTCGGCCGCGATCCTCCCGATTTCGGGGTCATCCAGCAACCGTCCGCGGCCCAGCGGCGACCAGGATTCGGTGACAATGCCGAGTTTTTCGTCTACGGCCCGCAGCTGATGCTGAATCAGGTAGGGATGCAGTTCAATCTGGTTGACGGCGGGGGTGACCCCGGTGGCGTCAATGATCGTGTGCAGGTGCTCGCTCTGATAGTTCGACACCCCGATGGCGCGAACCCGCCCGGAGTCCAGGATCTCAATCATGGTGCGCCAGGTGTCGACCAGGTCGATTCCCGGGGAGGCGGCGAGCGGCCAATGCACTAAGAACAGGTCCAGGACGTCCAGTTGCAGATCCCGCATGGTGGCGTCGAAACTGCGCAGGGCGTCATCACGACGATGGTTGGGGTTGTTGAGTTTAGAGGTAACCCATAGCTGTTGGCGGGCAATGCCGCAGGCCGCCAGAGCCCGGCCGACACCGGCCTCGTTTCCGTACATCTGCGCGGTGTCAATATGGCGGTAGCCGAGCTCCAAGGCGGCGGTGACGGCGCGCTCGGCCTCGGCGTCGGACACCTTATACGTGCCGAAGCCGAGCTGCGGCATGGTCACGACCTCGTTGCCCGCCGTGCCCCGGCGCAGGGACAGGCAGGGTGCGGCGATGGTTCTGTTCATGCACTCAGCCTAGCGATGCCGACGTGGTCAGGGCCACATTCTTCTGTCCCCGGTGCGGTGCGGCCGCGCAACCGTAGACACCCGGCCCACAGCAGGGTGTTGGATGCACGACGGCGCTTCGCATCCCACGGTGTGGGGCGCCGTCGTGCATCATTCCGCTCCGATGGGGCCGACCGGTTGGGGCCGACCGGTCCCGGCCCGGGCGATCCTATTCGGCCGCGGGCTCCTCGGCCGGTGCTGCGGGGGCATCGACCGGCTCCTGCGGAGCCTCGGAGACGACCGGTTCATCGGTGGAATCGGCCCAGTACTCCTCGGCCCACGGGTCTTCGATCGGCTGGCTGCGACGCCAGATGACGTAGGCGGCGCCCGCTGCGCAGCCGGCGACGGCCAGCCAGCAGAACGTCTTGAGGACAGGGTGCTTCTTCTTCACTGGTACCTCCGGGGTCAGTGCCGCCTGCTTTGCGGCGAGGGCGGCGCGCTGGGCGCGCTCGGTCAGCGTGCCCTCGGTGTTGACGGCCTCCTGGGCGGCGATCGCGGCGCGCTGGGCGGCGGGGACATACTCCTCGACAACCCGCGTGCGCGCCTCCTCGGCGGCGCGCTGGGCGGCGGGGACATACTCCTCAACGACCCGCGTGCGCGCCTCCTCAACGACCGGCTGGGCGCGCAGTTGCGCCTGCCTGGCTGCCTTGATGAACTCCTCCCGCGCCCTGCTGACACGCGGCGTCGCCCAGCCGACGGCACGCCCGGCCTGGGCGGCGATACTGTCCGCGAGCGTGGCGGCCTCCAGACGGGTCTGATCGCGCTCGATCTTCTTGCCTCGGAAATTGCAAACCATGTCGGTCTCCCTGCTCGGAACGATGAGGTTGTTCACCCAATGGTGGCACTGTAATGCAGCTCCCACCGCACATCCCGTGGGTGTTCTGCCTGGGGTGAACACCGGCTCCCAGGATCACCCGGGGTACACGTGGGACCATGGCGAACATGGAAGCGACCATTGATGCGACACTCCACACCACTCTCGGCGACATTCGGCTCGAGCTATACCCCGCCCAGGCGCCTGAGACCGTCTCGAACTTCGTTGGCCTGGCCACCGGCGAGAAGACCTGGACCGACCCGCGCACAGGCGAGCAGTCCAACGCCCCCCTGTATGAGGGCGTCGTCTTCCACCGGGTCATCCCCGGGTTCATGATTCAGGGCGGCGACCCCCTGGGCACCGGCACCGGGGGCCCCGGCTACGTATTCGATGATGAGATCGACCCCTCCCTGACCTTCACCGCCCCTTACGTCTTGGCCATGGCCAACGCCGGCCGACGACTGGGAAAGGGCACCAACGGTTCGCAGTTCTTCATCACCACCGCCCCCACCGAGTGGTTGCAGGGCAAGCACACGATTTTCGGCGCCGTAGCCGATGAGGCCTCCCGCAAGGTGGTTGACGCCATCTCTGCGGTGGCCACCGATCCACGTGACCGCCCCCTGGACGACGTCGTAATTACCTCCGTCACCGTGCGGCGGTGAGCTGGCGGTGAGCAGGTTCGGGCGGCCAGGCGTGGTAGGAGTGCTTCATGACTGAGGCGGACCCGCAGGTCGGCGCACCGCCGGTGTGTCCGCGTCATCCGGAACGGGTGGCCTACGTGCGCTGCCAGCGCTGCTCACGTCCGACATGCCCGGAGTGTCAGGTGCCCAGCGCCGTCGGCATCCACTGCGTGGACTGTGCGCGCAAGGCCAGTGCGAATCGTCGCGGCGTGCGCACCACACTGGGCGGCACCGCCAAGGCCGACGGAGCCCTGGTGACCAAGACCCTGATGGGTGTGTGCGTCGCCGTCTACCTGCTGCAGATGGTGTACCCGGTGGTCACCGTCTGGTTCGATTTCGTTCCCGCATTGGCTGCGGCGCAGCCCTGGCGCTTCCTGTCCACGGCCTTGTTGCACGGATCACCGCTACACCTGGCCATGAATATGTGGGCGCTGTGGCTGTCGGGTCATTCATTGGAGCCCCTGCTGGGGCGCTGGCGCTTCTTGGCTTTGGCCGTGCTCAGCGCACTGGGAGGATCCACCGCGATCTACTGGCTGTCCTCACCGGCTTCGTTCGCCTCATGGTACGCCGGCACCGTGGGCGCCTCGGGCGCCATCTTAGGACTGTTCGCGGCGGTCTTCGTGATCCTGCGCCGCTTCGGCCGGGACACCTCGACCATAGTGGGTTTACTGGTGATAAACCTGGTGATCTCCGTGGTGGGAGCGAACATCTCCTGGCAGGGGCATCTGGGAGGTTTCTTGACCGGGCTCGTGGTATCCGCCATCTACGCCTGGGCGCCACGTGAACGACAGACCGTGATCGGCGTGTGGGGGACCGTTGGTGTGGCGGTGTTCCTGGTGGCTCTGGCAGCCGTTCGCGCGCTCCTGGTCTGACTGCATCGCCCAGTGGGCTGCCAGTCCGGCTGCGGGCTTGAGTAGGCAGCCCCGGCCGGCGGCACCTCTTAGGGTCTTACGCCGTTCCTCGGCATTGCCATGCGGACGAATTGCGCCCCACGGCGTCTAGAGACGAATTCGTACGTCAGACCACCCCTCAAGTCGCCCACCGTATCCACATGCGTTCCCACGGTTACGGAATCTGGGGAAGTACACCCCTGTGATTCCTCCACACCTGTGGACACCTCTGGGGAAATACATCGATGTGGTTCTCCACAGGGTTGCGCACAGCTGGGGATGAACCGGCAGAAAGCGCGTATTCACGCTGAAAAACAGGTAATCCACAGCGTGGGGACATAACCGCTTCCCACCTGTGTATCTCCGAAGACGACGCCTGTGGACCAACCTGGGCCCCAGCCGTTCACCCTGTTGTGTGTGTGCGCCGTCGCGGCCGACGTCGGTGCGTTCCACCTCCAGGGTCACCTCCGCAACCGTGGCGGCGCCAACGCCGATCGCCGCCAGAACCAGCGCGGGGCCCGCCGTATCGAGCATTTGGCGTTGGCTTGGTGCTTAAGATTGGGGTTTTGGTTGGTATGGTGCGGCAAAGTCGGGGTAAGCATGATCTGAGAGGTTAACCGGCTCTTCGTGTTCGAGGCCGTGTTCGCCGAGTTCGGTCGACGTTACTGCCGAGTTCGGTAGATATGACGATCGAGTTCGGTTGCGGGGCTGTCGGGCCCGGGGGGAAGTGTCCAGATTCGGCACGAACGATGTTTCCCGGCTCTTCCGGTTTAGGGGTGTAGTAGGCGGGTGTGGGACCGGCCGGCTGCTGGCCGCGTACTTGGACCGCGCTTTTGCGGTTGGACCGTCTGAGAGTGCGTTTCAGGTGGTCCAACGGCAGCCAGGTGGTCCATCCGCAGCCAGACGGTCCGGGTGCGGGGGTGCTGACTCGGGCCGGTGGGGTTGCCTTGGACGCCGGCGCACCCAAGGTCAACGGTCAAGATGCCCTAGGCCGCGGACATCGCCGGCATGGCCGACAGCCAGGCCCAGCCTGGCAGCGGCCGGGCTGGGCTGCGGGCTGGGCCGGACTGTGGGCCGGGCCGGGCCAAGCGCCCGGCTGGGCCACGGGCCAGGTTCATCACCAAAGATGTCCCAGCCGCTCGCACGAGGGGGCCAGTCGGCAACCAGACGCCCTGGCCAGCTCACCACATCAGGACGGAAAGCCGGCGCCTGGGAGCCAAAGTGTCCAGATACGGCACGAACACCTCGCCCCTCCCAGCGCACGCCCTCAGATTCGTTGGAACCATGCGGACCTGGTGAGCGGCGTCGGGCGGGGGAACATCGTTCGTGCCGAATCTGGACACTTCCCCCCGGGCCCGCCAGCCCCGCAACCGAACTCGATCGTCATATCTACCGAACTCGATGGTAATGACGACCGAACTCGGCAGTAACGTCTGCCGAACTCGATGGTTATATCTACCGAACTCGGCGAGTGGAGCCAACGGGACTCGAACCCGTAACCCCCTGCTTGCAAAGCAGGTGCGCTACCAATTGCGCCATGGCCCCCGGTCATGCGACGGGGTCGGTGACCTCCGCCCAGGCGGCCCGCTCAGCCCGGCCCGCCTCCAGCTTCAGCCAGGCGGCGTAACCCACCGCCCCGAGGCATGAGAAAACCGCGGCAAGCAGGAACGACCGGCCCTTCATGAAGCCTCCTCACCTTCCACCGCGGACGGTGGGCCTAGCTGGACTTGAACCAGCGACCTCATCCTTATCAGGGATGCGCTCTAACCAACTGAGCTATAGGCCCTTGCGACGCGGAAGAGACTAACCCACCGAGCCGCCAGCAACCAAATGCGATCACTCGTCCGCGAGTGTGAGATGAACCCCACCGACCAGCGCCGCCGTGATGTTGTACAGGAACGCGCCAATGGTAGCCAGCGCCGTCGCCAGGATGATGTTTACCACTGCGATCACGGTGGCCATGGAGATGGCGCGGGAGAACTTCATGTACTCGATCAGCGCCGAGTAGGCGTTGTTGTTGGAGTCCATCACGGTGCCCACCAGGTCCTGGATCGTGGAGAACACGTGCATGGCGTCCAACATGAACCACACAAAGGCGGCAGCCACCACCAGCATGATGCCCGCGGCCACACTCAGCAGGAAGGAGGCCTTCATCACCGACCAGGGGTCGATGCGGGTCAGCGCCAACCTCACCCGGCGGGGGCCGGCGATGGTCTTGGCCGTCTTCTCGGGCTGCTTGGGGCTCTGCTGGCCCCCGGACGCAGCCGACACGGGCGCGCCCGCGGGGGACAGGGTCTGCCCGCCCGTGGCGGGCGGGAAGGACTCCGGCTGGCTCATGCCTGGACCTCACTCTCGTCGTCCTCAGACGATACCGCGTCAGTGCCCCCGCCCGCAGCGTCCATTCCGAAGTGATCCGCCTCGGCTTCCTCGGCTGCAAAATGGGCGGCATCTGCCGATGGGGCGGAATCGGACTGGCCGACCTGCTCCGCGAGCTCCTGTTCGGGGTTGCGGGCGACGGCGATGATCCGGTCGCCCGCATCGGGTTTGGCGAAGGTGACGCCGCGGGTATTGCGGCCGGTGCGGGAGACCTCGGCGACGGCGCTGCGCACCACCTTGCCGGAGGCCATGATGCACATCACTTCATCATTGGGGGCGGTGGTCAGGGCGCCGACAAGGTCGCCGCGCTCCTCCACCAGGTCGGCGACCTTCACGCCCAGGCCGCCGCGGCCCTTGACCGGGTAGTCGGTGGCCAGGGTGCGCTTGGCGTAGCCGCCCTCGGTGACGACGAACAGGTCGGCGTCCTCCCAGGCGGAATCCACCACATCCATGGCCAGCAGGGCGTCGCCGGTGCGGAAGCGCATGCCGGTCACGCCGCTGGTGGCGCGGCCGGTGGGACGCAGGGTGGCGTCATCGGCGGTGAAGCGCAGCGCCTGCCCGTGCCGGGAGACCAGCAGCAGGTCCTGCCCGTCGGACAACAGGGCTGCGGAGACCAGTTCATCGGGGTTGCCCTCGGCGTCCTCACGCAGGTTTATGGCGATCAGCCCGGCGGAGCGGTTGGAGTCGTACTCGGTCAGGCGGGTCTTCTTCACCAGGCCGCGGCGAGTGGCTAGCACCAGGTAGTCGGCCTGCTGGTAGTCGCCCAGCTCCATCACCTGGGCGATCTGCTCACCCGGCTGGAAGGCCAGGAGGTTCGCCACGTGCTGCCCCTTGGCGTCGCGGCCACCCTCCGGCAGCTCGTAGGCCTTGGCCCGGTAGACCCGGCCGAGGTTGGTGAAGAACAGCAGCCAGTTGTGGGTGGAGGTGACGAAGAAGTGGTCGACGACGTCGTCGTCGCGCAGGGCCGCTCCGCGCACGCCCTTGCCGCCGCGGTGCTGGGAGCGGTAGGCATCCGTGCGGGTGCGCTTGGCGTAACCGGAGCGGGTAATGGTGACCACCACCTCCTCCTCGGGGATCAGGTCCTCGGCACTCATCTCCCCGTCAAAGGGCAGGATCCTGGTGCGGCGCTCGTCACCGTACTTGTCGACGATTTCCGCCAGCTCCTCCGAGACGATGGCGCGCTGGCGGGCGGGATCGGCGATGATGTCCTTCAGGTCGGCCACGCGGGCGGTCAGTTCATCGGACTCCTGCTGGATCTTGAGCCGCTCCAGGGCCGCCAGGCGGCGCAGCTGCAGGGAGAGGATGGCCTCGGCCTGGGCCTCGTCGACGCCGAGCAACTCCATCAGCCCGATGCGGGCCTCATCGGTGGTGGGCGAACGACGGATCAGGGCGATCACGGCGTCCAGGGCGTCGATCGCCTTGAGCAGGCCCTCCAGGATGTGCAGCCGCTCCTCGGCCTTGCGCAGCCGGAACTTGGAGCGGCGCACAATCACGTCGATCTGGTGGCCCACCCAGTGGCGTACAAAGCCGTCCAGGGACAGGGTGCGTGGCACGCCGTCCACCAGGGCCAGCATGTTGGCGGGGAAGTTGTCCTGCAGCTGGGTGCGCTTGTACAGGTTGTTCAGCACCACTTTGGCCACCGCATCGCGCTTGAGCACGATCACCAGGCGTTGACCGGTGCGGCCGGAGGTCTCATCGCGGATGTCGGCGATGCCGGTGACCTGCCCGTCGCGCACCAGCTGGGCGATCTTGTCGGCCAGGTTGTCGGGGTTGACCTGGTAGGGCAGCTCGGTGACCACCAGGCACTGGCGGCCCTGGATCTCCTCGACGTTGACCACCGCCCGCTGGGTGATGGAGCCGCGGCCGGTACGGTAGGCGTCCTCAATACCGCGCCGCCCCAGAATGGTGGCGCCGGTGGGGAAGTCCGGTCCGGGGATGCGCTGGATCAGTGCCTCCAACAGCTCCTCCCGGGAGGCCTCGGGGTGATCCAGGAACCACTGGACGCCGGTGGCCACCTCGCGCAGGTTGTGCGGCGGGATGCGGGTGGCCATGCCCACCGCGATGCCCTCCGAGCCGTTGACGAGCAGATTGGGGAAACGTGCCGGCAGGATGACGGGTTCCTGGTTGCGGCCGTCGTAGTTGTCCTGGAAGTCGACGCTTTCCTCGTCGATGTCGCGGACCATCTCCATGGCCAGCGGCGCCATCTTGCACTCGGTGTAGCGGGGGGCGGCCGGCCCCAGATTGCCGGGGGTGCCGAAGTTGCCCTGCCCGGCCACCAGCGGGTAGCGCAGCGACCACCACTGCACCAGGCGGGCGAGTGCGTCGTAGATGGCGGCGTCGCCGTGGGGATGGTAGTTACCCATGACCTCGCCCACCACGCGGGAGGACTTGGAGAAGGAGGCATTGGGGCGGTAGCCGCCGTCGTACATGGCGTACAGGACGCGGCGGTGAACCGGCTTGAGCCCGTCACGCACATCAGGCAGGGCACGCCCGACGATCACGCTCATGGCGTAGTCGAGGTAGGAGCGCTGCATCTCCATCTGGAGGTCGACCGGGTGGATGCGGTCACCGGTCGGCTCCACGGCGGGCAGCTCGGTGGTCTCGTCGCTCACGGAATTCCTTTGCTGGTGGGGTACTGAAGTTCAGTGGTAGCGCGGTGCGCGGGCCGACGGCGAGCCGACAGGCACCGGGGCGGGCCCGGCATTTGTCAGTCGTTGGGAGCCCGCGGGCCGCCTAGATGTCCAGGAAGCGGACATCGGCGGCGTTGCGCTGGATGAAGGAGCGGCGCTGCTCGACGTCGTCCCCCATGAGGATGGAGAAGGTTTCGTCGGCGTCGGCGGCCTCATCCAGGGTGACCCGCTTGAGAATTCGGTTGGCCGGGTCCATGGTGGTCTCCCACAGCTCGTGGTCGTTCATCTCGCCCAGGCCCTTATAGCGTTGAATACCGCCCTCCTTGGGCAGGCGGCGCCCGGCCTCGGTTCCGGCCGCCAGCAGCTGGTCGCGTTCGGCGTCGGAGTAGGCGAACTCGTGCTCGGCGCCCACCCACTTCAGGCGGTACAGGGGCGGCATGGCGATATAGGTGTGGCCCTGCTCGATCAGGGGCCGCATGTAGCGGAACAGCAGGGTCAGCAGGAGGGTGGCGATGTGCTGGCCGTCGACGTCGGCGTCGGCCATGATGACGATCTTGCCGTAGCGCAGTTTGGAGATGTCGAAGTCCTCACCGATGCCGGTGCCGAAGGCGGTAATCAGGGAACGGATGGTGTCCGAGGACAGGGCCCGGTCCAGGCGGGCCTTCTCCACGTTCAGGATCTTGCCGCGGATCGGCATAATCGCCTGGTGCTCAGGGTCGCGCCCGCCGACGGCGGAGCCGCCGGCCGAGTCGCCCTCGACGATGAAGATCTCGCACTCCTCGGCGTTGCGGGAGGAGCAGTCGCGCAGCTTGCCGGGCATGGAGGCGGATTCCAGCACACCCTTGCGGCGGGTGGCCTCCCGCGCCTTGCGGGCGGCCAGGCGGGCGGCCGCGGCCTGGGTGGCCTTGGTCAGCACCGCCTTGGCGTCGGTGGGGTGGGAGTCCAGCCAGTCGCCGAGTCGGGCGTAGACGGTCTGCTGCACGAAGGTGCGGGCCTCGGTGTTGCCCAGCTTGGTCTTGGTCTGCCCCTCGAACTGCGGCTCGGTGAGTTTGACGGAGATGACGGCGGTCAGGCCCTCGCGGATGTCGTCACCGGTGAGGTTATCGTCCTTGTCTTTGATCAGGCCCTTCTCGCGCCCGTACTTGTTGACCAGGGTGGTCAGCGCCGTGCGGAAGCCCTCCTCGTGGGTGCCGCCCTCGGTGGTGTTGATGGTGTTGGCGTAGGTGTGTACGGACTCGGAGTAGGCCCCGGTCCACTGCATGGCGATCTCCAGGCTGATGGCGCGCCCCTCACCGAGATCCTGCTCAGCCTCGAAGTCGATGATCTCGGGGTGGATCAGCTCCACCTTCTTGGAGCGGTTGAGGAAGGCCACGTAGTCGCGCAGCCCGTGCTCATAGCAGTAGGTGACGGACCGGTGGCCCACCACCGGATCGTCGGCCGGACCGAGCTGGTCGCCGGTGATCTCATCCCCGGAGTCGGTCACGCCCTCACGCTCGTCGGTAAGGGTGATGCGCAGGCCCTTGTTCAGGAAGGCCATCTGCTGGAAGCGACGGCGCAGGGTCTCGTAATCGAAGTCAACGGTCTCGAAGATGGCCGGGTCCGGGTAGAAGGTCTGGGTGGTGCCGGTGGTGTCGGTCTCCTCGCCCTTGACCAGGGGGGTCAGTGCTCGGCCGCCGTCACCGAAGCTCATGCGCCACACGTGGCCCTGACGGCGCACCTCGGTGTCCACGCGGGTGGACAGGGCGTTGACCACGGAGATGCCGACTCCGTGCAGGCCGCCGGAGACGGCGTATCCGCCGCCACCGAACTTGCCGCCGGCGTGCAGGATGGTCATGACCACTTCGACGGTGGGCTTGTGCTCGGTGGGGTGTTCGTCCACGGGGATGCCACGGCCGTTGTCGACCACGCGCAGGCCGCCGTCGGCCTGAATGGTGACCTCGATGTGGTCGCAGTAGCCGGCCAGTGCCTCATCCACCGCGTTATCGACCACCTCGTATACCAGGTGGTGCAGACCCCGCTCACCGGTGGAGCCGATGTACATGCCGGGGCGCTTGCGCACGGCCTCAAGGCCCTCCAGGACGGTGATGTCTCCGGCGTCGTAGCCGTGCTCGGCGCGAGACTCCTCCGACGCACCCGCCTCCGCGGCGGCCGAGACGGCATTACCGGCGTCACCGCCGGCGGTCACAGGCTGATCCAGGTCAGACACGTGTCAGTTGCTCCTCTTCATGTGCGCCGGGCCTGCATTCCATGCGGTTACTCAGGCGCCGTCATCCGGGCATGGGATCCGGCGCGTGTAGGTGGGTACCTTGCGCATGGCCCTGGACGCACCATGGGCTATTACGTGCCGATTCTACCGTGGATCGGTTAATCGTCGGTCACGACGGCGCGGATGCTGGCGTGGGCAACGTCACCCGCGCGCGGAGTCCTCGCCGGCGGACGACACCCTGCCGCGGTATATGATAATGATGTTCTTATTCATATTAGGTATGGCTCCACTAAGCCTAGAAGGTTCGTCCATGTCCACCACCGCATCTGCTCCAAATGCCGACCTCGCCGCCTCAACCAGGCCGCGCTCCCTGACGCCCAGGGATCTGATCACGGTCGGTGTCTTCACGGCCCTGTACTTCGTGATCGGTTTCGCCTTCGGCTTCGTCGGCGTGCTGGGACCGGTGGCCCAGGCCGTCGGCATGATCGTCTCCGCCGCTGTCAACGGCATCGTCTTCTCCCTGTACATCACTCGCATCCGCAAGCCCGGCATGGTTCTGCTCACAGGGCTCATCGCCGCCCTGCTCATGGTGCTGACCGGTCACGCCTGGACCACCCTGGTGGCCGCCGTAGTCTTCTCCGGGATAGCGGAACTGATCCTGGCCCGCGGCCACTACCGCTCCGCTCGGGCCGCGATACTCGCCTACGCATTCTTCACGCTGTGGGTGATCGGGCCGATCGTGCCGATGTACTACCAGCGCGACGCCTACCTGGCCGACATCGCGGAACAGATGGGTGATGCGTACGCCGCCGCCTGGGAGACCGTGTTCTCGCCCGGTCCCTTCGCGGCGATTCTGGCGGTTATCTTCGTCAGTGCCTGCCTGGGCGGTCTCCTGGGGCAGAAGATGCTGCGCAAGCACTTCATCCGAGCCGGCATCGCTTGAGATGCAGCTACTGGCTCGGTCCCGCGCAACCGGACGGCTGCGACTTGATCCGCGCACCAAGTTGCTGCTGGTGTGCGTCATTAATGTGGCGGCGCTGACCCGGGTGGATCTGCTGGCGTCCCTGATGGCATTTGTCTGTGTGGCGGTCCTACTCGCATCCGCCGGCGCCTGGCGCATGCTCGGCGGCCTGGCGGGCCTGTTCGTGGCATGCCGGGTGGTGCGGCTGCTCGCCTCCGAGGTATTCGAAGGCGCCATCTGGTACACGTTGGGCGCGGTAGGTTTCTTCATCGGCAACTATCTGCCCGCCGTGGCCATCGGGGCGTACATCGTGCGCACCACCACGCCGTCCGAGCTGATCGAGGCACTGCGTCGTCTGCGCGCACCCGAAGCGCTAGTGATTCCCATGTCGGTGATGCTGCGGTTCTTCCCAACACTGGCTGAAGAGATGACCGCGGTGGTGCAAGCGGCCCGGCTGCGGCGGCTCCACTCGGGGCGTTGGGGGATCCTGCGCGAGCCGGTCCAGGCCATTGAGCACATCATGGTGCCACTGCTGGTCTCCTCCACACGCATCGGTGATGAGTTGGCGGCCTCCGCCCTGACGCGGGGCCTGGGCGGGAGTCGTCGACGCACCTCGATCGTTCAGCTGGACTTCGGTGCGGGGGACGTACTCGGCCTGGCCATGGCAGTACTGATAATGGGTGTCTTCATCGGGAGGCTTATCGGATGATTGACGTCGATCGGGTCTCCTTCGCCTACGGATCCTCGGACGGCGAGGTCTCGGACGCTCCAGGAGCGCTGGTCGCCGGACTGAACGACGTGGATATGCACATCGACGTCGGCGAGTGCGTGCTGCTGTGCGGGCCCAGTGGCTGCGGCAAGTCGACCCTGCTGAGGATGATCAACGGGCTGGTTCCGCACTTCCACTCCGGCCGGCTCACCGGTTCCGTGCAGGTGGATGGCCTCAACATCGCCACCACCTCGCTGCAAGTCGCGGGCCGCAAGGTGGCCACCGTCTTCCAAAACCCCCGCACCCAATTCTTCACCCCGCAGGTCCGCGATGAGATCGCCTTCGGCCCGGAGAACTTCGGTGTTGCACCGGACCTGATCCGCCACCGGGTGGCACAGGCGGCTCGGCGTACCGGAATCGAGGAACTGCTGGACGCCGATGTGTTCCGGCTGTCGGGTGGTCACAAGCAGCTGGTCGCATGTGCGGCCGCAATAGCGGCTCAACCGACGGTGCACCTGTTCGACGAGCCGACCTCGAACCTGTCCGCACCCTCGGTGGAGCGCCTGCGCCGTATCCTGCTGGACCTGCGGTCCGCCGGTGCCACGATGGTGATCGCCGAACACCGCCTCGCCTATCTCAACGGCGTCATCGATCGGGCCGTCATGCTCGACCACGGCCGTATCGTGCGACAGATGCCGGCCGCCGAGCTGTGGTCCCTGGACCAGGACGAGCGCAAGAAGCTGGGACTGCGCGCATTACACCGGCCTCCCCGCACACCTGCGGCCCAGATCCTCCATGCGCCGGCCACCGGCCATGCGGACGCTCCGGAGGCGGACCGGGCCACCGGGCACCGGCCCGATAACACCGGCACAAAGGTGGACGGCGTCGTCATGAACGGCCTGCGCTTGTCCTACGGCTCCCGGCAAGTACTCGACATTCCCCACCTGCATCTGCCCCGTGGCCGAGTTACGGCACTCGTAGGCCCCAACGGGGCCGGCAAGTCCACCCTTACCCGCATCCTGGTAGGACTGCGGCGCGCCCATGGAACCATCCTCCTGGATGGCAAGCCGGTGCGGGCACGGGAGCGCACCAGCCTCGGTTACATCGTCATGCAGGATGTACACCGCCAACTCTTCGGCTCCGATGTGCGCGAGGAGTTGACTCTGGGCGCATCTGCCGATTCCCCGCTCAACGGGACGGTCGAAGCGACCCTGGCGGAGCACGGGCTGGCCGACGTCGCCGAGCGCCATCCCATGTCCCTGTCTGGAGGGCAGAAGCAGCGGCTCGTCGTGGCCGCCGCGCAGATGATCGATAAGGAGATCTACGTATTCGACGAGCCCTCCTCCGGACTGGACTACCGGCATCTACAGTCCACGGCAAAGACGATTCGTCGACTGGCCAACGCCGGAAAGGTCGTCGTGGTGGTGACTCACGACGACGAGCTGCTGTCCGCCTGCGCCGACCGGATCATCGAATTACTGCCACTCACCCCCGAGGATCGAATGTGATCGGCTCGTCTGCAGCGACGCTCCCATAGGTATCCGGGCTGCGCCCTTCACCCGTAGGTGTCGCGGGGGCCCCGACCACCGCGGGCGGCGCCGAAGCGCCCATGGCGCCAGGAGGGTCCGGCCGGACCCAGGATGCGGATCTCGACGGCGCCTGCGCCCTCACCCAGAGCCTGTTCGACCTGCCGCTCAATGCCGGGCAGCAGCAGCCGCAGTTGCTGGGCCCAGGCGGTGGAAGAGGCCCGCAGCGTCAGGCGGCCCGGTTCGAAGCTCTCGATGACGGCGTGCTCGGCGATCTGCTCGCCGACGATCTCCCGCCAGCGCACGGACACCGACGCCATTGCCAGTTTGGAGGCCCAACCGTGCCGCTCGGCGTAGCGTCGCAGATCCTGCTTGCCGGTGCGCGGATCGAAACGGGTGGGGCCGGGCCGGTCACGGCCCGGGGGCAGCCCGGGGCCGCGATCCATATCGGAGGCATTGATGCCTTCGCCCTCGGTGTCCGTGCCGCCGCGACGACGCCGGTCCCAGGCGGCTACACCATCGGCGTCGGCCGCCTGCCGGTTCAGGGCGCGGCGGGTCTGTCCAGCATCCCAGGCGCGGGAACGTTCCCGCGCCAAGGCCCGAGCCGCCAATGCGTCGACCGACTCGGCCTCCGCCGACCTTCGCGGGGACGGCTCCGGGGATGCGTGCGGACGACCGGTGCCCGAGTCGGGGAGCGAGTCAGTCACGGCGCACCTGTGATCCGGTGGCGGTGTTGGTGACGTGGAAGCGTGCCCCGGAAAGCGCGGAGGGAAGATCCTCACCGACCGCGGCCGTGAGCAGCACCTGCTGGGCCTCGGCGGCGATCCCCGCCAGGGCCCGGCGGCGGCCCTCATCCAGGGAGGCGAAGACGTCGTCGAGGATGAGCACGGGCTCGCCATCGCCCCCGTAGGCGTCCACATCGTGGCGCAGCAATTCGTATGAGGCCAGCCGCAGCGCCAGCGCCAGGGACCACTGCTCGCCGTGAGAGGCGAAACCCTTGGCGGGCAGGGCATCCAGGAACAGGCTCAGATCGTCGCGGTGGGCACCCACCAGGTTGGCGCCCCGGTCGATCTCACGGGCATGCAGGGCGCCCATGGCCTCCTCCAGGCGGGCCGCCGTAGCCGAGGTATTGCGCAGCGACTCCTCGGCGGCAATGAAAACATCCTCGGCGGCGGGATCCGGTTCTGCCGCACCCTCATGCACCAGCAGGCTGGAACGGTAGGCGATGCGGGCGGCCGAACGGCCCTGGCTGACACGCCCATAGCTTTCAGCCACCCACGGGCGCAGCCGCTGCACCACGTCGATGCGGGCGGCGATCAGGCGGGCGGCCGCCGCGGCCAGTTGGGCATCCCACACCTCCAAAGTAGACAGCATGGAGGAGGTGGAGGCGCGGGCGGCGCGAGCCGACTTCAGTAGGCTGGCACGCTGGGCGAGGATCTTGTCGTGCTCGGCCCGCAGACTCGCCAGCGACGGCTTGAGGGTCACGGCCAGATCGTCCAGGAAGCGTCGACGCACGGTCGGCTGCTCGCGCACCAACGCCAAATCCTCCGGCGCGAAGACCACAGTGCGCAAAATCCCGAGCAGATCACGCGGACGCGTGGAGTTACGGTTCAGGCGCGCCCGATTGGCACGCCCCGAGATGAGCTCCAACTCCAACACGCTGGGGCGGTGACCGTGGACCACCTTGGCGCGGATCACGGCACCGGCTGGCTGTGGTTCACCGGAGGCGGCATAACGCACCAGTGCCGCGTCGGTGCCCACACGGTGGCTGGACAGGGTCGACAGGTAGGCGACCGCCTCCACCAGATTCGTCTTGCCCTGCCCATTGGACCCGACGAATGCGGTGGGTCCGGGCTCAAGGGCAAGGACGAGTTCGTGGAAGGAGCGGAAGTCGTCCAGTGCAAGGTCGGAGATATACATGACAGGTGTGACGCGGACGTCGCCCGCCGCCGTATCTCATGGATTCGGCGGCGTCTCAGGCGCCGAAGCGGATCGGCATGATCAGGTAGCGGAAAGAGGTGTCCTCCTCGCCGTCGATGGCACTCATGCCGGTCAGCACCGCGGGCTTGGAGGGGTGGGTGAAGTCGAAGCGCACATACGGCTGGGTGGTGGCGCCCAGGCCGTCCAGCAGGTAGGCGGGGTTGAAGGCCGTGGCGATGTCCTCCCCGTCCAGGTGGGCGACCAGCTGCTCGGAGGCCTGCGCGTCATCGCCCTGCCCGGCGTCCAGGGCCAGATTCCCGGCGGTGAAGGACATGTGGATGGGGGCGGCCCGGTCCGCGACCAGGCTGACGCGCCGCACGGCGGCCATGAGCTCCTCACGGCCCACGGTGGCGTGAATGGTGGTGCTTTCGGGGAACAGGCGCAGCACCGGCGGATAGTCGCCGTCGGTCAGCAGACTGGTGGTGCGACGCCCGCCGGCCTCAAAACCGATCAGGCTGGAGGCGGCCGAGTCGGCTTCGGTCAGGGCGACCGTCACATCCCCGGAGGAGGTCAGAGACTTGGCGACGTCGGATAAGGTGCGGGCCTTGAGCAGTGCCTGTGTGGCCAGTTCGGGGTCCTGCGGCTGCCAGGTCATCTCCCGCACCGCCAGCCGGTAGCGGTCGGTGGCCATCAGGGTCAGGCTGGGGCCGTTGACGTCGATCTGCACGCTTGTGAGCAGCGGCAGCGTCTCGTCGCGGGAGGCCGCGATAGATACCTGGGAGACGGCCTGGGCGAGGTCATGAGCGTCGACGGTGCCGGCTACACCCGGCATCTGCGGCAGGGCCGGATAGTCATCGGCGGCCATGGCCGCCAGGGAGAAGTGGGAGGCACCGCAGCTGACCGTCACCTTGGTGCCCTCGACCTCCAAATCAACGGGCTTGGAGGGCAGGGCCTTGGCGATGTCGGCCAGCAGCCTTCCGGAGACCAGCACCACACCCTCCTCCTCGACATCGGCCGCAACCTCACAGTGGGCGGAGACCTCGTAATCGAAGGAGGCCAGGATCAGTGAGGCTGCGGTCGCCTCTAGACGGACACCGGCGAGTACGGGCACCGGGGGGCGCGCCGGCACCGAGCGTGCGGTCCAAGTGACGGCGTCGGCGAGGACGTCGCGGTCGACCCTGAGCTTCATGAAGTGCCTCCTCGGCGGCCGGGAGCTCCCGGCATGTACGTGGTGTCGGTTTGCGGCCGAGTGTAGACGCTTGGGCTGCGGTAGCGCATCGCGGGATCGTCTGGGAGCCGGTGTCCAAGTGCGGGCGAGCAGATCGAGCGGTGAATGACAAGTCTGGTAGGGGTGGTAGGTGGTGTGGATCTTGGGGATAACCGGTGCTTATGGCGGCGCCTGGCTCCGGGCGCTTGTGGAATTACAGACTCGTAGTTCCGTGGAGCACGGGCTGTGCCGGTGGATTGTTGTAGTTCGCCCGCGGACGCGTCCCCAGGTGGCGATTCAGATTCCACACATCGGGGCTGTGGTTTCCACCGCCGCTCCGCAGCACGGTCCACATCCCGTCATGCCCCCTAGGCACAAACTTGCGTGCCTGGACGCCAGGGGGCGTCCCAGGTGCAGTACGGCACTGAGTCTGATCCCAAGTTGCGGGCCTGGACGCCCCGCGGCGTCCAGGCCATAGGGAGGCGTCAGCCAGCGGAGGACTGGGCCGCCTGCTTGATGCGGGCGGTCAGCTCGGCGACGTGGTTGTAGGTTTCGCGCCGCTCGGCCATCTGCGTGCGGATCTTCTTGTCAGCGCTCATGACCGTGGTGTGGTCCCGGCCGCCGAATTCACGCCCGATCTGCGGCAGGGACATGTCGGTCATCTCCCGACACAGGTACATGCCGATGTGGCGGGCGTGCACGATGGTGCGCGCCCGATTGGCCGAGCACAGATCGTCGATGCTGATGCCGAAGTAGTCCGCGGTCTGCGCCATGATCAGGGCGGGGGTGATCTCCTCGCTGGCCGGATCGGTGATGATGTCCTTGAGCACCAACTCGGCCAGGGTGCGGTCCACCGGCTGCTTGGTCAGAGACGCGAAGGCGGTCACGCGGATGAGGGCGCCCTCGAGCTCGCGGATATTGGTGGTGACCCGGCTGGCGATGTATTCCAGCACGTCCGCGGGCAGGTCCAATCCCTCCGCGCCGGCCTTGCGGGACAGGATCGCGGTGCGGGTCTCGAAGTCCGGGGGCTGGACATCGGCCAGAAGACCCCACTCGAAGCGCGAGCGCAACCTCTCCTCGAAGCCTCCCAGCGCCTTGGGCGGTTGGTCGGAGGTGAGCACCACCTGCTTGTTGGCGGTGTGCAGGGCGTTGAAAGTGTGGAAGAACTCTTCCAGCGTCTGCTCCTTGCCCTGGAGGAACTGGATGTCATCGACCAGGAGGATGTCGACCTCACGGTAGCGGCGCTTGAAGGCGTCCATGCGGCCGTCGGCCACCGAGGCGATGAAGTCGGAGACGAACTCCTCACTGGAGACGTACTTGACCCTTATGGAGGGGTACAGACGCCGGGCGTAGTGGCCGATGGCGTGCAGCAGGTGCGTTTTACCCAGCCCGGAGCCGCCATAGATGAACAGCGGGTTGTAGGCCTTTGCGGGTGCTTCGGCCACCGCAATGGCGGAGGCGTGCGGCAGCCGGTTGGACGAGCCGGTGACATAGGTGTCGAAGGTGTACTTGGGGTTCAGGTCCGAATCGGCATTGGGGGGCTCCGCCGTCGGGGAAGGCTGGCCGGCCATATAACCGGGGCTGGGGGTGGTTCCGGCGGGCGGAGCGGTTGCCGCCACCGCCGGGATGGGTGCCTCGGGGATCTGCTCGACGACGGGGCGGACCAGGCTGATGGCTGGAACATCGGCCCGGTTGGCTAGCACGGGCGCAGACGACTCCAAGGATGTGTCGACGATCACTTCGAAGGGGACTTCGTAGCCGGCGGCCCGGTGCAGTGCCTGGCTGATCAGCTCGCGTGAATTGTCAACCACACCCTTAGCGAATCCGGAGCCGACGATGAGCACGAGCGTGCCGTCCACATCGACGGCGTGGGTCGTGCGGATGATGGATAACTTGCCCTGGCCGAGCTCGGCCGAGGTGGCGAGGATCTCGAGGGCCGAGCGCCACTGTGTCGTCGCTTCGTCGGCCACGGCTCACTCCTGACTGACTGAAAACTGGTCGGACGGTTGGGGATGGACTTGCTGATGATCGTTCAGCCGGCTGGAAGTCGGCTGAACGGATGCGCTAGAAGAACGGTAACCGATCCCGCACACTGCGGTTGC